>PBRC01000055.1 GCA_002725285.1 Gammaproteobacteria bacterium | reverse complement strand
TCTCGGAGCAGAAATCGCCAAATTTCGAGAGCTGATGAAAAATACGCAGAACCAAAGATCAGATCTTGAAGATACGCTTGAGGTAAACGAAAAATCTATTGGTGAGATCCTGAAAAAGATTAAGCAGATCCAGGAAGATCTGGGCCAGAGTGAGGACAAGCTTTCCTCGCTGACAAGCGAGCAGAATCAGCTGAATAAGCAAAAGGTAATCCAGCAGGATCACATCATTCAGCAAATCAGAGCTTCTCACGAATTAGGGAACCAGCAGTATCTCAAAGTGGTTCTCAACCAGGAAGATCCAAACCAGCTTGCTCGTATACTGACGTACTATGACTACTTTAACCATGCAAGACTTGAGCAGATTGAGTCCTATGAGGCCACAATTGCTGAGCTTGACATCATTGAGACGAAAATCACGGCGCAGGTGCTTTCTCTTAATAATCAGCAGATGCAACTTGATGAACAGAAATCCGGTCTATTGGTTGTCCAGGCACAAAAAGTACTGGTCCTTGCAGCCCTAAATGAGGAAATCAGCCGAACCGGGGACGCCATTGAAAAACGTGAGTCTGACAGAGAACGTCTTGAAGCATTACTGGAACGAATTGTTGCTGGTATCGCGAATTTGCCTACCTCTGCTGACGCGGCACCTTTCTCAAATATGCGTGGTAATCTGCTCTTACCGGCTGCTGGAAAGATCATACGAACATTCGGCGCCAGAAGAAGCGAGGGTAAACTTCGGTGGGGTGGTGTTCTTATCAAGACTGACGAGGGTGAACCCGTTCATTCAATTCACTATGGCCGGGTTGTTTTTTCTGACTGGCTGCGTGGCTACGGTCTGTTGTTGATCATTAATCATGGAGAAGGCTATATGTCTCTTTACGGCCACAATCAGGTTCTCTTTCGCGAAACTGGAGATTGGGTGACAGCGGGTGAGTTAATCGCTAATGTTGGCAATAGTGGCGGTCAACGCGAGTCCGGTTTATATTTTGAAATACGCAGTGCTGGCAAACCATCGGATCCGCAACTATGGTGTCATGCACGACCTGTTAAAGCGGTCTGAGCTATTTATGGCGATTGCAGAGGCAAAGAGAAGGTGTTACACGGGGATTTAGATACATGAAACGATTCAATAGACATTCACTGGCGATTGCGCTTCTCATCTTTGCGGGAAGCAGTTTCGCAACTGAAAGCAGTGAAGCGCCTGCTGACGAAGAGAAGCTACCACCGAGACTGCCACTGAATGAACTGCGCGTGTTCGCCGAGGTATTCAATCGTGTGAGTGAGGCGTATGTGGAAGAAATCGATGATCGAACACTCCTCGAAAATGCCATAAAAGGCATGCTGTCCCAACTTGATCCTCACTCCGCCTATCTTGATCGCGAAACATTCTCCGATCTGCAGGAAAACACCACTGGCAATTACGGTGGCCTGGGATTGGAAGTCGCCATGGACAGTGGTTTCCTCCGTGTCGTGACACCAATGGACGATACCCCCGCTGACAGAGCAGGTATTGAATCGGGTGATATGATACTGCAGCTGGACGACACCCCCGTAAAAGGCATGTCATTGAATGATGCAATTGAAACCATGCGAGGGGAACCAGGCAGTGAAGTGAAAATAACGATTGCCAGAGAAAGTGAACCCATACCTCTACAGTTAACCCTTATCCGCGAAGTCATCCAGGTCGCAAGCGTACGCAAGAGGCTCCTGGAAGACGGCTATGGCTACCTTCGGATTGCCCAGTTCCAGAGTGGTACCGGTGATGAGGTAGAGAAAGCCGTTGCCAGTTTTACGGAAGAAGGTCAATTGCTGGGCCTGGTACTTGATTTAAGAAATAATCCAGGTGGCGTCCTGCAATCGGCTGTGCAGGTGTCGGATATTTTTATCGATAAGGGATTAATCGTTTACACCACTGGTCGGTTGTCAAATGCTGACCTCAGATTCAGCGCAACCACTCCGGATTCAATCGGCGGCGTCCCAATGGTCGTGCTAGTGAACGAAGGCAGTGCCTCTGCATCTGAAATCGTTGCTGGTGCATTACAGGACCATGGTCGTGCGGTGATCATGGGCGTCAACACGTTCGGCAAGGGATCTGTACAAACCGTCCTGCCGCTCAACAATGAAAAGGCAATAAAACTCACAACGTCATTGTATTTCACACCAAATGGTCGTTCGATCCAGGCAGAAGGGATTATCCCGGATATCCGTGTTGACAGGTCCAAGGTAACCAAGCTGAAGAGCTATCCATTCAGAATCAAGGAACGTGACCTACCGAAGCACCTGCAGAATGGAAATGGCGATAAATCAGGGGAAGATGAGACACCAGTAAAAACGACTGACCTTGCAAATCTGGATTATCAGCTAAACGAAGCGCTGACATTGTTGAAAGGACTTAATATACTTGCAACGAAACCGGTTCAACCACAAGGATAATAATCATAAGACGGCTCAGTCTGGTTTATTGCCTCGCGCTAACCCTACTCTCCAACGCTGATTCTCTGGCGGATCAAACTGCCTATATTGCAATTATCATTGATGATATGGGTCACAATGTTACCCGCGGCAGACGAGCTATCAATCTCCCAGGGTCTATTACTTATGCCTTTTTACCATACACGCAGCACTCAGAATCACTCTCTGAAGCAGCATATTCATCGAGAAAGGAAGTTATTATTCACCTTCCGATGTCCAATCTGACCAATCATCCAATCGGACCGGATGGTCTGACAGATTCTCTCAGTGAATCAGAATTTCGAGCGACTATCGCCAGAGCCATTAAGCAAGTGCCTCATGCAAAAGGTATCAACAATCATACCGGCAGCTATCTGACCCAGAAACCCAAACAAATGAAATGGTTGATGGACGATCTTAAACAGCGTGACCTGTTCTTTATTGATTCGAGAACCACAGCAAAATCAGTTGCTCGAAAAATCGCCTGGGAGAACAATATCCTGACGGCCAGTCGAGATGTGTTCCTGGACAATGATCGTTCTACCGAGGAGATTGACAAGGCATTTCAACAACTGGTGAAAATCGCAAAAAGAAGAGGCACTGCAATTGGCATTGGTCATCCCTATCGAACGACTCTTGATTATCTTGAATCCGCAATACCCAAGTTGGGATCAGGGATTCAGATTATTTCGGTTTCTAATCTGATTGCACTGCAACAGCTGCGAGGCAGACAGATTGCCGCTTTCGGGGCTGAATAGCAGCTTATCTCAGATCAGTTGCCCAAGCGTCTCAATCGAATCCTGTAATTGACTGGCTTTATCGTACCGTTGACCATGAACCAGAGTGGTCGCTCCAGCCTCTTGATAAGTATCAATTACATCACGAGTCCGACCCGGATCCTGCAGAGGTAAACCTGTCATCACCACGATCTGTGGATCTGCCAACCCGGCATCGCGGGTCTGAGCTCGATAGTCTTGAGCGAGTGGTTTCAGCACCTCTGGCTTCAGCCCCATGGGTATCCACCCGTCACCAAACTTGACCGCCCGCTCTATCGCATGGGGTGCTGCGCCGCCAATTATAATCGGCGGCTTTGCGGGTCTTGGGCTAAATATGAAAGGTTGGTCGTGCTGTGAGACGATATGATTATCGAAAGCTTCGAGCAGAAATGACAGTACCCGTTCTGAATCACTGACACGTTTTCTCAAATTAATACCAAGCGCCCTGAATTCGCTTTTCATCCAGCCAATACCCACACCAAGCTGAATTCGCTCGTTGCTTAGTTCCTGAAGAGTCGCAACCAGTTTGCCAGTCACCACGGGGGGTCTGTAGGGCAGAATCAATACACCTGTACCGAGTTTGATTCGCTCCGTTTTTGCCGCGAGGTAGGACAAGGTTATCAGTGGATCTAGATATCTACCCTCCGATCCTTCGGCATCATCGGGTGGGATGGCGATATGCTCGGTGATCCAGAGCGAGTCTAATCCTGCCTGATCGGCACAGACGGCACATTCGGTCACTATTTCCCTGGACGATTGCGGACCCATATTACGAATGCTGATACCGAGATTCATAGACTCTCCGGGAAATATGCAGGTTCTCATTCGAGAACCCTGCATCGAGACGCTAGTTGTTATTCACGTAATCAATCGCCTCAGCAAGATCGAGCGTACCTTCATAGAGCGCACGCCCTGTAATCACGCCGCAGATTCCACCGTCTACCTTGCGACCGGCTTCAACCAGTGTTTCGATATCTCTCATATCAGTGACGCCACCTGACGCGATTATCGGAACGGTGACACTTTTTGCCAGTTCTCTGGTGGCATGCAGGTTCACTCCTCCCATCATGCCGTCCTTGCCAATATCTGTATAGACAATAGATTCAATACCGTCAGCCTGAAACAGCATGGCCAGGCTCTTCACCGAGATATCAGTGACTTCCTGCCAGCCATTTTTGGCCACCATACCGTGCAAACCATCCAGACCCACAATGACGTGATCCGGAAACCTTTTGCACATCTCACCGACAAATTCCGGTTCATCCACGGCCTTGGTGCCGATAATCACATAGTCCACACCGGCAGTCAGATACGCTTCAATAATCTCAGGACTTCGAATGCCACCACCTAGTTGAATCGTTAGCTGAGGATGGTTCTTTGCAATCCTCTCAATCGCTTCACGGTTGACAGGTTTTCCTGCGAACGCACCATCGAGATCGACCAGATGGAGTCTTTTGGTACCAAGGCTAACCCAATGATCTGCCATTCCAACGGGATCATCGGAATAGGTTGTCGTCTGTTCCAACTGTCCCTGCTTCAGATTAACTACTTTTCCGTCTCTAAAGTCGATCGCCGGAATTATCTGCATCTACAGAGCACCCTTGGTGGAGGGAAGAACATCAACCATTCCTGGATCAAATGTCACTGCCATTCGAATCGCACGGCCGAACGCCTTAAACACAGTTTCGATCTGATGATGAGCACTGTCCCCTCTCAGATTATCGATATGCAAAGTGACATTGGCATGGTTGACGAATCCCTGGAAAAACTCCTGGAATAAATCCACATCAAATTCACCCACCTGCTGCGCGCGAACAAATTCGATGTCATAAACGATCCCCGGTCGACCACTGAAATCAATAACAACCCGAGACAAAGCCTCATCCAGCGGCACATAGGCATGACCGTATCGACGAATACCCTTCTTATCACCTATTGCCATATCGAATGCCTGTCCCAGCGTGATGCCGATATCTTCAACCGTATGATGGGCATCTATTTCCAGATCACCCTTGGCTTTAACCGACAGATCAATCAACCCATGGCGAGCAACCTGATCCAGCATATGCTCAAGGAAAGGCAGACCCGTATCCAGGTCTGCTTTGCCACTGCCATCTAGATTGATTGCGACACTTATTGTTGTTTCCAGGGTGTCGCGCTGAACAGACGCTGTTCGTTCCGACATGTTATCCACCCACTCACCAAAAGTGCGGCATTATACCCGAAAAAGTCTCTGTTCAGCTGCGTTTCAACGATCCGCACGCGCGCGGCGACTCCAACCTTCATATTGGATTCATATGTGGTTCTATTTCAGTATGATGTGGATTACATAAACAGATCCATGAGCGCGCATATGCCACAGTTCCCAATGACACCCAGCAGAGAGAAAATTCTGGCCCGGCTGCCTGATTACGCAGTGGAAATTGAAGCAGCAAACGCCAGGGTGACTGTCAGTCATCACGGCACCGTTATCGCTGAATCTACGAGAGCCTTAACGGTCAAAGAGACAAAACACGCCGACGTTTACTATCTGCCCAGAGATGACATCAACATGAATCTGTTTACTGCAACGGATCACTCAACATACTGTCCGTTCAAAGGTCATGCATCTTATTGGAATCTGGATGTAAACAAACAGCATGAAAATAACGTTGTATGGAGCTATGAATCCCCTTATGCTGAGGTTGAGAAATTGAAGGGCTATATGTCTTTTTACACAGACCGTACCCGGGTACAGTCAGACTAGGAGACAACACTGCGGGTGTAGTTCAATGGTAGAACTTCAGCTTCCCAAGCTGATAGCGTGGGTTCGATTCCCATCACCCGCTCCAGTCAAATCACGATGAAGCTTGCGAACTATCTAAAACGCATTCAGTATCCTGACCCGGTTCAGGTAGATATTCAGACCCTCAAATCAATCCATCGCCACCACCTGCATCACATTCCCTACGAGAACATTGATGTCCAACTGCAGCGACGAGTCAGCCTGGATGTCGAGCCCATCTACGACAAGATAGTGACTCATCTGCGCGGCGGCTGGTGTTATGAAATGAATGGTTTGCTCGCCTGGGCACTGCAGGAAATTGGTTTTTCTGTTCGAAAATTAAGCGGCGGGGTTATGCGTGAGATAAGAGGTGATGACGCCCTCGGCAGTCATCTTGTCCTTTTGGTGCATCTCAAAGGAAAAGACTACATCGCCGATGTCGGATTTGGCGATGGCCTGCTGGAGCCGGTTTTACTCGAATCCCAGACAATCAGACAGCGAGGTCTGGAGATGACCCTTGAGCAAATGGCGGACGGATATTGGCGATTCCACAATCACCCTTACGGTGGGGTATCTTCCTTCGATTTTAATGAGCAACCGGCGAGTATTTCGCTATTGGAATCTCAATGCGACTGGCTGCAAACCAGTGATCAGTCACCTTTTCGCAGGAACCTCGTCTGCCAGACATTCACAGATACCGGGATCGAGGTACAACTGGGACGAATCAGCAAATCAATCAATGCTGAGGGTGTAACCTCGCGCATCCTGGATTCATCCGACCAGTTGATGCATCGTCTCAGCGAGATATTCAGAATCAGTGAGCCAGAAGTTGCGAACCTTTGGCCCACGATTGTAGAAAGGCACAGGCAGTTTTTCGCGGATGATCCCTGACAACTCGCCTAGCCCTGCTTCCTCGGCAAATCAACGAAATCACCCTGCCGTCTTTCTCCATTGGCGGCAATGGCTTCCATCATTTCTTCCGGCTGCAGCATGCTGGCATTCCAGATACCAATATAATCCAGACCGTCAGCCGTATTGTGATCTCGTGAGTAGTTGATCATTCGCTTGCACCCGTAAACAGCCAGTGGCGCCTTGGTTGCGATCTCAGCGGCAACTTTCATCACTTCATCCAACATGGTTTCCTGATTCTCAAATACCGCATTGACCAGACCGGCAGATTTCGCCTCTGCTGCTGACATCCGTCGTCCAGTATAGGCAAGTTCCTTGACAATACCTTCCGGGATCAACTTGACCAGCCTCGGAAAAGTACCCACATCTGCCGTCATACCTATATTGACTTCATAGATGGTAAAAAAGGCGTCATCAGATGCATACCGTATATCACAGGCCGACGCAAAATCGACGCCACCACCAATACAACCGCCCTGAATGGCAACCAGAACCGGCAGGCGGCACTCCTCAAGTACTGAGAACGTTTTCTGCATGCGCAGAATATTCTGATAGAGCCTGGCACCGCGAATCCTCTTTTCTTTCGGGTCGGGTTCGGCATCAGGTCTGCCATTCGTGACGAATGAGCTGATATCAAGTCCCGAAGAAAAATGCGGCCCTGTGGATGAAATCACAATAACCCGGGCCCGGCTCTGGTTATCAACATCCTGGATTATCTGAGGTAATTCCTCCCAGAATTCAGGGTTCATGCTATTCCGCTTTTCTGGGCGATTCAGGACGATATGGGCGATGCTGTTTTCGATATTGACCGTAAAGCAGGTATATGACATGTGATCCCTCTGACTGAACTAGAATTTATGAAGGCCCATTCTTACATGTTTGCGACTGTTGCTGAATATCTCTCTCAACAATGATCAGGAAGATGCTTCAAGACTAGGATCGAGCGAGTTCTTTGGCAGTCTCCCTGATCTTCTCAGGATCACTTATATAGCCACTTGCAATGGCTTCAATTAGCCTAGATTGACGAGTTTTCTCCAAATGTACTGCCACTAGTGCACGCACAACACCTGGTGCCGGTAGCTTGGAAATATAATCCACTGCACCTGCTTTCAATGCGGACTCTTCATTATGCTTGTCTTCCATGGAGGTCACGAAGATGATCGGAATCTTTCGAGTCAGTGGGCCAGCACTCAGTTTTCGACAAGCCTCGATACCGCTCATGAAAGCATAAAGTACTATCTCACCGGATTGCATCAATCCAGATCCCGATAAGCGGGTATCCTAAACAAAATGGCAATAAAAATGACCAGGCAGAAACCCGACGTCCCGACGGCCCACTGAGGACCGACAAGATCGGCCAACACACTGATAGGATATATGCTGACCGAGAGTATCGACATCTCCAGCATGTAAATACTCATTACCCGACCACGAAAATTATCGTCAACGTAAGTTTGGATCAACACGTTGGATAGTGACATTCTAGCGGACTGACCAAAACCGACGATCGTCAACAACGCCATCGACAACCAATAGTTGGTCGACAATGAGAACAACACAAGAGAAATTCCCAGCAGCATGGCACCTAACAACAACACCCGGGCTCGATTACGATTCGGCATGCCTGCAACCAGCAAGGATCCGACCAGTGAACCGAGTCCCGAGATAGATATCAACAGCCCAAGTCGATCTGGTCCTGCATCAAGTACCTGCTTAGCAAATCCTGGCAGCAGCATGAAATAGGTCATACTGAAAAATACCATCAGAAAGTTGCAGCCAAGCAACATCAGGATGATCGGTGTTTGCAATACATATCGAAACCCCAGTGTGAGCTCTGTCAGTATCGGTCCAACTGGATTCTCGGCAATCGAATCATCCACCTTGACCTTAAACATCATAATGACACCTAACAGGTAGAGGATCGTCATGAGAAAATAAACCCACTTGGCAGGTTCGATATAGCCATCACCACCACCCAGCGCCGCCACCATGCCACCGGCAATACCTGGCAACAATAATCTTGCGGTGTTCATACCTGATGTACTCAAGGCTATAGCATTCGTCAGTCGATGAAGTCCGACAACATCTTTGGTCAGTGCCTGTCTTGACGGCATCATCGCATTCATCACCAGGCCCTGGACTATTGATGCAATCAGCAGGTGTTCAAATACCAGCCGATCAAAACTAATTAGCAGTCCGACACTTAATGCAATAATGGCATTAAGTCCCTGGCTGATTTGTACGATATACTTCTTCTGCTTAACCCTGTCGGCCACGACACCACCCAGGGGCGCGGCAAATAATCCGACGAACCCACCCGCTGCCGTCATCCAACCCAGCTTCTCGTATGACCCTGTAATTTCAAACACCAGCCAGCCGCGCACGAACATCTGCATGTTCATTGACGCGAAGTTGCCGAACAGCGAAGCAAAAAACCAACGAAAATTGGTATCACCAAAAGCCTCGAACGTTCGAGGCAAATGACTTAATTTCTTTCCAAGCTCGACCTGATCTTCCAGCGGTGCTTCTACCATCGAATAGCTCTTGTCGGTTTATGCTCTCGGCGGGGATTCACGGAAAGAAGTTTGCAGTTCAACTTCTTATGCAGTGAGTGTGCATAACATTAAAGCATGTTTAAGCAGATGAAATATAAGAGCACGTTATCCACAACCAGATTTCCCCTTCTCTTTTACTCTCTCGTCAGGCTGAACAGGTATCATTTTGTAGCAATTCCGACCATTTGCCCTGGCCTGCTACAACGCACGATCAACCGATTCAAGAAACCACTGACCTTTGCGCCCTCTTTCAGGAATAATTGACCCACCACCGATACTCACTGTCAGATGAAGGCCTTCACTGAATTCAACTGACTCAACCGCCGCAAGAATCCTGACAGGCAGGTGCTCAAGACCTCTAAGATCCGTTCCACCCAGCAGGACCTCAAATCTTTCACCTCCGTACCGCATGGTGCGGTCACTGGCACTCTCATGGCATTGACTTTTACTATTTCAGGCCAGTCACAATGGCCTGAAGTGACTACAGAGTCTCATCCAGCTCAGTGCAGAGAAACTCACCCGACAGGATAATCTCTGCACCAGGGTCGCTGCCTTCTACGGCACTTAGTAACTTAGATACCAGAGCCCGTGTATTACTTCTCTGTGAACCACTGTCAGCCAGTATCTTGTCACTGATGTCCTTGATTCTTGAAATGGTCAATTGTGCCCAACCCGAGTGGTTCAATCACATACATGAAGAGTAGGAACACCAGCTACTGCAGTTTCTACCTGAAACATGAAATTCACTGTATGCTACTTTTTTTTGCAGACCCAACGGTAGTATTCTGCACCAATCTACTTATTCAGGGAGGCAACCCGCATGGTAAATTTCGGTGTAGAGATATTTCCAACAGACCAGACGATCCAACCGGTCGCAATAGCAAAAGCGGTCGAAGAACGTGGTCTCGATTCATTGTTCTTTCCAGAACATACGCATATCCCAGTTTCAAGAAAGACGCCATTTCCTGGCGGCACTGATCTCCCTGACTGGTACTGGCGCACTCATGACCCCTTTGTAGCCCTGACTGCAGCGGCGGCAGTCACCTCTCGTATCAAACTGGGTACTGGAATTTGCCTGGTGATTGAACGTGACCCAATTACCCTGGCAAAAGAGTGTGCATCACTGGACGTCATTTCAGAAGGACGCTTTATTCTGGGGATCGGTGCCGGTTGGAACGTAGAAGAGATGGAAAATCACGGTGCAAGCTATAAGCATCGGTGGGCGATAGTGCGAGAGAAAATTCTCGCAATGAAGCAAATCTGGACAGAAGACGAAGCAGAATTCCATGGCGAGCATGTCGATTTTGATCCTATCTGGTCATGGCCCAAACCTGTACAGGCCGGGGGTCCCCCTGTCTGGCTTGGCGCCAATTCAAAGTGGACATTTGATCGAGTCGCTGAGTACTGCGATGGCTGGATGCCGATAGGTGGTTCAGGCAGCGGTGGCATGAGTAATCTTAAAGCAGCCTGTGAAAAACGAGGTCGTGACGTAAATGACATCACCATTGCCCTGTTCGGTGCACCTCTTGATGCTGACAATATCAAAGGTCGAATCGACCAGGGTTTTGATGAAATACTTTTTGGTTTGCCCCAGTCCAGCCCCGACGAGGTTCTGGCACAACTTGATAAGATCGCAGACCTGGTTGAAGGAATCCGCTGATATATAAACTATCAATCCAGACTAGTTCAATAGAAGCGCGACACCGCCCGACACGATCAGCAGCATCCCTGCAACCTCGAGTCGGGTGGGTTTCTCCTTAAAGTAAAATACTGCAATCAGCACGGTGAATATAAACTCCAACTGGCCAAGTGTCTTTACATACGACGCCAGTTCCAATGTCATCGCGGTAAACCAGCCCACCGAGCCAACCACACTGGTAATACCGACAAACAGCGAAGGTCGCCAGTTGCGCAATATCACACTGATCTGACCTGGTTGCTGAATTCGCACCCAGGCCAGCATCGTCACGGTTTGTAAACTCACCATATAAGCTAGTGTCATGCCTGCCGCCAACATCGAATCGTCAGTTCCAAGGGACAGACTGGCCTGCCTTAAGTAGAGCGAGGTGAGAGCAAAACACAATCCTGAACTCAGGCCGTATCCCGCAGACTGATTCCACAAACTCTTTATTCCACCAGTTTTCGAAACGCTGATAGTCACCAGGCCAATCACGCAGACAATAATAGCCAGCCAACCAACCAGGGTGACCGTCTCAGTAAAGAAAAAATATCCGATTACTGCTGTCAACAGGATCTCGGATTTCACATAGGTACTGCCAACGGCAAAATTCCGCAGTGTAAACAATCTAATCAGGAGAAAGGTAGCAGTGATCTGCAGGATACCTGCTGCAAAACCGGACAGGATAAATACCGTATTCAGCCCGGGGAGACTAAAGTCCTGCTGCCGGGATACAAATCCCAGCCATAGAAGTGCAAAAGGAAGTCCGAATAGATAACGAACAAGCGTGGCAGACAAGGCACTCATCTCACCAGTGAGATTTTTCTGCCCTGCCGTGCGAATCGCCTGCATTGTTGCAGCCAAGAGGGTCCACAGGACCCAGGACTCAATCAGCATCGCATATTGTCCCTTGTAACATTCGTTAGCCGACTTCCCGGGCGTATAATAGCAACATGAGAATCTATAATGCTGTTGAAGAAATTATTCGTAAATCCATTGCCGAGGGTGATCCGGAGAATCTGTCGAACAAGGGCAAGCCAATTGACCTTTTGACCTGGCTTCGAACACCCGAACACTTGCGAATGTCCTTTAGCATTTTAAAGAACGCTGGCATCACACCGCAGGAAATTGATCTCAAGAAGTCGATCTCAGATCTAAAAGTCGAAATAAAATCGCTTGATAAAGGAAGAGACAAGGAAGCAAGAGTTGAGCTGATTAATAAACTCAATCAGGTGATGGCTACCCACAACATCAAGATGGAACAGCTTAAGAAGCGCTAAAGATTGACCCGCCAGGTTTGACTCGGTAACCATCATCAAGCCCTGACCCATGGCGAGCAGGATCTGAACTGGAAAACTGTCTTTCTCGGCTCTCGCGATAAATTCGGTTTCGGGCACAGGCTTGCCAAAAAAATACCCCTGCCCCAGGTCACAACCGAGTGACTGCAGAACACTAACTGTCTTGTCATTTTCGACACCTTCGGCGACAGCCTCCATACCCGGAGGCACCAGTTCCTCTGGTGAGTGACTCGTTCCAGATTGAATCGCAATACTGCTCAATAACCTCAGCAACTTATTCGCCTGACGAAGTTCAGAGGCCAGTATTACCTGGTTTATCAAATCAGCCATCGTCTTCGCAGTTCTCTGTCCGAGACTGTCCACTCCCTCGCCTTCCCGAGTTGTTCAATTACAATCGCATCACTAACCCGGCCTCATCGCTTTGGTTCTCGTTTACTCAGTATAAAAGAAAAACCAGGGCTCAAAACTCTGTTTATCCTGGAACCAATTGCCACTATGCTTGACCTTCATATACCAATCACCTGAGTTCAACATGACCGATTATCAACCACTGCCTACTGAACTGACCCAGCAGAAACCAGCCACTGCACAGACAAAAGTGATTAATCAGTCTTTTAGAGACAAGCTGAATTTTGATGACCGGCGAAGTTTTGAGAATGCAGAGCGGGGATTCATCGCAACTCTCGACCCCATGCTTATCCCTCATGATCGAGGCAGCCGCAATGCGGTGAATCTTGACAGTATGGCCTTTCTGGAAAAGGATGCACCCGACACGGTTAATCCCTCCTTGTGGCGACAAGCGCAGCTTAACGCACTGCACCATGGTTTATTCGAAGTAACCGATGGCATTTATCAAATCCGATCCTTCGACATCGCTAATATGACGCTGATCCGAGGCAACAATGGTTGGATTGTCATCGACCCGCTTACTGCCACAGAAACCTCTCGCGCCGGTCTGGCACTGGCGAATAAACACTTCGGTGAGCGACCGGTTATCGCGGTCATCATTACTCACAGCCACGCTGATCATTTTGGCGGTGTACTTGGCGTGGTATCCCAGGAGCAAGCCGAATCCGGTGAGGTAGCTGTCATCACGCCTGAACACTTCGTCAAAGAAAGTCTGTCTGAGAACGTCCTGGCCGGAAACGTCATGTCGCGTCGCGCGACCTATATGTATGGCAATCTACTCAGCCCTTCCGAAACAGGATTTGTAACAACAGGATTAGGCGCATCGCTTGCTCTCGGCAGCACGGGTTTTGTAATCCCCAACGACATCGTGAAGGAGACGGGTGAAACCCGAAATATTGATGGTGTAGAAATTGAATTTCAGATGACACCTGGTACTGAGGCACCGGCTGAATTTGTCTTTTACTTGCCGCAGTTCAAAGCACTTTGCATGTCTGAGATCACCTCTCATAACATACACAACGTTTATACCCCGAGGGGTGCACAGGTGAGAGATGCACTGGCATGGAGTGCGCAGATCAACGAATCCATTGAGTTGTTTGGTGATCGACTGGAATTGCAGTTTGCCAGCCATCATTGGCCCATCTGGGGTCGCGATGAAGCCCTTGAGTATTTGAGAAAGCAACGTGACACCTACAAATACATCCATGATCAAACCCTGCGTCTGGCCAATCACGGCTATGTCAAAGAGGAAATTGCCGAACAGATATCATTGCCCGACAGCCTGGCTAAAGAATTTTATAATCGTGACTACTACGGAACAGTCCACCACAACAGTCGTGCGGTATACGTCAAGTACCTGGGCTTTTTTAACGGCAACCCGGCCAGCCTGTATCCGCTGCCACCCGTCACAGCTGCAACAAAATACGTCGACTATATGGGTGGTGCCGGTGCTATTGTTACTAGAGCACAGGATTGTTTTAACGACGGTGACTATCGCTGGGTTGCCGAGGTTCTGAACCACGTTGTGATGGCTGAACCGGACCATTTCGACGCTCGCGCGTTACTGGCTGACAGCTTCGAGCAGTTGGGTTATCAATCCGAGTCGGCCTCCTGGCGTAACTTTTATCTGTGCGGCGCACTTGAACTTCGCCAGGGATTACCAAAGGGCTCAGCTTTTGGTGCAACCGCCAGCATGGCCGAGTCGATTCCAATGGAAAACATGTTCCAAACGATGGCAGTAAGATTGAATGGCCCAAGGGCCGAAGGTCTGGTCCTGAATATCAACCTCCAATTCAATGACACAGAGGAGACCCTTTTAAGCATCGAGAACTCCGTATTACATGCCTTCCCCGGAAAACAACACGATTCCCCTTCCGCCACACTTAAGATCAACAGCATGGATTTCAAGAAACTCATGATGGGACTGACCGACGCGGGTCAACTCATGCAGGATGGTGCGCTTGAAATCACCGGCGACCTGAATACCATGGTGACCTTGAGTGAACTGTTTGATCAATTTGAGAGGCGCTTTCCGATTGTGACACCACGGCAGGATTGGCGGTAGAGGTTTTAGGCGGATGAGATCTGTGGGAGCCGCACATTGACTTCAATCATGTGTTAGTCAGTATCAGAGTTTCCCCGTCAGACTCTGCTAAGCTGAGAAATTCAGTTCCGAGGCTGTTTTGTAAGCCGGTCGAGATTTCATTCGGTCATGGTAGTCAGAAAGTCTGTCAGGAATCCCTGCACCGACATAGCCGCCCCAGTCCAGCAGAATTGCCATGTGAATATCCAGCTCTGAGAACGTGGTTCCCCAGATGAACTCCTTGTCAGCGACGCGATCCACAACTGAATTCAGCATCCTTTCGAAATAGGCAATCGATGATGTAACAGCATTCTCAGCCTCTCCGTAAATCCCGGAAAGGTCTCCATGGCGGCGAACAACGTACAAAGATGTTGCATCCAGTTCCATCAGCATGAACGATAACCACTCATCGTATTCTGCGAGACCAGCAACCGATTGCTGATACTGATCATACGGCAAGCGGTCACAGATTCGCCTCAGATGGCGCATGATCGCAGCACTTTCTGTCACCACCAGGTCACCGTCTATCAGTGCCGGTATTTTCTGTTTTGGATTAAGTGACTTGAATTCTTCTGTCTGGGTCTCACCGGTACGCGGTCCAATTGCGCGTGTTTCATATTCAATTTCAAGTTCATGGAGCATCCAGTGAACCCGCAGTGTCCTCGTGGTACCCACGCCCCAGACGATCAATTTATTCACAGTATCCACAAGCTTATTCGAAGTCCGATATTGAATCTCGGTTTTACAATGTGACATAGTTAGTCTCCTAAAATCAATCACTCGGGGTTCTCTGTGGAAGGTCCTCTTTTCGGTTACCGAATACTTGATCTCTCTGCAGTCTTGTCTGGCCCGTTGGCCACCATGTGGCTGGGGGATCAAGGGGCTGAAGTCATCAAGGTCGAACCTTTCCAGGGTGATATCGTACGTTATATGGGAGGTGGCACTGAGGGCATCACGCCGACTTTTCTGTCCGCCAATCGCGGCAAGAAAGCGATCGCCATTGACCTGAAAAAGGAATCCGGGGTTGCCCTGATAAAGAAGCTCGTCAAGGACTTTGATGTCGTCGTACAGAATTTCAGACCTGGTGCCATAGAACGCATGGGATTGGGCTACGAGATCATCCGGGAGATCAATCCAGGTATTGTTTACTGCTCCATTTCAGGATTTGGCGATATCGGTCCCTACACACACAAAAGAGTCTACGACCCGGTCATTCAGTCCTTGTCAGGGCTTGCTGACATCCAGAGGGACAGGGACACGGGACGACCCAAAATGATAAGAACGGTTATTCCGGACAAGACCACTGCCATGACAGCCGCACAGGCAATCACCGCAGCGCTCCTCGCCCGTGAAAGAACCGGCAAGGGGCAACATATTAAACTCGCGATGATTGATGCCATGATTTCCCTGACCTGGGCAGAAGGTATGGCGGGATACACGGTCATCGGTTATGAAGACAAGGTGCCACCGCAACTTGCACCCGATCTTATTTATCAAACCACAGATGGCTATATCACAGCAGGTGCTGTTTCAGACGCCGAGTGGGAAGGCATGTGTAAGGCGCTTGATAGAGAGGAATGGCTGCAGGATGACCGGTTTAACACACCGGCTGGCAGAGTCAGGAACAACACCGCCAGACTGAGGATGACCGCCGAGGTCATTGCAACAAAACCAACAGAACATTGGTTGAAGGTTCTGGATGAAAACCATGTACCCTCGGCACCTGTCTTGTCACGCAAAGAAGTCCTGTCACATGAGCAAATTCTTGCTAACAACCTGATTGAGGAGATGGATCAGCCCGGTCTCGGAAAAGTACGCCAGGCCAGACCTGCTGCCCAATTTTCAGACACACCAGCCAGGATTCAGGGTGTCGCACCGAAACTGGGTGAACAGAGTCGTGAGATATTGAATCAATTCGGTATTTCTGACGATGATATTGATGAACTGTTTGAGAAAGACGTCGTCCGGTAGGACTTTTAGAAACAGAGTCATCCTCTCAAGCATAAAGTTATCAACCTGAAGCACGCTTGAGTATCCATCAAAGAAAGCCGGTAGGAATCCACGCGCCGCCTTTTCTCTCACTGTCTGGCTGTTATCCATCCAGAAAATGAACACACTGTTGAAGAGGACAAACGCTACATCAAACCCGAACCATTGATAGCAACAATCATCAAAATCAAAGAAGGTCATCGTACCGTTTTCATAGAAGAAATTTCCGGCGTGGACATCTGAGTGGATCAGCCCGAAATTGTCATCGTTTACGGGTAGCTCTGACAACTCAGTCAGGCATCTGTCTCCGATTTCCAATACCCTGGTCNGATTATCGGGGATGCGTCCTCTGAAATTCAGATTTCGTCAGTTCGCCAGGAAAGCGCCTGAACNTCNGCTCTGCCATGTTTTTCGCATGGTGATGAAACTCACCCAGAGACCGCNNCAAATTTTGGAAAAGACCCCGATTCCAATCAGACTGCTTTANGGTGTGACCTGGTNCTTTCCTGAACTGACCCTGAACTGACAAATAAGGAATTCATCAAANCAAACAACCAGATTACCACCACTGANCGCTATCGGTTTACCGACTGCAGCACCCTGGTTGGCCAGGTAATGTACAAATTCCANTTCTGCTCTGATCTGTTCCTCATCNCGATGGCTGATATGCCTTATCCTGACGATCGAGTTATNGGACTTACGTTCGAATAGGTAGGATTNGAATCCATCAAGTTCAGCAAGGTCATCTGCCTCAACCTTCAATCTATTTANAATGNCTGCTCNTACTGCTGGCGTAAATGCATCGACNGCGATCTGTTCCACTTCAACCCTCTGTGCATTGNCCTGCCGGCCCNGGAAAGACACTATGTTAGGATGTCGATCCTGTTTGCTAGTTCGGAGTTGAAGATGAGTCTGAAACTGGGTGTACATGTTGGCCAGCAAAACATGGCCATGAGCGCCATGCGTCAGCTCTGGCGCAGACTTGATCAGGCGAAGGTGGATTGGATCTCCGCATGGGATCACTTCTATGAAGCACCGCCCGCTGGCGGTACTCAAGATCATTTTGAAGCCATGACCACTCTGGGCGCACTTGCCGCCGAGACATCACATGCCACGCTGGGCTGTCTTGTTTTCTATGTCGGATATCGTAATCCTGCCAGCATCGCAAAAGCTGCATCCACCCTCGATCATATCTCCGGTGGCCGATTCGAACTAGGCCTTGGTGCCGGTTGGCATGAACAGGAGGCAAGCGCATTTGGCTATGATTTTCCACCAGTAGGCCAGCGACTCGATATGCTGGATGAGGCCACCACGATTATCAAAAGTATGTTGCGTGAGGAAAGAACCACTTTTAATGGCAAGTACTATCATGTTGACAATGCATCGAATCTCCCGAAACCTGTGCAGGAAGAACTACCCATCTGGATCGGNGGGCTTGGCGAAAAGAAAACCCTGAAAATCGTCGCAAAGCATGCGGACGGCTGGAATGCCGCCTACACCTCGGTTGAACATTTTGCCCATCTCAATCAGGTTTTGGATAATTGGTGCGAACAAATAAAGCGCGATCCAACCAGCATCAAACGCTCCATCAATCTTACTTTCAATCTGGCCATTGATGCAAAAGGTGCTGAAGCAGAGAGGACAAAACTACGCGAGGACTGGGGACCTGTCGCCGGCAGAATCGAAGCAGGTGCGCTGCTCGGTACACCTGATGAAGCCGTCGATCGAGTCAGAAAATACCAGGTGGCTGGCGCAGACCAGGTAAATATCGCATTGAGGGCGCCGTGGAACGACGAGGCCCTGAACGCATATATTGAAGAAGTGATTCCCGCGCTCAGATAGCTGAGTCAACTACCGCCCAAGCATATCCAACATGTCACTGACGCGAGTGAATTTCACCCTGGGTCGGTTGGTTTTCTGCCCCTTTTCCACTTCGGCCTGGTCAATCTTCACCCAGTCCTCCCAGGATATGACNTCAGGCTGCTTTTCTTCAATCATGACAGCTGCTGCTTCTCTGTCGGAAAACGNCGGATCNAGGATCTTTCCTGCCTTCAGATCTTCGACCATGGCATTTACTGTTTCCTGCGCGTCAGTCTTGTTGGTACCAATAACACCTGTCGGTCCTCGTTTAATCCACCCCGCAGTATAAAGGCCTGTTTGAACCTCACCGGATTCGTTGGTAACACGCCCGTGGTCGTTGTAGATCGTGCCCCAANTCTCATTAAAGGGTATTTCAGGTACCGGTAATCCCCGGTACCCGACCGAGCGAAATACCAATCCCACGGGAATAATCTCTTCCTGTTCAGTCGCTCTTGCACGTACTGAACCATCGTCCGACCTATAGGCTTCATTCTTAACTATTTTAATGGCCGTTACCTGACCATCCTCGCCAACAATATCGGTTGGCGAAACCAGGAACCGAATCGTCAGTTGTTTTGTCTTCCCCTGTAATTGACGATCCGGGAACGCCTGGATTACAGCGACGTTCTTCTGCGTATTCCTGTCACCCTTTGTTTCCATCTCATCACGGCTGGCATCATCCAGTTCGGCTTCATCTCTTAGTACGATGACATCGGTGTCTTCCAGCTCACCCACCTCTTTTATTTCTGGTGGTGTGTAGGCTGCCTGCGCAGGCCCCCTGCGACCAAGAATATAAACTTTCTTCACCTTGCTTCCGCGCAGCGCTTCCATGGCATGGTCAGCAATATCGCTGTCTTTAAGTTCATCATCTGTCTTGCACAGGATTCTTGCCACATCCACGGCGACATTACCCAACCCAACGATCGCNGCACTTTCCTGGTTAAGATCAAATTCATAGTCCACATAATCAGGGTGCCCGTTGTACCAGGCCACAAAGTCGGTTGCCGAGTAGCTGCCGGTCAGATCTTCTCCCGGCACATCCAGGCTGCGATCACTCGATGCGCCACTGCATACGATTATCTGATGATAACGCTGCTTCAGATCATCAAGGGTCAGGTGTTCACCATAAGTTACGTTTCCATAAAATCTGAAATTGGTGTTCTGCGCACTCTTGTCGAACGCACGGGTAACCGTTTTGTACTTCTGATGATCTGGCGCAACGCCGGACCGCACCAGTCCGAATGGTGTCGGCAACCTTTCAAACATGTCCATCTCAACATGAAGCTCTTTGTGTTTTAAGAAATTGCTGACCGTATAGAATCCCGCGGGTCCAGACCCGATGATTGCTACACGCAAGGGTTGTCCTGCATTTCCTACTTGAGGCATGAAGTAGCCTTTCCTTTGTTGTGTTTGAAATCAGATTATCACTTTTCCNGCGCATCAAATAAACATCGTGTTTCACCGTGATTCTGCAGGAATTAAACGTGAGACTCNCTCCCTGGGTATGGATAGCGCATACCGCGTTGACTGTGTACATCCTTGAGAAGGCAACTTGTTGANCGAGTTTGTGTCCGATCCGACGACTGAACTGTCATCNAGTGAATGATTCCTGGCAAATCTCGGCATTCAANCTGCTGAAAAACCTGGTANGCCTGTTGTTTGGAAACANGCTCGATGAAGAAGTGGAGACAATCACCTGGCTGCTTGCGACCATGTCCGACTTGCACGCGGCGCCTGGTTATGAAGGCGTGCCATCTGCCATGAATTCGATGTGCACCGGGACAACATGCTGTTACTCACCTCTTTTATCTTCGGCTCGATCATCATGTTGGATACCCGTGCGAATATTGATTCAAACGTTGTCGAATCTACAGGTGTTTGCGCTGGAGGTTCTGGATAACCTGCTGACAGCCGAGATCAAACAAACTGTTATTCCATAGTTGGATGAGCTGACAGTCAGCGAACAACTGGAGCGGCTTGCTGTACGCTATTCACACGCAGACGATTCGAGCGATGACGTCAAAAACATTGTCAGGCAGCAAATCGTCGAGCTTCCACAACCCGCTACAGAGAGGCTTATTACTGCGTTCCCGCGTACAGTTAAAGCTGGCATAATACCGAAGTCTCTCAAATAAAAGACCCNATGTTACTGACGATTGAAAAGTGCTGANTCCGGAATCGGTTAAGATATTTTTTCCGTCCCCGAANCGCAACTTGCTGATTTGGCCANTNCACTGTAAAGGATCTCTCGATGCCTCATTCAAGGAACTTTGTCTGCCAGACCGCAAAGCTATCACCCGTCTGGTTGGTGATATCGCCGAAAAGGAACTGAAACGAAAGGGTAAGGAAAAACTGATTGAGAAAGTTCCGGACAAACTGAAAAAACCCGTTGAAAAGCTTTTGAAGGGGTTGTTCGATTAATGACTCTGGGATTCAATGACCGACTNCTCAACTGGTTTGATAGACACGGAAGAAAAAACCTCCCCTGGCAGCANGCAATCTCACCTTATCGCGTCTGGGTGTCAGAGATCATGTTACAGCAGACCCAGGTAACAACGGTCATCCCTTACTTTGAGAAATTCACACATCACTTCCCCACTATTAATACGTTGGCAGAAGCGACTCTCGATGAAGTTCTGCACCTCTGGACCGGGTTAGGATATTACGCAAGAGCAAGAAACCTGCACAAAACTGCTGGTCTGGTCTCTGAGAAATATCAGGGCGAATTTCCGGATTCACTGGATGATCTGATGAAACTACCAGGCATCGGTCGGTCAACTGCAGGCGCTATTCTTGCTATCGCCTTTAATCAGCCCGCAACCATCCTGGATGGCAACGTGAAAAGAACCCTCAGTCGCTACTTTGGTATTGAGGGATGGCCTGGGAACGCCAGCGTGGCCAACCAGTTGTGGGACAAGGCAGAACTCCTGACGCCTGGCACTCGAACAGCAGACTACACGCAAGCCATGATGGATCTCGGGGCCACCCTTTGTACCCGCACAAACCCAGCCTGCCATTCATGTCCGTTTCATGGAGATTGCCACGCCCATCAGCATGACCAGACAGACCACTACCCAGGAAAGAAGCCCAAAAAGACACTGCCGGAAAAATCGACCTGCATGTTGATTCTCGAAAATCAGACCGGTGAACTGCTCCTCGAAAAACGACCAGATCAAGGACTATGGGGAGGTTTGTGGGGCTTTCCGGAGTGTCGCATGGACGAAATAGCTGACGTCATATCACGCCTGGGGCTGGAACCTCACGAATCAGAACTGCTTGAAAGCTTTCGCCATACATTTACCCATTTTCATTTAGATATCACACCCGTTCTAGTAAAATTGAACCATGCTGATAAGGTCAATGACTCAAATCAGCAACTCTGGTACTCACGAGATCATCCCATCGAGATTGGGCTTACTCATCCGGTGACGAAATTGATAAAGCAGCTAGAGCCATCTTTACAGCCAGGATTTAAAGAATGACCCGAATGGTGACATGTTCAAGATTAAAACAGGAACTCCCCGGCCTGGANGCACCGCCGTTCCCCGGATCCAAAGGGCTCGACGTCTTNGAAAATGTATCGGCCCANGCCTGGCANGAATGGCAAATCCTTCANACCATGNTAATCAACGAAAAGCACCTCAACATGATGGACAAGGAAGCACGGAAATACCTGAATGAGCAGAGAGACAGATTTCTCGCGGGAGAAGAGGTCAATCATGCCGACGGATTCATNCCGACAACACCCGAAAACGACGGATAGCACATNCGTCTTGACTACTCCCGCCCCCTTCNGTTTAATACCCNCCCTTTGCGGCTCCCACACCAGAGAAAAGTTACAAATGTCATCCAGACCGCGCTCACCTGCNAGCAAGACAAAGGATGAAAGGCCAGATAGCTCAGTCGGTAGAGCAGAGGACTGAAAATCCTCGTGTCGGTGGTTCGATTCCACCTCTGGCCACCAAATTGCGGCTTTCGCCGCAGGCGAAAACGCAATAGACCCTCGCAATTCTAACGGCTCTCACGGCGGCAGTGTTTTCCCGCAGGGAAAATCACGAGAGCCCACCTACGAAGACCAGGGCAGATAAGTCGTAATTATCCGATGGTCCACCTTGAAAACCACGTAACCTGCACATACGAAAAATTGAAGCGTCGTACGGAATCTCGGCATAGTTAAAGCAAGATTCACAGACGAAATAATCCATCTCTCGCAAAAGATCTGGTCACCGTAGTACATCCACAACTCCGTAGGTCTTGCAAAATGTTGCAATGCTGGAAAACACTTCGCAGTTAAGTTCACTCCAAAAATCGCCAGGAGATTCTACCTATAAACGACATAAACCTGAAGAAACTGATTTATACAAAATCATTGAACAAAACCTTCCTATATTCCAGTCCCATCTTTCCAATGCTGACATTTCATTACCTGCTTTCGTCCACAATGAATTTCGCAGCTACCTTCGATGTGGAATGCTCAAGCATGGTTTTCTTCGTGTAAAGTGCGATGGTTGCAGATTCGAACATCTGGTAGCTTTTTCGTGCAAGCTTCGTGGATTTTGTCCGTCCTGTGGTGCTCGCCGCATGGTCGAAACATCAGCACATTTGATTGATCACGTGATACCTGTGGTACCAGTAAGACAATGGGTTCTCAGCTTTCCTTGGCCACTACGATTGCTTTTTGCTCGTCAACCCAACACGCTTAGTCGATGCCTCGCCATCATCATTCGCGCAATAGAAACAGACCTCATTAATCGTGCCGGACTAACGCGAGCAAGTGGTGCCCAAACTGGCATTGTTACACTAGTCCAACGCTTTGGCAGTGCCTTAAATCTAAATATTCATCTACATATGATCGCGCTTGACGGTGTTTACACAGTTGGCAAGTCAGGCAAAGCTAAATTTCATAGTGTGAAGGCTCCAAATCAAACAGAGTTGCGAACCTTGCTCAATCGCGTCATCCAACGTGTAGTCCGTAGACTCGAAAAAGAAGGCTTACTCATTCCAGATCCAGAGCAACCATGGCTGGATCTTGATTTCCATGAACCAATGGATACCGTTAGCGCCGCATCCATACGATACCGTATCGCAATAGGGCCTCATTCTGGTAGCCGTACACTAACGTTACAGGATCCGTTGTTCATCAGAACCGATAAGCCGGTCAAAGCTTCAACGGCAAATAGAGATGGCTTTTCACTCAATACAGCTGTGTCATGTCAGCCATATCAGCGGGATCGATTGGAACGTCTTTGCAGGTACGTAACCAGACCGGCTATCTGTCTGGAGCGGCTCACTGTCAGAACTGATGGCAAGATCCAATATGAGTTGAAGAATCCGTTTCGTAACGGAACCACACATATTCTGTTTTCACCCCTGGATTTCCTGAGCAAACTTGCTGCGCTAGTACCCCTACCCCGACATAATCTTGTTCGGTATCACGGCGTTTTCGCCCCAAATTCACGAATGAGAAAGCACATTATTCCAAAGCGCAGCAGAAGAGTGAAAAGAAAAGAGGTTATCAAAACAGACAAAACGTTTGAAGATGCTACGAGCCAGGATGAACTTATGGCACCCCTATCTTGGGCCCAGCGACTCAAACGAGTCTTCAACATAGACATTACCCTATGCCCAATATGCGGCGGCACCATGCGGGTTATTACCGACATTACTGATCCAGACATAATCCAGAAGATTCTGGATCATCTCGAACCGCAACCACCACCGCGTAAACGAGTCGCAGCTATCCAGTCCCAAAACAGGCTTTGATACTTAAGCCAAATCAATCCTGCCCGACCTTTTAGTCTCCTAAGTAATCAACCCGGCCGTCTGTAAGCCATCAGGCCAGCACCTTTACAGTCATTGACCTTAAAAGGATCACCACGCCAAAGTGTCTTAAATTTGAATGATCATCAGCAATCACCATACTTGGCGCTTCTTTGAAAAATGGCGTTTATACTGACTATCCTCTACTTCTAATAAGCTCCTCTAAT
>PBRC01000054.1 GCA_002725285.1 Gammaproteobacteria bacterium | reverse complement strand
AACTGCACCAGCATCCAGCGTTATCTCACCACTGGCGGTTAGAGCCGCCAACCATTGTTTTCTGGATACCAGCACTTCCTTGTCCGCCAAAAGGAGCGTGCCACAAACTTCTCCCTTGCCGAGACGAGAAATGACTTGTGGTGCAATCCCTGAGGCAATCACCGTATTCGCCCCGCTCCTCGATGCTATTCTTGCAGCACTAATTTTAGTCACCATGCCTCCTCGACCCATCGCACTGCCTTCACCAGCCATTGCATCTAGGTCACTATCGTTGGCAGTGGTGACTTCAATCAATTGCGCATTCTCATTTCCCTTTGGATCAGCACTTAAGACCCCCACCTGATCAGTCAATAACAACAAGGTATTGGCACCAATCAAATTCGAAACCAGTGCCGCAAGTCTGTCATTATCCCCAAATCGAATCTCATCAGTCACGACTGTATCGTTCTCGTTGACGACAGGAATTACACCGAGTTCTAACAAGTTGTTTAAGGTGCCACGAGCATTGATGTACCTTTCCCTTGATCGCAAATCATCATGGGTAAGTAAAACCTGAGCAGTATGCAAGCCGTAGTTCTGAAACTTGGATTCATATGCCTGGATGAGTCCCATCTGACCAACTGCGGCAGCAGCCTGCAGTAACTGCACTGAGACGGGACGTTTTTTCATCTTGAGGCGACTCATTCCTTCAGCAACCGCACCGGAAGATACCAGGACCACCTGTATTCCACTGCGTTTCAATTCAGCTACCTGGCCAACCCAGTCAGATACCAGATCCGTCGCCAGCCCTTCACCATCTTTGGTTAACAGAGAACTACCGATCTTGATGACCCAGATCTTACCAGCATCGAAGGTACGCCGTTTTTCGTCAAACTGATTCGTCATGTGACAACTCTAAGGTTCATAGTGAACATCAACATCAAAGTCATCATCTCTGCCTTCCTCAACCATTTTTTGGCGGCGATCTCGTCGTATTTTTCTCTGGGCTGATGAAAAATCGTGAACCTCCTGGCGTATCTGGTCGTTCCTTTCAGCCTGCTTGGATTCATCGGATTCAATTGTGTTCTGTTCTCTTAGGTAAGCTTGAACAGTATGAATCAACTCCTCCGTACCTCGACCCAACAACGCCGATACTCGAAACACAGGGCCATCGTATTCAATGCTGGTCAACGCCTCAGATATTATGTCGTCGGCAAGCTCATCCGATAAGACATCCAGTTTTGTGAAAACCAGCCAGCGGTTTTTCTGCGCAATGCCATCGCTGTACCTGACAACTTCCTGTTCAATGAGTTTATAGTTTTGACCAGGATCACTACCGTCAACGGGCGCTACGTCGATGAGATGTAACAGAAGCCGTGTTCGTGACAGATGCTTCAGAAACTGCACACCCAATCCAGCTCCTTCAGCAGCGCCTTCAATCAACCCGGGGATGTCAGCAACGACAAAACTATCATCACCAGCTTTCACCACGCCAAGATTCGGCCCTAGTGTGGTGAATGGATAATCTGCGACTTTCGGGCGTGCCGCGGAGACTGAACGGATCAAAGTTGATTTTCCTGCATTTGGCAAACCCAGCAAACCAACGTCTGCGATCAGTTTTAACTCAAGCCTGAGTGTTCGAACTTCCCCCGGGGTTCCTGGGCTGGTCTGTCTCGGTGCTCGATTGGTACTGGATTTGTAACGCGTATTTCCCAGACCATGAAAACCACCTCTTGCTACCAGCATCTGCTGATCGGCAGATTCCACGTCACCAAGATACTCGTCGGTTTCATCGTCGAAAACGCTGGTACCAAGCGGAACCCTCAAATAGATACTGTTTCCTTTCGCGCCGGCACAGTCTTTTCCTTTTCCGTGTTCACCCTTTTCAGCCCGATATCGTGGCTGGAAACGAAAGTCGACAAGGGTATTGAGTGCCGCATCGCCAATGAGGAACACGCTGCCGCCATCCCCGCCATCGCCACCGTCAGGCCCCCCCTTGGGAATGTATTTTTCACGCCGGAAACTAAGACAGCCGTCTCCTCCTTTACCGGCTTCGACAAAAATACTTGCTTCATCAATAAATTTCATCGTTTTACACGTTTTGAACCTGTTTCATTGTCACCAAATTTAGTTGATAGTCAAAAAAAAGCCCCGTCGATGACAGGGCTTTTTTATAATTTTACTTTCCGTTATTAAGCCTCAGCCACCACATCAACATATTTTCGGTTCTTTGGACCTCTGACTGCAAATTCTACCTTTCCTGCTGAGGTAGCAAACAAAGTGTGGTCTTTCCCACAGCCGACATTTGTCCCGGGATGAAATTTTGTTCCTCGTTGACGAACAATGATATTGCCGGGAATGACGGCTTCGCCACCAAATACCTTTACACCCAGCCTTTTCGATTCCGAATCACGGCCATTTCTTGTACTTCCGCCCGCTTTCTTGTGAGCCATTGCTTACCCTCCGGAAATCTCTGTGATCTTTATTTTTGTATACGACTGACGATGACCAGCCTGACGTCGGTAGTGCTTTCGTCGTCGCATTTTGATGATGTTTATCTTATCGCCACGACCATGCTCAATAACTTCGGCGGTTACTTTCCCGCCCTCAACATAGGGTGCACCGATCTTGACGTCGTCACCATCACCTATCAACATTACTTCTTCAAAATCAACAGTCTCACCAGCTTCAACATTCAATTTCTCGAGCTCGAGTAATTCACCTGGCTCTACTCGATGCTGTTTACCACCACTCTTAATTACAGCGTACATTCTTATCTACTCTATTATTTATTCATAGCCAAAAAGCGTTGATCTGGGCGAATTAGCCGGATCTTGCGGCACAGAGACCGCTGGGCCAGCCCATATTCAGGGTGCGCAATCATACGGGAACACCTTATGGCAATCAAGTTAAGAAACCGCCTATTTTTTACGCTGGGCTGTCCCAATTCCGAACACTCATGAAAAATGACCAAACTCAGGCCTGATCTTGCTTTTGGCCCGGAGCTCAACCATCTGGGCCGCGCTTGACAGCTCGGTTATCCATGCCTACGATTCAGGCCCTTGTCACGCTGTTGCGAGCAATCGCTGTAATTGAAATGAAGCACCCCTTCTATACGGTAGTTGAGTCTGATTTTTCAGCTGTTAATCAATTCATTATCGAAAATCTTAACTCCCATGTTCCCCTTGTTGAGGAGATCTCGAGTTACCTGATCGACGCCGGCGGCAAGCGCCTGCGACCACTGCTGGTGCTTCTTACTGCAAGGGCTTGTGGCTACAAGGGTCAACAACATATCAATCTTGCGACTATCATCGAGTTCCTGCACACAGCGATGTTGATGCATGATGACGTGGTCGATGCATCTGATCTGCGCAGGGGGAAAAAAACTGTCAATGCGACATGGGGAAACCCGGCGAGTGTACTGGTGGGTGATTTTCTTCACTCCAGGGCGTTCGAAATGATGGTTGAAATAGGCGACATGGGAGTGATGGCTATCCTGTCCCACGCCACCAATACCATTGCCGAAGGTGAGATCCAACAGCTTACCAACATTCGAAACCCAGACATCACCGAAAACGACTACATTCAGGTGATTACACGTAAAACGGCAATGTTGTTCCAGGCCGCTTCCCATACCGGTGCTGTTTTGGCCAGTGCCACGGCAATACAACAGGAGAGCTCAAAACAATATGGTCTGCACTTAGGACTGGCATTTCAACTGGTCGATGATGTATTGGACTACAAGGGTTCAACCGAGGACCTGGGGAAAAATGTGGGCGATGATCTCGCCGAAGGAAAAGTCACCCTGCCACTCATTATTGCCATGCGAAACAGCGATAGCCAAAGCGTCAATTTTATCCGCCAGGCAATTCTAAAAGGTGGTGTCGAAAACCTGGGCGAAATTGCTGATATCGTGAACAATACCGGTGGTTTGCAGTACACAATGGACCTGGCCGAAAGAGAAATCGACAAAGCCATTGAGTGTCTGACGCATTTGACAGATTCAGAATTCAAAAACGCAATGACTTCATTGGCAAATTTCTCCGTTAACAGGAGTTTTTAGCTCGTTGTACAGGTGAAGGGCAACCTCGCTATCAGGCCAAACAAAATCTATAATCCGGATTTAGTCGGGGTGTAGCTCAGCCTGGTAGAGCACTGTCTTCGGGAGGCAGGGGTCGTGAGTTCAAATCTCGCCATCCCGACCAATAAAATCAATATAAACAGTAGGTTATGGGAATAATATCTACGGTAGCTTTTTCTGTACTTACTGTGTACTTAAATCGTGTTTAGCTTTCCGACGCTAATTAGGCATGGCTGAAACATGGTGCCGGCCGCCGGTCTGGATATACGCGGTATTATGAGTTTTCGGTCATTGCCCTGCAGATGAACGGGATTATCTACCTCACCACACTGACACTTTTTTAACCTCCTGGGCATCGCGTTGCCCCGTTATAGTGCCCCTAGAATTCAGCAGCTATCTGTATAACCACACCGTTAAAGTCTTCATCGGTGCCGCCATCGTTTTCGTCATAATCCTCATCGTGCCAAAGCTCGAGGGATACGGCGACAATACCATCATAAATAGACGTGGCAACGCCCGCCGTAATCCTCGATTCCGGCATGCCGAGAACAGCACCCTCATCGGTAAGTTGGTAGGCAAGAGCCAGGCTCCAGCCGTTGCCCAGGTCATAACCAAGGTCCAGCTGCGCAAAAGTCGGCGCATCATCCACCTGGTAACCGATCTCATCCAGGTCATCAATTTGAATATACTCAGCCAGCAGGGTCGCCGCACCCAGTTGGGCCATGCCATTTATCGATATTGCGTTGAGATCACCTTCGGGGACAACGCCTTGATTCTCATCCAATGCATCAACAATCATTGCACTGTCGGCAACATTACTCAGGTAATCAACCCCAATGTTGAATGCCTCATTGCCGTAGCCAAAGCTCATCCCAAAGTCGCTCAGATTGTCATCTTCATTGGCATTACCATTAAATACATAGCCCTCCAGAGTTAGGTCACCTGTCGACCAGCTCACCAGGGCTGCTCTTTCGCGGAAACCTATCGACTCATCGGGGCTTACCAACTCCAACCCCAGGGTGTCGTTAACCAGGTTGGTTTCCAGCTGCTCAAAGGGCAGATACATCTTCCCCAGCTTGAGGTTGATATCCTCAGCGCCCGGGTTTTGAAGTTGGATATATCCTTCATGCATATCGAAATCGATATCTCCTTCCTTGTAAAAGCTCACAAAGTGAAGGCTCACTTTATCCACCAGTGCCACATCGACACCCGGTTGCGCGGTAGCCAGTATCAGATCGCTGCTGGAGTCATCATCACCCCACTCGGTGGAGTCGGTATAACTCGCCTCAATTTCCATAACACCACTAAAGGTGAACCTTTGCGTCCGATCGTCAACACTCTCAGCAAAACCGGAGTTAGCAAAGGCGCAAGCCATTGCCAACATCGCTATCCTGTACTTCACAATATGTTCGAAATTCCTGTCAGATTTTTTTATAGTTCTAAGGGGGGCAACTGTCCCCTTTGTTAACTTACTTTTCCTAGTAGCCGCCCTTTTTACCCGTACCCAGGTAGGTGAACTCCCAGCTCAACTCAAAAGGGACTCACCACTTGCCAACCCGGTTTCCCTGTCGGTGTGGCGATAAAAACCAGTAACCGGCGGCGGTGTTATGCGGTAACGCAACGGGTATTTGCCGGCATCATTCAGCTTGATATTGCTGGTATAGTGCGCATCATCGGAGGCGACCATGAGCATAAAGGTACCAAAAGTGGACCAGGCTTGTGCTCAGGCATAGCACTATCATTACTCACAGCGGCAGGTAACTTATTATTTTATACAACGTTTCCAAACGAAAAAGTGTGTGTATTATTTACATGCGCAAATGATAATCATTCGTGTTTAGGTTGTCAACAATGTATAAAAACCTCTCCTCCTGCTTTCGCCCTGGGAGGAATGACCGGTAGTGATTCTTTGGTTAGCCGGCTAGAGCCGGGTTCCCGGCCAGCCAGACCACCGTGATCAACAGCAGCGAGAGCATCGCCAGGGCATAGAAATTATTGATATAGGAGATAACTGAGGCCTGTTTCACAATGCCCCTTTGCAGTAGCGTCAGGAGACATCCTGGTTACATATCATGGCATATCCACCGAGGCAAGGCGAAGGCCTCGCTCCATTCCCGTAATTGATTCGCCCGATTCAGCGGAGCTGCCAACCTGACAGGTCAAATCGACATCCTCACCAAGAAACCCAGGTCAAAAGGAGAACCTTCATGTCTTTGAACTGCGACAAACTCACTCGATTTCCCTGCCTGTCGGGCAACGAAAAATCTGGTGCTACATGTTGTTGCGTAAATGAATATCTGGTCTGGGGAATTGAACCCAAACTCCATACATCGCCGTCATGGACGAAGGGTTGGCTGAGCTTTCTTGCCAGCTCCGTTACGTTGAGTCATTTTTTCTGCCCCGACTGACAAACAGATCACTGTCTTGATCCTGCCTGACTGGTACGAGGGTTCCCGCAATGCGAAATCTCTATGCTAGAATTGCGAGCACTCTATGGAGCCTAACAAAATAGGAAGGGTGCCTTAATGCGCTCATACGTCAATAATAATATCCTTAAACGGCCAGCTTATGACCTCATCCCTAACTGCACAGACGAGCGATGATTTTCTCGGTCATCCACGTGGATTATATGTTCTTTTCTTCACAGAGATGTGGGAGAGATTTAGCTACTATGGGATGAAAGCCCTGCTCATCCTCTACCTGACTAAACATTTCATGTTCGGAGACAGGGAAGCTGGCTTGATTTATGGAACCTACGGCTCACTTGTCTACGCGATGCCTGTGCTGGGCGGCTTGATAGCAGACAGATATCTGGGATATCGAAAAGCAGTGATGTTTGGTGCAGTTCTGTTGGTTTGCGGTCACTTCGGCATGGCCTTTGAGGGACCGCCAGCAGTCGTCACTGAACATGGTGTGGTCCGAGATGGCTTTTACGCTCAGACTTTTTATCTTTCGCTTGCATTTATTATCGTCGGTGTCGGGTTTCTTAAGGCCAACATCTCAACTATCGTCGGGCAACTGTATGGCGAAAATGATCCTCGACGAGATGGTGGTTTCACCATTTTCTATATGGGAATCAATATCGGTGCATTCACCGCGACTCTCGCCTGTGCTTACCTGGGTGAGACCTACGGTTGGAGATATGGATTCGGTCTCGCAGGAGTTGGTATGTTAACCGGCCTTCTGGTATTTCAGATGTTTCGGCATCATCTATCGGGTTACGGTGAACCACCTGACCCTGCGGATCTCAACAAGTCAGTTTTTCCTGGCCTCGATCAGGAACGCCTGATCTACGTCATTGGCATCATTGGCGTATTTGGCGTTTGGCAACTGGTACAACGAACCTCAGAGGTTGGCGTTATGCTGACAATAGTTGGTGCAGTAGTCATAATCGGAATACTGTGGTTCTCTCTTTTTAACTGCGAACCAAGAGATCGAGACCGCATGATTGTGATGTTAATTCTCATCGCAATATCCGTACTATTCTGGGCGCTGTTTGAGCAGGCTGGATCATCACTGACCTTGTTCACAGACCGTAATGTCGACATGGGGACGGCATTTACCGCAGGAATGTTCCAATCGCTAAATCCGTTCTTCATCATTGTGCTTGCGCCATTATTCGCCTGGATTTGGGTTAGATTATCAGCAAGCGGCTTTGAACCGACAACACCGGCAAAGTTTGGTCTTGGAACTCTACAGGTGGGTTTAGGCTTTGGAGTTTTGGTGTATGGCGCGTCTCAGGCAGGACCAGACGGTAAGGTCGAGATTATCTGGCTGGCGCTCATGTATCTGCTTCATACAACAGGTGAGCTTTGTCTTTCACCGGTTGGCCTTTCGATGGTAACCAAACTGAGTGTTCAACGAGTCGCTGCGATGATGATGGGTGTCTGGTTTTTGTCCAGTGCATTCGCTACCTATGCGGCTGGATTTATTGCAGGTGCAATGGCGATCGATGAAACATCTGGTGGGTCCGCTGATGCGGTTACGTCGCTGGCTATCTATGTCGGTGTTTTTGAAAAACTCGCACTAGTTGCGGTCATTCTGGGCGTTGTTATTCTGCTGCTCTCGCCCATACTACATAAACGAATGCATGGNGTTCACTGAGTCGCTGCTNAGGGTTCAGAACCCTTCAGATGATCCAGGGATAAATTATCAAGCCAGGCTCGGTAGTCCACGATATTTGCAGGCAAGATAATCTTGCTATGTTCAAGGCCACGAATCGCGTCGATATATCTTTCGTTCAACTGCAGTTTCAAGGCTTCCAAACCGCCTGTCTGGCTGATCACAGCTGCTATCTTTTCGATTGATCCAGCTGTGGCTTCGGCAATCGCTCTGATCTCTTCTCCATGCCCTTCAGCCTCATTGATGCGCCTTTGCATCTCGCCTTCTGATCGATTGATAAGTTCAGCTTTTAGTCCCTCNGAACGATTGATNCTGCTCTGCTTATCTCCCTCACTCGATGCGAGAATCGCCCTTCGTTCTCGTTCTGCATTTACCTGTTTCTCCATTGCATTTCTGACAGTGTGAGGTGGTGTAATGTTTTTGATCTCATATCGATGAACTCTGATGCCCCATATCGCACCTGCGAGATCGAGAACTTCAACGACCTTTGCACTGATGACATCACGTTCTTCGAAGGTTCTATCCAAATCAAGGGTACCGATTACCGATCGGGTGGTTGTCTGGGCCAGCTGAACCGCAGCATACCGATAGTTGACAATGCCGTAACTAGCTTTCACGGGATCCATGACCGAGATGTAGATAACGCCATCAACCGAGACTTTGACTTCATCTCCTGTGAAACAATCCTGAGGAGGAACATCAATTGCCTCTTCCCTCAGATCCTGCACGAAAGTCACCTTGTCGACAAATGGGATAAGTGTGTGAAAACCAGCCTCGAGCGTTTTATGGTATCGCCCTAACCTCTCGACTATGTGCGAAGTTTTCGTTGATACCAGTCGAATAGACTGGAAGAACTTAACGATCAGAATCAGGAATATTATTCCCCAGACGGCTAAAACGAATATGTCTGTCATTTTAGTGACCTCCATCTTTCATCGTATGAGATACCTGATCAATGCCAGCAAAGTAGCCTTCCATTTTTGCCAGTTCTCCAGGTACGACGCTGACATCGGCTTCTTTCAGCAACGCTGACACCCTATCGATATAGGTTTCTACAAGTTGCATATTCATTGCCTCGTGACCACTCGGATTGTTAATTGCACTGGCAATCAATCTGGTTCCCTCTGCGGTTGCAGCTGCAAGAATGGATATTTCTTCTGCCCTGCCTTTGGCTTCATTGATTCTCCGTTGACGTTCGCCCTCAGATAAGTTGATGGCTTCCTGCCTTTCACCCTCAGAGAGTGCAATAGTCGAGTCACGTTCGGCATTGGCTAGGGTTATTTCAGCACGTTTCTGCCTCTCTGCCTCCATCTGTTTTTCGAGTGTATCGATCACATTCGTCGACGGGGTAATGTTCATGACTTCATATCGCAGGACTTTTATACCCCAGGGCTCTGAAGCATCGTCGATTTCACGCACGATGGTTTCGTTGAGAGCATCTCGCTCGGAGAAGGTTTCACCAAGAGTTAGCTTGCCAACCTCAGATCGAACCGTTGTCTGTGCCAGATTGATCGCCGCGATCAAGTAATTCTCTATCCCGTAACTTGCTTTGTAGGCATCCATGACTTTGATGTACAACAATCCATCCACGTCAACTTGAATATTGTCTCGCGAAATACAGCTCTGATGAGGGACGTTTATACACTGCTCTCGTGTTTCCTGCCGATAAGCTACGCGATCAAAGAAGGGAATCAAAAAGTGGAATCCAGGTTCAAGACCCGCCCGAAATTTCCCCAGTCGTTCAATGACACATCGTTCTCGCATGGGGACTATTAATATCAAGTTATACAGAACGAATAACCCTATAATGAATGCAATGGTAAAATAGAACACAACTTATGCTCCTTGTTCGTTGTTGGTACTGCTATCAGCAGTATTTCCGGGTACTCCTTCTACGATGTACTGAACGTTTTCTCGGCTGACTATTCTGGCAATTTCACCGGTTGCTATCTCACCACCGTCTCCCACTGCTGGCCATTGCGTGCCGCGAAGGTCGATTCGACCGACGGCATTACCGGGTCCTATGGTTTCAACAACCTTCACTTCCTCTCCAACCTCATCAAGGATCTCAATCGTATTGTCCTTGCTGAAATCACCGCCGAAGTATCGCATCGCAAATTCACGCAAAACCACAATAAACAACATGGAGGAAATGAAGAACAGTGTCAAAGCTCCAACCCAGCTTGAAACCAGCCCAAACCAGATAGCGGTTGCGACGACCAGACATCCACAACCAAGAAAGATTACGATGCCACCGGGCAGGAAAATTTCAGCGATGATGAGTACGATCGCGGCGATAAGCCAATAGCTTGAATTNATGAGAAAGTCCATGGATGAGGATTGAGCCTCTTTTGACATATTACGTCAAGATTTTCTAAATGGAGATTTTATGAAGTAAACCACATTCGTCATTACCCGCAGCGGATTTGAATGTTATAACCCCACCTGTCATTTGTTAAGAACGCATCAATATGTTCATTACCAACTTCGGTTCCTATTGTATCGACCATGTCTATTCGGTTCCTTACTTTGTTAGACCTGGTGAGACGCTGCCCAGCTTAAACTACGAAATACATCCGGGCGGCAAGGGCCTGAACCAATCGCTTGCTCTCGCCTACGCTGGCGCAACCGTAAGGCATGCCGGGAAAATCGGCGAAGACGGCACATGGATGAAAACCCTCCTCGATGATGCTGGCGTAGACACTTCAATGACATCGATTATCGATATACCAACCGGTCACGCGAACATACAGGTAACCCCNAAAGGAGAAAACGCGATCGTCATCTATGGGGGCGCAAATAAGGAAATCAGCGAATCTGATATTGAAGCCGTTCTCTACGATGTTTCGAGTGGAGACCACCTGCTGATTCAGAATGAAATCAGTTGCCTACCTGAGTTGATTGAGATGGCCGCCAGTAAAGAACAATGCATCATCTTCAATGCGGCACCGATTACTGCAGAGGTGAACGACTATCCGTTAGATTTGGTGGAGATTTTCGTGGTTAACGAGGTCGAAGCTGAAGCTCTTGCTGGTGAGAGTGATCCAGATAAAATTCTGGACGCAATGGTGAGTCAATTTCCGAATGCCCGGACAATACTGACGCTCGGAGAACTTGGCGCAAGATATGCGTTCAAGGAACAACGAGTAGTGCAGCCCGCCTATACAGTAAATGCCCTGGATTCAACAGGTGCCGGAGATACTTTCACAGGATATTTTCTTGCGAATTACGTAAACAATGTGGATATCCAGCAATGTTTGGATATTGCCTGTAAGGCAGCAAGTATCTGCGTCACAAGGCAAGGTGCAGCCTCATCAATTCCTAGATTGACAGATTTCTAGCCAACTTGCTTCAGCCGGATTAGTTCCTCGCTGGCAAGCGGTCTTGTCTTATAGTTGGTGTCGGAAATCCAGTTCGCTGGTTTCGTGCAACTTTCACTTTCCACATCTACCACTAAATATTCAGGGCTAAACGGNACCAGTTTTCCAGNTAATTCAGCCTGGTCACTCAGTAAGTCATCACTTATTGGAACAAANACTTTCATTANATACTCTCTTCACATCGAGCCCAGCATTCGCCATATCGTTAGCCGAATGGTGATACACCAGACCCATCGCCATTACGGCTAAGTAAACGCTAAAAATCACGACCATGCCCCTAGGAATAATGAAAGATCACTGAATAATCGTGGAAAACTGATGAATCGAAAAGAGTATGATGAGATTCTGTGGTTTACGGGTATATTTAAGCTCTTATGCGACTACACCCATTTGATGCAGGTTTGAAATTACTTCCATCGAATGTTGTCATAAACTAGACACAACACTACCAAGGAGTCGAAATGGCTAAACGCATCGCCATTGTTGAAGACGATCCGGATCAACGCAGTAATTATGTTGACGCGATTACAAAGAAGGGCTACGACGTGACGGCCTACAGTAACCGCCGCCAGGCTTTGGAAGGATTTGAGCGAGATCTGCCGGACCTGGCTATCCTGGATATTATTCTGGGNGATGAGGTTGATGCAGGATTTGAAATTTGTAGAGATCTGCTCTCCCGCTCGGCCTCCTTGCCGGTCATTTTTCTGACCGAACGAATTACAGAAATCGACAAAATCAGTGGCCTTAGATTGGGAGCCTGGGATTATCTTCCAAAACCCATTTCGCTTGATTACCTGGCCGAGCGCATCAGTTCACTTCTCAGAATTAACGAGGCCAGAGGTCAGTCTACAAACAGTGGTTTGAGTACTGCAAAAACTGTTGGTGATCTGACAATAAATCAGGAAGCTCTGCTCGTTTCCTGGCAAGGCCAGACAATCAACCTTTCAGGAACAGAATTTCGAATGTTGGCAAAGCTGGTCAGGGTGCCCGGTCATGCCGTGTCATATGACACATTGATGAATGCAACCATGCAAAGTCTTGTAACTAACAACACGATCAATACTCACATGAGAAATATTCGTAAGAAATTCGAATCTATCGATCAAGAGTTCGATTGTATCAAGAGTGAGTATGGTTTCGGCTATCGATGGTCGGCTAAATAGCGCATATCAACCAGTGGAACAGAACATGCGGGTCACTGGAAAATTAACATGAAATCAGGATTCCGAGGTCCACGACTAGCTACCAAGCTATTCATCTTGATGAGCCTTGCGTTGGTCGTCATACCCTGGTTCAGCTATTTGTACCTCAGCGAGATGGAAGAGCTCTCCGTTGATATCCAGGCCAACGCACAGTTATTGACCGCAGAGGGCGTTTCCACCTTATTTAACGGTCGACAGGATCTCTTCTACGATCTACCCCTGACACCAGAAGGTTACGAACAGCTCTATGCCCAGCCATTAGAGAAACCGATTCAGATTGATGGCAAAAGTAACGACTGGGAGGATGTTCTGAATTTCCGTGTCAGCTATGGCACAAGTGAAGATGATGTATCTGATCAAATAGATGTACCCAATCAATTCTATCTGGTTTTGGGCAAACACAATGATCAGGTCTATGCACTGGTTCAGGTAAACGATGACAGACTGATATTTCGCGATCGAGATATATTGCGATTGGACCTGTCGGATCATCTTCGGATTACTTTCTCGGGAGAAGACGGCACAGTCAAAAACCTGGTCGTAACAATGACCGAACCAGGCGTCACGACGGCCTACTTGGTTGACGACAAATTTCGATATGCAGAGGGCGATGCCGAGAACAGAGTTCAGGGATTTACAACAACGAACGACAATGGGTATTCGATTGAATTCAGAATTCCACTGGAAATGTTAGGCCCAACCCGGAATTTCGGCCTTGCCGTGGTGGATGTCGATAATCCGGAAACCCGAGCCGTAGAATCCATCACCAGTACTCTGCCATCAGCCGGATCTGAAGAATTCGAAGCATTTGGACTGGTACTTCTGAAATCTCCCGAAGTACTTAGAATCATCGAGGGTCTCGGTTACTCCGGATCAAATATTCAGGTTATCGATGCACAAAGAAGAGTGCGAGCCGAAGTCGGCAGTTATCGGGCATCACAAATCCAGCCCCAGACTGATGAAGAAGATCTCAGCCTGGTCGATACCTGGTTTGCCCTGATCAATCTTGAGATGGACTCGATCTATGAAACAATAGATTCCTACCTGCGTACGACGAACCCTGTACCTGAAGGTCAGGTCATCGAAGAGAGCCTTTCGGGAAGACCGAATTATCAACGACGTTATACGCCTGCCGAGGGAGAAGTCATCATCGCGGCACATCCGATAATTGCCCAGGATGAGATTATCGGCACCATTGTTCTCACTCAAAGTACCGATCGTATTCTGCAATTACGCAGAGATGCGCTGCAGCGAATCATCACTTTTTCTGTCCTGTCACTGATCATCTTTGCCGTACTGATATTGGGCTTCTCAATCAGTCTTGCCCGACGAATCCGAAAACTTGGTGCGGAAGCCACGAATGCGATAGACAGATACGGCAGACTGCAGACAAACCAGTTGAAGAGTGAGATTGGTTCAGGTGATGAAATCGGCGACCTGGCTCGCAGCGTGTCGGGCATGCTCTCAAAATTACATCAGCACAACCAGTTCCTTGAAAATATGCCGCGCACTTTGAGACATGAAATAAATAATCCCCTTAACGCATTAAGCACCTCGCTCCAGAATCTCGAAAATGAAAGCTCCGAAACCGCGAAAATAAAGTATCTTGAGAGCGCAAAAAGGGGGGTCACCCGCATAGGTATGATCGTGCAGAATCTGGCTGATGCCGCAAATCTTGAAGATGCGCTTGAGGCAGAAGAGTTTGAGGTCATCAACTTACAGAAACTGGTTCAAAACTATCTGGTCAATTGCCGCACAACCCATCCAGACCGACAATTTGAATATCAGGGAACCGAACAGGAAGTACAGAGCAAGGTTTCAGACTACAGAATAGAACAATTGCTGGATAAACTGATCGACAACGCCATCGACTTCTCGTACCCCGATAGCACGATAACCGTGGGACTTACATTCGAGGAGACCAGATTGAACTTGTTCGTCGCCAATCAGGGGCCGACTATTCCGGGAGACATGGTCGACAACATCTTCGATTCAATGGTGTCTGTTCGAGCGACAAATCCAGATAACCGATTACATTTTGGCATGGGACTGTATGTGGTAAGAGTAATCGCAGAACACCATGGTGGAAGTGTAACAGCAACAAATCTGATAGATGACACAGGTGTGACCATCAAAGTGACATTACCAAGATTCCTTACCATTCCAAATCAGGCATTCGCAGCGAGCTAATTCGGGTTTTTCGCAGACAAAAAAAAGTCCTAACACCTTGGGGGAGGGGATTGAGTTAGGACTTAATAAGTACCAGCTTAACTTGGAGCTAACATATTTATGTTCGCGCGAATGAGTGTAGCCATTGATTATGGAAAGACTATGGAAGCAATATGGAAGTGCTTCTGACAGCTTACATTTACTGGCGTTATCTGTCCCAAAACCGGTCGTTACTGACCTCTCAGATCGAGAATTAGTTGACTACTCTGTCGTCTTGCACCGGTATCGCAACCCCAGTCAGGTCGCCCATCGTCCAGTCTGCTTTTTGTGTCGCACTTATGATAAGTTGCACCATTGAAGTATTTATCTGTCGATCAATAACCAGGTTGATGCCTTGCCCTGTTCTGGGCTGAATTCCCAGATGCAATTTGTCCTCTCGCATGTTGTATGTCAGCTTAAACGCGAGGGGAATGTCATCTCCCATTGGCAACTCGTTGGGATCGTCTTTAAACTTTTGGCCAAAGTTCGATTCCTGAATCGCTTTCTCCTGCTTGAAATTCTTTACAGCCTGTTTGGCATCCGGGCTCCCCTGCATTGACACATCCGGATCCGCCTCCAGATGTTCTTTCAAAACCTTCATCAGCAAAAACGTATACCGCCTGGTTACCCAGAACCTGAACTCTTTGTTATCAGTCGTGTTTACTCTAAACAGAATCCGATCTTCTTCCGGGTTATAGAGCATTTGCATTTGATTGATGGCAGAACTCATCTCATGTTTCATCCAATCTGAATCCTGTGAGTATACTAAATACCCGCCAGCTGCTATATCAATAATATTTGATATAGCATTGATGTTCCGGGCACTGCCATCTACAATATCAATAATATTTGATACAGAAATGACCGTGAGTACCGTAAGTCCCCTATTTCAGCCTGATTCAGAGCATCTCCTTTCATTTTGCAAGGCGACAGCCGATGCTCTTCGCCTCGACATACTCCGCGTTCTCAGCATGGAATCGTTCGGCGTGCTTGAACTCTGCCACATTTTTGACATGCCACAACCTGGTATGAGTCATCACCTTAAAATTCTGGCAACGGCACAGTTACTTTCAGCCAGGCGAGAAGGTAATTCGATCTTTTACCGGCGCGCGCTGATATCAAACCACTACGCCCTTGAAGAGCTGACTGCTGCCTTGTTTCAGTCAGTTGATAGAATCCAGCTGCAGCCCGCGGTAAAACAGCGAATTGAAGATATCCATCAACAAAGAGCGCTTAGTTCAAAACAGTTCTTTGAGAAAAATGCTTCCCGATTCCAGCAGAACCAAAATCTGATNGCTGAGTTCAGTCAGTACGCGGGATGNGTAAAAGACCTTTTAGCCAATCAGGACCTNGCTCGGNCAAATTCTGTTATTGAAGTCGGACCCGGCGAGTCCGATCTGATTAATCTTCTGGCCGAACGATTCGATCAGATCTGCGCAATCGACAACACTGAGGAGATGCTGACAAAATCTCGAAATACCCTCATAGTGAAACACAGGGACAAGGTGCGTTTCTTTCTAGGGGACATCGCTTCTGCGTTTGAATCAGGAGTAAAAGCTGACCTGGTTGTTCTCAACATGGTATTACATCATCTCGCATCTCCTCGCCAGTTCTACAAGACCGTTTCCCAGCACATTAATCAAAGCGGAATGTTACTGCTGGTAGATCTCTGTAGCCACAATCAGGATTGGGCAAGAGAGATATGCGGTGACCTCTGGCTCGGTTTTGATCCGTCAGATCTGGACAACTGGGCAACAGAATCCGGATTCACAAAAAGTCAGAGTGCATATCTGGGGCTAAAGAACGGATTTCAGATCCAGATCAGACTATATACACAATCTAACAACATAACTAAGTAGTGAGGAATCATGAGTACCCAGGATTATAAAGTCGCAGACATCAGTCTGGCAAAATTTGGTAGAACAGAAATTCAGCTGGCCGAGGCTGAAATGCCAGCCCTGATGGCTCTTCGAAAGAAGTACAGAGAAGAACAGCCTCTGGCAGATGCCAGAATAATCGGCTGTATCCATATGACCATCCAGACGGCTGTTCTTATGGAAACACTTCTTGATCTTGGTGCTGANATACGCTGGTCTTCCTGCAATATNTTTTCAACCCAGGATCATGCTGCCGCTGCAATGGCTGACAGAGGAATACCAACCTTCGCCTGGAAAGGTGAAACCGAGGAAGAGTTTTTCTGGTGTATCGAACAGACAATTCTGTCAGACGGAGAGCCATGGGATGCCAATATGATTCTGGATGACGGCGGTGACCTTACGGAAATGATTCACAACAAATACCCCGATATGCTCAATAACATTCACGGTATTACAGAAGAAACGACGACCGGTGTGCATCGACTGTATGAAATGTTGAAGGATGACGAACTTAAAGTGCCAGCGATTAACGTTAACGATTCCGTTACCAAATCGAAGAACGATAACAAATACGGCTGCCGCCACAGTCTAAACGACGCCATCAAACGCGGCACAGATATGCTGATGGCAGGTAAAAAAGCACTGGTCATCGGCTATGGTGATGTGGGTAAAGGTTCTGCTGCCAGCCTGAGACAGGAAGGCATGATCGTACGAATAGTCGAAATCGATCCCATCTGTGCCATGCAGGCTTGCATGGATGGCTATGAGGTCGTTTCGCCATACAACGGCGGTCTGAACACAGGCAAACTTAAAGACATCGACACGCGCCTTATGAGCAATATTGATCTCATTTGCACATGTACAGGTAACGTTAAAGTCTGCGACGAAAATCTGCTTCGAACTGTCAGCAGAAACGCCGTGGTTTGTAACATCGGCCACTTTGACACCGAGATTGATACCCAATTCATGCGCGACAACTGGGCCTGGGAAGAAGTAAAGCCGCAGGTACACAAGATCTATCGAAGCGATGATAAAAAGGATTACATCATCCTGCTCTCTGAAGGGCGGCTGGTTAACCTGGGAAATGCCACTGGTCATCCGTCCCGGATTATGGATGGATCTTTCGCGAACCAGGTTCTGGCACAAATGTATCTGTTCGAACGCAAGTGGGCAGACCATGATCCGAGCCAGAGGCAACCAATCACGGTTGAAGTGTTACCCAAAGCCCTCGATGAAGAAGTAGCGAGCTATATGGTAGAAGGTTTTGGCGGGGTAATGACCAGGCTGACAACTCAGCAGGCCAACTATATCAACGTTACTGAAGAGGGCCCTTTTAAGCCTGAAACATACAAATATTAGGAGGACTGTTTGCACATCTTGATAAGCCAGCTATCAGCCGAAACCAACCTGGTAGCCTGGCTAATGGCCATGGAAACCGAAATTGAATAATTCGTACCATGGGTAACATCGTCTGGCTGGCTAATCAATCCACCCGGATCCCGGCAGCGTCCAGCTGGGTTCGCAAGGGAGCCAGCTGAGTTTCAAACTCCCGCCAACGTTCCACTGAGCGACTGTGAACTTTTTCTCTCACCTGAACCGAACTCGCTGTCATGCTGGCAGCTGTATTCTCATCAAAATTGATACAAGCTTCTTCGAAGTCCAGACCCACCTTATTCAGCAGGCCTCGAGTCTGCTGTTCCTGGTCTGTTACCAGAGATTCGTAGTTGATTTCAATAAGGCGCTCACCAAGCATGGCTTTCCAGTGGTCAAACAATCGAGAATAGGCAATGTAGTAAGTCCCCAAATCTGAAAGCGAGTAGGAGAACTTGTAGGCCCATGTGAATGCCTGCTTGTACATCGAGAAACAGGTATCCATTGGATTTCTCCGCAGGCAAATGATTCTGGCATCAGGGAAAGCCTTGGCAATAAAGCCAATGTACAGAAAATTATAGGGTAGTTTATCTATGAACATGGGGGTGTCTTCCAACATATAGTCCACCATGTTGAGATATCCATTGGCGACCAACCAAATGTCTTTCTTTGCAACGGCTTCTATCATATCGAGATTCATTTTTTCGATACTTTCGACGCCACTTTCTCGTCGCAGCACAACCTCCACAAATTGTGTCTCACCAATACTGGACACCTTCGAATGACTCGAGAGAATACGTTCGGTCAGAGTCGTACCGGTTCTAGGTAAGCCCAGAATAAACACGGGTGATTTTCCGGTCACCTCTGTCGGCTTGCTGTTTGGGTCTGTCGACATCCACTGCCTTGTGCAGGTATCAATGATCTTCTCGATCAGTCCCGTATCAGTCTCAATATTATAATTTGACACACTCGTGACGGCATCACCCGCTGACTTGTAATAGTCGAAAGCCTCGTCCCAACGCAGCAAGTCTTCCAGTTCTTTACCTAATGCGTAATACATGAAGATATTCTGTGAAGGTTGTTGTTTGCTGGCATCAAGCACACGCTTCATCTGATCGATATGTCCGCTATCCGTCGCTGTCTCGAGCCGGGAATATTGATAATGATTCCGCTGATGATTTGGATTCTGTTTCAACAGCGACTCGTAGATTTCCCTGGCCTCTTCGATTTTTCCGAGGAAGACTGCACAAGCCGCCAGATTCGCCTGAAACAAGCCAATATTTGGTTGCAGTTCATTTGCCTTTTTGTACAAAGGCCATGCTTCAGCAGACAAACTCATCGATGTGTAGTTGGTTGCGGCCATGTCAAGATATCGGGGGCTATTGTTCAGATAGCTCTTGTACCTGGCGATTAACCGGGTCGCCTCCTCATATCGCAGAGATGTTACATACTGACTCGACAACTCAATCGCCGCATCATATCTCTCTGCATCCAGCTCAAGAACTTTCTCGAAGGCTTCAACAGCCTTAAGAGGATGCTGCGCGGCTTTCTCAACAAGACCCATGAGGAAGAATCCTTCCGCACTCTCAGCATCATGTTTCAATATCTCATCGGCACACCTGTGAACTGTCGCCCAATCATTTCTTTGGGCGCTCTGTCTCGCCATCGCACTGATTTGTTGAAGCCTTTCATTCATGTCCTGAGATAACCTGTCATACAATTCTCGCGGTATATTGAATTGCGCCATGACCATAGTCAAAGTATTTCCCCAGGTGTCGTTGATGAATTTCTGTTGCTATAGTAGTCAGCTGTGAGACTACCGGTTGGCTCATCGCACCAAAAGTCTGATTTCAAACGGTCATGAATCAGGACAGTATTTAATGCCGAATTCCCACTCCGAGAACAGTGTGGCACAAGACTGGGACAGATATTGGAAAGGCAGTCAGGATCAGTCTGCCTTCGGTAGCGGCGGTGTCAACCATCCTGCGATCCTGGCCTTCTGGACAACCTTTTTTCGGGCAAGCGCCAACCCAACCACCAGGATAATCGACATAGCCTCTGGCACTGGCGCTGTGATCGAGGCTGCAACTCATGTTGATCAGAGTCCGGGAGATTTTATCTGTGTCGACACTTCCATCGCAGCAATCAATACACTATGTAGTCGCTTTCTCAATGTGCAGGGTCTGGTTGCTGATGCATCACAACTGCCACTCGAAGACGAAAGTCAGAGCATGGCCACAAGTCAGTTTGGTCTCGAGTACGCAGGAAAAGAGGCGTTTTCTGAATTGATCCGGGTACTTGCAAAGGGAGGCCGTCTTGCACTGGTCCTGCACTGCGATCATGGCATAATTTTCAATGAAGCTGCGGCAAGCCTGGATGCAACAAAAAGGCTTAAAGAATCGGAGTTTCTTCCTCTTGCCACAGAAATGTTTAAGGCAGGCTTTGCTATTTACCGGGGAGCCAATCCTGCTGAATTCGAAGCAGCGGCGAAACGGCTTATGCCAGCATTCAAATCTCTGGAACCCATTATGGACGAGCATGGGGTACATGTCGCCGGAGATACAATCTGCGAACTCTATAACGAGGTTGCCAGAATACAGGGTCGAATGCAGCACCATGATGAACAAGAGGTGATCAATTGGCTGACCCAGATCGGTCAGGAGCTTGATGCCTACGCTGGCAGGATGAAATCCATGCAACAGGCAGCCTTATCGAAAGACGAATTTTTAGCATTCACAGATAAGCTGAATACCGGCGGCTTTAAAATTCAACAAGCCGAAGCATTGAGAGTTGCGAACCATCCCCTCCCTCTGGCATGGATCCTGACAGCGAATAAACAATAGCCACATGAAAATCCCAGCCAGCGACTTCGAGATTACGGTTCCAAGCCTGCTTTTTGACCCAGAGGTCTACCTCTTCGATTTCTCCGGAACTCGATCAAAATTCCTGATCGTCCCGGAGAATCTGCAAGCTGAGTCACCATTTATCGACATTCGTTTTGAACCTTTCGCACAGGCACAGTTCAGCGTTGCCACCAAATCACTTTTTGCACTTGAGGATCAGCACAATAACGAGCGTCCAAAGATTAATTTCATCTTCCATCATGCTTTTGTCTGCTCAACGCTACTGGCTCGATGTCTCAATCAAAGTTCAGCCTTTTTCAGTCTGAAAGAACCCTGGATCTTTCGTCGGCTCGCAGATTTCAAACGAAACCAGGCAGAATCGATTTCACAAACACAATGGCAGCAAATGTTCCTGAAGAACACATCACTCCTTGCGAAGAATTATCACACCGGGAATTCGATAGTCGTCAAGGCCACAAATGTCGCTAACAATCTACTTGAGGATGTCCTGACGAAACTGCCGGATTCCAACTGTCTCTACCTGTATTCGGATTTGCAGAGTTTCCTGGTCTCCAACCTGAAGAAAACATCCGAGACCCAAAAGAAGATCCCTTCCCTGTTTCGCGGATTCTGCCAGGACAGTGACTTCCTCCAGCGATTCACACAGTTTCAAGACATCTCAGATTTATCCTTCCTGCAGATCTGCGGGCTAATCTGGTTGATCAACATATACAACTTTCGGNATGTCGTAGANAATACANGAGCTGAATCAGTCAGANCNCTGGATATGTCGGCACTGCTGACTGATACAACGCAAGCAGTTGCAGAGGTCAGTTCTTATTTTGGCCACAGACCGATTGATGCTGAGAAGGCATTGATGACCCAGCCTGATCTGATGAACACAAACGCCAAGGCACCAGGAGAATCATTCAACAGCGACATGAAACAGAAACAGACTGATGAGATCCTCTATCGTTATGGAAGTGAAATCAAACAGATTATCGACTGGATTGACCCAATGATTCAGCAACTGGGGCTGCCGGACTTTCTGGCAGGACTCGCTCTCAACAATACGATCCTCACAGACACCAGGACTTAACGTGTGCTAAATCCCGATCTGGATACGAAAGCCTTGCGAGAAGCATTCGACCTGGATGGTCGAATACGGATCGATAATTTCCTGGATACAGAAGTTATCGACAAAATCAGGCAATACTGCCTTGAGGAAGATCCCTACGAGGTCATCTATTTCGCCGACGGCAAGAATCGGATTTCAAGCAGGGCCGAGGTGGCAACGATGGATCAGTCCGAGAAACAAGATCTTAACAGGAAGATATTTTCCGCTGCCAGCCAGGGCATCGGTTTCTTATACGATGGCTATCAGATGAACAGAGCCACGCACAAAAGTAACGCGAAGCTCAATTTTCTTTATGAAGTCTTCGAGTACTTCAATAGTGAAACCATGCTCGATTTCATCCGCCAGGTTACGGGTAAGACCGACATCCTGAGTGCCGATGCACATTATACCCGCCTGACCTCCGGGCAGTTTCTGACTCGACATCGCGATGTCGTGGCGAATCGTGATCGACGCCTGGCATATGTACTCGGTTTCTCGCAGAACTGGCATCCGGACTGGGGCGGCCTTCTGCAGTTCTTTGATGAAGACGGCACACCTACAGATTCATTCGCGCCCCGGTTCAACTGCCTTTCGATGTTCGATATTTCCCATATTCATTCGGTAACCTATGTTACCCCCTTTGCTCTTGAACCACGTCTGTCACTCACAGGTTGGTTCCGTGCAAGCCCGAAGGATGCACCGACCCAATGAAAACCCAGGAACCTTCATATGACTGAAAACAACGCTAACCTGCCAGACTTCAAAACCTGGTATAGAACTTTACTCAATGCTGTAGTTCAGGAAATGGTTCGGGTCGAGGCAATCTCGGGCGAGAATATCGAGGCAAAACCCTCATGGGCGATCCCACTTCGAATTTTGATTGGGCAGATCAGAGTACAGGGTGCTCAAGAATTCATCTGGGTGATATCTGGTCCGGACGTATCCACAGATCACATTGATGGAAACCTGGCCGCTTCCCCCAGAGATGCAGCAAGGCACTTTGCCATGAAATGGCAAATGGATGCAGAACGATTGAATACACTTGTAAAACAAAAAGCAGAGGTTGTGAATCCAGAGGTTGATCGGGAAGCTTTTGCGAATACCTTGATTGGTTATGCCGAGTCGCTTTATGACATCGTGAACAATGACGACTTCTGGGATCAGACCTGAATGGCACTTACTTAAGTGCTCTTACGAGACACTCTTACGAGACGCTCTTACGTCGTTCCGATCCCAGCTTCCTCTTTTCGCTTACTCGTTCCGCGCATCCCTGTGTCCCGCTCGTTCAGACCGTTTCGCGGCTCCGGCGGCCGCCTTCGCACACTGCAGAACTGCGCAAAAAGAGAACCCTGGGTTCTGTACTCGCGGCCTTGCCGAACACAGGACTATTAACTGCTACTTGTTCTATAAGTAAGTGCCATTCGGAACAGACCTCACTTTGACCCTCAAATTAGCTATAACGAGACAAAAAAAAGGGCCGCTATTGCGGCCCTTTTCACTTCAACAGAAGTTTTCTATCAGTCCTGATTAAATTTCCAATTCAGACGCAGATAGTAACCACGGCCAAACAAACGATACGTTGAAGGATCCGTACTCGCATTGAAACCAAAGTCAATGTAAGGAGGCTCTTCATCTGTAACGTTTCTTACACCACCAGCTATTGTCAAACCTAGACTCTCGATCTGGTATGAGGCGGTAATGTCATGGTAGAGTTGATCATCTACGTCCTGAATGTACGGCAGGAAGCTAACGTCCGCTTCCAGATCACTGATCCATTCACCGAGGTATGAAACCCGCCAGTTGTCTTGTGACAGACTGAATGAATAGTTGATTTTATCTTCAGCATACGCTGAACCGTCATAGCGTCCTCTCAGATCCTCGGTTGGCGATCCAGCGAATGCAGTTCGCTCACGATCAAGCATATGCGCCCACAAGAAACTTGCGTCGATCTGACCCCAGTCTGTTTCAAAGTCGACACGAATTTCAGAATCAACACCTTCGGCTCTGCCCTCTGCAACATTCAGCGGTGCATCAAGTATCTGGGCAACACTGTAGTCAGAGCGTCGAGTGATCAACTGACATGAAGAAGCAACCTGATTGACGTAACACTCATCAAGAATGAACTGAACACCAACTGTAGAAATAACGTCTTCGATTTCAGTTTCCCAGTAGTCAATCGTTACACTGACGTCAGCAAAACTGAAGTCAGGTGTCCAGACAGCACCTACTGTCAGTGAGTCACCACTTTCTGGTTCAAGGAACGGGTTACCACCCACGCGAGCAAGTACCTGGGTATCCAACTGTTCTGATTCACCAGTACAGCCAGGCGCAGTCACATTATTAGTCGGATCACAGGGATCAAGATAGGTCGGGAATGAATCAACCTGACCTGCGAATGACTCACCAATACTGGGCGCTCTGAATACTTCGCCGGTTGTTGCACGAAGTTTCAATTGCTCAAGTACCTGGAACTCAACACCCAGTTGATAGGTGCTGTCGTCTCCGTATGTGTCGAAGTCGTCATATCGATATCCGGCGGTAATATCCAATGACTGGGTGCCATTATCAAATACCGGAACCAGTGCTTCAGCGTACCAGGAGTCAACGCTGTAGCCACCTTCTGTACCGGCACCAGTGTTGCCGGTGACGGCATCCTGTTGCTTGGCGGAGTCAGGCGCATAGGTGTATTCCTCCTCACGATACTCGTAACCAAAAGCCCATCCAACAGAACCGGGTAGTCCAACCCAATCCAAAACAGGCAGTTCGAGCGCTTCACCAGACAAGTTGAAGCCAGCCTGAGTCATTTCCGATTCGCGGTTGTCAACCAGATCAACGCCCACATAGTCGAGCATATCCTGAGTTACACTGTTCGGGCCGCTAAAGAAATCAAAAGGTACACAACCGGCAATGACAGTGCTTGCATCATTCACATCGCCATAACATTCTGGCGTACCGTCAGCATCAAGGTCGGCAGACGGACCCATAGCGTTGAACAGGCGAGGACCTGAGAACTGACCAAAATCACCATCAGTTCGATCTCTCCAACCTCGAATAAAGTAAGCCTCCCAGGAGATATCATTCAGTTCACCAGACAGCGTGAAATTAACCTGAAGCTGATCAACGCTCTGATCAAATGATCGAGTGGTTTCAACCATTCGACGCCGTGCATCCCTTACAGGCTCATAAATGAGTGGTGATGCAATCCCGTCAGCAGTCAGGTTATAAGCGTCAACCGCCTGAACCAGATAATAGTTATCCTCAGATATTCCGGAATAAGCAGTGCCGTTCCACACACCATCGTAGGACGGGTCAGTGGGTGAGTTATAGGGCTGAGGTGCCAGTTCTTGCTCAGATTCACGCTTGTTGTATCGAATTTCAGCGAGCATGTGAATCTCATCACTCAAATCATAGTTAATTTCAGCAAAGATATTGGTTCGCTCATATGGTGTTTGAATGAAGTTAACCGGCGCATAATTGTAGGTTCGACCATCATGAGCAACAAGGCCACTGCCCTCGTTCATGAACCGACCCTGATCTACGAATTGGAGTCGAGACTCAGGAATACGTGAAGATCCAACGATATAACAGCCGCCAGAGGCAGTGCCGTCATAAGGAGCGGTCAATTGCGCTTCACAACCTGCTGGGTAAATGAACCAGGAATCCTGGAAAAAGTCCCAGGGAGCATCAGATTGGTAAGCATGTTCCTGATCGACATATTCTGCGCCGAACATGAAACTGCCACCGTCAAACGTGTTACCTGCAATGAAGTTCCAGGTATTCTGATTACCGGAATCCATATCGAAGAAATCAGCAGTCTGGGCTTCAATTTCGAAACCTTCGTAGTCTTTCTTGGTGATGATATTAACAACACCAGTAACCGCGTCAGCACCATAGACAGCCGATGCACCGTCTTTCAGGACCTCGATTCTTTCGATCATGGTTGCAGGAATCGTCTGGTAGTCACCCCCGTCTACCGTACGTTTGCCGTTCACCAGATTCAGTGTACGAATAGCACCCATTCCCCTGAGATCGATTGTTACGGCACCGTTACCACCATTATTAGTGGTAGTACCGATAGGTGAACCAGCCATTGAGGGCATACGCTGGAGCATGTAGCCAACGTCAGTAAATCCCCTTGCTTTGATTTCGTCTTGATTGAAAACAGTAACTGGGCTCGCACTATCAATATTAGCCCGCTTAATGCGAGAACCCGTTACAACTACCTCTTCCAGCATCTCATCATCTGCTGCATAAGCGACATCCATAAATGCGCCTGATGCAGAAACGACCCCAAGCGCAGTCGCAATAGCCACTGATAATGGCTTTCTTTTTAACATGTTATATCCCCCAACTAGTTGGATGTCCTTGTAAATGAAAACTGTTTAGACACGGAGTTCCATTCAGTGTTTAACACCTGTACATAATAAGACGTATAAGTGTCCACTTACCACAACAAAAGTGAAGAAAAACTTAACAAAATGCAAAAAATATGGAAAAAAGTGTGAGTATTAATAATATTCATACTTTTTACCCTTATTCGTTAATTTCTTTCAATAGAAAAAAGCATGCGTATTATTAATATTCATACTTTTTACCCTTATTCATTAAATTTTTTCATATGGTATTCATCCCATACCCTGCGGCGCCTATCCAAAGACTCTCATCATTGGGTTAGAAACAGGCTAAATTGGCCCGGTAAACCTGGTAAATAAGTCAGGGCGGCAGAACTTTCTTTTGCTCAAATGGGACCTATTGGTCAGCAAGGTAAACCATTTTCGTCAAAAGGACGTCTTAAATATGCCGAACATATGTGGAAAATCTATTGACTAATCAACCGAAACCAAAGCTGCGTCTGACAGAACCATCGACTGGTTTGTCAGACAGCGAGCGGAAGGCGCCGATAAATCAGAGCTTTCTGCATTTTTCAGTAGGTTAAGCGAGAGTCTTGAGCACCAACTGGTGTTCGTTGATGTACTTAAGCTCTGGGAAGCTAAAAAGAGGGGGGAATTGAGAGCCGTTTCCTAGCCGTTAGCCTGATATCGTTCGGCCATATCCTGGCGCAGAATTCTCAGTGCCTGAATAATGTACTTTTCGATCATACTCGTCGAAACGCCTATTTCAAAGGCGATCTCGGCATAGCTCATATCCTTGCCACGGTGCATCAGAAATGCCCGGCGCACTTTTTCAGGCATCTGATCAACCGCTTTGTAAATCCGATCCAGTTCTTGCTCAGCAGACGCCATTCTCTCGGCAGAAGGAGCAAATTCGTCACCCTCTTCATCTGAACGTTCTGGAGGCATTTCGAAACTCAAATATTTATCGTGAACTTTTGCCCTGCGCATCTGATCGATCATAAGGTTATTGGCAGTCTTGAACAGGAAGGCACGTGCATTGTCCAATCGCCGAGACTGCTGGAACTTGTGCATACGCAGGAAAGCCTCTTGCGCAAGATCATTCGCATCTTCGCTGTTTGATACTTTTTTTGACAGGTAGCGGACCAGCGGGATCGCCAGTTCGTCCATCAATAGTGCCGTATTCGATTCTTTTGCCATTCCGACCATAGGGATATAACGATGGTCTGATTATCCCGCCAAATGCTTTCTCAGAAATCTTCTGAAGTAGGCGAGGATCGCTCCGGTTCAAAGCTCCCCTCTGGGACACAGCCCTTATATTTTTTTGGCGACACCATAGCACACTTTTGACAATGAAATACTAAACTGCACTAATACTTCTCGACCACCAGGCGTCTTTAACTATATGATATTACTAGAATTTTTGACTGAAGTTAAAGTCAGTTGATAAGTTGTCACAACTGCTGGTGTTTCACCAGCCAAAAGAGTCAACAATACTGCGTCAGAAGCTGTTTTGAATGACGATCTGAACCGAAGGATGTTTTTCAATCGACAGTCTGTAATTTGCCTGGTCCTCTCATCTGGTGACCTGATTCGTGGCGCTACCCAATCATCCGGGGGATCAGCTTTTATTACTTCTCCTTATTCGAAGCAATACCTCTCTATGATAGCTCGCGAGTCGCTGTACAAATGGGAATGAGATTCACATAATGTGGTGTTCACTCTCCTATACACCACCACAGGAACATGCATACTCAGTTCTGTTTCAGAGCAGCTCAAAGCTGTTAAAGGAAATCGCGTGACCCTTAAGAATGAAGAAAAGTTAGCCAGTGTAGAGGTCATTCAAGAAAGCTTCGAGAAACTCCACTATATCTGTAATCCGCAAATTGCCACGGCTGTGTTTCTGGCATACCACCTCGAGAAACCAATTCTGATCGAAGGACCACCCGGTGTGGGCAAAACCGAATTGGCCAAGACAGCGGCAGAAATGCTGGAGCTCGAGTGCATTCGTCTCCAATGTTATGAGGGTCTTGATGAGTCTAAGGCGATCTATGAGTGGAAGTACGGTAAACAATTACTATATACACAGGTATTAAAAGAAACGCTGAACGAGATACTGGAGGGGGCAAAGGGGCTGAGCCAGTCCGTCGATAAGTTACACGAATTTGGCGACATCTTTTTCTCCGAAGAATTTCTTGAGCCAAGGCCACTTCTAAAAGCACTTCGCAACGACGACAGTTGCGTACTTCTTATTGATGAAGTCGATAAGTCTGATCACGAATTCGAGTCTTTACTTCTGGAGATGCTCTCAGACTTTCAGCTTTCCATTCCAGAAATCGGTACCGTGAAGGCGATCGAAAACAGAAAACCTCTTGTCTTTCTTACCAGCAACAATACGCGAGAGATTTCTGATGCGCTCAAGCGCCGCTGCCTGCATCTGTACATCCCCTTTCCTGATGTCGATTTGGAACGAAAAATCGTGCAGGCACGAGTTCCTGAGATTGCTGAGAAGCTTCGAAATCAAATGGTCACCTTCATTCAGGAGTTACGAGATCTTGACCTGAAGAAAGTTCCCGCCATTAGTGAAACCATTGATTGGGCAAGAACGCTCATTCTGTTACATTCTGAATCACTGGATCCTGATCTGGTCAGACAGACCCTCAATGTCATTCTGAAGTTTCAAGAGGACATCGAGTCGGTCGAGGCAGAATTGCAAAGTGTTACCAACAAGGCACTGAAAGAGAACTAAAGTCCATGGACCGCACATTGGTTGACTTCGTTAAGGTTCTGCGCACTGCAGAGATTAAGGTGTCACCAGCTGAAACCCTGGATGCCATGGAATGCATGAATATTGTCGGCTACGAAGACCGTACATTTCTCAAGAATTCTCTTGCTGTCGTCCTGGCAAAAAATCCTGAAGAAAAAGATGCATTTTATGACTGCTTTGATCGATTTTTTGCCCCTGAGGAATTTTCTCGTTCTGAAGATTCTGATGATTCAGAAAACACTGATCACAACGACTTTGACGATAATGATGGCGACTTCAATCCCAATGAAGGCAATAACCAGCAATCTGGCAAAGGCGGCGGTCAGGGCGGTGGCCAGGGTGGTGGCGGCGAGCAAGAAGAAGAGCTGAACGAAGAAACGACGCTACAGCCCACGTCTGAGTTGGGAAAACTGCTGATGACCGGCAGCAAGACAGAACAAACCATCGCGATGATGGAAGCTGGTCGCGAGGTTGAAGTTAATCAGATCGTTGTCTTTACCCAAAAAGGTCTCTACACCCGCAAAATAATGGATGCGATGGGGCTAAAAGGGCTGCAGGAAGAGGTTTCTGAGCTGCAGGGGCACGGCGGTCTCCCTCAACGAATCCTGGCAAAGAACCTCAAGAAAGCCCGTGATCTGTTAAGAGAAAAAGTCCGGGACTATGTTGAGAAGCAGTTTTTCCTTCACGCCGATGAATCCGGAAAACAGCTTCGTGAAGAGTTGTTGAAAAAGGTCAAATTATCCAACCTAGAAAAGCGTAACTTCAAAGACGTTCAGGAAGTGGTTTTCAAGATGGCGAAGAAACTCATCGCCATCCACTCAAAACGACGCAAGACCTTCAAACGGGGCCAACTGGATGTAAGGAAGACCCTTCGTCACAACATGCAATATGACGGCATGTTCTTTGATATTAAATGGAAAGCTTCCAAAGTCGATCGTCCGAAAGTGATGTGTATCTGTGACGTCAGTGGATCTGTCAGCAACTACTCACGCTTCTTGTTAATGTTTCTATTCAGCCTTGCTGAGATTCTACCCAAAGTCAGATCCTTTGCATTCTCATCAGATTTGGGTGAAGTCACGAAGTTGTTTGAGCACAGTACACTGGAAGAAGCCATGGCTCGCACGATGCGTGACTATGGTAACGGCTCAACGGATTACGGGCGGATGCTGATGGATTTCAAAAATCATTGCATAGATGACGTGAACAATAAGACCACGATCATTATTCTTGGCGATGCCAGAAATAACTACGGCGATCCACAGGCTGAAATCCTCAAAGAGATGTACGATAAAGCCAAGCGAGTCATCTGGCTGAATCCAGAGCCTAAATCCAGCTGGACCGTCGGCGACGCTGAAATGAAGAAATACGCACCATGCTGCCATCAGACAGAGGTCTGTAACTCTCTAATGCATCTCGAGAGAGTAGTTGGCAACCTCCTTAAATCGGTCACATAGGTTCCGTTTACGGCTTCACCAGCGCAGCTTTATTTTGCTGTGTTGCCTCACTTATCTGATCAATTACTTCTACTTCTGAAACTTTCTCAGTCTGATCGGGTACAAACTATGAGTATGATGGACAAATCAAGATGAAACAGATCTGCCCTGTAATCATTCCTATTTTATCGTCAGCAGGCTGCGCACCTTTGAAAATTACCCCGCCGGCAGATCTTGAGATTCTGGTGTCGGGAAAGTTGCTATTCGATGAGACCATCGACTTCACTGGTATTGACTCTAGCGCGATTCTCGCAATTGATGAAACCATGAAGGATTACGTCAAATCTTGAATCGTGGAAAATCCCCACGCGAAAGTGCGAGAGACCAACTGGTGGTATTTTTGCTACATTTTAACATTTAGTTTTCCCGGGTTAATGGAGGTTAAAAAGGTTTGAGACCCCAAACAGCACTCCCCGCACACCGGGGATGTGCAAATCTTGAATGAGGTATGCCTGATAAGGTTCGGTTTTTATCCCCCAAGACACGCCTGGAACTTTTAATTCTCATCCGCTTAGTTGCCCGAAATACGAAACGGGTTTAATACCAATGAAAAAAATATGAAGAGAATGACGTGGTCTCCAGTCAAATCTTAAATGGGGGGATAATCGGTACTGAAAACCAATCAAACTCAGCTATATGTTATTGATTAATAATCACTTATTAACAGCTGCTGATTGACCGCCCATTCAACGGACACTGACATTCTGAACAGCGGCAACATGCTACAATCCGCCGGTTTGTGAAGAAGGCTAATAGAGAATGAGATATCTGATTGCCCTGCTGATAGTGGCTTCTCTGCCGATACAGGCCCAGTTTGATGCCACATCGGCTGACTTCGAAAAGCAAACCATCAGCATTGCACTCGCTCAGGAACCTCCTCAGCTAAATGGCATGAAAGCCACTGACCAGGTCAGCATTTTTATGCTGTCTCACGTGATGGAAGGTCTGGTTCGCTATGACCGTCGAGGTAACGTTGTACCCGGCGTCGCTGAGAGATGGGAAATTGATGACACCGGCGCCACGTTCTGGCTCAGGGAAGAAGCCATATGGTCTGATGGCGAACCGGTCACAGCACACGACTTCGTATTTGCCTGGCAAAACACGCTGGCACCTCAAACTGCATCAGAATACGCCTTCATCCTCTATCCGATAAAGAACGGCGAAAAGGTTAATGTGGGAGAACTCGATCCCAGCAAACTGGGGGTCAGGGCCCTGGACGATAAAACCCTCAAATTAGAGTTTGAAAGACCAACCGGATACTTCATCAAACTCACCGCGTTCTCATCCTATTTTCCTGTACGCAAGGATTTTTTTGAGTCAAAGGGTGACCAGTATGCTGCTGACGTAGACGATCTGCTTTTCAACGGTCCTTTTGTGTTAACCGAATGGGTTCACTCAGCCTCCCTCAGGATGACGAAGAACGAACGCTACTGGAACAAGGACAAAATCACCCTAAACGAAATCAATGCCAACTACATCACCGCTGACACCCGGGCTCGCCTGAACCTTTTCATTGATGGGCAGATAGTTCAAACCCGACTTGATGGCGAGACCTACAAGGATGCACTGACTCAACGTTTCAGAATCAGAAGTTTCTCCACCGGTTCAGTTTTCTTTTTGGAATACAATCATCGGGAAGATCGCCCAACTCGAAGTTTGAATCTGCGCAGAGCAATCCAACACGTTTTCGACGCAGATGAGTTCGTCAACAGCGTCCTCGGAACCCCCGGCAACAGGGCTGGCAGAAGCCTGTTTCCGGTTTGGCTTCGGGGTGTCGATTCGAAGTTTCGACAGGAATATCCCGCACCTGAAATCGATCTTGATTTGCAAAAGGCCAGAGATTATCTCGAAAAAGCAAAACAGGAACTTGGCGTTGAGAAGATCCCGCCACTAGTTCTTCTGGTGGGTGACAGTCCAACTGCTGGGAAGCAGGCGGTTTATATGCAAGGGCTGCTGAAAGTAAAACTGGATATCGACCTCAAGGTAGACATACAGACTTTCAAGCAGCGTCTGGCAAAAATGACGGCAGGAGAGTTCGATATTGTAGGCGCAGGTTGGGGACCGGATTTCGACGATGTGATGACATTTGGTGATCTGTTTGCGTCATGGAACCTTAACAACCGGGGTCGATACAACAACCCGAAGTACGATGATCAAGTTCGTATCGCCATGAGCAGTTCAGATCCCAAAACGCGAATGGATGCCATGGGCAGGCTCCAACAAATATTATTCGATGACGCCGTTATTTTGCCACAGTATGAGCAGGGCGTTATCTATCTCATGAACCCAAAACTGCGTGGCGTTGTCAGGCGAGTTGTTGGTCCAGATCCGGATTACACCTACGCACGTGTGATAAAGTAGACTGCATAAAACACCCTATGACGTTCAACATACTCTGAAACCACAGGACTGACCTTTCTATGCTGATGTACACGGCAAAACGTCTGCTTGCTGGTTTAATCACCGTCTGGTTTATTGCCACCGCCACTTTTATCGCCATGCATCAGGTTCCTGGTGACCCGCTCATGAATGATAAGGCGGTTTCAGCTGAGATCAGGAAAAACCTGGAGCGTAAATACGGGCTCGATAAGTCGACTACCGAGCAGTACTTCATCTTCATGGGTAACATGCTGCAGGGTGACTTCGGAATTTCGTTTACTCAACAGAATCGCAAGGTAAATGACATCATCAGGGATCACTTCCCCGTGTCGGCAACCCTCGGGATTTTGGCGATATTTTTTGCCGCGGCCGGTGGTATTCTCTGGGGGGCTCTCACCGCAATCTATCGTAACCGCCTGCCAGATATCATCATCATGTTCCTGGTTATTCTTGGTATTTCCGTCCCCAGCTTCGTGTTTGCTGCGCTTGGACAACTATTACTCGTAAACATCAATAGCCTCGTTGGTAAGAGTATTATTCCCGTCGCTGGTTGGGGAACAATATCTCATATGATCATGCCTTCTCTTGTACTGGGCCTGGGGACAATGGCATTACTCACCCGCCTGATGAGATCTTCCATGCTGGAAGTGGTCAATGAAGACTACATCAGAACCGCAAGAGCAAAAGGTTTATCGCCTGTTCGCATTTTCTTCAGACATCAGTTAAGAAACGCGATCCTGCCCGTTATCACCGTGCTCGGACCACAGATTGCTGCAATCACGACGGGCGGATTTGTCGTCGAGTTGGTTTTCGCAATTCCAGGACTGGGCCGATATTTCGTTCAGGCAGTCCAACAACTTGATTACACCGTAATCATGGGCACAACCGTGTTCTACGGTGCCTTCCTGGTTCTAATGGTTATTATCGTCGACATTCTCTATGGATTTGTCGACCCAAGAGTTCGGCTTAAGTAGGCTGTCTGATGAATTCTGAGACATACCTGCCAAGCGCCCGGGATTTCGAACCGACCGTATCCGAGAGTCATGTTGAGCAGATTTCCAGGCCGTCACTTTCCTACTGGCAGGATGCCTGGCTGAGATTAAAGAAAAACACCCGCGCCATCATTTCACTCTACATCATTATCGGACTGGCGTTCTTCACCTTGCTGGGACCTGTCCTTTGGCAGATTGATCCCGCATTGCAAGATCTCAACCAGATCTCACAGTCACCATCATTGCCTAAAAAGGCAATACTGATTGGTCCTTATCAACGATGGTCTGGTGTGATTCTTGACGATTTTCCCGCGGAGCCTGAAGAATATCTGGACACCATCCCTGCCCCGGACAACATCAGGATTCATGATGTTGCAACGACTCAAAGAGTCAGGCTGGTCTGGGGTCCGGTTGAAGGTGCCGGTGGTTATAACATTTACCGCAATCAACGGATGCCAGAGGGTATAAACGACCTGGGTCTGCCTCTGGGTTCAACACTGGGTGGCAATGAAGTCAGCTATGAAGATCGTCTCAACCTGGAGCAGCGCCAGTATTTCTATTCACTTGTGCCAACTGACGGATTTGATGAGTCTGATTCCTACTCAACTCTTGAGGTCACACCACAACTGGCCATCACGCTGGACAAAGCTAAGAACAGAGGTTTAATCAGCGAAGACAGTAATGATCTGGGCGGCAAAATCAGCCTGGAATTTCATCCAATGGGCACTGACTATCTTGGCAGAGATATGCTCGCGAGGCTCATGGAGGGAGCACGAGTATCTCTTTTTATCGGGATAGTGGCACCATTTCTTTACGTCCTGTTCGGCATTGTCTACGGTGGATTTGCCGGTTACTTTGGCGGCAAAGCTGATGCCATGCTGATGCGCTTTGCAGACTTTGTGGTAGCACTACCGTTCCTGCTGTTCATGATCCTTTTTAAGATCGCATTTGGTATTGGTCCTGGTGAAAGCGGCATCTTACCGATGCTGCTCGCCCTGGTTCTGTTAGGCTGGCCCGCGACCGCGAGATTGGTACGCGGGCAGGTTCTGCAAATTCGTGAAGAAGGATTTATCGAAGCTGCCCGATTGCTGGGTGCCAAGAACCACTATCTGATCATTCGGCATATCATTCCCAACACCATGGGTGTCATCCTTGTAACACTTACCTTCGCAGTTCCGGCAGCAATCTTTACTGAAGCTTTCTTGTCATTCATTGGAATGGGTGTGGCACCACCCACGCCTTCATGGGGATCAATGTGTAACGAGGGCGTGAAGACCATGTTGAGTCATCCACATGAGCTCATATTCCCCGCCACGTTTATCAGCATCACCGTATTGGCTTTCAACCTACTGGGTGATGGTTTAACTGAAGCGCTGGACTCCAGAATGCGGTCCAAGGAATAACCATGAACGATAGGGTCCTCGAAGTTGAAGATCTCGGCGTCGAATTCGCCACCTATGGTGGTAATGTCAAAGCCGTTCGTGGTGTCAGTTTTTCTGTCACTCGAGGAGAAACTCTGGCGATCGTTGGCGAATCCGGCTGTGGCAAATCAGTCACCGTCCAGGCAGTAATGGGACTGATTCCAATTCCGCCAGGCAAAATCACCAGTGGCAGTGCCCGACTAAATGGTGAAAACATTCTGGGTTTACCTCCCAGAGAAGCCAACAAGTTTCGCGGTATTAAAATCGGCATGATCTTCCAGGATCCAATGACCTCCCTCAATCCGACCATGACTATTGGCGATCAAATATCTGAAACCTTGATGGTTCACCGTCATCTGAGCCATGCAAACGCGTCACTAAAGGCGGTGGAACTGCTGGAGAAGACTCACATTCCAGAAGCGGCAAAACGTGCCCGACAATACCCGTTTGAATTCTCTGGCGGGATGCTGCAAAGGACGATGATTGCCCAAAGCCTTGCCTGTAATCCGTCTATCCTGATTGCTGATGAACCCACTACTGCCCTCGATGTGACCATCCAGGCACAAATACTGGAACTGATGAATGAGCTGCAACGCACCGAGAACATGTCAATAATCCTGATCACCCATGACCTTGCCGTGGTAGCGAAAATGGCAGACAGAGTCGCTGTCATGTATGCAGGGGAAGTCGTTGAGACGGGTTCAGTTAATGATATTTTTTACCATTCTTCGCACCCCTACACACTTGGTCTCAAAGATGCGATGCCAGCCAACAGAAAAGATCGCGATAAGAAACTAACCCCGATTGACGGCAGTCCACCTGATCTTTTTGCCCCCCCTGATGGCTGTGGTTATTTCGCTCGTTGCCCTCACGCAATGAAAGTATGTGAATCGAACTCACCTGGTGAATTTATCATTGCCACCGATTCCGACCACTTTTCCCGCTGTTGGCTGCAGCACGCCGACGCACCGGTAGTTGACGAATTACATCAAACGGAGAATCAACATGCTGGTTAGAACGGAGAATCTGCAGAAGTTTTTCAATATCGGTCGTAATCAGACGCTTCACGCCGTTGATGGCATTTCTCTGGATATCGATGACAACGAAATAATGGGGTTGGTTGGTGAGAGTGGTTCGGGCAAGTCCACGTTTGGCAAAACACTGCTTGGTCTACATGACCGAACTGGCGGAACGGCATATTACAATAAAGAATTGCTACCAGCACTGTTTACCGCTCAGGATCATTTAAAATATTCCCGTGAGCTTCAGATGATTTTTCAGGATCCATATTCATCACTGAATCCACGCATGACTGTACTGGATATTGTGGGCGAAGGACTACAGATCCATGGTCAACACACCCGTCAGCAGGTGAAAGACGAGGTCGCTGACTGGCTGGTAAAGGTCGGTTTGAATGCTGATCATATGTCCAGGTACCCTCATGAGTTTTCTGGCGGTCAGAGGCAGCGGATCGGTATAGCCAGAGCCATGATCATCCAGCCAAAATTTGTTGTCTGCGATGAGCCCATATCCGCACTGGATGTATCAGTCCAGGCACAGGTGATAAACCTGCTGAACAGCCTCAAGCGTTCAATGGGCCTGACTCTGTTGTTTATTGCTCACGATTTATCTATGGTGCGTTATGTCTCTGATCGGATGTCTGTCATGTACCTTGGATCATTAGTCGAGACAGGTCCATCCGATGATGTCTTTTTCAATCCTCAACATCCCTATACCCAACTCCTGATAGAATCGAATCCGGAGCCGGACCCGGAAGTTGAACGGAAGCGTTCCCACATCCCGATAAAGGGTGAGATTACCTCGCCTGTTAATGTACAGGCTGGCTGTCGGTTTGCAGACCGTTGCCCAAAAGCGCTATCGCAATGCAGAAGTGAAACACCGGTAGCCACAGAAGTCAGTGAGCAACACTCTGTCGCATGTCACCTGTTTTCATGACCTAGAAAACGATTTTTTCATCATTCTTAACATTGAGTCTTCCTGCGTAAATCTCGGCAAATCAGTCAGTGCGATCCACGACAGGTCGTGGGATTCTTCACCGACAACATAGGCACCTTCGTTTGCTCGAAGCAGGAAACGGCAATCGTAGTGAAAATGTGCGGGTTCACCACTTCTTTCGGGGATCAGATGGATATCAATGTCGAAAATCTCACTCGACAGGAAACTTATATCTTCAATGCCGGATTCTTCCTGGGATTCCCTGAGTGCGACCTGAGCAATATCACAATCGCCATCGGCGTGGCCACCCAGTTGTATCCAAATATTCAACTTCTTGTGATGTGTCAGCAGTACCTTAGTCAGCGTTGCATCCAGCAACCATGCAGAACCAGTGATATGTCCGTTAGGCAGTTCTCTTGAGAAACAATTCGGGTAGGATTCAACGAAATTCGTTATTCGACCAATTACCTCAGACTCCTCTGGGAATCGTATTTTGTATTGATCAAACAAACCAAGAATCTGGTTCCTGTGCATGAGCAGTGCTTATGACTTCTAGGCTATTTCTGCAACTCGAACCGGGCCCAGCTTGCGATTCGACTCCTCGTCAAACAAGTCAACCAGCTGCTCAGTCATGGCGTCTCCCAGCTGCTCGGCATCTGTAATTGTTACCGCGCGACGATAGTGATGAGTCACATCATGACCAATGCCGATCGCTACCAACTCGACAACAGAATAATTTTCTATTCGATCAATCGCAAACTTAAGATGCTGTTCAAGATAGTTACTCGGGTTAACCAGAAGCGTACTGTTATCAACCGGCAGTCCATCAGAAATCACCATCAGAATCTTACGCTCTTCCGATCGTTCCACGATTCGGTTGTGCGCCCACAGCAATGCTTCACCATCGATGTTTTCCTTCAGCAACTCTTCACGCATCATCAATCCGAGATTACTCCGTGACCTTCTCCAGGGCATGTCCGCAGATTTGTAGATGATGTGTCGCAAGTCATTTAACCGTCCCGGCTGGGCTGGTTTACCCTGTTGTAGCCATAATTCTCTGGATTGACCACCTCGCCAGGCGCGAGTCGTGAAACCAAGGATTTCGACCTTGACCGAGCATCGTTCCAGGGTGCGACCCAATATGTCCGCGCACATCGCCGCAATGGTAATTGATCGTCCCCGCATTGAACCCGAGCTGTCGATAAGCAGTGAGACAACGGTGTCACGAAAATTGGTATCTTTTTCCTGCTTAAATGCCAGTGGATGAAACGGATCCATAATGACATTTGGCAGTCTTGACGTATCCAGCTGCCCTTCTTCCAGATCAAATTCCCATGTGCGGTTTTGCTTCGCCAGGAGTTTTCTCTGCAGCCTGTTGGCTAGCTTGTTAATGACAACCTGCGAGTTCTTCAGGTGGTTGTCCAATACTCCCCTCAAGCGCTCCAGTTCTGCCGGGTCACACATTTCATCAGCACATATGATTTCATCGAACGCGCTTGTATAAGACTTATAGTTACTTTCCTTAGGACGCATCCAGGATGGATCAAGGAGACTGTCAGGTGGTCCGCCTGCTTCGTCCTGATCACCTTCTGCGTCTGCCATATCCATGGCATCGACATCTACCGGAACCTCACCTTCAATAGCATCTGCCATATCCGCATCTCCAGACATATCCTGCTCTGAAGCCTCATCCCCGGAATCTGATTCCATCTCCTCTTCTTGTTGATCTGTATCGTCAGCATCGCCGTCAGCGTTTTCTTCACCCCAGTCTTCTGCTAATCCAAGATCTGATATCAATCGACGGGATAATTTTGAAAACTCGATCTGATCATACATCGCATCTTCCAGATGATCAGCGTGATCGCCAACCTGCTCTTCAATATGGTCTCGCCAAAAACTGAGTACATGATCTGCCGTCGGCGGCAGGGGAAGCCCCAACTTCTCACGAACATAAAAACCAACAGCTTCACCAAGGGGCGCTTGAGATTGATGTTCAATCTTTGCAAAATCCTGAAGCTTACAGCGCTGCTCCAACTGCTCTGTCAGGTTGTCTTGCACACCTTTCATCAAATATGAGCCTATTGACGCGACCCTCGCTTCTTCCACACAATCAAACACTTCCTGGGCAATGCCCGTGGTTGGTCTGTGTCTTCGGTGCTTTATGTCGTCATGAAATCTCAGATTCAAAGCAAACCGGTCTGAGGTACCACGCAATGCTGCCAACTGCTTTTCACTCAGTCCAACATCCGGCAATGGCACGCGCGCCCGATTACCCTGGATGTATGGTTTGCCACGACCGAAGCTGACATTGAGCTCCTCATTGCCGGATATCGCCCTCATCGTTGAGGTAACTGCGTGCTTGAATATCTCTGTAGGGTCGTCTAATTGCGACACATTCGACTCCCTCCCTTTTAAGTCTTCCGGCGCAGATTATTGGGAGCTAGGCCAGAACCACTTTGGAACTCGACTCAGGCAACTCTTCTCCCATACACCTCTGATAATACTCGGCGACAATCGGGCGCTCGGTTTCATCACATTTGTTCAGGAAAGTGAGTCGGAAGGCAAATCCAAAATCTTCGAAAATGCGTGCATTTTCTGCCCACATGATCACAGTCCTTGGTGACATGACAATCGATATATCACCATTCATAAAACCCTGTCTGGTGAGTTCTGCTACCGAGACCATGTGTGACATCTGCTTTCTGTCAAGCTCACTGATCTTTGCCCCGACAATATCGACTTCCTGTTCATGAGGCAGGTAGTTCAGGATGGTAACAATATTCCAACGGTCCATCTGACCCTGATTAATCTGCTGGGTACCATGATAAAGGCCACTGGGATCACCCAGACCGATCGTATTTGTGGTTGAAAACAAACGGAACGAGGCATGTGGACTGATAACAGTGCTCTGATCCAGTAGTGTCAACTTACCTTCAACTTCCAGCACGCGCTGAATGACAAACATCACGTCGGGTCTACCCGCATCGTACTCATCGAAAACAAGCGCACACGCTCTCTGCAGGGCCCATGGCAGTAAACCTTCCCTGAACTCAGTCACCTGTTTCCCGTCTTGCAGAACAATGGCGTCCTTGCCAATCAAATCCATGCGACTGATGTGACTATCGAGATTAATTCTAATACAGGGCCAGTTTAGCCGGGCAGCGACCTGCTCAATGTGAGTCGACTTACCTGTACCATGATAACCCTGGATCATAACTCGTCGGTTATGCGCGAATCCTGCAAGAATCGCCAGTGTTGTCTCTTTATTAAACAGGTAGCTGTCATCAATCGGTGGAACATGATCCGATGCAGATGAAAAAGCTGGAACCTTAAGGTCTATGTCCAGGTTGAAAGTTTTGCCAACGTCGACTTCTGAATCCGGAATTCCGGTTCCTTCTAATGCGTCACTATGCTGTGCCATTTCTAGAAACTGCCAAAAAATTTACAAAAAAAACCACCACATTGCACCCTCCACTGTCCTAAAAGAGCCTACAAAAGAGAGTAATATGTCCATGCAGCGGAATGAGAGGCAAAGGATAAACACATTGTTCGGAAAATACCATTATCACCGCTCATTCCACCCTAATCGACCTGACGCTGTCGCACCTTTATAATTGACCCTATGACATCCATCTATCTCATTCGGCATGGCAGAGCGGCTGCATCATTTACTGACGATGTCGACCCCGGCCTTGATGATCTCGGCATTAGTCAGGCTGAAGCCGCCTGCAGCAGGCTCGAAGATAAGCTGCCCTTAACCTTGCTTACAAGTCCTCTTCGGCGGGCACAAGAAACTGCTGCGCCGCTGGTTAAGACTACCGGGCTGCCACTAACCATCGAGAACCGCATGGCAGAAATTCCGTCTCCTGGTTTATCTCTGGAAGAAAGAGGTCCCTGGTTGCAGCGGATCATGCAGGGTAGGTGGTCTGAACAATCTCAAGCCCTGCAGAAGTGGCACAGTGACCTTTCTGATTGTTTACTGAATATCGACACTGATACCGCTATCTTTTCACATTTTGTTGCAATAAATGCGGCCGTTGGCGCCGCTGAGGACAATGATCAGGTACTGCTGTTTCAACCCGATAATGGCTCGATCACGGTGATTAATACTGATGGGGTAACGCTTACGTTAGTCAGCCGTGGTGAAGTTGCCAACACCAGGGTGAACTGATTTTAGTGCACTGATCGACCCGCTAACCGCAGCACAAGATTTTCAAGCTCATCCCAGGGATCACCCTGCCCAAGACCCTTGATCTGTCGATCTATCCTCCCCAGCTGACGCAGGCAGGATTCAAGTGCCCTGACATTCTGTTGTTTCAGACAACGACCTACGATGGATTTTCGCTTTGCCCAGACGCGATTACTTTGCAATACCGCATCAATCCTCTGGCCTTGTCCGATTTTCCGCGCCATACCAACCAGACTTCTCAACTCCCGGGCCAGCATGGCCGTGATTAACATCAGATCTCCACTTTCTGCGCGCAATCCCTGGACCATTTTCGCTGATCTCTGTGGATCCTGACCTACTGCGGCATCAATGAGGCCAAACACATCATAGCGAGCATTATTCGCAACCCCATCGACAACCTGTTCCAGATCTATATGATTATTGCTCGCAACCAGCCTGAGGTGCTCAATTTCCTGGACCGCGGCAAGTAAGTTACCTTCCACCCGATCAATCAGGGCCAACACTGCCTCTCTTGACGCCGTAAGGCCCGCCTTCCTGAATCGGTCACTGATCCATCGTGGTAACCGTGCGACATCAATTGGCCAGACCTGTACAAACAATCCAGCGCTCTCGATTGCTTTAAACCATTTTGCCCGTTGCGTTGCGGCTTCCAACTTCGGCAAAACAAGCAACATTGTCGTTCCTTCAGGCGGGTTTTCGACGAAACCCTGCAGCACTTTGGCTCCCTTGTCACCAGGTTTGCCATTCGGCATGCGGATTTCAAGCAATTTCTGTTCTGCAAACAGACTCATGCTGTTCGCACTAAACAACACCTGCTCCCAATTAAAACCAGCTTCAACATGGAATACCTCTCTCTCAGAGAAGCCCTGCTGCTTCAGGTTATCTCTGATCAGGTCACAACTCTCCTGAACCAATAGAGGTTCATCGCCGCTGACCATGTAAATTGACGATACAGATTTTTGGAGGTGAGACGCTAATTTGTCTGGATAGAGCTTCACAAGGCAAGAAACACTAACTGGATTGACTGATGAGTGAGGATGCGAATCGGCGCAACAGTCGATTAGCAATGTCTGTGCGCATTTCTTCGCTAAGCATTTCTTCCTCTTCCGAGCTGCCAACGAAGCTTTCAGTGTCAAAACTATAGATTCGTTCAGTCACCAGGGTCGTGGTAGGTAGCACCACAGCCCCGCTGGCATCTGTAATCTGAAAACTGACCGTCATCATGAGTTCGTATTCAGCCACGCTGATGTCACCGGAAGTCGCCACAGGGCGACGATGTGTCCGCTCGGTTAATATCCGAATCGTATATTCTGCCGACGACGCAGGAACCAGGTCCACTCCCTGACTGACCAGCATGTTTTCCAGCTCGCGAGTAAGAGGACTGTATATATTACTCGCAGAAACATGTGCATTCCCGGCCAGTATCTCAAGCCCCTGCGTGCTACGCAGATGAAAACCACAGCCAACCAGAGCCGACAACAGAAGCAGACCAAGAAATCGACGCATCAGGACACCACAAAATTGACCAGTTTATCGGGCACAACAATTACCTTTCTCACTGTTTTTCCTTCAATGTACTTCTCAACATTGCCTATATTCCTGGCACAAGCCTCAATTTCATCTTTCGACGCTTCGGGTGAGATTTCAAACTTGCCCCGCAGTTTCCCGTTAACCTGAACGACCATTTCAACGGCAGACTTCTCCAGTGCTGATTCATCTAACTGCACCCAGGAGACATCTTCGAGTTTTGAGCCGTTTAACTTCTCCCACAACTGATGACAGATGTGTGGCGTTATCGGGGACATGATGATCACGACAGCATTCAGCGCTTCACGAACAACTGCTGTTCCCTGGGGCGAGTCATCTTCAAATTTATTGACATGATTCATCAAAGACATCACGGCAGAAACTACCGTATTGAACGTCAGTCGTCGCGCATAGTCATCTCCCGTCTTGGCGATGGTCTCGTGCACGTATCGACGTATCTCCTTTTGTTGCGGCGTCAAGACAGTAGTATCCAATTCAGGGACATCACCCTGCCGAAGATGGTTCTCCACACTGTTCCACAATTTTGTGCGAAGCCAGCGAGCAGCTGACTCGACGCCATGTTCTGACCATTCGAATGAATGTTCCGGTGGTGCTGCAAACATCATAGCCATACGAATAGCATCAGCGCCGTAGGCGTTAAGCAAATGTTGCGGGTCTCCGGCATCCCCGGCCGACTTGGACATCTTCACTCCGTCTTGCAATACCATCCCAAGCGCCAGCAGTTTGCTAAAAGGCTCATCAGACTCGATCATGCCTTCGTCACGCATGATCTTGTGGAAGAATCGAGCGTACAACAAGTGTAGAATCGCGTGTTCTTCGCCCCCCACATAATGATCCACTGCCGTCCAGTATTTGGCCCTTTCATCAAGCATGGATTCACTATGGTTACTCGACGCGAACCGGGCGTAATACCAGGACGATTCCATAAACGTGTCAAACGTATCCGTTTCTCTGACTGCATCTCCACCGCACTCAGGACAACTTGTCTCAAACCATTCGGGCATTTTCTTGAGTGGCGAGCCAACCCCGTCAAATTTAACATCCGATGGTAACAACACAGGCAAGTCCGCATCCGGAACAGCCACGGCACCACACTTTTCACAATTAACGACCGGGATGGGGCAGCCCCAATATCGCTGTCTGGAGACTCCCCAGTCGCGCAGTCGATAATTCGTCTGTTTCTCACCCAATCCTCTGTCTGCCAATGCGGCTGCGATACCATCAAATCCAGTCTTAAAATCGCTGCCGTCAAATTCTCCTGAATTTATCAGCACGCCATTTTTAGAGACATAAGCCTCAGACTCGATATCGCAGAACTCATCACTATCGGCCGAAGGTTCAATCACCTGCATAATGTCCAGATCGTATTTTTTAGCGAATTCCCAGTCCCGCTGATCATGAGCTGGTACCGACATAACCGCGCCAGAGCCATATTCCATCAGCACAAAATTGGCAACCCAGATTGGAACCTGTTTACCCGAGAGAGGATGTTCGGCCGTAAATCCCGTATCCATCCCGAGTTTTTCCATCTTTGCCATATCCGCTTCAGCAACTTTGATCCTATTACATTCCGTGAGGAATTGAGCTAACTCAACGTTATGCTCCGCTGCCGCTTTTGCGATTGAGTGTTGGGGTGCAACGGCCAGATAAGTCGCTCCCATCAGTGTATCCGGGCGAGTTGTATAAACAGTGATTCCTTCTTCCTGAAATGGAAAAGTCATTTCCACTCCCTCAGAACGACCTATCCAGTTTCTCTGCATGGCCTTTATCTTCTCGGGCCAGCCATCCAATTTATCGAGATAAGTTAAAAGCTCTTCGGCGTAGTCCGTTATCTTGACGAACCATTGTACCAATTCTCTCCTTTCCACTGCTGCTTCAGATCGCCAGCCTTTGCCATCGATCACTTGTTCGTTGGCCAGGACCGTCTGATCTACCGGGTCCCAGTTAACCCATGCTGCCTTCTTGTACACCAGTCCCTTCTTGAACATTCGGGTAAAGAACCATTGTTCCCATCGATAGTATTCGGGATCGCAGGTGGCGAATTCTCGTGACCAGTCGTAGGAAAATCCAAGATTATTCATCTGGCCCTTCATGTACTCGATGTTCGACAAGGTCCATTCCGCTGGTGGGATATTCCTTTTTATCGCGGCGTTCTCTGCTGGTAGGCCGAAAGCATCCCATCCCATCGGGTGCAGTACATTCTTCCCCTGTAACCGTTGAAATCGCCCGATAACATCTCCAAGCGTGTAAGTGCGAACATGACCCATATGCAGTTGCCCGCTCGGGTACGGGAACATCGCAAGACAGTAGAATTTTGGCTTCGTTGAGTTCTCCGTGGCTTCAAAGGTACGGTTTTCTCGCCAATACTGCTGCACCTTTTTTTCCGCAACAAGCGGATTATATGAAGGAGAGTCGTGTTTCTGCTCTGTCATCATCATGTTGGTCATAAAATCGAACCCGGATTTTACCTGATCACCCTGTCTGGTAACATCCAATTACTAGTCAGATAAATTATTTGAATATGTCTGCCTGGCGATATCAATTAGGCAAATTGTCAATTCACAGCTGGATTTTAAGAATCGACAAGTGAACTGTAGTCCATGTCTAAAAATAACCGAGAATTTACGAAAATGAATACATAACTGGTTCAGCATCACTAGGAAGAATTGCTGGATCAGATCGCAACGCCAAAGGAACAGATTGAAAACAATCCGGCCGAAAAGCAGTCTATCAAACACCTCAAGGATATGATTCTTGAACGAGAGCTTCACCTCAACGAATTTCTTGATGTCGCCAAATCAACTGCCCCAGCAACAGTGAGACAATCAATACGAGGATGGGACCCTGGCCAACGCGATTGAACGGCGTTGTGCCCGAGAGTTTTCTTACATCGGCTCTTAACACACCGGATTCGAACTGCGGCAGACGAGCAGCAACCTTACCATGATGATCGATAACCGCCGTTACCCCATTATTGGTACTTCGGATCATATATCGGCTATTCTCCAGCGCCCTCATTCTTGCCATCTGCATATGCTGCAGCGGTCCGATGGACTCACCAAACCAACTGTCATTACTTATCGTAACAAGCAGGTCCGGTGATTCTTGATTACTCCGAACCAGATCTGGATAAGCAACCTCATAACAAATTGAGATCGCTACCTTCAGGTCCCCGGCTTTCAGCAAAGGCTGCTCCCAGGCTCCTGTCTGATTGTGAGACATTGGCAGATCAAAGAAATGAATGATGCCTCGCAGCAGACTCTCAAGAGGCACATATTCTCCAAATGGCACCAGGCGACGCTTGAAGTACTCACCATTACCATTCCCGATCGCAATGGCTGCGTTGAGGAATTCACCATCCACGTTGCGATCAGGCAGTCCCAGTATAAGTGTCGACCCTTGCTCTCTGGTAGTTTTCGAAAGATCGTCAAGCAATTCCGATGCACTCTCTCGAAAAACGGTGATGGCAGCCTCTGGCCAGACGATAATGTTCCTGCCCCATTCTTCTCGACTGAGTCCAACGTAGGTCCGCACAATCGGGGTGACCATGTTTCGCTGCCACTTTACCCTCTGATCAATATTACCTTGCACAACACTCACAGGAACCGGATCACCCACAACTGATACAAATTCCACCTTTGACAGGGCAAATCCAACCAGCCAGACCAGGCTGAGGATCAATAATGAAAAGATTCTAAATGTCTTGACCGTAAATCCTACATATACCAGGACCGCACTCAGCAACACGCAAAAACCGACGCCGAGAACGCCAAGAAACTGTGCATATCCGGCAAGCGGCGTATCCAGATGAGCATAACCGGCAAACAGCCACGGAAATCCGGTCAGGAACCAGGTATAAAACCATTCTTTGAGAGTCCAAAGCGCAGTAAAACCGAGTAGCAGACCAACCTGACCTTGCCTGAAGAAACGCTGATACACATATCCCTGCAACAACATTGGCAGCGCTACGCCCAGGACAAACAACGAGACCAGCATTCCTGCCAGCAATACCGACGCCTGACCATGTTCGTGGATGGACACATAGATCCAGGACGCACCTACTCCGTAACAACCAATACCAAAAAGGTAGAATCTAATCGCGCCCCTTCTGATGCTGCTCTCGTCAATGGCGACCAGCAGTAAAACAACTGAAATGATGCCTGCTATCCAGAGATCAAAGGGAGCCAGCGCAAGGGGATAACAGCATCCGGCCAGCAAGGCCAGAAAGTCAGCTGCCAGAGGATTTTGCTTCAGCTTTTTGGCAAGTGCATTCTGCAAGTTTTATTCAGCTGGAGGTGTTAGCTGGAGAAGTCGGATGCTTCGTTTATCGGAGTTAAGTACCTTAAACTTGAAACCCTCGACATCCACGCTTTCATCTCTCTTTGGAATGTATCCGAAGTGGTGAGTCACCACGCCGCCAATCGTATCAAATTCCTTATCTGAAAAGTCACTTCCAAACGCTTCGTTAAACTCATCGATCGGCGTGAGTGCTTTTACGGTGTAGTCATCATCAGCAAGTTTCATGATGAATTCCTCATCACCAAAGTCAAATTCGTCCTCTATGTCACCGACGATTTGTTCTAACACATCTTCAATGGTGACGATACCAGAAACTATGCCGTATTCATCGAAGACTACAGCCATATGGTTGCGTGTTGCCCGGAACTCTTCGAGGAGAACATTAAGGCGTTTGCTCTCAGGGATCGCTGTGCAGGGTCGTAACAAATCCCGCATACTGAATTTAGACTTCCTTTCCTGGTTGGCGAGAGATAAGAGATCTTTAGCCAGTAGTATTCCAACAATATCGTCAGGTTTTTCACCCAACACCGGAAATCGTGAATGTCCAGATTCAATCACCAGTGGTAAGAATTCTTTTGGAGACATATCCAGTCTGACAACGATCATCTGTGATTTTGGGATCATAATTTCTCGTGCCTGCATATCAGACACGCTTAATGCTCCCTCGATTATGCTTAGTGCCTCCGCATCAAGCAGATCTCGTTGTTCTGCAGACCTGAGTAGCTCAATCAGATCACTGCGCGAACTCGGTTCTCCCGTAATCGCCAGCGAGAATCTCTCTAACCAGCTTCTCTGGTCACTGCCTGAGTCTTCATCACTCATTTCTTGTGCCTTTTTGCGGGAGTCATATAGGGATTAGGGAAACCCATTGTACGCAAAATCGCAACTTCAATCTGTTCCATTTTTTCCGCTTCTTCATCACCCTTGTGATTATGACCTTGCAGATGCAGCACGCCATGAACCAGCATATGTGCGAAATGAGCTTCCAGTGACTTATCCTGTTCTTTGGCTTCTGCGATAACTACTGCAGGGCAAACAGCAATATCGCCCAAAAGAGGATGACCGGTCTCAGATTCTACATTCATTGGGAACGACAACACATTAGTTGCATCTGACCGCTGGCGATACTCCTTATTCAAATCGGCCATTTCCCTGGCAGAAACCAGCTTGACAGAAACCTCGGACACCTCTCCACCGGTCTCAACCAACGCATCGTTCACCCAATCAGCGATTTGGCCAGCATCAGGCAGGTTCACCATGTCTGACTCGCAATCTGAAAGTACTTCAACGTAATGTCTAACCTTGATTCCCTTCACCGGACTCAGATTCATGTTTCTCATATGCTTCAACGATTCTCTGAACCAGGGGATGTCGAACCACATCTTTGGGATTAAAGCGTGTAAACGATATTCCTTTAACATCATGCAGAACGTCCAGAACATGACGCAACCCGGACTTCATTTTGTGAGGAAGATCGATCTGCGTAATGTCTCCGGTTACAACTACAGTGGAGCCAAATCCTACACGAGTTAAAAACATCTTCATCTGCTCTATCGTCGTGTTTTGGCTCTCATCCAGAATGATATAAGCATCGTTCAGGGTCCGTCCCCGCATATAAGCGAGTGGTGCGACCTCAATTACGTTTCTTTCTATGAGCCTCTCTACCTGTTCAAAACCAAGCATCTCATATAACGCGTCGTACAGTGGCCTCAGGTATGGGTCGATTTTTTGGCTCAGATCGCCAGGCAGAAATCCGAGCTTCTCCCCTGCCTCTACAGCAGGTCTTACCAGCAGGATCCGCCGTATTTTTTCTCGTTCCAACGCTTCCACAGCACTTGCTACCGCGAGGTAAGTCTTGCCTGTTCCTGCCGGGCCGATTCCAAAGTTAATATCGTTGGCTCGAATGGCCCGTACATACCCGATCTGATTTCTTCCCCTGGGCTTAACCGTTTTCTTCCTTGTGACAATCAGATCATCCAGGTCTTCAGGATCCTGTCTGACTAGAGAATCGATACCCGATTCCTGCAAAAACAAATGTACGGTGCTTGCTGTCAGATCGGTTCCATTCTTAACTTCTCGATAAAGATGATTCAGAATTTTGTCCGCAGCATGCACCACATTCTGTTCACCAATGAGTTCAAAATCATTGCCACGATTCTTAATTGTGATTCCAAGTCGTTTTTCAATTTGACGCAGGTGAGCATCGAAAGGCCCACACAACACCGCAAGTTGATTACTATCGTCTGGCTCCAGTACTAACTGGTAAGGTTGATTATGAGCTTCCAATTCTTCCTACAAAAACAGGTTGTGACAATGAATTATCCGGAGTGGACTTAATGAGTAAGGATATACCCACATATGTGGACTTAAAAGCGAACATTTGTGTTTTTGCGAATATTCTAGAAACCTGCAACTACGCGCCCACGCAAGGAGTTTGGTAGCGCTTCGGTTATTTCTGTATCCACGAAGTGACCGGTTAGATTTGAACCATCCGCACTAAAATTGACCACTCTGTTGTTTTCGGTTCTCCCCTGCCACTGCCCTACATCCTTTTTGGAGCAACCGGTTACCAGTATATTCTGTGAACTGCCAACCATTCCCCGACTGATTTGCATGGTCTGGTTGTTTATCCTCGCCTGCAACAGTCTCAGCCTTTCCTTTTTGACCTCCAGCGGCGTTGAATCCGGCAATTCAGAAGCAGGTGTTCCCGGCCTCGCGCTGAATATGAAACTGAACGAGTGATCAAACCCAAGCTCTGAGATGAGATTCATTGTCGCCTCAAAATCATCATCGGATTCTCCAGGAAAACCAACAATAAAGTCTGAGGACATACTGATATCAGGTCTGATTCTTTGCAATCGTCGAATCTTCGATTTGTATTCCAGGACCGTATGACCGCGTTTCATTTTCGCGAGGATACGATCAGACCCACTCTGCACCGGCAGATGCAAATGACTGACCAACTGGGGCACTTCTGCATAGATATCGATCAAACTGTCAGTAAATTCAAGAGGATGCGATGTTGTGTAGCGAATGCGTTCAATACCATCAATATCTGCGATGATGCTTATAAGGTAGGCAAGGTCAACCGTCGAATTGTCACCTGCATCACCCCGATACGCATTCACATTTTGGCCAAGAAGATTTACCTCACGTACACCCTTCTCTGCAAGGCCCAGAATCTCACGCAGTACATCCTGCATCGGCCTGCTGACTTCCTTCCCTCTCGTATAGGGTACAACACAGAATGAACAGTATTTGCTGCACCCTTCTATGATCGAGACAAATGCGCTGGGTCCACTGACAGAAGGTTCGGGTAACTGATCAAACTTCTCAATCTCCGGAAAACTGATATCGATGATCGCCGATTTCGACTGATCGGCATCCGCTATCAATTCAGGTAATCGATGCAGGGTTTGAGGCCCGAAGATTACGTCAACAAAAGGGGCGCGCCGACTGATTTCATTACCTTCCTGGCTGGCCACGCAACCTCCAACGCCGATCTTGATGTCAGGTCTGTTTTCCTTCAGTTGCCGCCACCTTCCCAGCTGATGAAAGACTTTTTGCTGAGCCTTGTCCCTGATGGAACAGGTGTTCAGGAGCAGCAGATCTGCCTTTTCTTCCTGGGTGGTTTCCTCAAACTCTTGAGTTTCTTTCAATAAATCCATGATTCTAGATGAATCATATTCATTCATCTGGCAACCATGTGTTTTTATGAATACTTTCTGCACCTGCATCTCAGTCAAAATCCTGCTGCGTGTGAATCCTGCTTTTCAGTCTCCGGGCAGAATGCTTGTGGCTTAAGGCATTTTGCCAGAGAATCAACCCAGCTATCAGGGTTCGTCAACAATTCAATTGAGTTTAAGTAAGTGCTATTCATCTCTGGACGCGCAGACAGGAGTTAAAAAAAGGGTCGCCATTATAGTCACCGAGTCCATGAAGGGGTAGCCGAATACCCCTTGAAATTCAGCCAGAAACAACCATATTAGCAATCTGTTGACATTGTTAGGTATAAACCGAACACTATAATCATCACTTGCGAGTCAGAATTTATGTCGAGTACGCCAATCTATAAGGTCATTTTCTACAATCAAGGTCAGATCTTTGAGATTTATGCCCATCAGATCTACTCGAGCGATCTCTATGGCTTTGTGGAGATCGATGAACTCGTTTTTGGCGAACGATCTCAAATGCTGGTGGATCCTTCAGAAGAAAAACTCAAGTCTGAATTTGAAGGCGTAAGCCGAAGTTATATTCCAATGCACTCAATTGTTCGAATCGACGAAGTTGCCAAGGAAGGTGTCGGAAAAATTTCTGAAGCCAAGGGTACCAATGTTTCACCATTTCCAACCCCTGCCTTCACGCCGAAAAAACCTGACTAGAGCTCCATTTGCATCCAGGAATTCACGCCGCACATCAAGGTGACAAGATTGCTTACTGTATGGCTGAATCAGGTGAGACGGTCACCTACAAACAACTGAACAAGGTATCCAACCAGACCGCTCATCTGTTCCGGCATGAGTCCCTCAAACCCGGCGATGGCATCGCCATTCTGTTACACAATCATGTTTCATATCTGCAGATAACCTGGGCTGCTCAACGCTCAGGGTTGTACTACACCCCAATCAGTACCTTCTTTCAGTCGGCTGAGATCGAATACATCCTCAAGAACTCTGACGCAAAGATGCTGATTACCGCGCACCAGTATCTCGAACGGTTGAATCTTGCAGAACTCTCCTGTCTCAAGATCTATCTGGTGGATGATTCGCATGATGAGGTCCCATACCAGATCCAGAACTGGCAACAGGCAATTGATCAGTTTCCCGGAACATCAATCCCTGATGAGTGTGAAGGTGCGGAGATGATTTACTCGTCAGGCACAACCGGTGTCCCAAAGGGGGTTCGCTTTCCGCTACAGCAATCGGCTCTTGGAACCGTTTCAACACTATTTAAGACCAGAGTCAGACTGCATGACATAAGCGACAGAACACGCTACCTATCTACCGCTCCTCTGTATCACTCAGCCCCTTTGCGCTACAACATGATGGTTACACGCCTGGGTGGTTCATCGACAATTATGCAGAAGTTCGATGCGGCATATTCGCTCAGGCTTATTGAACAATTTAAGGTCACTCACAGTCAGTGGGTGCCAACTATGTTCGTCCGACTCCTGAAACTTCCTGAGAAAATAAAAGATCAACATGACGTTTCCAGCCTTGAATATGTCATCCATGCTGCGGCTCCCTGCCCGATTGAAATCAAACAAAGAATGATTGATTGGTTTGGTCCAAAACTGTACGAGTACTATTCCGGTACGGAGGCGAATGGATCAACAGCCATAACTAGTGAAGAGTGGTTAAGCCACAAGGGTAGCGTTGGCAGGGCTATTCATGGCGAATTACACATCCTTGGCGATGACGGCAATGAGCTGTCAATCGGTGAGCAGGGTACCGTTTATTTCGCCAATGGTTCAGATTTCAGCTACTACAAGGATCCCGAGAAGACGGCTGAAGTAAAAACGGCACACGGCTTGTCAACTCTGGGTGATATGGGTTACGTCGATCATGACGGATACCTTTATCTGAAAGATCGCAAATCATTCATGATTATCTCCGGTGGAGTGAACATCTATCCGCAGGAAATTGAAAACCTTCTCATTACCCATGAAGCAGTCGCAGATGTAGCAGTCATTGGCGTACCCAACAGTGAATTCGGTGAGGAAGTTAAGGCAGTTGTGCAGCTCCTAGCACCGGAACACGCCAGTGAAGAACTGGCAACCGAGTTGATACAATATTGTCGTAATCGCATCTCACACGTTAAGTGTCCCAGGAGCGTGGATTTCATCGAACAATTACCCAGACACCCTACCGGTAAACTCTATAAATCCAGATTGAAGGATGAATACTGGCCCGCGAAAGCTACCCACAGGCCCTGAGAATGGTAAGTGTCCTGCCTTAGAATGTCGCGGATCTGAGCAGCGCCGTTGCGGAACTGGTCAAGCAAACCATCAATCCACCCGCTGCAGCCAAGAAAGAGGCTGAACTAGAAGCTATGACAGCCGACTGATATCTATGGCTGGGGCAGCAGCAATTAGATCATCAACCGAAAGAGAACATCCTGGCAAATTAAGATCCGCTGCCAGTTCAGACAACGGCAATAAAACAAACAGTCTTTCATGAAACCGTGGATGTGGTACGACCAGTCCGGGTTCTTTCACCTGATCTGTGCCAAACAGGATGATATCCAGATCAATGATTCGGGAGATGTTCTTCTGGTGAATTCTGGGTCTTCCCATCTGTTCTTCAATCTTTTGGAGTCGACCGAACAAGTTTCGAACTGACATGTCGGTCGTTGCCCTGACAACTGCGTTCATAAACAGACCTGCATCATCTGCCATTCCGTCAGGCTGAGACTGCCAAAAAGAGGAACGATCCAGCCTGCAATGCAGCAGATCGGTCATCTTCTCAATGGCCTGATTCAGATTGTCTCGCCGATCTCCCAGGTTTGATCCAAGCGCTATGTACACGTCGTTCTGCATCATTCCAGTTTACTTCAAAACTTCTTTGCTCTCAGCCACACAGCTCAAGTGACAATGTCATGACCCGGTGCATAGCTTTTCGCTTTGCAATCATGGTAGCTTTACGATCATCTAATTTATGTTTAAGGAAGCAAGATCATGAAAGCAGCCGTCTTAAGAGAGGCGAATAAACCGCTTGAAATCGAAGAATGTCAGGTCTCCAAGCCCGGCCCAAGAGAAGTTCTCGTCAGGCCGATTGCAGCGGGAGTCTGCCACAGTGATCTGCATTTTATGGATGGTTCCTACCCCTACATGCTGCCGACCATACTAGGTCATGAAAGTGCCGGTATTGTTGAGGAAGTGGGCTCGTCAGTGACATACGTAAAGAAGGGTGATCACGTCATTACCTGTCTTTCAGCTTTCTGCGGTCATTGTGATAAATGTCTGACAGGACGACTGGCCCTTTGCAGTTCTCCAGACGTTTCTCGCAAGCCTGATGAGGAATCAAGGATTTTGCAGGATGGGCAACCCATTCATCAATTCCTGAATCTATCTTCCTTTGCTGAATTAATGCTTATTCACGAGCATGCCCTCGTTAAGGTGAGGGAAGATATGCCCATGGATCGAGCCGCTCTCATTGGCTGCTCAACGACAACTGGCGTCGGTGCCGTGTTTCATACCGCGAAAGTCGAGCCTGGATCGAAGGTTGCTGTCATTGGGTGTGGTGGTGTAGGCCTGGCTGCGGTCAATGGTGCCGCTATTGCGGGTGCAGGACAAATCATTGCCGTTGACATGGTTGACGCGAAACTTGAGATCGCCAAGTCTGTCGGTGCAACTCATACGGTAAACGCGGGTTCAGGAAACGCCGTGGGGGAAGTCGTTGAGATGACCCAGGGGGGTTGCGACTACACCTTCGAAGCAATCGGTCTTAAGGCCACGACCGAGCAGGCATTTCAAATGCTGGGAGCAGGCGGTGTTGCAACTGTCATTGGCATGATTCCTGTTGGGACAATGGTTGAACTACACGGTGTGGATTTCCTCGCAGAAAAGAAAATTCAAGGATCGAACATGGGTTCAAATCGATTTCGAGTGGATATGCCACAGTTCGTGGACTTCTATCTGAACGGCAAATTGCATCTCGATCAGATGATCTCGAAACATATCAAACTAGATCAGATCAACGATGCGCTTGATGCTTTGAAAACCGGGCAGGAAGCACGCCACGTCATCATGTTCGACTAGACACCTTGACCCGGCGAAACGACTGAAGAATGCCGTTATGAAAGTAACCCCAGAAGACGTCGGCATATCCGGCGCTCGACTCTACAAAATCGATCATCTCACAAAACGATATATCGATGAGGGGAAGCTAGCCGGGACCATTACGCTGGTCGCGCGAAGAGGAAAGATCGCGCATCTGCAGACTCAAGGCAAGATGGATGTTGAAGCAGACAAGGATATGGCAGAAGACACGATTTTTCGTATCTACTCCATGACCAAGCCGATAACCAGTACCACGCTGATGATGCTGTACGAAGATGGCAATTTTCAGCTGGACGATCCAGTCTCCCGTTATATTCCAAAATTCAAGCACCTGGAAGTCTATGGGGAAAACGGCAACGTCGCGACCGAACGGGAAATGACGATTCGCGATCTGCTCACTCACACTTCTGGCTTGACTTATGGCTTCATGCGTACGACCGCTGTCGACGAGATGTATCGCGATCAGGCGGTTGAGGAATCAGATGATCTCGAACAGATGATTGAAAAACTGACCGACATCCCGTTGCTATTCACGCCCGGATCTCGCTGGAGTTACAGCGTCGCCACTGACGTATGTGGCTATCTTGTACAGAAAATCTCTGACACACCATTTAACGAGTTTCTTCGCGAGCAAATCCTCGATCCACTAGGGATGCACGACACTGACTTTCACGTCCCGGCGGACAAGGTTCATAGACTTGCAGCGAACTATGAACATACCGATGACGATGGTATGCGTTTAGTAGATTCTCCTGAAACCAGTATCTACCTGAAAAAACACAAACTGTATTCCGGTGGCGGAGGATTGGTATCAACCATCCATGACTATCACAGATTCGGTCAAATGTTGTTAAACAAAGGCGAGTTGGATGGCGTTCAGATTCTTGGCCGCAAGACCGTCGAATTGATGACCAGCAACCATCTTCCGAACAATGGTGACCTGACCAGTATGGGTCAACCCGTATTCAGTGAGACACCCTATGATGGCATCGGATTTGGGTTGGGATTTTCGGTCATGATCAATCCTGCAACTGCACAAATTCTCGGCACGCCAGGAGAATTTGCATGGGGCGGTGCAGCCTCCACCTATTTTTGGATTGACCCATCAGAAGAACTGTTGGTGATATTGCTGACTCAGCTGTTACCTTCATCATCCTATCCAATCAGGCGAGAACTCAGAGTTACCGCATACCAATCAATCATAGAGTAAGACATCACTATGGCAACACAAGAAGTTGAATCAGAAATAACAGGCACTGTCTGGAAAATAGAAGTTAAAGTTGGCGATAAGGTAGAAGTCGAAGACGTCATCATGATACTTGAATCCATGAAGATGGAGATCCCGATAGAAGCACCCTGTGCCGGTACCATCAAGGAGCTGATGGTAAAAGAGGAAGACAGTGTCGTTGAAGATCAGGTCGTTGCGCTAATCGAGTCCTAATCCCCTTTAAACTTCGGTTCGCGTTTCTCAAAATACGCCCTGATTCCTTCAGCTCGATCTTCGGTCATATTAGTCAGTATATTCTGATCAGTATCCATGTGCATGATAGCATCGTCCATCGCAGCGCTGACCGCGTTGATGCTCTGCTTGATCATTTGAACTGCAATGGGGGGTTGAGCAACATACTCTGCTGCCATCTCGATAGCTGCTGCCTTCAGCTGTTCTCTCGGCACGACCTGGTCCAGGAATCCCCAATTCTGCAGTGTTTCGGCATTCTCCCGGCTACCCAACATGATCATGCGTTTAGCTCGGGCAGGACCAATCAAACGTACACACAGGGGTAAGGAATGCCACATCAGGTTCATACCCAGATTTACCTCCGGATAACCCACAAAACAATCCTCACTGCCGATTCTAAAATCACAGGCGGTAGGAATGCAGGCACCACCGCCTAATGCTGCACCCTGGATTGCTGAAATCGTCACCTGATTGATCTCGAGAATCGCTCTTATCATCCGTGCGCCAAGGCCCGCATCACGACGCTTCATTAACATTGAACGTTCAGCACTGGCTCCTTGAGTTAAATCAGCACCAGAACTGAAGTGTTTACCCGTGCCGGAAAAAATCACCACTCTGGTCTGTTCGTCATTCAGAAACGACCGCGATACTGTCTCAACCTCTTCCATGATGCCGCTGTTAAGCGCGTTCATTTTCTCAGGTCGATTCAGGATCACGTGCGCAACATGCCCTTCCTGTTCGAGTTCGATGAATTTGTATGCCACTGATTACTCCTCCGATTCCTGCTTTAACAGGTCACCAAGCCGTTTGGTGAGATTCTCATAAGCAATCCTGTTGACCTCATAAGCCCACTCTGACTTTGCATGATCAAGAAGCTGAATCCAGTATTTCCCTGCTCGCTCGACAAGCTGAATCTTTATTTCCAGATCATCTTCCAATCTGAATCGGGCATAACCTGCGCCGCTAAAGTCGATTTCTGCCGCTGGCAGTACATCCTGCATTCGGACATTACTAAGCGCCCTGCCCAGGGTGTCAACTACCGATGAGTACCTTAGTTCTGCATCTGCCGGTAAGTCAGAAATCTTGAGTTGTCCATCCTGACGAACTACACCCAGCACTTCCTGTTCCTGGGTATAGCTAATCTCCTGAATGCGATCGGCTTCAACATCAATGATCTCGTCCTCGAGCCAATCTGCCGGACTTGATGAAATATCCACGACCTGATCTGTCAACCAGACCTGATTGGCAACTGCTTCGCCTTCGAACAACCTCACGTACTGACCCTTGCGTTTTTGATCCGAATTTCCTGCCAGTACCGAGTAACGCCCGTCTGGCGTGACCACCTTTATTTCTGTTGCTTCTTCTGCATTGACACCGAGAACATCGAAGTTCTCTGGTTTCCTTGTTTTACGTTCCTTAAGTTTTGAATCAGCCAGTGTTTTAAGCAGGCTGGCCAGTTTTTCGAACTTCGCCTCAAGTTGGTATCTTTCTGCTACGGTCCATTTACCGTCGTTTAGCTGCAGCGTGCTTGTCGTCTCTCGTCCGACAAGCACGATCTTCTCGACCTTACCTAATTCCGTATGCAACCCGGGCAGCATGTACTGTTCCATCTGTCCATCGGATGACCGCCTGGGAACACTGTCAATTACAACAATGGCCAACATCACGGCGATTGCGACGCCAAGTCCCTGTATCCAGCTACGGTTCATTTGATGACCTCTTAACCGTCTTTGCATAGCTGAGCATCAATAGCATTAATGTCAGCAATATCGGGATCAGTGCGATATTGAGGAATTTCAGCATTGAACCAAGGCCTTCTATATCCTTGTCCAGTTGATGGCGGACATCTCGAAGCTGCTTGCGGATACGTAACTTCTCTTGCTGAAACTCAACCAGAGCGGTTTCTTGTTCAGGTGACAGACTGAGTAAACCCTGCTCACTTCTTGACGTTTCAAGCGCCGATAACTGTTGCTCTGTTTCCGACAGCTGAGCTTGTAGATCATTGGCGCTCTCAAGGTACCGGGTTTCAGCTTCTCGCCTCAGATCCTGCACCACATTGAATGGTCTTGAAAACCTCCCTCTGCTGCGTACACTGATTAACGCCGCACTGCCCACCAGGTTATCAACCGTGTTAGTGACGAAGTCTCCGTTATTTGCCCATGGACTGGCGATTCTCTGGCCGAAGAAGTTCTGAACCTGAACCCACATGTGATCGGACAGCAAATCGGTATCCGCGACAAGAATGACGTTGATATCATCGGTTGCCGCAATATGGGCTGAAGGCTCTTTATCAGCAGCTGAAGGCTCATTACCAAGAGCAGCTGAAGGCTCATTACCAAGAGCAGCTGAAGGCTCATTACCAAGAGCAGCTGAAGGCT
>PBRC01000053.1 GCA_002725285.1 Gammaproteobacteria bacterium | reverse complement strand
CGACTGCCGCACTATCAGCTGCCGCAGTATCGACTGCCGCAGTATCGACTGCCGCAGTATCGACCGCCGCACTATCAGCTGCCGCAGTATCGACTGCCGCAGTATCGACCGCCGCAGTATCGACCGCCGCAGTATCGACCGCCGCAGTATCGACTGCCGCAGTATCGACTGCCGCAGTATCGACTGCCGCAGTGTCAGTGGCCGTAGTACTGTCTGACCCTGCTTCGGCTGCAGGAGTTTCGGCAGCTGCCGCGTCTGGAGGTAATTCTGTGCTGGCTGGCACAGATTCAGTTTCATCATCAACGACCTCGACAAATTCATCTCGCCCCTGACCCTGAAACTCATCCTTGCCTTCAATGACTGCATCCGCTATCGCTTCCACGAACAGACGAATTGACCGAATAGCATCATCGTTTCCCGGTATCACAAAGTCGACACCTTCAGGATTACTGTTGGTATCCACAATGCCGACCACCGGAATTCCCAGCTTGTTGGCCTCTGTAATGGCAATACGTTCATGATCAACGTCAACGACGAACAAGATGTCTGGCAGACCGCCCATGTCCTTGATTCCACCCAGGCTCTTTTCTAGCTTATCGAGGTCGCGTTGACGTGACAGGGCTTCTTTCTTGGTGAGTTTTTCAAACGTCCCATCACTCACCTGACCTTCCAGATCTCGCAGGCGACGGATCGATTGACGAATGGTCTTGTAGTTCGTCAGCATCCCGCCGAGCCAGCGCTTGTCTACGTAGGGCATACCGCAACGCTGAGCATGTTCTTTCACTACCTTACCTGCACTTCGCTTTGTGCCCACAAACATGATTTTATTTCGTTTCGAGGCAATGTCCCGAACATGGCTCAAGGCACTATCCAGAGCAGGTAAAGTTTGTTCAAGATTGATGATATGGATGTTGTTTCTGGCCCCAAAAATATAGTCGTTCATTTTTGGATTCCAGTATCTGGTCTGATGACCAAAGTGCGCGCCCGCCTCAAGCAGATCCCGCATGGATACGCTAGACATATCTTCTCCGAATTGTTTTGGGTTAAGCCTCCACATATCCCACCAGCCAATCCCTATATGTGCCATTTCCCTGTTAAAGGACTGGTACAGGACACCCGAATGGTGTGTCGATACATGTGAGTATTTTTTTACTATCTAAATATTCCTGCCCGGTTCCCCCGGACGGGCGCGCTTTATACCATATGTAGCACTAGAATATCCAGCATCTCTTTATTTTCACTACATCGAAGGGAGAGACTGGTCAACATGGTTTCGGGAAAACAGCAACCTTGGTTTGCTGCACGTCTGACAGCCTTACCAGCCCTCACAAAATGTAGCTTGTTTCGAGACCAGCCAGCCAATCAATCTGGTATAGTTNCGCACCTCGTGAAAAACCCAACNCCAGACCAGGAATCCATGACAATTGAAATAAAAAGTGCTGAAGATATCGAGAAAATGCGGACTGTCGGTGCACTCGCCGCGGAGCAACTTGAGATGATTGAAGAGTACATTCGGCCTGGTGTGACAACTGGAGAATTAGACCGCATCTGTCATGAATATACGATAAACAAACAAGACGCAATTCCAGCACCACTCAACTACCGTGGATTCCCAAAATCCATCTGTACATCTGTCAATCACGTGGTATGTCATGGCATCCCGAGCGACAAAAAGCTTCTTAAAGATGGCGATATCATTAACATAGACGTTACCCTGATCAAAGATGATTTCCACGGGGATACCAGCAAGACGTTCGCTGTAGGAAAATCAGGTGTTCTGGCCGAACGGTTAATAAGAACGTGCCATGAGGCACTTTATCGAGGCATCAAGGAGGTCAAACCGGGTAAACACCTGGGTGATATCGGCCATGCTATCCAAATACTGGCTGAGAAGAGTCGGTTTTCCGTCGTCAGGGAATATTGTGGGCACGGAATTGGCAGGATCTTTCACGAGGAACCACAGGTACTGCACTACGGACAGGCCGAAACTGGGCTCGAGTTGAAAGAGGGTATGACCTTTACCATCGAACCAATGATCAATGCCGGTAAAGCAGCAGTAAAACTACTAGCTGATGATTGGACGGTCGTAACCAAGGATCATAAACTCACGGCGCAATGGGAGCACACCGTTCTGGTGACTGGAGAGGGTTATGAAATCCTTACCTACCGTCACGATGACACCATAGCGCGCTGTGGTTAAGCTAATGTTAGATTCATCCTCGCCAGCCCCCAGCCTTGCTTCTCAGCTGGATGATGCAAAGCAGGCCATCCCGGTTTTTAAAGCAGCCCTGGTTGAACGCATACAAATCCTTGAGAAACGATTCTACGCTGGTGACGATGTCACCGAACTGATCACAGATCACGCAAATTTCGTCAATGAGATACTGCAACTTGCCTGGCGCCGATTTAGCTGGGATGAAAATATCACACGCTGGCGCAAAACCAGAATCTCATTGGTCGCCGTTGGTGGTTTCGGTCGCGGCAGGCTTCATCCTCATTCTGATATCGATTTACTTATATTGCTGGAACGAAACTCATACCAGAAGCACGCCGCCAATATTCAGAGTTTCCTCGCTCTCCTATGGGATATCGGACTTGAAGTCGGCCACAGCGTACGCTCGATCAAGGAATGTCGAATCCAAGCGCAACTCGATGTAACCGTGGTTACTGCATTGATGGAAGGAAGGACAATTTGCGGTGATCCCGAACTGTTTGAACGGGTATTCGACCTGACTGGCCCAAAAAAAATATGGCCACAAAAGAAATTTTACGAGGCAAAGACACAGGAACAGGAAGAGCGGCACCAGAGATCCGACAATACTGGGTACTACCTTGAACCCAACGTAAAATCATCGCCCGGTGGTATTCGAGATATTGAGACCGTGATGTGGATCGCCAAACGCCAGTTTGGTTCAGTCAATTTCAACGATCTCGTCAATCTGAATTTCTTAACACCAAATGAACGGGATGTTCTGATGGAAGGTGAAAGGCAGTTGTGGAAGATACGATACGGGCTTCACCTGATCAACGGTCGTGACGAAAATCGTCTCCTGTTCGAACATCAACAGAAACTGGCAACGATTTTCGGCTACCACGACGGTGACCAGCTTGCGGTTGAACAATTTATGCAGGTCTACTACCGGACGGTGATGATGGTCAGTGCGACATGCGAACTGTTACTCCAGCACTTCAACGAGGACATCATCAAGTCGGGAGAACGACGCAGGATCATTCCCATCAATGATAGATTTCAGATCAGGAATAACTACATCGAAGTGACTCGCGGTAACGTCTTTGAAGAGTACCCACCGGCCCTGATGGAGATATTCCTGCTTATTGGTACTGATACGTCAATTGTGGGTACACGAGCTGAAACTATTCGGCTGATTCAACATCACTTGCCACTCATAAACGAGGACTTTCGTAATAATCCGGATGTGATCCAAACATTCCTGGCAATACTGACAACTTCGGAGAAGCTGTCTTCAAAACTTCAACGTATGGAACGCTGTGGCATTCTGGGCGCCTATCTGCCTGAGTTCAGTCGAATTATTGGTCAGATGCAATTTGATCTGTTCCATATCTACACAGTGGATGCCCATACCCTACAGGTTGTCCGCAACATGCGGCGGTTTCGATATAAGAATCAGGAGCAGAGATTTCCGGTCGCTGCACATATCTATTCTCGCTTACCGAAAATCGAACTGCTTTTTATCGCGGGCCTGTACCATGACATCGCCAAGGGCATGGGCGGTGATCATTCAGAACTGGGTACTGTGATTGCCTCGAAGTTCTGCCAACGGCACAAACTTGGCACCTGGGACACTAACCTTGTCTGCTGGCTTGTAGAAAATCACCTGGTGATGTCCAGTACCGCCCAGCGTAAAGACATTCTGGATCCAGCCGTCATTCATGAATTTGCCCTACTGGTCCAGGATCAGGTCAGGCTCGATTATCTGTATGCCCTTACCGTCGCAGATATTACGGCAACCAACCCTACTTTATGGAACAGCTGGCGTGCATCGTTGATGCGTCAACTGTACGTTGCAACCAAAAGGGCACTGCGTCATGGTCTGGAAAATTACGTCGATCGCAGTGTATATATTACCGAGACTCAAAATCATGCTATCGAGAGACTAAGCACCCATGGTCTGAATCGAGATCAGATCCTCGAAATCTGGCGGGGAGTGGATGACGAGTATTTTGTCCGTGAATCGGTATCGGACATCGTTTGGCATACTGAAGCTATTCAGAAGCATGATCTCAATACAGGCCCGCTTATATTGATAAGAGATACAATGAGCCGACGAGAAGACGAAGGTGCGACAGAGATCTTCATTTATACTCTAGGGGTTGACCGGCTGTTTGCAACGGCCGTAACAGCCATCAGCCAGCTGGGATTAGATGTTGTTGATGCAAAAATCGCCAGTAGCGACAGTGGTCTGATCTTCGATACATTTGTTGTACTCGAATCCAACGGGAAGCCTGTTGGCCCATTAAAAAATCGGCAGGAGCAGATCAAGTCTTTGCTTATCGAGCATCTGGGCACAGAAGCACAGATCAAACCAAAGACTCTCCGACGCATTCCAAGAGCACTAAAACCGTTTCAGTTTAAGACCGAAGTCAATATCAGCCATGACGACGACAAGCAATTAACAATTTTGGAAATAAACTGTCCGGACCGGCCTGGGCTTCTGTCAATTATCGCCAATGCACTTGTTGAACTCGGTATCAATTTGCATAGTGCGAAGATCACGACACTTGGTGAAAGTGTAGAAGACGTTTTCTACATCGCCGACAACAACGGAGAACTATTCAACAATAGTGAACCACTGGCGCAAAGTCTTCGTGCGATTGTCGATGAACATATTCAACAGGGTTCTGATGAATAAAAGACTTGATCTGCTGCATCCCTATCCTTTTGAGCGACTGAACGAGCTGTTGCGGGGTGTTTCCCCAGCATCGAACTACAACTTCATTCCTCTGTCCATGGGCGAGCCGCAGCACAAGACACCAGATTTTCTTATTGATTTTTTCTGTGATGAAAAGACCGTCAGAGATGGGCTAGGGGCATATCCACCGACCAGGGGAATACCAGAACTCAGATCAGCCATCGCTGATTTTATCAATCAGAGATTCCAACTGACTTCAAATCCGATCAACGCAGAAAACCAGGTTTTACCTGTCAGCGGTACCAGAGAAGCTTTGTTCTCAATTGCGCAAACTATCATTGATCCTGGTAAGGAATCTACCACCCTTCTACCCAACCCTTTCTACCAGATCTACGAAGGTGCAGCACTGCTTGCCGGCAGCCAACCCGAATACGTCCCTTGCACTCAGAAAACAAATTACTTGCCTGACTTCGATCAAGTAGATGAATCCACATGGCAAAAGTGTCAGTTGTTATATATCTGTACACCAGGCAATCCGACCGGCGCTGTAATGAGTAACGCTGACTTGCAGTATCTGATCCGAATGTCTGATAAATACGATTTCGTGATTGCCTCAGATGAGTGTTACTCCGAAATCTATGCTGACGAAGCAAAACCACCGACCGGGCTTTTACAAGCAGCTCATGATATGGGTCGAGCAGACTACAAGAATTGCATGTCATTCAACAGCTTGTCGAAACGTTCCAACCTGCCAGGCCTGCGATCAGGCTATGTCGCGGGTGACGCTGAAATGTTAGACAAATACTTGCTATATCGTACCTACCACGGCGCGGCCATGCCGATTCACAATCAAAACCTGAGCAGTATCGCGTGGGCAGATGAAAATCATGTCAAGGATAACAGGCAACTCTATCGTGAAAAATTCAGTGCTGTTATGGATATCCTTGGTCCGGTGTGGGAAATGGAAATCCCACCTGCCAGTTTCTATTTATGGCCCGAGACTCCCATCGATGACCGAGAATTTACCAGGAAGCTGATTCAACATACCAATATCAAGGTTGTACCAGGCAGTTTCCTGTCGAGGGAAGTAAGGAATCTCAACCCGGGAAGAAACAGGATTCGCATGGCGCTGGTTGCCTCTCTGGATGAATGTGTCGACGCTGCCGGACGATTGAAATCATTTATCCAGGGAAGCCAGTATTCGGGTTAATTTTGTCAGAGCGGCACATAAACCAGCAACGAGTCTTGTCTATGACGATCTTACATTTCGACTAATGTAATCTCCTTTCAAAGCCGTCATAATGTGTTGCCTAAATCGTCTCAGGAAACTTCTCACATGGATTCCGCGAATTTCTTCAGTCTTGCTTTTGGCATTGGCACCAAAAACAAAAAAGGCCAGTGGCTTGAGGTTTTCTATCCAATACCTGTTTTTAATCCCACACAAAGTGATGTGGAAAAAATTGCTCAGGTTCTGGATTACGACGGTGGCAATACTGATATCGACCTTAACAATGAGCTGATAGGGAAGCTGGCATCTGTCACTAACGACAGCCGGCAGCAGGAAATCCTTGGCATGATGCGTCATGCCGCGCGATCGAAGGTTGCCTGCCTGCTCGAGACTGACAGTGCTTTGACATCAACGCCTGAGGCCTACCTGAAGCTACACCTGCTATCCCATCGTCATGTACAACCCAACAAAATCAACCTTGAGGACATCTTTGCCCAGTTACCCAACGTGGCCTGGACAGACATTGGCGCAGTAGATCCGGAAGAGGTTACTGATGTCCAGTTGCGGGTCAGAGCCGAAGGTCGTGTTCTGGAGGTTTCATCAATCGACAAGTTCCCAAAAATGACCAACTATGTTGTGCCAAATGGTGTCAGAATTGCTCACTCAGCCAGGGTTCGCCTGGGTGCTTACCTGGGCGAGGGAACGACCGTCATGCATGAAGGATTTGTTAACTTCAATGCAGGTGCGATTGGACCAAACATGATAGAAGGTCGCCTGTCGCAGGGAGTCGTCATGGATTCCGGTTCCGATTTGGGTGGAGGCGCCAGCACTATGGGAACCTTGTCAGGTGGTGGAAATATCGTTCTTTCAATCGGAAAGGACTGCCTGGTCGGCGCCAACGCAGGCACCGGAATTCCCCTGGGTGATCGCTGCACTATAGAGGCTGGTCTCTATATTACGGCGGGAACATCCGTCCAGGTTATGGATGAAGACAAAAACTTCGTGAAGGTAGTGAAGGCTCGAGACCTGGCAGGCCAGGATGACATGTTGTTTATCCGAAATTCCCAATCAGGAATTGTCGAATGTCGCACGAATAAGAAAGCGATTAAATTAAATGAATCCCTGCATGCACACAATTAGTTCCTGCCCAGAGAGAGGCATAACTCAGTTACTTCAGGGTCGATCTAAGATTCAACATGGCTGACCAAATAACTCAATTCAGTGAGGATCCGACATTATCTCTGGCACAGGAACTTGTTCTTGCAGAGTCAATCTCACCTGTCGACGCTGGTTGTCAGAAAAAAATCTCAAATGTTCTGGCAGGTCTTGGATTTACCGTCGAGTCCTTGCCGTTCGAAGATGTAGAAAACCTTTGGGCATGCCACGGAGAGGCTGAACCTTATTTCGTGCTCGCCGGACATACGGATGTAGTCCCGCCCGGTCCTTTAGACGAATGGCATTACCCGCCATTTGAACCAATAATATCTGATGGATTTCTCCATGGTCGGGGCGCAGCAGATATGAAAGGCTCACTGGCGGCTATGATTACGGCAACCGATGCATTTCTTCGTCGTTATCCAAACCATAAAGGTACCCTGGCATACCTGATAACCAGCGATGAGGAAGCTGATGCTGTAAACGGGACACGGCGTGTTCTTGAAGAATTACTATCAAGGGGAATCCATCTTAGTTGGTGTCTTATTGGAGAACCCACAAGTCACCAGCAGCTAGGTGATGTGATTCGAGTCGGTCGTCGCGGTTCATTGCATGCGAATCTTAAGCTTAGAGGGATACAAGGTCATGTTGCCTATCCCAATAAGGCAAACAATCCAATTCACCGGGCCCTGCCAGCACTCGATGAATTGGTAAAAGAGGTCTGGGATCAGGGAAATGAATTTTTCCCTCCCACTTCAATGCAGATTTCAAACATACACGCTGGCACTGGTATAACCAATGTTATTCCAGGTGAGCTTGATCTGCTGATTAATTTTCGCTTTTCAAATGAGTTAACCGATGACGGGATTAGAAACAGGTTTACTGAAATCCTGGATAAACATGAACTTGATTATGAAGTCACCTGGACGTTATCTGGCAATCCGTTTTCGACGATAGGTGGTGAACTGATAGCAGCNACACAAAAAACATTGAAGGATCAGCTAAAGATCGACACTGAACTTTCAACCTCAGGCGGGACTTCAGACGGTCGTTTCATCGCACCAACAGGGACCCAGGTAGTCGAACTGGGCCCCTGCAACGGGACTATTCATAAAGTAAATGAAAAAGTCGCCTGCGATGAGCTCTTACAGCTTAGACTCGTCTATCAGCAGATAATTGAAGAACTTCTTACATAGTTAAACAATGGTGAATAGAAAAACTGATTTAACTGAAGATCGATATCCGGATCTTGAGATTTACATCAAGCGCATTACAGCAATCGAGGTCATAGCCTGGCTGGAAAGCAGTTTTCGACTGATCACGAAAGTCGATATAAAAGACGGCGCGTCTTGTCAGTTTCATGCTCCAGTGAACGGAAATGACGAAGTCTTTGATTGCATCATCAAAGAAAATTCAGTCAAAGGAGGTTTTACTTCCGTCTGGTTTAAATCAAATCTGACTCATTGGAAAACAGATCAGGATTGCGCACAACAGGCGTGCGGCTTCTTTCGCACCGAAGTTCGTTGTAGTACGGGAGCATGGCAGGGTCACGATGAAGGCGGCTGGCTGCGTTTCACCGAGGAAGGCAAAAAGACCGTCAACTGGTTTACATGAACAAGTTACTTATCTTTTTTTTTGCTGCGATTGTCAGCTTCATCGGTTTTCTGATTGTTCTGGCACCGGCAGCACCTATATGGGCAGTGGTTGGCGAGGATTTCGTCGATCGGATTCCTGAGCTCAAAGTACACAGGGTTAACGGCACCATCTGGAAAGGTGATCTGTCGATACGGTACCGGCAGTTCCCAAACAGTGACATGTCATGGCAGATGCGTCCGATCAGGCTTCTTGCCCTCGTTGCAGATCTACGATTAAATCTTACCGGTAATCACCACAATTTCAGTGCTGATACAGAAATCGAGCGAACTGGCATTAAATTAACCAATCTGANCGGGACACTGAACGGCGCCTATATCAACACCATCAGTCAACCTCAGGGGTTGATGTTCTCGGGAGAATTCAAATTAAGTGATATCAGTATTACTTCAGACATGAAATGGATTCAATCAGCACAAGGTACAATCAGCTGGCCCGGTGGNAGGGTAATTTCACGAAACGAGTCCAGCACCCAGATATTCGAGCTCCCGGCACTCCAGGGAGACTTGGGCATGAAGGGAGACTCTGTCCAGCTACTTATTCACAGCGACCGTCTGGCAGTTATCGATATCCGGCTGAAACCTAATGGCTGGATCATTGTCATAGTTAAAGCCAGACTGTTTGACCTTGCTTCATTATCATTACCCGAAGGTTCGGATCCTGAAGACTCTGTGCTAGAGTTCGAAGAAAGAATTTTTCAGTTATCACAGTAATGAAGAGATAGATAGCGTTTTGAACACACTTGCTGAGCTATTCAACCAACACAACAAGGTACTGGTCACAGTAGCACAGATTTTGCTGGTGGTTTTAATGAGTCTATCGCTCGCAAATGCCGCTCTATTTTTTATTGAAACCGCCAACCAGGCAGAGTTTAGCTCAGACAATGGGCAAGCCCAGTCAAATCAGGGAGCTGCGGCCAAAAAAAGTTTTCGTCTGTCAGAACTTAATCTATTTGGCTCTTTAGAACAGGTGATTACGCCTGAGGTAGTCGATGCACCCAAAACCAGTCTGAATTTGGAACTGAAGGGTGTGATCACTGCGGACGACCCCGCAGCATCGACTGCGATCGTCGCCCAGAAAGGGAAGTCTGGTGAACTATTCTCAATCGGTGACAGACTACCCGGCAACGCAATACTCAACGCTGTGTTTGATGATCACATATTAATCAAAAGAGGTACGCGCATTGAAAAGCTGCAGTTTGCTGAAAGTCTGGCGGCTCAGCAACTGGTTTCTGACCCTGCACCGTCTACTGCCATCAGCCGTCCAGGAGTTCAACAGCAAATATCTTCCCGATTGCAACAGGTACGAGAAAGGATCTCACAACGCTCAGAGGAAATATCTCAAAAGCGAACCAATAACCAGGTGGCTGATTCAGATCTGAGTAAAAGTATCAGTGAATATAAGGCAAGACTGGATACCGACCCCGACGCCGTCCTTGCTGAGTTAGGCATGGCGCCTATGAGTACTTCAAAAGCCAGTGGTTATAAAATCAGCAATCAAATCTCACAAACTGGCCTTCGCCAGGCTGGGTTAAAACAAGGTGATGTTATCTTATCCGTCAACGGACAACCGGTCGGAAATATCGCCAATGACAGGAGCATGATTGATCAGGTAGTTGCGGCAAAACGGGTACGAGTTGAGGTCCAGCGTGACACGCGGCGGTTTTTCGTGACTATCCCAATCCCCCGATAGGAAACGCGGGTGAAGTTCTTTTCAGCAGCTAAGGCAGTATCGAACGGATTGGGTTCCTATCAGTTTTGCAGTACCATGCCTTTTTGTTTGAGTCGTAAGTTTATGTGGTCACTCCCACGCTTGTTTCTCATCTGCTTTCTCGCATTTGCATCACCGTTGTCGATGGGCCAGGCGACCAATGGCAAGAATTACAAGATCAACCTCAAGAATGCTGATATCAGAGAATTCACAACACAGATCTCGGCTATAACCGGTAAGAGTTTCATCATTGATCCCCGAGTAAAAGGTAACGTCACGGTTATCTCCAATACTAATCTGGACGCCGGTGCAATCTATGAGCTCTTTCTCAGCGTACTCCGAGTACATGGTTATGCGGCCATTCCAGCTGGGAACATCGTCAAGATCGTCCAACAGGTACTCGCAAAACAAAGCAGCAATCCGTTGAATTCCACCGATGGTATTGACAGCGAGGAACTGATAACCCGTGTCATTCCCGTTAAGAACACACCCTCAGTAGAACTCGTCAAGATACTGCGACCACTGATCCCTCAGTACGGTCACCTGGCAGGGCTCAACGAACCAAATGCACTCATCATCAGCGATCATGCGAGTAACATCGCCCGCCTCCTTGAGCTGGTAAAAGATATTGATGTAGCCGACTCGACTACAACGACCATTATTCAGCTAAAGGAAGCGTGGGTAGAAGACATGGTTGCGCTATTGGAAAAACTGGCTCCTGATCAAATCGGCAAAGGGGCTAAAGGACCCAACAAGATAACCATTGTGGCAAGCGAGAGGACCAACAGCCTGGTTATAAAAGCCGAACCCGATATTCGGGGAAGGATTATTAAACTTATCAAAGAACTGGATATCCCGGCAAATCAGGCTGGAACAATTCAGGTTGTACGGCTGGCACACTCTGATGCCTCCGAACTGGCTGAAATTCTTAAGAACCTGGTTGCTGATGATGCAGCGAACGACACGACTAGTCAGAAGGTCAAAACCAATATTCAGGCTGACCCTGCTCTTAATGCACTTGTGATCAGGGCGAACCCCACGTCGATGGCGGAGCTGAAGAACATTATTCAGCGCCTTGATACACGCCGGTTACAGGTCCTGATTGAAGCTGCCATTGTTGAAGTGACTGAGAATTTTAACCGGCAATTAGGCACCGAGTTAGCTGTGGCCGATAGATCCGGCAGTTCGCTACCAATATCTACAACAGCGCCTGCTGGTACCCTGGCAGGTATCGTTCAGGCCATCGCGGCAAACGATCCAAGCAGCATATCGCTCGGCAGCAGTCCAGTCGTCGTGGGTGGCAAGGCAAACACAAGCGGTACCAACTTTGCATTTCTCATTCGTGCACTGGAAGAAAACTCGAACGTCAATCTGCTCTCCACGCCAAGCATCACCACCATGGATAACGAGGAGGCAAGAATAGTTGTTGGTCAGCAGGTCCCATTTAGAACCGGTTCAACAACAACGGGTAGCAATGGTGCAAACAATCCATTTACTACCATAAACCGGGAAGATGTCGGATTAACCCTGCAGGTCACACCCCATGTTCACGACGGTTCACTAATCCGCCTGGAGATAAATCAGGAAGTTTCAGAAGTGGATCAGACTGGAACAATTGGCATTGGCANTGACGGTTCGGCAGATCTGATCACAAACAAGCGNACCATCGAAACGACTGTGCTGGCTGATGACGGNGAGGTCATTGTGCTTGGCGGNCTGATACGTGACAAGATCACTGAAACAGAAAGTGGNGTACCCTTGCTAAAGGACATCCCTCTTTTTGGTCGACTNTTCAAGTCGAAGGCCANCAAACGTGAAAAACAGAANCTACTGGTATTTCTTCGCNCCACGGTTCTNACNGACAAGGAAGAAGTGATCGCGCAGACGAAGCGNAAATACTCAGGTGTCTGGGAAGTGGAGATAAGCGGCCGCGATCCCATCGATGCCGTGAATGATCTTTTTGATGGAAAACGTTGATCAGAGCACCGAACAGCCACAGCTAGACCAACCAGCCTCGGTCCTGGTGAGATTGTCTACCCAATTCCGTTACTTCCAGTTCGCTACCTCGCGTCGAATTCTTTTCTCGTGGATACGACCTACTATTCTGGGTTGCGATAAAACTTATCTGGATCTCAAGAACGAGGATCTTGTCTGCTATGTGATGCCATACAGATCTACCGCAGACCTGATGGTGCTGGATAAGGCGTGCGAGGTTCACAATCTGCCGCGCCCAATTGAATCTATAGAAGACATTGAACCCAGGGCCTTTTTCTTCCTTGGTCATGGGGAAGGCAGGTTAGGCAGAAAAACGCTCAGAAGGCCATCGCCTCGCATGCTTCGACTGCTTAAGCACCAGAGTCATCTCGAGAAAGAAATCAAGATAGTACCTGTTTCTATTTTCTGGGGTCACCAGCCAGATCGCGAAAAGTCAATCTTCAAGCTCCTTCTCTCTGAGAATTGGACCGCCACGAGCGGATTCAAGAAACTGCTGGCAGGACTGTTTCATCCTAACCACATTCTCGTCCAGTTCAGCAAACCGGTGAGTCTGGCTGAACTTATCTCGACTGAGCAGGATGAAGAGAAACAGAACATGAAGTTATACAGGTTGTTAAGAGTTCACTTCAACAAAAAGAAACAGGCAATCATCGGACCCGATCTATCCCACCGCCGGACACTAATTAACACGATTATGCACAGCCCAACGGTCCGGGAGAGTATCGACAATGTCGTATTGACTGAACACAAACCCGTGCATGAGATTGAAAAGAGAGCCTTTTCATATGCCAATGAAGTCGCGTCACATCAGTCTTACCGTGTCATCAGATTCTTTCATGTTCTNCTGACCTGGCTCTGGCAAAAACTTTACGAGGGNATAGAAGTAAACCANATCGAGACTGCCAAGGAACTNGCTGAATCTCATGAGATCGTATATATACCCTGCCATCGAAGCCATATTGATTACCTTCTGCTTTCATTTGTGCTCTACCAGAATGGTCTGACGCCACCTCATATTGCTGCAGGGAAGAACCTGAACCTGCCAGTACTGGGTCCATTGCTGAGAAGAGGCGGTGCCTTTTTTATGCGCCGTTCCTTCCAGGGCGACTCACTCTACAAAACCGTATTTGATGAGTACATGCACCTGATGTTTACTCGAGGTTACTCGATTGAATACTTCATTGAAGGCGGACGTAGTCGCACCGGAAGAACACTGCCACCAAGAACCGGCATGCTGCGCATGACGGTGAGAAGCTTCCAACGAGATTCATCTAAACCAATTGTTTTTCTTCCCGTCTACTTTGGCTACGAGCGTATCCTGGAGGCCGCTACGTACATGGGTGAACTGGCAGGCAAATCGAAACAGGACGAATCACTGTTTGACATTTTTAGCATCTTTGCCACATTCAAACATCCCTTTGGTAAAGTCGCGGTCAACTTCGGTAAACCCGTTGAACTCGATCAATTCCTTGACAATGACATGCCAGGTTGGCGTTCCCGGTCAGTAGATCCAGGTGTTTTTGCAGCAGCCTGCTCAAAACTGTCAACAACACTTGCAGCACATATCAACGCTGCTGCAGCGGTTAACCCTACTAATCTGGTAGCAACTGCAATCCTTGCGACACCAAAACAGGTCATGCAGCAGCAGCGACTGGAATACCAGGTCAATATACTACAGTCCATTGCACGACTCACCCACTTGGATGAACAGATAACAGTCACTAACCTCGACGCCAGGCAGGTTATTTCTCACGCTGAAAAAGTTTCGGGGCTCGAACGCAATAATCCTGGTTTTGGCGACATTCATACCGCATCACAGGAAACTGCCATATTACTTACCTACTATCGCAACAACACTCTTCACGTTTTTGTGCTGGCATCCCTCGTCGCGCGAGTCATTCAATTCGAAAAGTCATGCGATATTCCAGATATCCTCACCGTCTGCAGGATCTTACATCCGCACTTGAAAACCGAGTTATTCCTGAACTGGAACACAGAAGACCTTGAACGCAAATGCAGGCAAACCCTGGATGTCATGGCTTCTCTGGGACTGGTGAAACTGGAGGAAGAAAGAGTCAATTCACCCTTGCCGCCCACCGAAGAATACGCAAGTCTGACCGAGCTCAGTGAGATCGTTGAACCAATTCTGGAACGCTTTCATATCGTTTCTGCATTGCTGCAAGAAGAGCAAAAGCGATCAATCACGGCACTGGAGAATGCTGCAGCAGGTATTGCCCATCAGCTTTCTGCTATACACAGCATCCATTCACCGGAATTTTTTGAGAAGTCCCTGTTCGCAAGATTCATCAATAGCCTGAATTCAGAGGGATGTATCAACACTTCAGCTGACAGAATAACCCTGAATGGATCCTTCGACGAACTAAATCAGTGTCTTGAAAACTATCTGGACAACGACATTCGCTACAACGTACTGCAAGCAATAACACAAACTGCCAATGGCTAGCCCGGATGATTCACCAAGGCGACGTTAAATTAATGTTAGCCGCAAATTCAATAGGTTACTGAAGAATTTGAGATATGACAGACTGTGCCTGATGAATTATCCGGGCTAGTTCAGATAAACATCAAAGCGATTCGCCTTCGCAGACAGACTGAAATCCGGCTCGAAGCCAGGTACCCCTGTACCAGTCGCAGGCTGTTTTAAAACAACTCGAGGTACACCACTGTCTATTGCGAGACGCAGCAGTTCTCTCGCATTTTCATCCTTGCTGAGGAATCGCTGCAGTATTTGCATCTCTCCTTTTACCTGGGCACTCTTGGTTCTGGCGGGAAACATTGGGTCTATCAAAATCACGTCAGGTGGTTGCCTTGCCTGTTTCAGAAAACTGATTGAATCTTCCCTGACACATCTCATTCTGTTTGAGACCTGCTGTAACTCCCCGGATTTTTTCAATGACAACAATGCCTGTTCGAGCAGAATTGACAGTACCGCAGAACGTTCAAACATAGTTACATCACAGCCAGCGGCTGCAAGAAGGAAACTATCGGTTCCCAGTCCAGCTGTGCAGTCCCATACCTCTAAACCAGTCCTGGCATTTACCGCCTTGAGGAGCAGTTCTTTCTTGCCACCGTGAGCGCGACGGTGATGCATCTGTGGTGACAAGAAATCGATAACAAGCGCCCGCTGATTACTTAAGACATCTTTCAGTCCATATCCATTTTCGTCTCGAACTAATTGGAATCGAGCCATCTCTGTGCCTTTTAGGATTTCCGCCCCAACATGCTTTTAAAAGGAGTCTGGTAAATCTAGGCGTATGTATCTACCCCAATCAATTCACTCGCCCCATCTACCTTGTTGATGGCGGCTGTAATATTATAGAAGTCTATCGCTCTCTGCTGGACAGATTTCCGGGCAGATTTCTGGTCAGACAGCAACATTGAGCTGAAGCGGATTTGGTAGCTGCCTGTCTCGATGATACGTGGTACCACTGCCTGTTACTGCTGAAAGCTGGATTCTGTCTGGGCGCTGAATCGATTCTCTATCCACTTCCTGACGATTGGAATCCGACCTGGATTGACGAGATACATCCTGGACCTATGGGAGCTGTTGGCTTATCGAGCTGATTTGCATGGCGATTGGGTTTTACGCTTCTCGTGCATAAATGGTACAGACTGACCGGCTCAAAATAGCCCAAGTATAGTCAGTTACCGTGAAGGTAGTCAGGAAATCTGCTTGTATATGCCATTATTTGTTTTGAGGCAGGCTGGCTACCTGTTCTCTCAGGTATCTTGGCTTTGCTTCCAAGGCAGAAACTGACAGCCCGCGAGAGTAATGAAATAAACCAAGCTGAAGCAGATCGGTGGCTGCAGGTAATACATCTGTATAGATTTCCTCAACCACAATACCAGTTGCATTCTCCAACTGTGATTGCAGTTGCCAGCCAGCACCCAACCCTACCCACTGTTTACCCGTATCCTGTTTTGGAATTTCACTCGCTTCAAGGACTGCTTCTCGCTCATTCGGGGAAACAAATCCGTCTGCAACCGAGAAAGACCCGAAATACACTTCCTCATTTCTTGCTGTCAGTGCGACCAGACTATTTTCATGACGNCTGGTACGGAAAGCAGATTGTGCTAAACACGCCATACTTGATATCCCCACTACAGGAACATTCCAACCGAATGCGAGACCCTGAACNACACCGATGCCAATCCTCAACCCNGTAAATGAACCNGGTCCCTGTCCAAAAANAATGANCTCAATTTCTTCGGGTTCGAGTTCCGCTTCCGATAACAGATCATTGATCCGGGGCAGGATCACTTTACTGTGAGTCCTGTCCACTATCTCAGTGTGCTCAAGAATCTGCTGCTCTTTCTGTACACCCAGAACGCAGGCTTTTGTTGAGGTATCAATTGCCAGAATATTCATGTCCGGTCTTTACCTTGTGTCGTTGCGGGTATTCCGTCTTGGGCAATTGAAGGCTCTTTATGAAGAACCGCTGAAGGCTCTTTATTAANAACCGCTGAAGGCTCTTTANNANNAACCGCTGAAGGCTCTTTATTAACAACCGCTGAAGGCTCTTTATGAACAACCGCTGAAGGCTCTTTATGAACAACCGCTGAAGGCTCTTTAT
>PBRC01000052.1 GCA_002725285.1 Gammaproteobacteria bacterium | reverse complement strand
TGCGGCAGTCGATAGTGCGGCAGTCGATAGTGCGGCAGTCGATAGTGCGGCAGTCGATACTGCGGCAGTCGATACTGCGGCAGCTGACACTGCGGCGGTCGATACTGCGGCAGTCGATACTGCGGCAGCTGATAGTGCGGCAGTCGATACTGCGGCAGTCGATACTGCGGCAGTCGATACCAGCAGTGGACAGGATCAGGATGCACCAGCGGCTGATGTAGAAAAGCCCGGGGCTGGAGAGTAAGACAAGGTTAGCGTCAGAACCGTCTAGTCTTTGGCGAGTCACTGGCAACTTTTTTGGGGACGGATTCCGTCCCCATTTAATATGAGGAAATCATCATGGCTGACGTGACAGTCGCAATGGTTAAGGATCTTCGAGAACGAACGGGTCTTGGAATAATGGACTGCAAGCGGGCACTGGTAGACGCAGAAGGCGATTCGGAACTTGCTATTGAAAATCTTCGTAAATCAAGTGGCATGAAAGCCGCGAAGAAAGNGGGAAGGACTGCAGCTGAAGGCAAAATTGGCACCAGAATTGAAAATATTGAAAATGGTGTTGCAGTGATGGTTGAGGTCAATTGTGAAACTGACTTCGCCGCTCGAGATGAGAATTTTGTTAAGTTTGTTGAAACTGTGACAAACAAGGTCTTCGACTCAAGAGAGACTGACATAGATAAGATAATGGCATCTGGTCTTGAAAAACCCCGTGAAGAGCTTGTTCAGAAGATTGGTGAGAATATTTCGATTCGTCGTGCTGAAGTCATTGAAGGCAGTGTCACCAGCTATGTGCACACTAACGGCAAGATTGGTGTGCTGGTTGCACTAGAGGGTGGTGATGACGAATTAGGCAAAGATATTGCCATGCATATTGCTGCCACCAATCCTCAATATGTAAATACTTCAGATGTGCCCGAGGATACCGTTCTGAAGGAGAAAGAAATCTATGTTGCCCAGGCAGCAGGTAGTGGGAAACCAACGGAGATCATCGAGAAGATGGTTCAGGGTAGAGTGCGAAAGTATCTGGCAGAAATCAGTTTGGTCGAACAGGTATTTGTAAAAGACTCGGATGTAAAAGTTGGCAAATTACTGAAGAATGCATCTGCTGAAGTAACACGATTTGTACGCTATGAGGTCGGTGAAGGCATTGAAGTCGAAGAAGTCGATTTTGCGACGGAAGTTGCCAGCCAGTTGAACGAAGACAAGTAACAGCCGCGAGAAGTTAATATGCCAAACAAAGCGATCCCTCAATACAGAAGAATTCTGTTGAAACTCAGTGGTGAAGCTTTGGGAGTTGATGGGGTAGGTATTGATCCAAAAGTACTGGACAGAATGGCGCTTGAAATAGGTCAGTTGGTCGGGATTGGCGTGCAGGTGGGTCTGGTAATCGGTGGTGGAAATCTGTTTCGAGGGGCACAACTCAGCGCGGCCGGTCTTGACAGGGTGACTGGCGACCATATGGGTATGCTGGCTACTGTAATGAATGCGCTTGCCATGCGAGACGCATTGGAAAGAGCCAGGATTCATACCGTCGTCATGTCAGCCATACCCATGAGTGGTGTGGTGGAACACTATGATCGTCGTCTGGCGATTCGGCATCTTGAGCAAGGCGATGTTGTCGTCTTTTCTGCCGGTACCGGCAATCCTTTTTTCACTACAGATTCTGCCGCCTGTCTTCGAGGGATTGAAATTGAAGCGGACATCGTTTTGAAAGCCACCAAGGTCGATGGTGTATATTCGGCTGATCCTTTAATAGAACCAAATGCAACCAAATTTGATCAGTTGACCTACGATGATGTTCTGGAAAAGCAACTAGATGTGATGGATTTGACGGCAATCTGCCTGGCGCGAGATCATAGTATGCCTTTACGAGTGTTCGCCATGACCCAGAATGGCGCGTTGCGTAATGCAATCGTCAACGATAATGAGGGCACACTGATTAAGAGTTAGAATTTCATTGAATGCTGGATAGAAATTATGAGAAGGGGAAGATGGTGCTAAACGCGATTAGAGAAGATGCAGAAGAGCGAATGAAGAAATCATTGTCGGCCCTCCATGCGGCATTTGCCAAGATAAGAACCGGACGCGCACATCCAGGCATTCTCACAGGAATCACTGTTGATTATTACGGCAATGAAATCCCCCTCGATCAGGTGGCAAATATATCTGTAGAGGATGCTCGCACATTGATGATTTCTCCCTGGGAAAAACCAATGGTGGCTGTTGTCGAGAAAGCTATTCTGAAATCTGACCTTGGACTGAATCCTGCAACGAGCGGCGATAAGGTTCGTCTGCCGATGCCACCTCTGACGGAAGAAAACAGAAAAGAACTGACACGAATTGCCAAGGGAGAGGCAGAAAATGCCCGGGTCGCCATTCGAAATATTAGGCGTGACGCGAATTCTGACATGAAAGACCTGCTGAAGGAAAAAGAGATTACCGAAGACGAAGAACGTCGTGGTAGTGATCTCATTCAAAAACTTACTGATGCCAACATCAAAGAAGTTGATGACGCGTTGGTGACCAAAGAAGCCGATTTGATGGAGATATAGGGTCGCACCCTATATTCTTGAGGTATGCTAAAGCAGCGAATAATAACCGCGCTGATTCTCGCGCCAACAGCAATTGGCTGTATCTTTTTTCTGCCACCTCTGGGTTTTTCAATATTTGTAGCACTCGTGCTGACGGTTGGCGCCTGGGAGTGGGCAAACCTTGCAGGCTTCTCAACGAAGTATCGATACGTGTATGCAGTGGCTGTTTCTCTGGCAATGGGAATTGCCTTGATCTTGCCGGAAATGCCCGTCTTAATCACGGGTGCGCTATGGTGGTGTCTGGCGTTGGTTTTAGTCATACAATATCCAAATCTTAAGGCACTCTGGTCATCTAAAATACCCGTCAGCTTGATCGGTCTTGTCTGTATCATCCCTGCCTATATTTCAATGGTCGTGCTGAAGCAGTCTCCCGATAGCAATTTCCTCATATTATTGTTGTTTTTCCTGATCTGGGGTGCAGATATTGGTGCCTATTTTGCGGGCAGAGCATTCGGCAGACACAAGCTTGCTGTCGATGTGAGTCCAGGAAAATCCTGGGAAGGATTCTTTGGTGGATTAGTGTTCGCCACAATGATCGCGACTGGCATGATAATGTGGATCGGAAAACCAGTATTGTTTTCCGCTGAAGGATTGATTTTCCTGATTGGGTGTATGTTCGTGGTGATGGTTTCAGTGCTCGGTGACCTCTCTGAAAGCATGTTCAAACGCAATAGAGGTGTTAAAGATTCCAGCCAGCTGCTACCTGGTCATGGGGGTGTCCTGGACCGATTAGACAGTCTGTTATCAGCAAGTCCCCTGTTTGCATTAATGATCGTCTTAATTGAGGGGGCCTGATGACAGTGCGACAACAGATAACGATTCTCGGATCAACCGGCAGCATTGGTTTAACTACCCTTGATGTCGTACGACGTCATCCTGACAGATATCAGGTTCACGCGTTATCAGCAAATACGAACACTGCTGAACTGCATCAACAATGTTGTGAATTCCAACCTCGATATGCGGTGATGTGTGACGAAAAGTGCGCTCTCAAGTTAACCAGACTTTTGAGCCAGGATGGTTTGAAAACGGAAGTACTTGCTGGCAGAACCGGTCTTTGTACGGTAGCCAGCCACAAAGATACAGATGTAGTCATGGCCGCAATTGTCGGTGCTGCAGGTTTGGAATCTTCTCTTGCAGCAGCGGGCAGTGGTAAGCGTTTGTTATTGGCCAACAAGGAATCACTGGTAATGTCGGGTGGATTATTCACACAGACCGTTGCGGAAAATAATGCAGTATTGTTACCGATTGACAGTGAACACAACGCCATCTTCCAGTGTTTGGCGAATGGTGCTTCCGGTTTTGCGCAAGGTGTGATGAAGATAATCCTGACCGCGTCAGGGGGACCGCTATTGCGAACGCCAGTATCTGAATTGGCGGATGTCAGTGTGGATCAGGCCTGCGCACACCCAAATTTTGAAATGGGTCGGAAGATATCGGTCGATTCCGCAACGATGATGAATAAAGGCCTTGAGCTGATAGAAGCGAAATGGCTGTTCAATACACCGGTCGATAAGATAGAGATTGTGATTCATCCGCAACAGATCATCCACTCGATGGTTTCCTATGAGGATGGTTCGATACTCGCACAGATGGGCAAACCAGATATGCGATTACCCATAGCGCATGGTCTGGCATGGCCTGATCGAGTGGAATCGGGCGTTGAGAGTCTCGATCTGATGACGATGGGTCGCCTTGATTTTGAACCCGTGGACCGGCAGCGTTATCCCTGCGTTGCCCTTGCTGAGGCTGCTGTACAAGCCCCGGAGAGCATGGCCATTGCGCTGAATGCTGCCAATGAGATCGCTGTTGATGGATTTTTGCGTGAACTTATTCGATTTATCGAAATCCCAATGATTGTTGAGGCGGTAATGAATCAGACAGCGGCTGTGGAAGCGCCTACAATGGCCGATATTATCGCGATAGATTCAGAAGCAAGATCAAAGGCGAGAGAACATTGCGAGCGCAGGAATTCGCGATAGAAAGCTGATAGGAGCATGAGTTAGAGACGATGGGCATAGTTGAACATGATTGAAGTGATCCAAAGTGTATTGGCGCTCATTGTCACTTTGTCAATTCTGGTGACGATACATGAGCTGGGCCACTATTGGGTTGCCCGGCTGTGCAATGTGCATGTGCTGCGGTTCAGTGTGGGATTTGGTAAACCGATTTACATGAAGCTCGGAAAACCACCAGTGAAAGTCGATCCACCAGAAGGTCAGGAAATTTTCACGCGGAGTAATGAGCCGTTGTCAGGAACTGAGTTTGCAGTCGCGGCGATCCCGCTTGGTGGCTACGTCAAGATGCTGGATGAAAGAGAAGGAGTCGTTCCTGATGATCTGAAGCATCTGGCATTCAATCGAAAGCCGGTACTGCAGCGAATTGCCATTACTGTGGCAGGACCTGTCGCGAACTTTCTTTTGGCTATTGTTGCATACTGGATTTTGTTTACTGTCGGGGTAGCCGGTATTGTTCCTTTGTTAGGGGATATTGATCCTACATCTGCGGCAGGCAAAGCTGGTTTAAGAAAGGGCCAGGAGATAGTAGCGATTGATGGTGAGCAGACCAGGCAATGGTCTGATGTCAATATGCAGTTGTTTACTCGAATTGGTGACACAGGCAGTATCGGCATCACAGTGAGGGAACCTGGCAGTTACGATACAAAGAGCACCTATCAAATTGGTATCTATAACTGGATGTCTAAGGAAGAGGAACCTTTTCCGATGTCTGACCTTGGTTTGCAGCTTGATTACCCCCCTATCCCGGCAATTATTGGTGCTCTGGTCGAAACTGGTGCCGCTGAAGCAGCCGGGATGATGATAGGTGACAAGATTGCCATCTTCGATGGCAAGGCAGTCAAGGATTGGATCGAACTGGTCGATCTGATTCAGGCACATCCGCAAGAACAAGTTACCGTTTCGGTTATCCGGAATGATCAGTTGGTCGATCTATTTGTGTCCGTGGGTGTTGTGGAACGAGACGGTGAAACAATTGGATATCTCGGTGCATCCAGGCAAGCTATTGAATTCCCTGAACACATGGAACGGGTCGTTAGCTACCCGTTTTACACAGCATGGATTCCTGCGATGGAGAAGACCTGGTCTGTGACGTTATTCACACTTTCGTCGATAAAGAAGATGATTCAGGGTGCAATCTCACCAAAGAACTTAAGTGGTCCAATCACTATTGCTCAGATTGCAAGTGCAACTGCTCAATCTGGTGCAGAGAGCTTTATCTCTTTTATNGCTTTGCTTAGTATCAGTCTAGGCGTTTTGAATCTGCTGCCGATCCCAATTCTTGATGGTGGNCATCTGCTCTATTATCTGGTGGAATTNGTGACTCGTCGNCCTGTGCCGGAACGNGTCCAATTNTGGGGATTGCAGNTGGGCATGTTTATTATCGTCAGTATCATGTTATTGGCTTTTTATAATGATTTAANGAGGCTCTAAGCCCNTGGTTTGTTGTATATGATAAGAANAAAAAACCTGCTAGGCGNAGTTTGTCTTGNANTTTGTTTTCAAGCGTCTGCNTTCANNGTTTCTGATGTTCGTATTGAGGGTCTGCAACGAGTATCNGTNGGTAGTGTGTTTACCGAAATTCCAGTCAATGTTGGTGATGAACTGANTGAAGCTGACATGCGCNNGATCGTCANNGATTTNTTTAAGNCAGGATCNTTTGACGATGTGCAGGTNGGTCGTGATGGGAATGTTCTNGTTATCGTTCTTAAAGAAAGACCAGCAATTGACAAAATTGAAATTGAAGGCAATAAAGCAATTAAGACCGAGGCATTGCTTGAAGGACTGACTGGTTCGGGGCTGTCGGAAGGAGAGATATTCAAAAAGGTTACACTCGAACATATCCGGACTGATTTAGAAAGACAGTATGTTTCTCAAGGTCGTTATGGCGCCCGAATAAAAACAGAACTCGAAGATCTGCCAAGGAACCGGGTNGCCATAAAAATCGANGTCACGGAAGGTGATGTCGCTGGCATTAAACATATCAATATTGTAGGAAATACAATATTNGANGATGAGACACTACTCGAACTGTTAGAACTGAAGTTACCGAGCCTATTTTCTTTNTACACGAAGGATGATCNATATTCNAAGGAGAAACTAACTGGTGATCTGGAAACACTNGAATCTCATTANCTTGACCGGGGTTACTTGAATTTTGTAATCGATTCAACTCAGGTTTCTATCGCTCCCAACAAAGAGGATGTCTATATCACAGTCAATGTGATTGAGGGTGAGCAGTTCACCGTGAAGGGTGTGGATGTTGCTGGTGAATTACATGACATTCCCGANCAGAGTATCCGCGGTCTGATCTTTGTGNGACCGGGCCAGATATTTTCNCGNGAGGCGATGACAGCCTCGGAAGATCAGATTGAGAGAGCTCTGGGCAATGCNGGATACACCTTCGCAAGTGCCACNGGTCAGCCTGTCCAGANTGAGGATGATAATACCGTAGAGGTGAAGTTCTTTGTTGACGCTGGCCANCGGGCATATGTGCGACGAATTGANTTCACGGGCAACACNTTTACTCAGGATGAAGTGTTGCGGCGTGAGATGCGACAGATGGAAGGTGGCTGGGCGTCNAATGCACTGATTGANAGATCAAAAGTTCGCCTGGAACGATTGTTGTATTTCAAGGAAGTCTCGGTTGAGACGCCTGCAGTGGCCGGGACCGAAGATCAGATCGATGTGCTCTACACCGTGGAAGAAGCACCGTCAGGATCTATCTCCGGTACCCTCGGTTATGCACAGAGAACAGGCATCATGCTTGGTGCCAATTATCGGGAGAATAACTGGTTTGGTACGGGAAACAGCATCAACCTTGGTGTAAATCACAGCGCGTGGCAGACAGCCTACTCTTTTTCTTTCTTTGATCCCTACTTTACCGTGGATGGTGTGAGTCGTGGTTACTCTGTGTCCTTCCGAAAGAGTGATTTCGATGAGAGGAACATCGCGAGGTTTTCAACGGATTCGATTTCTACNAGTGTGAATTTTGGATATCCCACCAGTGAACTTTCTAGAATCAACTTCTCCCTCGGNTATGAGAATACCAAGATCAAGGAAGGAGTATTTCCAGCACAGGAGATATCCCAGTTCCTTGCGAGAGAAGGTAAGAAGTTTAATCTGTTTACCATTCAGGCAGCCTATTCGATGTCTGCTTTGAATAGAGGATTGCTGCCTTCGGGTGGTAAGTCTCAATCGCTTTCATTTGAGATGACGATACCTGGCAGTGAGCTTGAGTTCTACCGAATCAACTATGAAGGGCAAATCTTTTATCCACTCNTCAGAGGATTAAANTTGCGGTTGGCAACACATCTTGGTTACGGTGATTCCTATGGTGATACCACCACTTTCCCCTTCTANAAGAACTTCTATTCAGGAGGATTTGGTTCTGTCAGGGGTTATGAGAGTAANACTCTGGGGCCAAGATCGACGCCATCACCACTTGATCGTTNCAACGANCCTGATCCTATCGGTGGNAATGTACTGNTCAACTTCAATGCTGAAATTCTGTTCCCACTGCCGTTTATTGAGGACCAGCGGCAGATGAAATCAGTATTCTTCGTGGATGGTGGCAACGTCTTTAATACTAACTGCCTGGAAATCAGCAAAATTTGTCAGGGTGTCAGTGACGGTGAACTGCGTTACACGGCCGGATTTGCCATTACCTGGATAACAGGTTTTGCACCCTTGAGTTTCAGTATTTCTGTACCAATCAATAAAAAAGCCGGAGACGAGCAGGAGTCGTTCCAGTTTGAGCTAGGTCGAGTGAATTAGGGTGTAGAAGGTCGAAGGGTCGAGTCGCGAACCTTCTTAAAAGTTTGTGGTCAAAAAACCTTCGGAAATGATAGATTGAGCGAAAGAGTCCCGATTTGCGTTTAATACTGCCAAACTTCTCGTAAGTGTTTGATTTTTATACTAACGCTAATAGATAGTTGAAGAACCTATGCAAAAAAGTGACCGTCTGGGCGGATAAAGGTACTTGCAGTTCCGAAAAAAGGCCGGGTATGCAAGTAAAGATCACGAAAAGCTGTCTACTTAATAGGCATCGCAAGAGAATCACAGCGTAGCTAGAGTCGTTTTCCGTTGAATCGAGGGTTGGGATGTGACAACATCGCGCCTTCAAAACATAACAGTAAGTCTTTAAATATCCAGCACTTGAGGAGAACATCTGTGCATATCAAACAACCTATTCTGGCAATTTTGNCAATCTCTGTATTGGCCTTGACGACGCCAGTCGCCTTGGCNGAAGTCAAAATAGCAGTCGTTGACGTGCAAACCGCGATACTGCAGTCCGAAGAGGCAAAACGNTTAATGGCGCAGATCCAGACTGAGTTCAAAACCAAAGANGATGAGATTCGTGNNATTCAGTCCGAAGCTGCTGGCATGTTGGAGCGCGCACAGAAAGACGCTGAGGTGATGACNGAGTCGGAGAAACGGAAACTACAGCAGCAGATNGAGTCAAAGAACAATGANTTTGTTTACCTTCGACAAAAGCTACAACGCGAGATTGAGGAGCGGCAANAAGAGTTATTTNCCGGAATTGATGCCAAGGTCCAGAAAGCTATTGAAGATCTTGTGCTTGAAGAAGATTACGACTTGATCATTCCGCGCCAGGCGGCATTGTATGTTGGTGACCTGTACAACATTACTCGCAAAGTGACAGAANGGCTGAATGCGATTGATGCAGANGCGCAGAAGAAGAAAAAGTAAGACACAAAACCNCNTGCTATTGTGACCTACACCCTGGGCGAGATAGCAGACGCGCTTGATCTTGAAGTTAGGGGTGATGCATCGGTTGAGATNAGCGGGATTGCAAACTTAATTGATGCAAAATCCGACCAGTTAACNTTTTTGTTCAATCCAGCCTATCTGAAGCAATTAGCGGACTCTGCAGCNGCAGCNGTCGTCCTGAATGACGAGTATGCAGATAGCTGTAATCTGCCAGTACTTGTTTGTGCGCAACCCAGATTGGCCTGGGCCAGAATTGCCGGATTGTTTGATCAAACACCACAACCGAGTGAAAAGATCCATCCAACTGCGGTTGTTTCTCCTACAGCGACCCATGGGAGTGATGTCACAATAGGTGCGTACGCTGTTGTTGAAGCAAGGGCAAGGCTTGATAAGAATGTTGTTGTTGGACCAGGTTGTTTTATTGGCGAAGCAGTGACGATCGGGGAATACAGCCGCCTGTCTGCGAATGTCAGTGTCTATCACGGTGTGACAATAGGTGAGCGAGCCATCATTCATAGCGGGGCGGTCATAGGGGCTGACGGTTTTGGATTTGAACCAGACTATACGACCGGTTCACTGGTTAAGATCCCACAGATCTTCTCGGTGTCTATTGGCGATGATGTGGAGATTGGTGCGGGTACTACGATAGATCGAGGTGCATTAAATGACACAAGCATTGCAAATGGAGTTAAGTTGGATAACCAGGTTCAGATTGGACATGGCACTTGCATAGGTGCCAATACCGCAATTTCCGGTTGTACAGCAATCGCTGGCAGCACAAAAATAGGCGCACATTGTTTGATTGGTGGGGCGGTTGGTATTATTGATAATATCGAGATTGTTGATCAGGTTGAGATTACTGCAATGTCGTTGGTCAGCCGATCGATCAGACAGAAAGGCAGGTATTCATCAGGTACGGGACTGATGCCGGGTAAGTCCTGGAAACGCAGCATTGTTGGTTTTGCAAAGCTTGATGAAATAATAAAACGCCTGAGAGCGNTGGAGAGGCAATTAAAGAAATGACTGAAAGTATCATGGAAGTCACCGATATTTGGCAATATCTTCCACATCGTTATCCATTTCTGCTGGTTGACCGGGTTCTCGAATTTGAAGCGGACAAGCGTATTGTCGCCATTAAAAATATCACCATCAATGAGCCTCAGTTTACGGGACATTTCCCGATGACCCCTGTCTTTCCCGGCATTCTGATTGTTGAAGCGATGGCTCAGGTATCCGGCATCCTGGCGTTTAGAAGTAGAAATCGCACCTTGGACGATGGTTATATTTATTATCTTGCAGGTACCGATAAAACCAAGTTTAAGCGATCTGTGGTACCTGGCGACCAGCTTCGTATGGAGATTGAAATCGTCAACCTGCGAACTCATTGGATGAAGTCGGCGGGTAAAGCCTACGTTGGTGATCAGTTGGTTTGCTCATCCTTGCTAACTTGCGCCGAACAGAAAGTTACCTAGCGGTATCTGGTTCACACATCAGAAAGAACTGCCCTGATTCGGATCAGTGCGAGTTCATGTAATCATCGCAGAAATAGACACCATTCGTGTCAGAGAAGAGTGGCACTTACTTAGCGAGCAACTTGCAGCTAATGGTTCAATTTTGACAGGGTTGTGAGTGTAGAGCCCAGGTTTCTCTTTTCGCGTAGTTCTGCAGCGTGTGAAGGCAGGAGAGCCGGAGCCCCGAAGCTGTCTGAGCGAGTGGAGCACAGGGATGTGTGGAACGAGTAAGCGAAAAGAGAAACCTGGGATCGGAACGACGTAAGAGTGCCTCGTAAGAGCACTTAATTAAGTGCCATTCCTGTCAGAGAATACTTTTTTTGGATAAAATCTACCCATGACACATAGGATTCGGATAACCGTCAGCGTTAGAAGGAGAGTGTTCTGAGCCATTCACATCTGGTTGTTGGCATGGTCGCAGGAGAAGCTTCTGGTGATAATCTCGGGGCTAATCTCATCCGCGCCCTGAAACATCACAATGCTGATGCGAAATTTATAGGGATTGGCGGTCCAGCCATGATCCGTGAGGGGATGGAGTCATGGATTGATATTGAAAGACTATCTGTCAATGGGTTCATTGATCCCATCAAGCGACTGCCGGAATTACTAAGAATACTGTTAGGAACCAGGAACAGGATAATTAGCTGCAATCCTGATTGTTTCATTGGAGTTGATTCAAATTTCTTTAACCTTCTGCTTGAAGGAATGCTAAAAAAGCATGGCATAAAGACCGTGCACTACGTTTCTCCGACAGTCTGGGCCTGGCGAAAAGGCAGAATAAAGAGTATTGCTAAAAAAGTTGATCTGATGCTGACGTTGTACCCATTCGAGCTGGATATCTATAGAGAGAATGGTATCAGGGCTGAATTTGTCGGTCATCCGAGAGCAGATGAGATCAAGCCAGGTGAGGGGGAGTCAGGCAAGGCTGCAGCGCGGGCAAGATACAATATTTCAGAAAATGCCGAGGTTATCGCGATCTTGCCGGGCAGCAGGAAAGGTGAGGTTTCTTATACAGGCCCCGATTTTTTCCAGGCAGCACTGAAAATAACTGAGCAAAAGCCAGATGTTGAGTTCATTGTTCCGGCCGCTAACGAAAAAAGAAAGGTGCAAATTGAAAAACAACTGGCTGATTTGAATCAAAGTCTGTCAGTTCAGGTTACTCTTGGCAATTCGAAGACAGCCATGCAGGCATCTGATGTAGTGCTGGTTAATTCAGGTACGGCAACTCTGGAAGCAATGCTGCTGAAAAAGCCCATGGTCATGTCCTATCGATTGGGTGCTCTGACCTATGCCATCATCTCAAGACTGGTTACTACGGATTTTTTTGCACTACCAAATATCCTAAGCAATCGAGAACTGGTGCCTGAGTTCATTCAGGATGCAGCGACTCCGGATGCGCTTGCCGGTGCTGTGCTGAATCTTCTGGATAACAAGGATCCTTCATTGTTGGCAACATTCGATGAAATACACCATACACTGCTCGGAGATTCTAGCGCTGCAGCAGCAGAGGCAGTGCTGGATTTAATCGGTAAGACCGATGTACCGGCTTGAATATGTTGCCGGAGTGGATGAGGTTGGTCGTGGACCTCTTGCCGGAGCGGTTTTTGCTGCGGCGGTTGTTCTAAATCCTTTTACACTGATAGAAGGTTTGAAAGATTCAAAGGCGCTAACTGAGAAGCGAAGGAAAAACCTGGACGAAGAAATCAGAGCAAAAGCAGTCGCCTTTAGTATTGCCTGGGCGGATGTCGAAGAAATTGATGAGATCAATATCCTGCAGGCAAGTTTGCTGGCCATGCAACGTGCAGTCGACAACCTGAACGTAAGGGTTGATTTTGCGGTCGTTGATGGAAATCGAACACCCAGGCTTTATTGTCCGTCTGAATGGATAGTGAAAGGGGATAGCAAGCACGATGCTATTAAGGCAGCATCAATATTGGCCAAGGTGGCTCGCGACAGGGAAATGGAAGTTCTGGATGAAATATACCCTGTTTATGGTCTGGCGCGACACAAAGGATACCCCACTCAAATGCATCTGGATGCGTTGAGGAAACATGGACCGAGCCCGATACACAGGATGTCCTTTGCGCCCTGTCGACAAAAAGAACTGGATTGGTAATTGACTGATACTTCCGATAGACGTCAACCGCAGTGATGGTTGCATTCGGCATCGCCTCCGCAAGATCAATCGTCTGCACACCCGGTCCACACACCCATTGTCGAGGAATTTTGGATTGACAGGTAGTTCACCCGGGTGCGTCAGTGCCTTTAGTGTGCTTTCTCTGTTTCCCGGTCTTTTTCTTGGTAGGTTGGCACGTACATTGAAGAGTACGGAAAGAAGAATACGGAAAGAGCGTGATCCATGAGGGACTCCAAGTCCCAGGAATTGACGAATCCGTGAGTCGAGATGTTTGCATCGTTGCATCGATACCCCGGATATATATCAGGTGGATAGCCAGTCTGTCGGGTCATCCAGAATGACACAGGTATTATCTACTTAAGTCAACCAGCAAGAAACCGCTAAATTCGCTCTGAAGCAGGTATTATAAGGCTTAGATGACCTCTAGACGATGGGTTCTAACGATAGTGCAAAGTCGCGTCTCGACCAGCAGCCACTCAGGTCTGACACTGGCCACGTGAAGGCGAGAAATATGAGTCTTTTTGTCCCGGTGTCGTATCGATTTGGAGCGCCTTCGGTTAATATCTGCTGCGCTATCGCTTAATATGTGCTGCGCTATCGCTTAATATGTGCTGCGCTATCGCTTAATATGTGCCCATTCATTTTAGGTTCAAACGCTCAATGAGTCAGACATTTGTCCACCTGCGCTTGCACTCCGAGTATTCTCTAAGCGATGGCATGGTCCGAATCAAACCTCTCGCCACGGCGGTTGCGGAAATGCAAATGCCAGCGGTGGCGGTCAGTGACGACAATAATCTTTTTGCCCTGATCAAGTTCTACAAAGCAGCCAGTGAAGCAGGTGTTAAACCTTTAATAGCCGCTGACGTGTGGGTGAGTGCCGATGACGAGAGCGAAGAAGCCACACCGCTGGTTCTGATTGCACGAAACGAAAAAGGTTATCGAAATCTATCAGAGCTGCTCTCCAGAGCTTATCTCGAAGGTCAGGCTCTGGGCTCGTTACAAACACACAAGGCAACATTACAGAGGCAGTGGATTGCGGAGCAAGCGCAGGGGCTGATCGCTCTGTCCGCTGGTCGGCAGGGTGATGTTGGCAAGGCGCTGCTCTCAGGCAAACACGAACTTGCATCCCAACTGGCCAGACAATGGTTGGGTATTTTTCCTGATGCCTACTATTTTGAGCTGCAGCGGACTGGTCGTCCTAATGAAGAAGAGTATATACAAAGGGTAGTCGATCTCGCCCTGCAAATAGACTGTCCGGTTGTCGCAACCAACGATGTTCGGTTCAGCTCCAGGGAAGAGTATGAAGCCCACGAAGCAAGAATATGCATACACGATGGTCGTACCCTGGACGATCCAAGGCGGGAAAGACGGTACACGGAACAGCAATATCTCAAATCACCAGAAGAAATGTGTGAACTGTTTGCTGATATTCCGGAAGCAATCGAAAACACAGTCGAAATTGCAAAACGTTGCAATGTCAAAGTCAATCTCGGGGACNTCCATCTGCCGGAATATCAAATCCCGGATGGTTATTCAACGGAATCCTTTTTTTATGAAGTATCAGAACGAGGACTGGAGCAACGGCTGGAGAAGATACTCTATACTCAGAAGGAGGATCATTCCGGGAAACGACGGGTCTATGAAGACCGTCTTGCCTTTGAACTTGATGTCATCAATAAAATGGGATTTGCCGGCTATTTCCTGATCGTGATGGAGTTCGTTGAATGGGCGAGGGATAACGATATTCCGGTCGGTCCCGGCAGGGGATCGGGCGCAGGTTCGCTTGTCGCATACGCGCTGCGAATTACCGACGTTGATCCGCTGGAATACGATTTGCTATTCGAACGGTTCCTGAATCCAGAACGGGTCTCCTTGCCTGACTTCGATATAGACTTCTGCATGGATGGTCGTGACCGGGTAATCCAGCATGTCACCGAACGTTACGGGCGAAATGCGGTATCTCAGATCATCACCTTTGGTACCATGGCTGCAAAAGCCGTGGTGCGTGATGTCGCCAGGGTGCAAGGAAAATCCTACGGTCTGGCAGATAAGTTATCCAAGTTAATACCCTTCAAACCGGGCATGACACTGGACAAGGCACTCGATGAAGAACCATTGTTGGGTGAATTTATATCCCAGAATGAGGATGCTGATGAAATCATGGAGATGGCCTTCAAACTGGAGGGGCTGGCCAGGAATGTTGGTAAACATGCCGGTGGAGTCGTTATTGCGCCGACCCGGATAACTGATTATTCACCGATCTATTGTGATGAATCAGGCGCCAACTTCATGACGCAGTTTGACATGAATGATGTCGAGCAGGCTGGATTGGTGAAATTCGACTTTCTTGGTTTGCGCACACTCACAATCATTGACAATGCTGTTAAGAGTATCAACCAGCACAAGCTGGATGCCGGTGATGAACTTATTGAGATAGGCGACATATTCCTGGAAGACCCAGCGGTGTTCGAAGACCTGAGAGCTGCAAAAACCACAGCGGTCTTCCAATTGGAATCCCGTGGTATGAAAGATCTGATAAAACAGGTTAAACCTAATCGATTTGGCGACATCGTGGCATTGGTCGCACTGTTTCGTCCTGGTCCGTTGGAACTGAAAGATGATTTTGTTCGTCGCAAGATTGGTATTGATGAAGTTGACTATTTGCATCCCAGCTTGCAACCGGTTCTCGAAGGCACCTATGGCGTCATGTTGTATCAGGAGCAGGTCATGCAAATCGCTCAGGTACTGGCCGGTTATACCCTGGCTGATGCGGACTTATTGCGTCGCGCGATGGGTAAGNAAAAACCGGAAGAAATGGCGAAACAGAGAGACAGTTTTCTGCGTGGTGCACAAGAAAATGGGGTGGATGGTGAACAGGCGGATCACATATTTAACCTGATGGAAAAATTCGCTGGTTATGGTTTCAATAAACCCCACTCTGTCGCTTATGCCTTGATTGCCTATCAGACAGCCTGGCTGAAACACTACTATCCTGTTGATTTTATGGCCGCTGTGCTGTCGGCAGATATGCAGAACACCGATAAGGTTGTTATCAATATTGAAGAATGCCGAGAGATGGACATTGCCATCTCTCCCCCTAATGTCAACAAAGGAGGATTTCGTTTTGTCGCTGACTCGGATAAAAGCATTATATACGGTCTGGGTGCCATCAAGGGCGTGGGTGAAGGGCCGGTTGAGGCAATAGTCAACAGTCGTTGTGAAGATGGTCAGTTCGATGATCTGTACGACTTATGCGAACGTGTTGATGGCAGGAAAGTAAACAAAAGAGCGATCGAGGCGTTAATTGGATGTGGTGCTCTTGATGAACTGGCATGCTTTGATAGTCAGAATGAACAGCTAAAATCAATTGATTACAGACGCGCACTTCTGTTTGCGAATCAGGAAGACGCTGCAAGAGCAGCAGAACAGAAAACTCACAATAAAGATGGTGGCTTGATGGATTTGTTTGGTGAAGACACCTTTTGTGGCAGAGAGCATAACTCACGATATAACTACCTTGAAGGCTTGCGCAGCCTTACTTTCAAGGATCGATTGAATCTTGAGAAAGAAACTCTGGGTCTTTATCTGACAGGACATCCCTTTGATTTATATGAAACTGAAATGAAGCATCTTGCTAAAACTCGAATCATCGACCTCAGGGTGAGCAAAGATGAACAGATTGTCGCAGGCCTGATTGTTGGTCTAAGAACGATGAAATCAAAAAAAGGTGGAACCGGTGTCTTTGTCACGCTTGACGACAAAAGTGCTCGGTTGGAGGTTTCTGTATTCGAAGAAATGTACGAGGCACACTACGGAAAATTACAAAAAGATACTGTGATCTTTTGCAAAGGCGTCACCAGCGTTGACGATTTTACGGGTGGAATGCGGATGCGTGCCACCGATGTTTATGATTTGATACAGGCAAGAGAAAAATCAGTCAAACGATTGAGACTAAGCTTTTTAGATGCAAATCTGGATCCAGATTTCACGTCCGAGTTAGCCTGTGTTCTGGAACCCTTTAAAGCTCCTGCAGGAGCAGGTTGTCCTGTTTCAATCGCATACATTCGACCTGATGCCCAGGCGGAAGTAACACTCGGAGATGCCTGGCGAGTCTCACCTGATGATGATTTGATTCAAAACCTCAGGGATCGCTATGGGTTTGACAAGGTTGCACTCGACTACTAGCGTTAGAGAACACTTACCCACTTTGTCTATATGTTAGGTATCACCATGCTCAGTCAAAGTGACATCGAGTCAGTCAACAGTTGTAGGGGCCGTGTTGTCGTTGCTTACAGTGGTGGAATAGACTCAACTGTTGTGTTGTATTTGCTCTGTAAAAATACAGAAAAAACGATTCACGCACTTCATGTCAATCATGCATTGCAGGACGATGCTGATGACTGGCAACGGCATTGTGAAAAGGTGTGTGAAGACTTAGGTGTTGAACTTTACACTGTAAATGTAGACGTAAAACGTTCTGGTAATCTTGAACTCGCAGCGAGAAATGCCAGATATTCAGCGTTTGAGCATTTCCTGCTTGAAGATGATTTGCTGGTGCTGGCTCATCATCTGGATGATCAGATCGAAACTGTTTTACTGCATTTGCTTCGTGGTGATTCACCATTTGGCCTGCGAGGTATGCCTCAGGAGCGTACTGTTGGAAAAGCCCGGTTAATTCGACCAATACTGCATATAGCCAGAGACAGAATCGTTGAATTCGCAAATGAGCATGCGCTCGACTGGATCGAAGATGGCAGTAATCAAAATATTGAATTCAANCGGAATTACCTTCGTGCNGAGATCATACCCAGACTCAAGTCNCGCTGGNCCAACCTGNCCACGACGATTGAAAATNCNCTGANTCGNATCGAAGAAGGTATGGAAGTCATTGATTTTGTTNCAGAATCTGATCTGNAAGAAATNCTTGTGGATCAGAGAAAAATCAGTCTTGAAAAACTAAANGNACTCACACCAGTGCGGCAAGCNAACGTTTTCAGAATCTGGTTGAAACACAAAGGAATTACGGATGTGCCTGCTAACAGAATGATTAAGGATTATCTTAATAGTCTGCTCACCGCTCGGGTTGATGCCGCACCTTTGTTGATCTGGCAGGACATAGAACTTCGAAGGTATGGCGATCATTTATATTTGATTCACAGCCTGGAAAAAGAGGACGCTGAAGAGCGTTATCAGTTTAGAGGAGACTCGATTGTCATTAACAATGGCATTGTTAATGCCGATATGACTAAGGGGCAAGGCATAGTGGCTGGTCGATCAAAATATCTGTCGATCGGTTTTAGATCTGGTGGAGAGAAAATAAGGTTCCAGAAGAACAGGTCATTAAAGAATGTTTTTCAGGAGAACGACGTACCATCCTTTCTCAGAGATCATATTCCACTCATATTCCTTGATGAAGAATTAGTGGCAGTCTGTGGTGTTGCGAGCTGGGAACTCCCACCCATCGTTGCTCCTCATGTCAGGGCTGATGCCTCAGAATCAGGCTGGCATTTCGATTGGCAGTTTTAGTGTTTTCTCGTCTGTGGTGTGAAGATTATCCATTTTCGGATTGAGCAGTCAGGGAAGGAGTGTTATTCTAGAACCCCATCTTGGTCAGCCTCCCTGGCCATATTGTTTTCAGATGGGAGTTAAATGTCTCGTTTTATATTTGTTACCGGTGGAGTTGTTTCCTCGCTAGGAAAAGGGATCACCGCCGCATCTCTGGGCGCTATTCTTGAGGCCCGCGGTCTGAGCATCACCATGCTCAAGCTCGATCCTTACATCAATGTAGACCCGGGCACCATGAGCCCGCTGCAGCACGGTGAGGTGTTTGTTACGGCGGATGGTACGGAGACTGATCTTGATCTGGGCCATTATGAACGTTTCATCCGCACCACGATGACCAGGGTCAATAACTTCACCACGGGTCAGGTTTACGCGGATGTTATTGCCCGGGAGCGTCGCGGGGACTATCTTGGGGCGACGATACAGGTGATTCCTCATATTACCGATGCAATTAAGGAACGCATCGTTGAAGGTGCCGGCGATAATGACGTGGTGATTGTCGAGATTGGTGGCACGGTTGGTGATATTGAATCTCAACCTTTTCTTGAGGCCGCGAGGCAGCTTCGATTTGAAATGGGGTCGCAAAATGCCTTGTTTATCCACCTGACCCTGGTTCCTTTTATCGCGACAGCAGGCGAGACCAAGACCAAACCCACACAACACTCAGTGAAAGAGCTGCGATCCATCGGCCTGCAGCCAGACGTACTGATTGTGCGTTCCGATCACGAAATCGCCCAGTCCGCGAGAGATAAGATCGCGTTATTTACCAATGTTGAGCGTAATGCCGTTATTCCTTTGATGGATGCCAGAACCATCTATGAGATTCCATCACTACTGCATCAACAGAATCTTGATGAAATAGTCGTGAACAAGCTGAACATCAGTTGTCCGGCAGCAGACCTGAAAGAATGGGAGAAGGTGGCTGACGCTCATTTGAATCCCGATAAGACCATGAAATTGTTTATGGTGGGTAAATACATGGAGCTGCGGGATGCCTATAAGTCCTTGACCGAGGCAATTATCCATGCCGGCATTCAAACTAGAACTGACGTGCAGGTTACATTCCTCGATTCAGAAGATGTCCTCAAGCATGGCGTTGGGCTACTTGAGGAAGCAGACGCCATACTGGTACCTGGTGGATTTGGTTCGAGAGGATTTGAGGGAAAAATAGCCGCAGCAGGCTATGCGAGNGAGAACAAAGTACCTTATCTTGGTATTTGCTACGGGCTNCATGCAGCCATTATTGACTATGCGCGTAACGTNTGTGGCCTTGAGAATGCTGANACNACTGAAAATAANCCGAATACACCACATCCGATGATCGGACTGATTACNGAGTGGATGAATGAAGATGGTAGCGTCGAAATGCGTAATACTGATTCAGACCTTGGCGGTACCATGCGCATGGGTGAGCAGGAGTGCAAATTAAGCTGTGACTCACTGACCTATCAGATCTATGGGAAGTCCNCCATCAAGGAGCGTCATCGTCATCGATACGANGTTAACAACAATTACGTAGCAGATCTGGAGAAAGCAGGTATGCGGATGGCGGGTCGCTCCATGGATAACTCGTTAGTTGAGGTTATTGAGTTAAAAGATCATCCCTGGTTTATTGCCAGCCAGTTCCACCCGGAATTTACGTCAACCCCNCGAGATGGTCATCCCTTGTTTAAAAGCTTTGTTGATGCTGCACTTCAGCAAAAANAGNACTANCGAGATATAGCTTCCACCAGTATAANCAGTNCTCGTCGACCGACTGACCTGTTCCTCCGTGATCCGGTGACAACCTGAGTTAAATGNCAGATTTTGAGACAAGGAAACCAGGTAGNTGTATGATCTGTGTAGTGCAGTTGNTTTGCCCCACAGGAACTAACCAGATATTAGCTGATGAATCTTTGTGAATTTGAAGTTGGTGAAAACACACCATTTTTCCTCATTGCTGGAACCTGTGTCGTTGAAACAGAGCAAATGACCATGGATACAGCGGGTGAATTGAAAGAGATCTGCGATAGTCTGAATATTCATCTCATTTACAAATCCTCATTCGATAAAGCCAATCGTTCCTCACATGAAAGTTATCGTGGTCCAGGATTGGATTCTGGTTTGAAAATCCTGCAAAAAGTAANNAAGGAGCTGGGTCTNCCGGTTTTGACAGATGTACATGAAGACACCCCGTTGTCTGAGGTGGCAGAGGTGGTGTCGGTACTGCAGACGCCCGCCTTCTTGTGCCGTCAAACCAATTTTATTCAAAATGTAGCCAGTGTGGGGTTGCCCGTGAACCTAAAGAAGGGCCAGTTTCTTGCACCNTGGGACATGAAACATGTCTATCAGAAAGCCAGAGAAACGGGGAACGAAAACATCATGGTCTGTGAACGTGGTGTCAGCTTCGGATACAACAATCTTGTTTCCGATATGCGATCTTTGNCAGAGTTGAAAGCGATTGGTTGCCCGGTTGTTTTTGATGCAACTCACAGCGNNCAGCTACCCGGCGGACAGGGTTCGAGTTCGGGTGGGCAACGAGAAATGGTACCTGTGCTGGCTCGTGCTGCCACCGGGGTGGGNATTCACGGGCTATTTATGGAAACTCATCCTGATCCTGAAAATGCCCTGAGTGACGGNCCAAACTCGTGGCCGCTTGGGCAGATGCATGAACTATTATCACTACTNAAGCAAATTGATGCTGTTATTAAATCCAGTAACCTGCCTGAAGAGGCAGAGAAGTAGCAGGGAGTNCTGTANGTGACAGAGATNGTAGATATTCGAGCCCGGGAGATTCTTGATTCTCGAGGTAACCCCACAGTTGAAGCTGATGTCGAGTTAGAAAATGGAATAATTGGTACGGCCTGTGTGCCTTCGGGTGCGTCTACAGGATCCCGAGAAGCATTGGAACTAAGAGACAAAGATCCACTTCGATATAAGGGAAAAGGTGTGCTGACTGCGGTAGAAAACGTTAACACTCATATCCGCGAGCCCTTGTTGGGACATGATGTCGAGAATCAAAAAGATCTTGACCAGCGCATGATCGAAATNGATGGAACCGATAACAAAGGTTCTCTGGGTGCAAATGCCATACTGTCGGTCTCGCTGGCGGCTGTAAAGGCAGCAGCGATGGCGAAAGGAATGGCCCTGTACGAATATCTGGCTGAACTTGACGGCAGTCCGGGTCGCTACAGCATGCCAGTTCCTATGATGAATATTCTAAATGGCGGTGAGCATGCNGATAATAACGTGGATATTCAGGAATTCATGATCCTGCCGGTTGGTGCGGNTAATTTCTCAGAAGCGCTGCGCTGCGGTACTGAGGTTTTTCATACGTTGAAATCTGTCCTGAGTGGACGTGGATTAAATACAGCGGTAGGCGATGAGGGTGGTTTCGCGCCGGATCTCCCTAGCAACGAAGCCGCGCTTGAAGCGATATTGGAATCGATAGAAAAGGCAGGATATTCGGCTGGTAAGGATGTTTACCTTGGACTTGACTGTGCCGCGTCGGAGTTTTACCGGGATAATACATACGTGCTTGGAAGTGAGAACAGGAGCTTCGACTCCGAAGGTTTCACGGAATATCTGGTGGATCTTACGAGACGATATCCGATTATTTCTATCGAAGATGGCATGGATGAGAGTGACTGGGAAGGTTGGGGTTTACTCACNGATGTGATTGGCNNAGAAATACAACTNGTGGGGGATGATTTATTTGTAACAAATTCTGAAATTCTNCAGAAGGGNATTGATACAAAAGTTGCGAACTCCATCCTGATCAAGCTCAACCAGATTGGCACCTTAACTGAAACGTTAGAGACGATTCATCTTGCGAAAAGTGCCGGATATACAACGGTCATCTCTCATCGATCTGGTGAGACAGAAGACACCACCATCGCCGATCTTGCCGTTGCAACAGCAGCAGGACAAATCAAGACCGGATCCCTGAGCCGGTCTGATCGAATTGCAAAATATAACCGTTTACTTAGAATTGAAGATCAGTCACACGCCCTGTTTAAGGGTATTGTGGAATTCCAAAGGTGATTTGAATAGGTGATAATACGGCATGGTCAGGCTGTGATTAAAAGGCTGACGGCATAAAGACAGGAATTTATAGGATGAACAGGTAAGACATGACCGTTCGCAGGGGATTAGTAGCAATCTTGCTCCTGATGTTTGTCGGGCTTCAATTTCGTCTGTGGGTTGGCGAGGGTAGTTTTGCACATGTCAGTGGACTCCAGAGCAAGGTTGAGAGAGCGCAGACTGGCAATAGCGTCAAAGAACAGCGCAACAAAGTGCTTAAAGAAGAAATTATTGACCTGAAAAGCGGCCATGAATCAATGGAAGAAAAAGCCAGAAGTGAATTAGGGCTGATAAAGGAGGATGAGACTTTTTTCCTGCTGGTTGATCAGGAAAATCCTTGATTGATGGAAAGGAAAATTACTGATTCTTCACTGGTGAATTCAGGTCAGACTGAAGCGAACTTTCACTACTCTTCGATCATACGCTGCTAATGGCCCCCTCGTTTCAATCTGTGTCAATCGTAGTGCCCGCAGCGGGAAAGGGTGTACGAATAAAAAGCGATACCTCAAAACAATATTTAGAAGTTGCTGAAAAACCCATACTGCAACATACGCTTGAACGCCTTGCGACGCTTAATCCCAAAAGTATTGTGTTGGTTGTGGCGAAGGATGATGATGCCTGGCGGTCAGTTAAGGCGACCGAACAATGCACAATTGTCGTTGGTGGCCAAACCAGAGCAGACTCTGTACTAAATGGGCTCAAGGCTGTTGAGGGTAATGAGAACGATTGGGTCATGGTGCATGATTGCGTTCGACCCTGTGTCAGACCGGATGATATACAACGTCTTTATGATGTGCTCGCGAACACGGTTAGTGGCGGCTTGTTGGCTATTCCTGTTTCAGATACATTAAAAAAAGTATCTGCATCTGAGGTGGTTTCGACTGTTCCCAGGCAAGACTATTGGCTGGCACAGACGCCGCAAATGTTCAGGTTGGGATTGCTGACTTCGGCTTTGGAACAAATGAAAAAAAATAATGAAGTATTTACAGATGAAGCGGCAGCGATTGAATCAATAGGGCATAAACCGAAGATAGTACCTGGTAGTCCGGACAATATAAAAATAACAACTTCAGAAGATCTGTTACTGGCAGAATTCTACTTGAAGGCACAGCAAGGGAGCTAAGGTGAGGATAGGCTCAGGTTTTGATGCGCATCGATTTGGGGAAGCCAGGGCAGCGGCGATTAAGATCGGTGGCGTTGAGATCCCTTTCGATAGGGAAGTATTAGCTCATTCAGACGGGGACGTTGTGTTGCATGCCCTCTGTGACGCGATGCTGGGGGCTCTGGCGCTGGGAGATATTGGGCAACATTTCCCTGACTCTGACCCGCAGTATCAAAATATCGATAGTCGAGATCTCTTGCGTTTGACAGCAAAGAAGATTGCAGGTGAAGGTTTCAATCTCCTGAATGCTGATATCACATTGATATCTCAAGTTCCTCGGATATCAGGCTATGTCAATTCTATGCGTGAATGCATTGCTGAAGATCTTGATGTCGATGTCTCGATGTTGAGTATCAAGGCTACCACGACAGAGAAAATGGGGTTCATTGGTCGTGAGGAAGGGCTTGCTGCCCAGGCAGTGGTATTGTTGAGTGAATAGGGAATTTTGTCTGGATTTTTCACGAGCTTTTGGAAGCTCACTGGGAAGTGGAGTAATTCGGCATACACCGGCAGATTTTCGGGTTACAGAGATTCTGGGATTCGAACCGAGTGGCAGCGGTGAACATGTTTATCTGTACGTTAGAAAGATTGATGCAAACACAGGTTGGGTTGCCGAACAGTTAGCTCGGTTTTTGAACATTCGTCACTTTGATGTGGGGTATGCCGGACGCAAAGATCGTCATGCTGAGACGGAGCAGTGGTTTAGTTGCTGGCTGCCAGGTAATAGAGAACCAGATTGGTCGAATTTACAGATTGAAGGCATTGAGATACTCAAGATTGTCAGGCATGACAAGAAGTTGCGGCGTGGTGATCATCTCGGTAATCGATTTAAATTAAGGATTAGCGAGCTGAGGGTGTCTGTTGATGAATCGATTCTGATTACGAGATTGAATCTACTTAAGAGGAATGGATTCCCGAATTACTTTGGCGAACAACGGTTTGGACGCGGTGGCGGAAATCTGCAAAAGGCCAATGAGTTGTTGAACGGTGCAAAGCTGGGTCGACGTCAGAGAAACTTGTATATTTCTGCTGCCAGATCATATTTATTTAATTGGGCATTATCAAAAAAAGTGGACAACGGACAGTGGACAGGGTGCAAATATGCCTGGTTGTACGGGCTGGCACCGCATCGTGATATTGAGGTGCCAGCCGTCGATGTCGATTTCCAGGACTGGGGGCAGGGATTGGAGCGGCTGGGGGTGAAAGCGATGCGAAGATCGCTGGCTGTTTTGCCTGAAGAATTTGACTGGCAGTTCTCCNCAGATCAAAGTCAGCTGGTTCTTGCGTTTTCATTACCCAGTGGCGCATATGCCACCTGTTTGTTGCGAGAGTTGATAGATTACGAGGAAGTACGAATTGAGTAAGCAGGATATCAACGGTGTGGGTATGACTTCTCAGCGTACACGAAGCAGGNTGGTTACAAGATTGNNCGAACAGGGTATCACTGATGAGCGAGTCCTTGATCTTATAAATTCCACNCCAAGACATCTGTTTATNGATGAAGCGCTTGCCCATCGCGCCTACGAAGACACCGCGCTGCCAATTGGATTTAACCAGACGATTTCACAGCCTTTCATTGTNGCNCTTATGACCCAAAGTCTGTTTTCAGGATCTCGACTGAAACNTGTTCTCGAAATAGGGACAGGATCCGGCTACCAGACAGCGATTTTGGCACAACTGTCAGATAAGGTTTATACCGTAGAGCGGATTCAGGTGCTGTTGGATAAGGCCAGAGAACGTCTCAGGCAATTGAACCTGAAGAATATCCAGTTTAAATATGATGATGGTAACGTGGGGTGGGTCGATCGAAGCCCATTCGATGGTATTATCGTGACTGCCTCACCAAGACACGTGCCAGAAGAGTTATTGTCTCAGCTGGCTGATGGCGGAAGAATGGTCATTCCTGTCGGTGATNACCAGCAGCANTTGAAATTAATCACNCGTANCGGAGATTCCTTTCAAACGGAGTTTCTGGAGCATGTNAGATTNGTTCCTCTGCTCGGTGGTAAGAGCTAGGTGGTAAACGCCNGGATGAATCAAATGGNAACTAAACACGTCAGATGAAGTGTCATATATGAAAGAANCTTTACGAGTTTTCATCGTCGGCATGATAATGGGTGCAGCCGAAGTGGTGCCTGGTGTTTCAGGTGGCACCATCGCTTTCGTCACCGGCATATACGAGAGACTGGTCAGTGCAATTCAACGCTTCAATCCGATGTTGGTGCGAGACGTGGTTAGAGATGGTTTTTTGACTACCTGGAAAAACGTCGACGGTAATTTTCTTCTGAGCCTGTTTGCAGGCATGGTTATCTCGATATTGTCTCTGGCCAGCGGTGTGAGTTACCTCCTTGATCAATACCCTATTTTCATCTGGTCGTTCTTCTTTGGGCTGGTCATTGCATCCGTGGTATTGGTCAAAAAACAGATTTCTCGCCTTGGCTGGGATATTGGGCTTATTGTACTCATCGGTGCTCTATTTGGGCTCATGGTGTCCAATCTTGTTCCTATTGAGCTTGAACCGGCCCCTGTGTACCTGTTCCTGGGAGGTGCAGTTGCGGTGTGTGCATGGATTTTGCCNGGGCTTTCTGGCAGCTTTATNTTGTTGATGCTTGGTCTGTATCGATTNGTACTGGAAGCAATCAAGGATCTTGATCTGATGGTTTTGCTGGTTCTCGGNCTTGGATGTGGAATAGGTATCGTTTCNTTCGCGGGNTTGCTAAAGCGTCTGTTGCAGTTTTACCATGANGAGGTTCTGGCNCTTTTAACCGGCTTCATGTTGGGATCACTGGTCAAACTNTGGCCCTGGCAGCACACGTTGAGCTATCAACTGAAACCNGATGGGTCGCAGATNCCCCTCCTGCAAGATCCGGTATCTCCGTTCNCATACACTGGAATAACTGGCCATAGCCCGGAATTGGCAATTGCTCTGATTGGANTTCTCATGGGTTGTATNGGCGTTCTGGGGCTGGATCTGTTGGCTAGAATGGAGTCAAAAGACACATCGAAGTCAGACAATCATTAGTCGAATCGATCCTTAGATTGTTTATACAATAAAAATCAGGCAAGTATTCCAAAAAAAGATAATAATTGGGGTCGGGTTTAGAAAGGATATGAACAATAATCGGTACTCATGTTAGATCAGCGTCAAAACTACTGGCTACTATTGTTAATCACACTGTCAACTTCCGGTTGTTTCTCAGGTGGATCTTATGTGCCCGTTAGAGCAGCTGGCGAGAGAAGTACAGGCGCAGCGAAACACCATGTGGTAAGAAAAGGCGATACCCTGTACTCAGTGGCTTTTCGGTATGGTCTGGACTATAAGCTGATCGCAGAAGCTAACAACATTGATCCGCCGTATACGATATATCTGAATCAGAAACTCGCGCTGGCGAAAACAAAATCCCGGCGCGCTGTCCAGGCAACCAAACTACGTCAAAAAACTGTCACCAGGAAATCTGCTGGCGTGACAAAGAACGGTCGATTGAGCAAAAGTCAATCTGCAAAGATCAACTGGCGGTGGCCAGTGGATGGTGTTGTGGTAAATGGTTTTGCACTTTCAGGGAAAGTAAACAAGGGTGTTGATATTCGAGGTCGTTTGGGTGAATCGGTGGGCTCCGCAGCTGATGGCGTCGTGGTTTACGCGGGCAGCGGATTGAGAGGTTACGGGAAGCTTGTCATCGTTAAACACAGTGATCGCTTTCTTAGTGCATACGGACACAATCAGGCAATTCTCGTAAAAGAAGGAGATAAAGTTAAAAGCGGACAAGTTGTTGCCAAAATAGGTTCCAGTGGTCCGAATCATGAAATGCTGCATTTTGAGATTCGGAAAAACGGCAAGCCAGAGGATCCATTAATATATTTGCCCAGTAGATAAAGGCGCTGCACAGTTCGGACCAGATTCTGATCAATCCATTCCTGATACGGTTCCGAATAGCAGGCAGGCTAATCTAGAACAACTGCAGGGCTCTGATCTTCGATCTGATATCGCTCTTTATAAGTACCGCTGAAGGCTCTTTATAAGCATCGCTGAAGGCTCTTTATAAGCACCGCTGAAGGCTCTTTATAGGCATCGCTGAGGGCTCTTTATAAGTACCGCTGAAGGCTCTTTATAAGTACCGCTGAAGGCTCTTTATAAGCATCGCTGAAGGCTCTTTATA
>PBRC01000051.1 GCA_002725285.1 Gammaproteobacteria bacterium | reverse complement strand
ATAACGTGACTAACCACTAACATAACGTGACTAACCACTAACATAACGTGACTAACCACTAACATAACGTGTATAACGTGACTAACCACTAATATAACGTGTATAACGTGACTAACCACTAATATAACGTGACTAACCACTAATATAAGAAGAGATCTGATATGAACAACTCTATTCGTAGCGTTCGACTAATTGTGCTGGCTTTTATGATGAGTCTGTTGTTTTCCTGTGTAAGTACCAAGGTGAATTATCAAGAGTACCTCATCGGTCAGTGGAATACTGAGATTCAGGGCACTCCGATCACCATCGAGTTCACGGATAAAACCATTGGAATAGTTGGGTTTGGTCAACCAATCCCATATACATTGGAAGACAACGTTCTATCGTTTGAGTTTCAAGGAACGCAGACCGTCAATATTGACATCGTAAATGACGACGAGATGACTCAGACAAACGTAAGTACGGGTGAAGTGACTAGTTACAAGCGTCGCGGCGGATAGACATCTTCTGAAAACATCTTTTGAAAACATCTTTTGAAAACATCTTTTGAAAACAATGCCTCATCGAAAATGAGGAAATCCCGTTCTGGGTCACGCCAGTGATGCAGGATGATATTTGATGGGGCATCTAGTCAGCAGCCGGCGAGAGATAATGGCACGGAACTGCGTTTAGGAACATTCTGCACAATGCATATCCGTGATCTATATTATGGTATGTCCGCCTTCTATTGGGTTTAAATTTTCTTTTTTTCTGGTAATCTTCCACCGCAAAACGCTGGATTCAAATGTATTTCGAGTGAATGCATTGAAATTCTTGGGAGTTATCCCCATCTATCAGCGTTCTGATCGGTGCGACGTTGTCGCCCCAGGTTCCGGCAGAACAACAGCAGTCGCCGGAATTCAAGATCGGACAAAGAACCTCATTTGATTAAACCTGCCCGGAGAAGTATGTGGCCGAAAGTGTTTTAGATTTAAAAGTTTGGAAAGAACTCGCGATAAAGAAACAGATACTGATAAAAGCAGCTACAGATGCGCTGGGACTGGACCCGGAATGCAGTGAAGAGGAGCTCAGAGCTGCACTCGGACAAGGCATAAAACGGATTTCAGAGGCAGAGTCCCTTATCAGTGCAGCGAAAGACGAAAATCATGCGACGATTGCTTGTATGGAAAAGAAGCTTGGAGCGAGCGAAACGAAATGTTCTGAGTACGAAGCACTGAGTAGTGAGTTGCAGGCGGAGAAGCAGGCTTTGCAGGCCCTTTTGGATACTACACGCACAAACAGTGCATCAGAGCTGAAGAGAGCCAATGCGCAGTTGGATGAAAAGAAAAAAGCGTTGAAGGCGATCAACGTTGCTCTGGCTGATACGCCCGAAAACGTGGTGAAGAAGATCAAGGTGCTCAATAAGAAAAAATTCGATGAAGCAGCCGCCAGAAAGCAGGCCGAAGATGAGACTCGTGCGCTGAAGAAAGAGAAACAGGAACTTCAGGATCAGGCAAAACAATCTGATTTACAGTCAGCCGAACTGGTTGAGCAGCATAGAGAACTCCGTGCTTTCTGCGAGTCTCAGTATGAGCAGCTGAAAAAGCTGGTTGAGGATGAGGGTGATCTACAGGGATTACCTGAGTTTGATGAAGATCTGCTTGGCAACATTGAGAGTACCGCTGAGAGCTAAAACTCAGAACAATTCAGCCATGAATTCTTGAGATACATCATTCCGCGTGAGATAGTTTGAGGTCACCCTTCAGCTGAAGAGCCTGGCAAAACTTATTCGGAGGATGTTATGTGGCTGAGACTAAGACAGATCGCGCTGGTTGCTGAAAAACTTGCACCGGTCGAAGAACAGTTGATCAATGTGCTGGGTATCAAAGTGTGCTATCGCGACCCGGGTGTCGCTCACTTTGGACTTGAAAACGCACTGTTCCCGATAGGCAATCAACTACTGGAAGTTGTTGCACCTACCCAGGAGAAAACCGCCGGAGGTCGTTACCTGGAACGTCGCGGTGGCGACGGCGGGTACATGGTCATTACACAATGTGATAATCATGCACCAAGAAGGCGTCGAGTTGAAGAACTCGGGATTCGAATTGTTGGGCAGTTTGAATCCGGTGATTTTTGTAATATGCAGATGCATCCAAAAGACACAGGTGGTTCATTTTTTGAAATTGATGAACAACTCGGTGCTGGCGCCCATGATGCCGATGGACCCTGGGAACCAGCAGGGCCTGACTGGCAGGCAGCAAAGAATACGGATCGGGTCACAGGAATTGCTGCTGCTGAGGTCCAGTGTGACCACCCCCAGACTGTCGCTGATCGCTGGAGTGAAATTGCAGAGATTCCACTCGGCGAGGTAGATGGTCAGGCTGCCCTGATACTGGAGAATGGCACTGTCAGGTTTGTTGAATGCACAGATGGTCGCCCCGAGGGATTAGGGGGTATTGACGTCACGACCTCAGATGCCAGCGCCATACTGAGTGCAGCGGATGAAATTGGGCTGGCCACGTCCGACAACCAGATTCAACTATGCGGGATGAGGATAAATTTATTATGAGCGACTTTACTGATATTGAATATCGGGTCGATGGTACGGCGGCGGTGATTACATTGAACCGCCCGGAGAAACTGAACGCCTTTACCTACCATACAATGGGCGAAATCAGATCAGCTGTAGATCAGTCTGTTGCCGATCCAGAAGTTGTAGGCATCGTAATTACAGGGAATGGTCGAGGATTTAGCTCGGGTCTTGATGCTCAGGTTCTTGCCAACGTCACCAGTGGGAAGGCACCATCAGATCGCAAGGCTGGACCCGCGACCAATGATCTGCCTGGCATTTTCAGCTACTTGTTGGAAGTGCCAAAACCAGTTATCGCTGCCATAAATGGTGTTACAGCTGGCGGTGGGCTGATTCTGGCGCTTATGAGTGATATCAGAATTGCGTCAAGCGATGCAAGCTTTATTACCGTATTCCTAAAGCGAGGATTGATTGCCGAGCATGGTTCGAGCTGGATTCTGCCTCGGCTGGTAGGCACAGGTAATGCGCTTGATCTGCTATGGATGAGCGACAGAATTGACGCTGCAACAGCATTAAGCCTGGGACTTGTCGAGAAGCTTGTTGAGCCTGATGAATTACTGGAACAGGCATGCCAGTATATTCAGCGTCTCAGTGAGACTTCTGCACCTCTGGCCATAGCGGAAACCAAAAAGCTGGTGTGCCGACATCTGGGAACCAACTATTTCGATGCTCTGCATGAAGCCAATGAGTCCCAGAACAGATTCGTTGCGTCGCCGGATGCGTCGGAAGGCGCGCAGGCGCTGTTGGAGAAGCGCAATCCGAAGTTTATGCGGTTGGGGGATGAGTCTGCGGGTTCCTGATTAAGGAAGATAATGCCTGCCCGGCGGTCATTTTGATCTGATACCCCCGGCTCGTTACGGTGGGCATAGTAATGCATCACCACTTCGGGATTGGACCCATCCATGGGACGCTTCGGACGTGGCCATCCCTGCCTGCGTACGCTGTTGCATGGATATGCCGACCGCTAGCAAAGCCACTTCTGTAGTTGAGATTCCTCAGTTCTGCTTAAGGCTTCAGTACCGTAATATGGCTGGCTGAATCCTCAATCCTTTTCCGCGAAAAATACACTGGGAAGTACTCACCCTTGTTCCATCCTTCAAAAGTGTCAGCATAGTGACGACTTCTGGGATCACCCGATTGTCCCGGTGTGTTGGTACCTCGCGCCTTGTCCCAGTCGTTAGTATCGACAATGATACGAAAACTGCCGCCTGATATTTGACGATCATTACCCCAGTTTGCATTCAGTGTATTGCTGGCACCACCACGCGGTAGAGCCGGGGTATTGACTTTATGCTGCATTTCTTCCGATAACAGATGGCTGAACGGGTTGACTATCTCTGCATAGTGAACCTTGCCATAGGACCAGCTTTTTATGTCTGGCCTCATCAGATTGGCTAATACATCGACGGCTTGAGCAAGACTACCTGTCATCAGTCTGTTTCTGGATTTCACCTGATCAGGACCAAACACAAATTCAGGTGTGGTGATTATCCATTCCAGAAGTTTCTCTCGGGAAATGGCTGGTAATGATTGTTTGACCTGTTCCAGCTGGAGTTGTTTTTTGACAGCTTCAAGCATTTTCTGTTCCCACTTATCGAAGAGTGCTGCTGCCGCACTGTCTCTATCCATTCTATGGTCCCATTTCGTCAAGAGCGAAATGGCTGGTTTCAGATCCCGGGAAACCCTCAGTTCTTTGAAGTAAGGAATGATCTTCTCTGCGTTCATTGACTTGTTGTCGTATTGAAGAGCCATCGAGTCCTCGATGGTGTGGTTCTTTGTCTGATTCAGGACTTCCTGAAGACGAAAGATCCTGGCAGGATCAGAGTAGAAATCAGAGAAGATGTTGGGGTAGCCATCAGGTATGTTGTAATTGTTGGCAGTGCCGTACCAGCCAGATTCCGGGTTGAATAGATGCGGCATTGATTTGATAGGGACATAGCCCGCCCACTCATAGTCACCGTTGCCAGGAACAGGAAGGCTGCCGTCCCAGCCAAAGCGAACCGGCGTCAGGCCGACGGATTGCCAGCCAATATTTCCGTACTTGTCTGCCCAGACCATGTTTTCTCCAGGGAGACCGGAGAAGGAGCATGCATCACGAAATTCCTCCCAGGTCCTTGCCTGATCCATACGCAGGCTGGCGAGATATGGTGTGGCGCCAATGTCCAGCCACGCGGCTTTCATGCCATAGGCGAGGTGATTTTCAGGATCTTCAAATATGACGGGTCCATGGACCGAGTATTTCAAGGTGATCGCTGAATCAGCCTGCCCCTTTACGTTGACGTTATCATGTTCGACTTCCATGTCTTTCCAGCGACCTTTATAAAGGTACTGGTTGGGATTGTCAGGATTGGTCTGATAGATATAAAGATCTTCCTGGTCAATTCTGAATATGGTTAACCCCCAGGCACCGTGATCATTGTGTCCGATCGAGATACCCGGTAATACAGGTTCCCCGCCACCAATAACATTCCATCCTTTATTGTGTGAGGATGCGGGTGCGTTGAGGTGGACCATGTACCTCAGGGACGGACTTTGAATTCTTCGATGGGGATCGTTGGCCATCAGAGGTTTGCCGCTTTTGGTTCTGGCACCGGAAATTACCCAGTTGTTGCTGCCGATTGAACTAATAGCTTCCAGGGGATTGAGAAAAAGATCGGTGGGATCCGAAAAGGCATGGCTGGTTAGATTGTCCTGGAGGCCTGTCAGAGTGACATCGAGGGAGGGAGCATTTTGCAGATCACTGGCCTCAAAGCCGGGCATGCTGCGAGAGGCCCGGTAGCTGGCCATTATCTCATCAGTAATTTTAGTGAGATCAACACCAGTGAACGGTGCCAGATAGGTATCGCGATAAAAGTGGAACATCTCCCTGGTTCTTGCAGCGCCGATTGTGGATATGGTCTTCGACAGCATGATTTCTGTAGAGATGCCGCCTGTCAGCGCATTGTGACGAGATATGACAACTTCCGGTGTCCACAGTCCGGGTTCTATACCCAGCAGCTTGAATTCAAAAGGCAGCAGATCCGGATTCCGGCGGGTTTGCTCTATATAGGCATTCACTCCTCTCACAAATGATATGATGATCTCTTCACCATCTTCGTGGTAATGCGACATCTCTTCCTTAATATTACCGCGAAATCTCAGAAGTCGAGTACCCTTGTCATGAGCCAGGGCTTTCACACCCTGAATTTCGGCCAGGGTTCCTGAGGCCCTGCGGCGCCAGATTTCGAACTGAAACAACCGATCCCTGGCCGCGTTATACCCTTGCGCAAAGAAAAGATCAGATTGGTTCCGGGCGTAGATATGGGAGATGCCCCACCTGTCCTTGATGATCTCAACGGCCTGTGAGAGACCTGATATTTGCTGACTGTCTGATGTCGCAGCCTGCGACAGATCATCTATCAGCATCAACGCAAAGAAAAGAAATAACTTGATTCTGAAGGGACCTGGCACGGGTCTGTTTCCTGTACTGTCTGGTGGTTCAATTAACCACGTTTACAGTGATTGGGTCAAAATAGCGACATTTAGCGTTATGATCAGGTCTGTTTTTTACGAGGGGAAGAAGATGCCGACAGACAAACCTATGACAACCGTTGTTGAATATCAGATGCGCAAGGAAAACACGACGATGGAAGATTGGTTGGCCGAGTGGGATATACGTGCCGAAGATGCCCGGGTCGGTGAACCTGAGACAACTGCTTACGCCGCCAGTATTAATCTAAAGGATGACCTGAATATACTCGTCTTCGAAAGATACGCCATGGGTCATGACAGCCTGAAGTTGCATATGGAACGACCCGCCCACAGCGCATTAATCGAAGGCATGGGCGAAAGACGAATGACGAAACGTCGAGTGATGAGTTTCATGTTTCCTGACGTGTCTGACTATGGCTGGTGGGGTCGACCAGACAGCAATGACGCCAACGCCAGGGATGTCATTCTGGTGATCGGCGCGATGCGTTTCGAAACTGAGGCAATGCGCAATGTCTTCATTGAGGCATCGGGTGTCCATGCTGATTATTGCTGGGAAAATGAATCAGACACCTTGATATACAGTGGTGGGATCGCCAGTGCCGATGCAGATCGGGAAGTGGATCTAAGGCAGGGTGACCTTGTGTTTGTTATGGCTTGTAGTGATATGGCGGCTGTTCAAGCGCATGCGGCTGATCCCAGGCACCTGGCTATGGGATCAGAGTTGCAAGAAAAAGGCGCAGAGGCGGAAAGTCTTTTTGTTCGAACCTATAAAACAACCGGTAAAGGCTTTCTGTGGCGATGATCTGAGCAGCGATATTCTTCAGCCTGAATGGGACATATCATGCTGTTTGATACTTATAGTCTTGGTTTAAGCAAAGCCGTACATTAGGCTCCCCCATAACAGTTAACAGCCGAGGAAAGAGGAAATGCCTGATCTAGACAGTGATTTATTCCAATTGGCGATGTCAGAGAAAGCGCAACCTCTGATGGATGCCGTGAAAAAGCATATTGCGGAGAATGTCGAGCCCATTCTCGATGAATTCCGTGCACTTGAGAGCGAGAAAGAAGATAGATGGTCCTGGCACCCAAGACAGCTCGAATTACTCGATGGTGCAAAAGAAAAAGCGAAACAGTCCGGTTTGTGGAACTTCTTCCTGCCCGACTCCGAAATGGGAGAAGGGCTCAATAACCTTGATTACGCCTATATAGCTACCGAACTAGGCAGGGTTGATCTGGCATCAGAAACGTTGAACTGCAGCGCACCAGATACCGGCAATATGGAGGTGTTAGAGAGAGTAGGGACAGAAGAACAGAAAGAGAAATGGCTTAAGCCACTGTTGAATGGCGAGATTCGATCTGCCTACGCCATGACAGAACCAGCGTTGCCATCATCTGATGCCAAGAACATCAGTACCAGCGCGGTCCTTGATGGTGACGAGTGGGTTATTAATGGTGAGAAGTACTATATATCAGGTGCCGGTGATCCACGTTGCAAGATTATGATCACCATGGTGAAAACCAGTCCGGATGCTGCACCCAGTCATCAGCAATCACAGATCCTTGTACCCAAGGACACGCCGGGTATTGAAATACTCGAAGGCATGCAGGTGTTCGGACAGGATCATGCTCCCCGTGGACACATGCATATCAAATTCGACAATGTGCGGGTACCTAAAGACAACATCCTTTTGGGTGAAGGTCGTGGCTTTGAGATATCTCAGGTGCGACTGGGTCCTGGCCGTATTCATCACTGTATGCGATCAATCGGAAAGGCAGAGAAAGCACTGGAACTGATGGTCAAGCGCTCTGCCACAAGAGTTGCGTTTGGCAAGCCTATTGCGAAGCTGGGTAAGAATCTTGAAGTTATATCACGTGCTCGAATCGAGATCGATGCGATGCGTCTGATGGTTCTACAGGCAGCGAAGGCCATGGATGTTCTCGGTAACAAAGAAGCGAGGGTCTATGTCAGTGCTGTGAAGGCCATGGTGCCTGAAAAAGTATGTTTAATCATTGACCAGGCTATTCAGATGCATGGTGCGACTGGTATTTCACAATGGACACCGCTCGCCGGGATGTATACAGATCTTCGTCATCTTCGATTTGCTGACGGTCCTGATGAGGTGCATCACATGGTTGTTGGTCGTGCGGAGTTGCAGAAGTACGATCTCTGGTAGATGATAGGCGAATAGTTACGCGGGCTGAAATTTTTCAGCCTGCGATGACGTTCGGATGTAGTCGAGAAATACACCTGAAAATGCCGGTAGGCCAAGGTAAACCGAGGAGAGGATCGTGACAGAAAATCGCCAGGTACTGATTGACTCGCTGCCCAAAGATCAGTTATCCGAATCAAACTACAGGATTGAATCCAACCCGGTTCCCGAACCGCAAGACGGTGAAGTGCTTTGCCGTACACTGGTGCTGACCATTGGCGCAGGTACGCGCGCAGGACTCCAGGGCAGTGCAAGTTATGCCGGGGCTCCTAAAACCAATGTTGTGATGAATGGAACCGGCGTTGCACGAGTCGAATTATCAAACAGCCCGGAACTAGGTGAAGGTGATCTGGTGGTTTGCCCATCTGGTTGGCAGGACTATTCGATACATAAGGCCAGCAGACTTACTAAGGTGACAGATGATATTGATCCTGCCCACTACCTGGGTGCACTTGGAACTAATGGACTAACTGCCTATTTTGGTTTGCTGAGTGTTGGTGAACCTGAAGAAGGGGAGACGGTGCTGGTTTCTGCTGCGGCCGGATCGGTGGGTCACCTTGTAGGTCAGATCGCAAAGATCAAAGGATGCAAAACGGTAGGCATCACTAGTACGGTTGAAAAATGTCATCTTCTGCAGGACCAGCTTGGCTATGACGCTTCGGTCTCCTATCGCTCCGCAGACTTTCGAGCAGAACTCAAAGAAGCCTGTCCCAATGGTGTAGACGTTTATTTTGACAACACGGGCGGTGAGATACTGGGCAATGCATTGTTCCGGATGAATGAGCACAGCAGAATTGTCTGCTGCGGGGTTGTTTCACAGTACGATACCAGTAATCCTGCCGGAGGACCCAGAGGGATTCCCGGACTACTCGTCAATAAGCGTATTCGTATGGAAGGATTCCTGGTTTTTGATTATATCGATCAATATGAGAGCGGGCAGGAAGAAATAAAAGCATGGATCAAATCTGGTGAACTGGATCCGCTAAATGATGAATTTGAAGGGCTTGAAAGAGCCCCGTCAGCCTTTGTAGATTTGTTAGCAGGTGGTAATGTGGGGACAAGGATAGTTCGAGTCGCCGAGTAAATTTCCAGTTACGACTAGGTTCCTGAAAGATCAGACTTGCAACGAAGGGTGACCTCCTGGACGATGCTGATTGCAACGTCCAGGTGTTAAAATGAGAAGTACCCGAGCTTTTATCTAACGACCCTGAAAAACCGGGTCTCTTTTTTCAACAAATGCTTTAAATGCTTCCCTGCTATCGGCACTCGCGCCGGTGCGACTGTGCCGTTCTGTCTCTAGTTCAATATATTCGCGCAGAGACATATTCTCAGCATTAACAAAATTTTTCTTCATTTCCCCGATTGCCAATGGTGCAGACTTTGAGAGTCTTTCGATAATCGCATCCACATCATCTCTGAAGGTTTCGTCAGGGAAGGTCTTTGCGACAAGGCCTATGCGTTCCGCTTCGTCAGCACCGAATTTACCGGGCATCAGAAATAATTCACGCGCCTTGGTCGCTCCCACGATTCGGGGAAGCAGCCATGGACCTGCCATGTCGCCAGAAATAGCGACGTTCAAAAAGGCGGTGTTAAAGGTCGCACGAGCAGTTGCGTAGCGAAGATCACAAGCGCATGCCCATCCGAATCCTGCACCTGCACAGGCTCCGTTGATACCAGCAACTGTTACTTTTGGCATTTCATGCAGAAGTGCAGTGATATTGAAATACTCTTTCCGGTTTGGTTCCTGACGCTGATCACTTGAGTAGGCCTTGAGATCAGCGCCTGGACAGAAACCACGCCCGGCGCCTGTAAAAAGGACAACCCGAACACTCTCATCAATCGCCACAATGCTCAGGCATTCATAGAGTTCACGCATCATTGTGTTGATGATTCCGTTGAGATTGTCAGGTCGGTTTAGGGTGATCGTGGCACGAGTGCCGTCTACTTCATAAAGAATTGTTTCGTAGTCTGACATGTCAGTATTCTCCGCTGACCCAAAGGATGGATAGTTTACTTAACTTTGGTTGCCATGAGCAAAGTGTCGATGGGGAAAGAACATTGGGGTCAGAGTAAAGTGCCAGAGTAAACCCAAGGGTCAGAGTAGAATGGCACTGACTTATGTGCTCTTGCGAGGTGCCCTAACGACGTTTCGATCCCAGGTTTCTCTTTTCGCTTACTCGTTCCGCACATCCCTGTGCTCCACTCGTTCAGACAGCTTCGCGGTTCCGGCTCCTGCCTTCACACGCTGCAGAACTGCGCAACAAAAGAAACCTGGGCTCTACACTCGAAACCTTNTCAAGCATAGGACTGTTATTTCCAAGTGGTTCCAGGAGTAAGTGCCCTAACGACGTTTCGATCCCAGGTCTCTCTTTTCGCTTACTCGTTCCGCACATACCTGTGCTCCACTCGTTCGGACAGCTTCGCGGCTCCGGCTCCTGCCTTCACACGCTGCAGAACTGAGCGAAAAGAGAAACCCGGGCTCTACACTCGTGACCTTTTCAAGCATAGGACTGTTATTTCCAAGTGGTTCCAGGAGTAAGTGCCCTAACGACGTTTCGATCCCAGGTTTCTCTTTTCGCTTACTCGTTCCGCACATACCTGTGCTCCACTCGTTCGGACAGCTTCGCGGCTCTGGCTCCTGCCTTCACACGCTGCAGAACTGAGCGAAAAGAGAAACCTGGGCTCTGCACTCGTGACCTTGTCAAGCTAGGACCGTGAGCTGCACTTAGTTCCCTGAGCCTGTGCCATTCTATCCAGAGAGTAATTTCTAGCAGTTCCCCGGTGGAATGAGGAAACCAACGCTGGTCTATCTGACGGGTATTTTCTTACAATGGGTATTCAGTGTTATGTAACATTCGGTGTGCTGTTGAGTCTATTCATATCCACCAGGAGTAATAATGATCAAGAGTTTTGGTACAACCCGACCGGTCATAGCGCAGACTAGTTGGATTAGTGAGTCGGCCCTGGTCATGGGGAATGTGGAGATCGGGGAGAATTGTGGTGTGTTTCCGGGTGCGGTGATAAGAGGAGACTTCACGAAGATAACGGTCGGCAACAATACGGTTATCGAGGACAATGTCGTCGTACACTCCGGGTCACCCCTGGTGCTGGGCAGCAATGTTATCGTCGGACACGGTGCGGTGATTCACTGTCACTCTGTGGGAAACAACTCCCTGATTGCGAACAATGCAACTGTTCTCGATAATGCTGTGGTTGGTAACTTTTGTATTATAGGTGCGGGTTGCGTGGTCAGCCCAGGTATGGAGATCCCGGATTATTCGCTGGTATTCGGCGTGCCAGGAAAGATTTCTGGTCGTGTGAAGGACAGGCAAATGCAGCGTCTCGAGCGCGGCAATGAGTCATACAAGAAAATGTTCGCCGAGTACAAACGCCACAAGATCTAGTCGGATCTCACTCAAGAACCCTATATCGGGGCATTAATGCCAGATTGGTCTGCCAACCATGATGCGTTGATGCTTTTCAGCAGCAACCGGTCATCCTTCGTAGTATTCGAGTAACCAGTCCAGATCAGCGGGTCGGTCGACCACCAGATCAGCTCCGGCACTGATTAACTCATCTTTCGTACCGTAACCCCAGAGAACACCAACAGTTTGGATGTTGTTGGCAAGCCCGGCCTTGATGTCATGAGCACGATCACCCACCATCGTTGCGTGTCGTGGAGTAATCCCCTCGGTTTCGAGCACATAACTGATAAGTTCGGTCTTGTCCTGCCTCGTTCCATCCATTTCACTACCATGCACGCCTCTGAACAGGTGATCCATCTTGAAGTGCTCAAGAATTCGAGCAGCATAGGTATGCGGTTTTGAAGTTGCCAGGTATAAACCGACGCCCATTTCGTGAAAATTCTCTAACGATTCCTTTATGCCTGGATAAACTGAATTTTCATAAATTCCTTCATCGGCAAATCGTTCGCTGTATAGCGCGGTGGCGTTATTGATGTCATCGTCGGTTGGATCCGGGAGCAATTCTGAAAATATTTTTTTCATTGGTTGCCCGATGAGATTGACGAACTCTTCTTCACTCGGGACGGGGAGACCTAGCTTGACCAGCGCATATTCGATACTGCGACTTATACCGGGCTTTAAGTCGGTTAGCGTGCCGTCAAGATCAAGTAGTAGTTTCATGGCAAGTCCTGCGAATGCAATCCGATAGTATAGGCGAAATCAAAAAGGCACATCGACCGCCCTGCACAAGAATTCCATGTAGGGTGTGGCCTTCTTCAGTTCCTTGCCAAGGCGTTTCGGGAGGTCTGGATTTGCGATCTGATCCAGCGTTAATGTCATGGCGGCGATATGATCTTTTCTTTTGAGATCTTCCAGGTGTGGTGACTCCTCGCTAAATCCTTTGGGAGGTCTCTTTAGGCTCTCACCCTGTCGTTCGAAGGCAGACCTAAAACCTCTGGATGAGATAATTTTTTTCCAGTCATCCGGTCTTTCGACGATTCGTTCGCGAATCCCACGTAAGGCCCCGGATTCCGGATGCCACATACCAACACCGACAAACACCTCGTCAGGATCTACATGTATATAGTATCCGGGTGCATGTACGTCTTTCCCCACCTGGTGTCTGAACTGTATGCCAATGTTGGTTTTATAAGGTGTCTTATCCTTACTGAATCGAGTATCCCGATAGACTCGCATCAGAGAACCGCCTTGTTTCTTTGGAATTGCGTCGAAGTACGTGCTGATGGATTCAAGTTCACGTCCCATTGCCAGGATGAACTCAAAGGCCGGGTCGACGACACAGGATTCGTAGCGTGATTTGTTTTCCGAAAACCAGTCACGATTGTTGTTGTCAGCCAGTTGCTTCAAGAATTTGATTGTTTCAGCACCAAATCCTTTGAATCCAGTCATCGTTATCCTCCAATACAGGGAATACAACTCTATCTTCCGTCTCGTAACTTTGCCAGTATGCGATCTCATTCCGACCGTGAATGATCCGCATGCTTCCTGATCTCAAATACTGGCCCAAATACTTCGAAGAGACCGATACAGTATTACGTCGTTTGCTAAAGAAAATGGGGTATGAGCTGTCGATTGCGAATCTGGGTTGGTCACTTTCATTCAGAATCGACACGGTGAAGTTCGACGTTCGGTAACAGGGTTCACTGATTTCTGGCAGGCCCTGTTGAGGAGAATTCGACTTAATCTTCGGCACCACAGTGATACGACAGACGAGAGTTTGATTTGACCGCATTTAGGTAAACGTGATGTAGTTGGTAGATTCAGAAACTGAGGAGCGACAACCATGAGTGATCTTGTCACCATAGATATCAATTCAAACGGCGTGGCAGATGTCCGACTTAACAGGCCAGATAAATATAATGCACTGTCATCCGAAATGTTTGATGCCATCTCGGAAGCAGGAGAATCCCTCATTGACAATAAGACACTCCGGGCTGTTGTCCTGTCCGGTAATGGGCGTGGCTTTTGTGCAGGATTGGATTTCAGTGGTTTTAAGAATATGGCCGGTGAATCGGAACCCCAGGCAGTCGCTGGTCGAAGAATGTCATCCAGCAATATTCCGGGGAACCCTGCTCAGCGACCGGGTATGGTCTGGAAGGAAGTACCAGTGCCGGTTATTGCAGCCATCCATGGCGTTGCCTATGGAGGAGGTTTTCAGATTGCCATGGGGGCGGACATCCGTATTGCGGCACCTGATGCCAAATTCTCGGTCATGGAAATAAAATGGGGATTGATTCCAGATTGCAGTATCACACAGACACTACGCGATCTGGTTCGGCTCGATATCGCGAAAGAACTTACATTTACCGGGCGGATTCTCCCTGCAACTGAGGCGGCAGAATTGGGTCTTGTTACGAGCATCAATGACTCTCCACTGGAAGCTGCCCTTGGGATGGCTGAGACTATTGCCTCCAAATCACCCAATGCTATCCGTTTAGGGAAACATCTATTTGAGAATACCTGGCGTACCGACGTTGATAGGGGATTGAAACTCGAGGCACAGTTGCAGGGTCGCTTAATTGGATCCAGCAACCAGGTGGAAGCGGTGAAAGCGAACTTCGAAGAGCGTTCACCCCAGTTTTCTGATCCGGATTAGACGATAGAAGTTGCCGATCAGGCGCTGATCTTCTCGCTGAGATGCAGGGAGAGGTTCAGGCCTGCTTTGCCTCTTCTTCTGCAACGACTTCCTGCATGCCATCCCACTCATGCCACATGTTGCACATGGCATATTTGGATCGCTCCCATGGATCATTGCCTTCCTCATAGTCCAGCCACTCACCCATCTGACCACGGTCCGCGTGATCTGTGACGCCGTTAACGATCTTATCGGGCTGGCGCTTCTTATTGCGAAAGCGAAAGATGATGTTTTTTCGTGACTCAGACCCATTCTCGTTACGGGAGCCGGAGTGTGGAATCTGGTACACGGCAATACAAGCATCACCCGCTGCCATAAGCACCTGAGTTGGCCTGGGCCATCTCTTGCCATCTGGCGTGCACTCTGATGTCTCATCCAGAAACTGGTTTTTGACTTCTTCCGGAAGGTAGACCAGTCCGCACCGGTTAGGTGCTTCATGATCAAGGCGGGGCCAGCCCGGACCTTCGGGCCCGATACAGTTGTTGATATCACGCTGCTTTTGAAAGAACTTCGCCAGTGCGTGGTGACCGCCGGGAATAACAGACGTTTGACCGCAGCCTTCTTCCAACTGGTCGTTTAGACAGACGAAAGTGAAGGCAGTGAAACTTCCAAGGCCCAGTGTCATGTCAGGATCTTCAAACATAGGCACGGTATTATCACCAATGACATCAGGGCTGCGACCCAGATCCCCATTTGGACCGGATGCAAAATAACGTCGATAGATCTCTTCGGGCGTACCTTCCTGTACTTCCTGGGGGGCTGCGATCGTAATGCTGCCATCTGCGTGTGTTTCAGCACCGTAATACGGCATGTCCTTGTCTCTGTATCCCAGATTGTTGAAGTACTCTCCTGGTGCACGTTTCTTTAAAACACCCACCTGGCATGAAACGGGTGGATCGAATTGCCCCATGACTTCTCTTAGAATCGGCGTAATTGAAGACGCATTCACCAGGTCAGTCATCTCCCTGGTGGGACCAAGATTCTCCCCTTTCTTTGCGCGTTTCATACGGGCTCTGGCAGCTTCGACGAGTTCTTTTGAAACTACGTTCTTAACCACGACGAAACCGTCTCGGTATAACGCACGTTTTTGTTCCAGGCTGAGTTGTTGAGGGGATTCAGGGTGGGAATCTGCCATGACTTAATCCGGTTCTTGTTGTAACAGCCACTGTATCTCAGCTGGAATCTGGTTGACAACCCGTACCCGACCGATCCTTTTGGTGATCATTCACGGGTTGGTCAAAAAGCCACTTGACATATTATGTCAAAAGAATATGCTGACATAAAATGTCATAACATTCCTTGGAGCTGACCATGAATATGTTTTTGGAGTTTCGTTACTCGAACGCTTGTGACGGCTTGTTTGAGACCAGAAAGGACCTTATCGACCTGATCGCCGAGAGTTTCGCCATCAACAGGGAAGTGGAAGAGTTGAGGTTGCATATCTCGAAATACGAGGGATATGCAAGGGAAGCGCTGGATAAGGAGGAGCTTGAACTGGCTCAGGATATTGCTGAGAAGATCGTAGCCATGGAATCAGAACTTGCCTGCCAGAAGGAAACGAGTCAGGTTTTCGAAGAACGAGTACGGTATTTAAAGGCGATACTGAATCGATTGGAGAAGCGCGTCTTCAGCAACGACCGGTTGCAGTACATGATTGACTATCTAGATGCCGCAACGGAGCTTGAGTTTGATGAGGACGGGTCGCTTGAGGAGAAAATGCGTGCAGCGGGAATTGGCAAAGCGGCTGATTCGGGTCGCAAGGTACTTGAGCGAATTCGTACTGCGAGATAGACATCGTGACCGGGTGACCGCGTAAGGTGGCAGGATGGCACTGACTCTCAAAAAGGAGAAAGGCCGAAGTAAACAGCCGATCTACTTCAATTTAGGCGTAATGAGTCCAAATTCAATCATTGTTTCACCCGTCGCGCGTAACGTGTCTTCAATGCTGTGAGTCTCAAGCCCAAGATCTTCTCTTACCTTGTCGCAATGCGCCCGTGGTGCATCATAAGGTCTGCCGTGTTTCTCGATCATGGCGTTGTATTCCTCAGGCGGACCACCAACATCAATATGCGGAAACAGCGATTGCAGGTGTTCCTGCAACTGTTTCACTGTCAGTTCTCCGGATTCATCCGTTGCGCTTAGCTGATAGCGCGAACCGTTCCTGCAGGCATCACTTTCGATCATTAATGCCTGAGACTCCCCAACATCGCGAACATCAACACAGTTCCAGAGCGCCTGCCAGCCCCTGTTACATGGTTTGCCTGCAAGCATGCGACCCATGGCCCATTGCCAGGAAAACACCAGTTCATGGATGGGTGAGAGCAGGGGGCCAAGTACGACGATAGGACAGACGGAGATCGCATCGAAGCTGCCATCTTCCTCTGCAACACGGTTCACCAGGTGTTCACACTCAACCTTAGCCATGGCGTAACCGGTTTCACCCTTGTCGAGAAGATTGTCGGTGGTCCAGTCAGGATCGTTTTCGCGATTATCCGATGCCCAGTCCTTCTCCGTATAGACATGCCCAGGTGGTGCCGGATGCCCGATAGCCGCAAATGAGCTGGTATAGACGAGACGCCTGACAGTACCGGCTCTCTTAATGGAATTGAGCACATTGTTAGTGCCGTTTACCGCACCGTCGTAAACCTGTTGGGGGTTGTTAGCACCGCCATAGCCCATCGCCGTGCCAACGTGTAATACTGCGCTACAGTCCGTGAAAGCCGAATCATAGCTTCCCTCGTCAAGCAGATTTGCCTGGTGCAAAGAGAGGTTTCCCGGATGTACCTCGTTCAGGGCCGCAAGGAATCCGGTTTTATCCGGGTTTGAAGTGTCTGTAATACAGGCTCGAATCTCGTAGCCTCTTTTCATCAAGGCGGTAACCACGTGAGCACCGACATAACCGGAAGCACCAGTTACGGCAACGGGACCATCTGAAGATGTGACGCTGGGCATTAATTGCTCCTCTTATTTTCCAGTTCCTGATCCTTGCTAGTCGAAGGCAGACAGGACTTCTTCTTCGAATCGATCAAACTCGTCGGGGTGATCAGTCAGAATACCGCCAAACATAATTTCATCAACGCCAGTTTCGACAATCTCAGCGACACGATCAATAATGTAGTTTCTGTTTCCTGCTGCAGTTCCTGTCCCCAGATTTCTATTTGTGAGAAATCCCTTTGCTGCCTCGGGATCATCTGTTAGCAGTGTTGGCATCAAAATGGTCTTTCTGATCTCAGAAATATCCCTGCCGACATTGTCACAGTGTTTCTGCAGGATACCGATTTTGTAGTGAAAATATTCTGCAGTCATGGGGCCACCAGCCCAGCCATCCAGATTAAAAACGTCGCCATACTTTGCCAGTGTCCTGAGTGTTCGCTTTTCTCCGGTACCGCCAACCATGATCGGAATCGGCTTGTCATAGCCGCCGGGTGACAGGGGTGCGTCATCAAGCTGGTAGTACTTTCCCTTGAATGTCACTGGTTCATCGGAGCGAAACAGTGCCCGGACCAGTTCGCAGGCTTCTTCCAGCCGGTCCTGACGTTCCCTCATGGAAGGAAATTCCCAGCCATAGGCTTCATGTTCACGTTTGAACCAGGCTGCACCAATACTGAAACAGAATCGTCCGTGTGAAATCTGGTCAACGGTTGCAGCCATCTTGGCAGCAAGCGCGGGGTTTCGGTAGGTATTGCCCAGAACCAGATGACCCAATCTCAGTTTTTCGGTCATACCGGCGACAGCTGCAATTAGTGTAAAACCCTCATGTGCTGTGAGGTGTTCCTCTTCTTTACGCCCTGGCGGCGGCAGGTAGTGGTCTGCAAACCAGAGGCTTCCCCATCGACCGGCTTCAAGTTTCTCAACTACCGTTTTGATATCATCCCACTTGTTTCTGTAGCAGCCGACTTGTGCACCGAATTCCATTAGTCTCACCCAGGACTTAGATCGAAGGAAGAAAATACATTATTTAGTTTGCTTTGCCTAATGCTCGGGTATCTTGTCAAGCCTGCATGTGAAGGCCGGTAACGGTCATAGTTCGATTCTGACACGAATGGCACTTACTTAAGCGCTCTAACGAGGTGCTCTAACGACGTTCCGATCCCAGGTTCCTCTTTTCGCTTACTCGTTCCGCACATCCCTGTGCTCTACTCGCTCAAACAGCTTCGCGGCTCCGGTTCCTGCCTTCGCACGCTGCAGAACCATCTTTAATGAGAAGGCGAAAAGAGAAACCTGGGCTCTGCACTTCAATGGTGGATATATCCCAAGCTTAGTGAATATATCCCAAATAGTCCTGCTGCAAATCAAGCAGCGTGTCCACCATCTGCGACAGGGGCCTGTGCACATCTACCACTGGATCTACCAATAGCGCCGCCAGCACATCAGCTCGAGAGCCGGATAGAATCGCTTCAGCGGTCATATCATGCACGGCAACCTGGTTGTGGAGCAGTCCAAGAAAGGCTTTGGGAATCTGTTTGGGTGTAATCCCATGGATACCGGTAGCGTCAACTTTTGCCGGAACCTCCACCACCAGCCAATCCGGCAGGTCGTCAATCAGGCCCTGATTTTGAATATTAACGGCCGATTCTTCGTAACCCGTATCACCGAGAATACCTTCAATGATCGGCACAACTCTCTCATGAAGTCGCATCTCGATCTTCGGATCTGCATGGGCCAGGTACTTTTTGTATCGGTTGTAGAAATCGAGAATTCCCTGATGATCCACTGCATCATGTGCCCATTGAATGTACTCGCCAAAATGGCTGTCGGTGGTAATGGGGAAGACGCCAAACTGATCCATTATCGCTCTGAATACGCCTCGTTCCGGCCATACCACCCGGATACTTCCTTCATCTTCAGGCGAAGATCTATGCTCTACGATGCCAGGGGTTTGGTCAAAATAGGCAGCTGCATTCGCCATAATATCCGGGTAGAGATCTTCACCCGTTTCGGCATGTACCGCTGATGTCAGCACGCTGAAATGGTTGAGACCAGCTGCCTGAGCCGATATGGATTCCCAGGGAATGTCCAGTATTTTTGGCAGGTGACGTTTGAGAGACGCGATCTCGTGGCACAGACCGACAAAGTTCAAATCAGGAAACTTTCTGCCGACAGTGGTGCATATTCTGCTCATCGGATTGCTGTAGTTGAACACCCAGGCATCCGGACATAGGGTCGAGATGTCTTCGCAGATCTGGAGAATGGGTGGCACAATTCGAAGTGCATGAAACAGACCACCAGGACCGCCGTTTTCACCGTATACCTGTCGAATTCCATACTGTTGCGGGACTCGCCAATCCTGTTCCCATAGTTTGAATCGGTCCCCAATCTCGATTGAAATAATGCAAAAATCGGCACCTTTCAGTGCCTCGGTTCGTGAAGTTGTTGCCGTTAGCGTAAACGCAAGGTTGTTGTCTTTGATGAATTGAGATCCAGCTTCCTCCACATTCGCAAGCGCAGCCTGGTTGATATCGAGCAGGGCGATTTCACTGTCCTTCAGAAACTCACTTTGAAAAATGTCTCCCATAGTCCCGAACCCGAATTGTGAACTGCCTGCACCAATTAATACGATTTTCTTTTTCATCAGGTTCTATCATCCTTATGTGTCTCGAAATGATTGAATGCTACTTTGCAACGAACAGGGAGGCAATTTCTATTCGGCGTTTATTCCTGCGTCGATATTTTGGATACGTCTTTAGGTACCCTGGGATCACATGACGCTGCAGAACCTGAGCTTTTTTTGTGTAATCAGCCCATTGTGGTGAGAATCGGCACTCTAGCGCTTGCTGCCACGCGGCAAAATCAGGGCATTCAGTGCTTGGCACGCTTGTTGTGACACGTTGTTGGTAAATGTTGTTGCGATAAGAAGGGCTGGTCAGTAATTCATATCTGGAAGTGATGCTAACGGGGAAAGAACCGATAGTCCCGGTCTTCCTGGTGCCTTTGCTAGACTCGCCGGTATGGCAGGAATGCTGCTGTCGTGGGCTATTGTCTCGGTTCATGCCATCAGAATTGCAAGGGCAAATCCAATCCGTGGCTTGCGTTACGATTAGAGATAACGTACTTCTCTGAGATTTGTACATATTCATTGCATAACTGTTATCGTTGGATCTCTGTTTGAAATCTGGTACTCACTATGTCGAATTCAGAGTTATTGGCGCGTCGGCTGCAGCTTATCGGCAAGGCGGCGCTGTTCTATGACCCACCAGTACAGATTGTGCGCGGGGAAGGAGTTTGTCTCTATGATGAGACGGGCAGAAGATACATCGATATGTACAACAATGTGCCTTGTGTAGGCCATGCAAATCCACATGTCGTTGCAGCCATCGAAAAACAGATGAGCACGCTCAATGTTCACAGTCGGTATCTTCATGGTGGGATCCTGGATTTCGCCGAACGGTTACTGAGCCATCATCATGATGGCCTTGAACAGGCGGTATTTGCCTGTTCGGGAACCGAAGCCAGCGAGGTTGCGCTTTTGATGGCACGCCACGGGACCGGAGGTCGGGGAATTGTATGCAGTGACGCGACTTATCATGGCAACAGTAACGAAGTCTTTAAAATGTCAGCAAGACCCGTGGCTGATCCGAATTTCCGCAGCATACCCTTCCCCCAGACTTACCGACCGCTTTCGGAAGGCGCAAGTGGTGATGAGCTGACTCGCTCATATCTGGACAAACTACAGGAGGCAATTGATAGTTTTGCCGAGAACAACATCCCGTTTGCCGGGTTGTTCGTCTGCTCGATTTTTGCCAATGAAGGATTGCCAGATATACCGGAAGGATTCATGGCGAGAGCAGTTGATCTTGTCCATAAGGCCGGAGGGGTTGTGATTGCTGATGAGGTTCAGGCTGGATATTGCAGATCTGGCAATTGGTGGGGTTATGAAACCAGTCAGTTTGCCCCTGACATCGTGACCATGGGTAAACCCATGGGCAATGGTCTGCCTGTTTCAGCCGTCGTCTCCAGTACCGAACTGGTTTCCGCGTTTCGAAAAAACACATACTATTTTAATACCTTTGCATCGAGTCCGGTGCAGGCGGCAACCGGCATGGCTGTATTGGATGTAATTGAGCAGGAGGACTTGCTAGCTCGATCAGCAAAACTGGGTGAATACCTGCGCCGTGAGTTGAAAAAAATGCAGGAAGGCTGCGAGGCCATGGGTGATGTTCGTGGCTGTGGTCTGTTTGTCGGTATTGACTGGATATCAGATAAGGTCAAGAAAACTGCAGACCGTGCCGGGGCGGTTGATGTTGCCAATCGTATGAAAGAAAAAGGATTTCTGCTCAGCAATGCCGGAGCACTCGGCAATGTAGTGAAGATCCGTCCGCCGCTGGTATTTGAGCAGGAACATGCGGACGAGTTTCTGGCAGCGTTTGCTGAGATGCTGACTGAGATTAACTAACGATAATGGATGACCCAAAATCAATACTGGCGGAGGTCAAACCCTGTCTGACTGAATGGAATATCGAGCCGATCGACATCAGCCTCGCCTCTCACTCAGAAAACATCGTTTATAAAGTGACCTCCCATGATGATAAGACCTATGCACTGCGAGTTCATCGTCCAGGCTATCACTCTCTGGCTGAACTGAATTCGGAGCAGATCTGGACCGACGCACTGATGGAATCTGGTCTGCAGGTACCAAGGGCATACCCAACATCAAAAGGTGAATTCTATGTTGCAACTGAGTGTGGCGGATGTGAGCGACAGGTGGGGTTGGTTGGCTGGCTCGAAGGTCACCCCCTGGGTAGTGTGACGCCCAAAGGAAAGGCTGATTTTTTTCTTGAGAAACTCAGGGAGATTGGTGTGATATGTGCCCGGTTTCATAATCAGGCTGCTAACTGGATGCCACCACCAGGATTCAGCCGTCATCGCCTCAATCACGAAGGGTTCGTGGGCGAAAATCCATTCTGGGGAAGATTCTGGGAAGTGGCGTCCCTGACGACATCAGAACGGCGCACCATTGATAAATTGAGAACAACGGTTTCCCGACGACTGTTGGATTATGGTGAGCAACCCCAAACCTACAGCATGATCCATGCCGACCTGCACGAGGGTAATTTTCTGGTTGGCAACAATGGGTTGACTGTAATCGACTTTGACGATGCGGGTTTCGGATGGCATATATATGATCTCGCCGTTGCCCTGTTCTCTCACACTGACCGATCCGATTATGATGGTATTCAGAACGCGTTGATAGAAGGGTATCGAACAGAGCGTGACATCACGGATGAAGATCTATCGCTGTTGCCACTGTTTATCCTGATTCGTGCTCTCGCACTGATGGGCTGGATACATTTAAGACCCGAAGTAAAACTGGGTCGTTATTTATCCTACCTGACTGATAAAGCCTGCAGTACCACCCTTTAAGCCAGCTCCTCTGCAAGGAAACGGAGCGTATCCACATCCGCCGACCCTACGTTCAACATGGTGACCGGACTTTCTTTCCATGCCGCCAGCCGATCGCGAATTCTGTCTTTTGAACCGCAGAGTGAGATTTCATCGACGAGCTGGTCAGGAACAGCGGCAATAGCCTGGTCACGCTGACCCGAAAGGAACAGCTCCTGAATTTTCTCAGCCTCGTCGGCGAATCCCTGGCGGCTGATGTGGTCTTTGTGGACATTGAACGATTTGGCTCCCATCCCTCCTACATAAAACCCAACACTCTGCTTAACCTGGGCCAGTGCCCGATCCAGATTATCGTCCACGACCACAGGAATTGACGCGGCAATTTCAAAATCCGGGGCGCGGATTGCCATTGCATCCTTGTAGACATCCATCATGCGGTAGGGGGAGATAAACATGGGGATCCAGCCGTCACAAAGTTCTGCACCCAGCGCCACGTTTTTAGGTCCTTCAGCCCCGAGGTAAAGTGGAATGTGATCTCGGATCGGGTGCAGGATCAGTTTCAGTGGTTTACCTAAACCAGTGCCACCAGGATAGGGTAGTTCGTAGTGATTGCCCTCGTGTGCAACAGGTTCCTGTCTTGAAACGATCTTGCGAAAGATATCGATCCACTCACGGGTACGTGCGAGCGGTTTGGGATATGGTTGGCCGTACCATCCCTCGACAACCTGAGGCCCGGAAACACCAATGCCAAGTATGAGTCGACCATTTGACAGATAGTCCAGTGAGACAGCGTGCATCGCGGCACTCGAGGGTGTTCGCGCCGAGATCTGCATGATGGATGTGCCCAGATTGATTTTTGATGTGTGGGCACCAATCCACGCCAACGGCGTAAAACAATCAGCGCCGTATATCTCATGGCTCCAGATCGCATCGTAACCCAATGCTTCTGCCTGCTGGGCAAGCTCAATCATCTTCGCGCCACCAGGTGCTCCCATCTGACCGATGCCTAAACTCAGTTTCATCACAAACTCCTTTTCACCTTCTGTTTTGCCTAGCATACACGGGTAGAAGGTCAGGTTGTAATATGGTGAATATGTTGAAGGAACGAGGTGATTCTGGCCTAATCAAACGCTTCCCAGCCGTATCTCTGAATTAAATGAAATATCGCCGATTTGGTCGAACTGAAATGATGCTGTCTCAATTCTCCCTGGGATGCATGCAATTTACAGGCAAGACTCCGGAACGAACTGCCATTGCGACGGTGGAACGCGCGGTGGAACTGGGCGTCAATCATATTGAAACCGCACGCGGTTACGGTAATTCAGAAGAACGTGTTGGTAAGGCCTTAAAGAAAATCCTCAGGAAAACACCGCGCGAAGATCTCTACATCACCACCAAGATTGGTCCGTCCTCAGGCGTGGATGACTTCAAGCGGAACTTTGAAAAATCCATGTCGAAGCTGGGTATAGATTATCTTGATAATCTGGATTTCCACGGTCCCGGTAACTACAAAACATTAAAACCGGCGATGTCGTCCCGGGGTTGTCTTGGCTTTGTTCGACAGATGATGGATCAGCGTGTGGTCAGGCACTTTGGGTTCTCGACTCATGGTTATCCCGAAGGTGTGATGGAACTGGTTAACACAGGTGAATTCGAATCCATCAACCTCCATTACTACTATTTTTACCAGGGTCTGAGGCATGTGATTGAAAAAGCGGCTGAACTGGATATGGGTGTCTTTATCATTAGTCCTAATAATCAGGGTGGCAAGCTGCAGAACCCCACGAAAGAACTGATCGAGGTTTGTTCACCGCTGAAGCCGATGACATTCAACCACATGTGGTTACTCAATAACCCGAATGTCCATACCCTGTCATTTGGACCCGCGAATCCAGACCAGATTGAAGATAATCTTCTGGCACAGGACTACGACGCGACGGGCGAACAACGGCAGATCTTCGATCGAGTGCTGGAAAGGATTGAGGACGGCTATAGAAGCAAGCTGGGAAAAGAGGTCTGCACCGTCTGTAACGAATGTCTGCCGTGCCCAGAGAACATCAATATACCAGGCCTGCTGAATTGGCGTCAGATGAACAAGGCGTTTGGCATGGCTGACTTTACTAAAGAAAGATATGCAAGGGTTGGCGGTGGTGGTGCCTGGATTCTGGGCGTAAAAGGGGACAAATGTACCGGGTGTGGTGATTGCCCCCCGCGATGCCCAGAATCTCTCAACATTCCTGAACTTCTGTGGCAAACCCACAGGGAACTGGAATCAGGAGAGATTTCAGGACCAGCCTGGGACCATGAAGGTGATTTGCTCGAGGAAGACCTGCGTAGCTGATTCAACCGATCCCGGCAAAGGTCATTCATGAAGAAAATCAGATACCGTGATGACCGATGGTGTCAATCTGGATTTTCTGGATTATCGCGAAGGGGAACGGGTCTCAACGCCAGTAAAATAGAGTTCTTCAACTACCAACTTGCGTCCCAATCCGCCTGCATATATTGTCATGGAGGAATCGTTAATGGTTAATTGGTATGGAACTACAGGGTAGAGTGGCTGTTATCACTGGCGGCAGTGGTGGCATTGGGCAGGCAATGGCAAAAGCGTTCCTGAATGAGGGTGCGAAAGCAGTGGTGCTTGCAGACCTGAGTGAAGAGGCGGTACAGGCCGCAGCGAGAGAATTGGGGTGTACGGGGATGGTTTGCAACGTCACCGACGAGAAGCAGATAAAGTCACTGGTTGAAAAGACGATATCGGAGCATGGGCAGGTTGATCTGTTTTGCTCCAATGCCGGAGCAGGGGGCCAGGGGCTGCTCATCGATGCCGCCGATGAGGTCTGGCAGAATCAGTGGGAACTGCATGTGATGGCGCATGTTTATGCCGCCCGAGCGGTGCTGCCCTCGATGATCGAACGTGGAGAAGGTTATCTGCTCAACACGTCATCTGCGGCAGGATTGCTGGCGGCCCTCGGATCAGGCCCTTATACAGTCACAAAGGCCGCAGCGGTGAAACTCGCCGAGTTTATCTCCATTACACATGGGGATGAGGGTATTAGGGTGTCCGTTTTATGTCCCCAGGGAGTCAACACAGCAATGGCGCCAAGGGCCCTGGGTGATGGTCAGACTGATGGCATTATTGAGCCGGACGTGTTAGCTGTAACTGTGGTTGATTGTATCCGAGAGGAACGATTTCATGTCTTGCCTCACCCGGAGGTTGAAGACTATGTGCGTCGCAAGGGCGATGACATTGATCGGTGGTTGCACGGTATGCGTCGCCTGCGAAAGCGCTCAATGGAATAGTCATGCTACTCCAGACAAAAAACGAAACCTAAAAAATGCTGAAGAACATAACAGGCGCGCTTTTAGTCCTGTTGCTGGTTGCCTGTCACAGCGTCACGCCACAAGGGTATGATGTCATTATTCGTAATGGTCTTTTGTTTGACGGGAGCGGCGAACCGGGGCAGCGAACTGATATCGCCATTTCGGGCGATAAGATCACAAGGATTGGTGATCTTGGCAAGGCGACCGCAGTTATTGACCTTGATGCGTCCAATCAGGTGGTTGCACCAGGGTTTGTGAATATGTTGAGCTGGGCGCCGGTTACTCTTATCCATGATGGACGAGGACTAAGTGATATCAAACAGGGTGTGACCCTTGAATTGTTTGGTGAAGGCAACTCAATGGGTCCCAATAATGAGATCACCCGAATGATCGCGCAGGAGCGAATCAACAAAGGTCCTTATCCCTATGAGATTGAATGGACAACTCTGGGAGAATATCTCCAGTACATGGAGGACAAAGGCATCTCGCCAAATATCGCCTCATTTGTCGGCGCAACGACGGTACGTGTGAATAGCCTGGGCTTTGAAGATCGAGCACCTAACCCTCAGGAACTGAAAGTCATGCAGAATGAAGTCAGAGTGGCCATGGAAGAAGGTGCCATGGGACTGGGCTCTGCACTTATCTATGCACCGGCTTTTTATGCAAAAACAGAAGAGTTGATTGCACTCGCCAAGGTGGTGGGTGAATACGATGGCATGTATATCTCCCATATGCGCTCTGAAGGTAACCGTCTGCTCGAATCAGTTGATGAATTGATTACTATCGCGCGTGAAGCAAATGTAGATGCGGAAATCTACCATCTCAAGGCGAGTGGCAGATCTAACTGGCATAAAATGGACCAGGTCTTCAACAAGGTTGAAGCGGCTAGAGCAGAAGGACTGAAGATTACTGCTGACATGTACACTTATCCTGCCGGTTCAACTGGACTGGATGCGTCTATGCCACCCTGGGTACAGGAGGGAGGTTATGATGCCTGGGCTGATCGATTGAAAAACCCGGAAATTCGGGCGAGGGTGCTGGCGGAAATGCGCCAGGATACCAACGAATGGGAGAATCTTTTCTATGCAGCGGGATCAGACGGCATTTTACTCGCCTATTTTCAGAATCCGGAACTGAGACAGTATTCCGGCAAAACCCTCGGAGAAGTCGCGGCTTTGCGGGGGTCGACCCCGGCTGATACTGTCATTGACCTGGTAATCGAAGACGGCACCCGGGTTCAGACAATCTATTTTCTGATGTCCGATGAAAACATCATCAAGCAGTTCAGCTATCCGTGGCTTAGCTTCGGTTCCGATGCGGGCGCATTTGACCCGGTGGTTGCCAGCCAAATGGGTACTACTCATCCTCGTGCCTATGGTAATTTTGTAAGAGTGATAGGCAAGTATGTCAGGGATGAGAAAGCACTTTCCATGGCTGAAGCAATTCGAAAACTGAGCAGTCTGCCCACCAGAAATCTCAAGGTGCCGCTGAGGGGCATGCTTAAATCCGGGTATTATGCTGATGTTGTGATATTCAATCCTGCAACAGTAACGGATCATGCGACCTTTGCAGATGCGCATCGCCTGGCATCAGGTGTGAACCATGTTTTTGTAAATGGTGTGCAGGTGCTCAAAGATGGTGAGCATACCGGGGCAACGCCGGGCAGGTTTATCAAGGGGCCAGGCTATAAAGGCAAGAATAAATAACGTTGCAGCAGGTAAGTTCGAAGGGATTCAGAATATTGAAAAACAAGCCTCAATTGGCTTAACCAAACACAAGGTAAGAGGATAAATCCATGGCGTACAATAAACCCATTCCATCCCCGGGAACGCATACGCGACCCTTCTGGGATGGAGCTAAAGAGGGCAAGTTAATGTTGCCTCGATGTAAGGACTGCATGAAGGTGCACTGGTACCCGCGCTTTATCTGTCCATTCTGTGAGTCAATGAATCTTGAGTGGATTGAAGCAAGTGGCGAGGGTACGGTGCACACCTACGCGGTACAGCATCTGGCCTATGGTCCGTGGGCGGAAGAAGCTCCGTATGTGACCGCCTATATCGACCTCGCAGAAGGTGATCGGATGTTAACGGTATTACGTGGTGTAGATGCCAGTAAGCCGGAAGAAATCCAGATTGGTGCAAAAGTAAAAGTGGAATTCGACGAAGCCAGCGACGATGTGAATATTCCATTCTGGCGCGTGGTGGAGGAATAATTATGACTGGCGAAATATCTAAAGCAGCAGCCATCGTGGGCGCGGCGGAAGCGAATCAGATTGGTTTCCTGGAAGAGCCGGTTACCTCGTTGCAACTTCATATCGAGGCTATTAAGAACCTCAGCGTGCAGACAGGTGTACCGATCAGGAGTATTGAGGGCGTTTTTTCAACTGGCTGGTCGTCTGAATTATGTGAGCATCTCGGCATTCAGCCGAAATATATCGATACCACAGCAGTGGGAGGATGTTCATTTGAAATGCATGTACATCACGCCATGTGTGCCATTCATGCCGGAATTATCGAGTCAGCCCTTATCAGTCACGGAGAAAATGGCTTCTCTGCGCGCAGGATAGGGGGTCGCGGTGGCGGTAACTACGGTCGGGGTGGTGGCATTTCCTCTCCTGGCATGGAGATGAGCATGGCCTATGGACTCGGTGGTGCACCTTCCAACTATGCTCATGCGATGCGTCGCTATATGCATGATTTTGGTACAACAACAGAAGACTTTGCACACATAGCAAAAGTTACCAGAGACTGGGCAACTCTGAATCCCCGTGCAGCAATGTATTCCAAGGAAAAACATCCGTTTGGCGGGCCGATTACGGTTCAGCAGGTGGAAGAGTCCAGGATGATTGCCTGGCCGATGACGATTCTACATTGCTGTATGGTTGCGGATCATGGTGGTGCGGTACTGATTGCCAGCCCCAAGTTTGCGGCGGGTCTTGATACCAAACCTGTGTGGATAGCAGGTGCCGGTGAAAGCATGGGGCATTCAAATATGCTGGAGATGGAAGACTTCACAAAAACATCTGCTCATCTGTCAGCGGACGCTGCGTACACCATGGCGGGCCTCGGACCGGCTGATATGGAGATGGCGCAGATTTATGACTCATTTACGATCACCGTCGCGATCACTGCAGAAATGTTGGGTCTTGCACCTCGCGGCGAAGGGCATACGCTCTGGAAGGATGGTCGTGCAGCACCCGGTGGGAAACTACCCATCAATACCAACGGTGGTGGGTTATCGTTCAACCATAGTGGGATGTATGGTATGCCCTTGTTGATAGAAGCGTATCGGCAATTGTCAGGTACCGCTGAAGATGGCGTGAACGGTGATGCTGGCAAACAGACCAGTGCACGAACGTGTGTTGTCAATGGAACCGGTGGTAGTCTGTCCACAACCGGTACACTGGTATTGGTAGCGGATGATTAACTGACTGCCGAGTAGTCAACCGAATGCTGATCAGGCCGGTAGATTAAATCTACCGGCCTGATGACGGTTCTTGATATTACATGCCGCTCCGTCAACGCGGGCTAACCGTCTGACGGAGATCCCAATTGGGTTTACGATACTGCCCTTTACATTGGTATGGTCCGCTATGACGAGGCCCCGTCGTCGATAGTCGTTACAAGCAGCCATCGAGACGCCAATCTAAACGACACTGAATCTGAGACCCGGGTGATGGGAATGCGAGCAAGAGCGGGTGTAAAAGGGTTAATATTAGGCAATACGGCAGAAATGATTATTCATCATTGCACAAGCAACGTCGTTGTTTTGCGATAGCTGATTTCTTTTAACGGAACCTTAAGTGGTAAGGACCTATAAAGTTTGGCTCGTAGGGTTTATAAAGTACTGGGATTTGTGTTTTTTGGCCTGGCGATTATAGGTGTTCTACTGCCGATTGTGCCGGCAACGCCGTTCCTTTTGCTGTCTGCCTGGTTCTTTGCCCGGTCGTCCGAAAAGTGGCATCAATGGTTGCTCAAGAGTGAACTGTTCGGGTTTATCGTCCGCAACTGGGAAGAGAATCGCTGTATTAGCCTGCGAACAAAGATAGTTGCCATCACCGGCATGGTGGTTCTTGGGGGTATTTCGATCACGTTTGCTGTTGATGATATAAGGTTGAAAGGTGCTGCCTTGTTGCTGATGCTGATCGGGTCTGTGGTGGTGTTGTCGATTAAGACCTGTGGTAAGCCGGTGGTGCCGCAGAAGTGAAAGAGCAATCAACCTGAGAGCTAATGGTACCTGGCTGTTCCGGCCAATCTGACTTGTTTAGGGCTGATCTTCATTCAGGCATAATGTTTTTATTCCGCTAGCAACGTATTCTAATTACGGGGCAGTGAAATTAAGGTTCGAAACGAATGGTACTTATGCGCCAGGGACGTGGCGTTTCCTCGACATTTCAATCTGGAGTACAAGAAGTTTCCTGTTGTGCGTCGTCATCTCTTCGTCAGGGGTGCAAAATATTATTTGACAGTTAGAGCGTGAAAGTAGTTAATTTGTGCTGGGCTATTGGGGAGAATATTTTTGTGATGACGAGGACAAAATACCGGCGTGGGTTGGGAGTGCTCATATCAGTACTGTCAGCGATGATGGTACTGGTTTCATCAGCAGCGGCAGCAAATGCACCTGGAGAGAAAGAAGATCCCTATCAGGCGCTGCTACGGCAGCAGATCCAGAAAATCAATCTGACTGAGGAGCAGGCAGACAAATTCCGGGCCAGATTTCGCGATTACGTTGAGGATCGCAATGGTGCTACACGGCGCGTATCTCGGTCAGGTGGTGATCTTGGAGTTCGCGTGCGGCGGGATCTGAAACGTACAGCGAGAAAGGCGGTGAACAGTATATCTTCGGTTTTGACGGCAGAGCAGCTCGAACATTATGAAGAGTTGCTAAAGATCGCTAACGAACAGTATATGTTCAATGCTGGTTTGCTATAGGTTTCCTCAATAGGGTCTGATCAGCACACAAGGGGCGATGGGCGTTCGTCCTGGCTCACTGTCGATCCTTTGAGTTTACTGCCTGGATTAAAGGTGGTAAGAATCTATTGCGGTGGATAACGGATCAAGTCCGATATGACAATATCATAATACCGATACGATGAAATATGGCGCCTGGTAACGGACAGACGCTTGGCATAGTGATTACAGCACACGGAAGATAACCGATGACGCAAATAAAAAAGGCACACCCAAAAGGTGTGCCTTTTCGTTTAGTCGCTTAAATAAGCGGGTTAGTAGGCACCGAAGTTATAGGTTGCTTCAACTCCCCAGTAACGCGGATAGAGGGAGATAACTCGCTGAGGCCAGTTAGAGCCATAACCACTGCGACGCGCATCCATATCTGCCGAACGAATGTAAGTATCGTCCATCACATTGTCGACAAATAATGATGCATTCCATCTTCCTGTCTGCTCCCTGAAGGTCACACGCAAGTCCATTCGATCACGCTCTGGAACGCGGTCCCAGGGGCGGTCGAATGGATGGGTAATGTAGTCGCCCGTGTAGGCCCAGGACAGATAAGCCGTAATTGTCCCCGGATCTGTATACCAGACGTAGGAAGCCCACAGTGAAGCCTTGTGTTTTGGTATTCCCTGTAACTCATAGCCATCGATCTCAAGACAGTACAGCGCTTTAATCTCAGCAGGCATGTTACAGGGATTCTCGGTCAGATCACCGCCGAACACATTACGCGGATAACGTGGGTCAGACTCATTGAAGAATGTGTAGGGTGCATCGTATTCACTGATGGTATAGCTGTATTGACCGCCAAAGGTGAAGGCATCGTTGAAGAGATAAAGGCCATCAATCTCAAAGCCCTTATTAGCTGCTGCTGCGATGTTGGTAGTGACCGATACCGGACCTCGACCACCAGGTGGTGCGAGTGGTATACCACCTGGTAGTGTCAGGTTGGGTAAAGAGAAGTCACCAGAGGTTTCTTCCCATTTCTCAACATGGTCCTGATAGTTCTTGTAGTCATAGTAGTACAAGGCTGCGTTTAGCTGCAGTCTGCCGTCTAAATGGACGCCCTTATAGCCGAGTTCGTAGGAAGTAATTTCCTCTCCTCCGTACTCAAGCAAGACCCGCATGTCTACCGCACCATCACCGGTGGTATCAACCTCACCCCTGTTTTCAGGTCCACCCATGTTCCAGCCACCTGCACGGTATCCAGAGGTGACGCCCAGATAGACCAGAATATCGGCAGTCGGCTCCCAGTTGAAGTTGACACGCCAGGTCTTTTCATTGTCGGGATTAAATGAACCTCTGGTGCGATGTCCCCAGGAAATTGGCACACCCTGGAAGCGTACCGGGTAATCGCAGGCCGCAGCGTCAAATTCGCAGGTGTAGCCAATCGGGAAGTCCGCATCGCCGGTGAAATATGCATTCCCCATGGCGACGTTCATGGCAGCCAGACCATTGACGCCAGCAGCATAGAAGGCCATCGGATTCATCGCTTCGCCGTTATTCAACTCGGTCCCGTTCATGGCAGTCTGAATAGCCCACGGCAGCCAGGCGGAGTAGTCGTTGGCATTAAGTTCAGAATAGCCACCGCGTTGCTCGAGTCCCTCACGCTTGTCTTTCGAGTAGCGAACACCGAGCGTTACGCTGAGAGTGTCCGTAATCTGATAATCACCCTGTGTGTAGAAAGCCATGTTGATATTCTCAACGATGTTGCGATGCTCATACACTGCTCCCGTATCACGTTCACGAGAGTAGGTGGTGCCGGGATCTCCGCAGTACTTACCGTAGCCGGATCCGTCTGAACCATCACCAACTGTAACTGTTTCCCAGTTCATGCACTCAGGTACCACCCAGCCGACCACGGCCAGGGCATCCAGTAACCAGGTAGGATGTTCTGCAGGACCGTAGTTGACTGCGTCGTTGACACGTTCCTGGGCGGCGCGCTCACGAATTCCGTACCACTGGTCGCGATTCTCTTGGAAGTAGTACAAACCTGTGGTGGCAGTCCAGCGTTCGCCTGCTTCCCAGAAAATCCGCAGTTCGTGGGATCGGCTCTCGGTTGCTGCGATTACCGTGTCATCAATGTCAGAGGTATGGCCATTTGAGAAGTCATTATCACGATTGAAGTAGTATTCAAATTCCTGATAACCGGCCATATAGCGGAAGGATAGTGTGTCGCTGTAGTCCCAGTCGACGGCCAGTGATCCTGCCATATGATCAAATGTCTCCCAGGCCGTGTTGTTGGTCAGTGAAATCACATCGGGTGCATCTGAATTTCCCACGCCGTATGAAGCCACATCTGGGTTGTTGTAACCAGGCGAAGGCATATACGGCCACTCATCGGTATTGTCCACACCAGGTCTGTTGTAGGCACCGTAGTGAGTTGCTCCGGTTGTCGGGTGAAGCCATGGCACGGCGCCCAGAGGGTGATCCGCAAGGTCGCCGTAAGTGTTGTACCAAGCCTCGTCTACCGGTCTGAATCCAGGGGCATAGTGTTTTGTATCACGATTGACGCGATATCGTGGATCACACTGGTTCTCATTAGTAATTGGATGCACACCAACACAGGGGCCTTCACCGGTGATTGCGTGACCACCGTTACCGAAGTTACCCTCTCTGGCACTCTTCCGGTCATTGACCCGGAAATTGACGTTGACGTCATCAGAGGCGCGCCAGTCGAGGATGATCGCGATGTTACTGTCGTTGATGCCTTCCACATCCTCTGTGCCGGCATGACCATCAACCGCGCCGTCTCGATTTCGTTCCACACCAGTGATACGGTAGGCCAGATCCTCGGTGATGGGACCGGTGACAAAACCGAAATACTCATTGGTACCCAGGTCACCAAGCATCATGCGAAATTGAGCGCCAAATTCATCATGGTCCGGTTGATTGGTCACGTAGTTAAGGACGCCGCCAATCGAGTTTCGACCATACAGGGTGCCTTGCGGACCCCGCAGCACTTCGATGCGTTGGATGTCGTATAGGCCACCTTCCGTTGCAGCAATACCGAAATCTGATGAATAGATGCCGTTGTAGTAAGTTCCAACGCCGGGATCACCTCCCAGGCCTCGGAAGTTACGACCAACACCACGAATCTTGATATCCCAGTCGGTACGGGTCGTAGCAGGTATGAAATTTACCATTTCATTCGGTCCCTGGACTCCCATGTCTTTCAGGAAGTCTTCATCGAGAGCGGTAATGGCAATGGATGTGTCTGATACTGTTGCTTCGACCTTCTGGCCGTAGACAACCACTTCTTCAAGGCGCTTTGAGCTACTTTCATCCTCAGCAGCAAAAACTGCAGGAATGCTTAATATAAAAGCCGCAGAAAAGACGCAGAAGCTGCAACGCTCCAACAAAATCTTCATTAATGTGTCCCCTGTTGTTTGTCTTTCTATTCTAATGATTTTGGAGAACTTTATTAGTATTTCTTTTAGTCCGCATGACCAAAATCACTCAAAATTGGCAAAATGTCAAGCATTGTTATGGATCCTGAAGAAAGTGGCTTAAGTAGCTTGTACGATCGATCTCATCAAATTGCTTTTATTGAATTGGGGAAGGAAGTTAAAAGCAGGTTTGAGGGCGTCTGAGCAGGCAGTAGCCCGGCGATTAAAGGGCAAATGAGTACGAATGTGGCTCTGCGCAACCTGAACCTGATATTTTCGACGATGACCTCGCTGATGAGGCTACGAATGGGGCTCACAGCCAATCAAACCACCGGGAAACCGAAGAAAAACTGATGCTGAATGAGTTCGAGGGCTGTCCTCACTGCAGGCTGGTTCGGGAGCTTTTAATGAGACTGGATCTTAATATGCTGTAAAATAGCAAAACGTCTGGTTACTGCTGTTGGCAGAAGCCGGGGCGAGCGCGATAGCAAGAGGGGTTATTATTGCAGCCAATTGATGAAACCAATCGAATTGAATCACTGGATGTTATAAGAGGCTTCGCACTGCTTGGTATCCTGCTGCTGAATATTCTGGGGTTTGGGCTTCATTCAGCTTCCTACCCAAATCCGGGATTCGATCTGTCTGCTGGATCCGGTCTGGATCTTTTTACCTATGCTACCGTCGAGCTCTTTGCCGAGGGTGCGATGCGTTGCCTGTTCTCCATGTTGTTTGGTGCTGGTGTGGTGCTTTTTACAACGGGGGCCAGAGCCAAGAGTGGATCACTGCACTATAAACGTACCCTGGGGCTGCTGACCTTCGGCCTGATCGATGCCTACCTTCTTCTCTGGAATGGCGACATCCTGGTGACCTATGCATTGGCTGGTGCGCTTCTATATTGGGTGCGCAATATCAGTGTCCGATCATTGATTATCATGGCGGGTGTTTTGATATTGATAATGTCAGGGTTTTACGGGCTGATTAGATTGGCACTGGGTGAGGCATACAAGGCATCTGAAATCGTCATGCAAGCCGAAAATCCTGATTCTCTTGACCAGGGAGTCCTGTTGGGGGCGGAACAATGGACGGAGTTCGTTAAGGATTACAAACCTACCGATGAAGCCATCGCCGGGGAGCTCTCGGCGCGAAGGGAAAGTTATTTATCGGCATTTTCATGGAATGCGAAAAAGACCAACATGATGCTTTCTGTAAATTTACCGATGATCATCATCTGGGATGCGCTTGCCATGATGTTGTTGGGGATGGCGTTTTATAAGGCGGGAATATTTCAGGGAGAGAAGGCTGCTGGTTTTTATATCAAATTGATGCTGGCAGGATTTTCCACTGGTCTTCTTGTGAATGGCTACGAGGTCAGTGGTGCCATTACGAGTGAATTTGATCTCTTCAGCATATTTGCACAGATGCAGCCAACTTATCATATTGGCCGACTTGGTATGGCGATCGGTTATATTGGTCTGCTCGTATGGCTAACTCATCGTGACGTGCTTACCCCCTTACGAGGATGGCTGGCGAGCGTGGGGCGGATGGCGCTGACCAACTATCTGATGCACTCGATTATTTGTGCGCTGATTTTCACCGGCACGGGATTAGCACTGGTGGGTGAACTGAATCGTGCGTCGCTATATCCGATTGTTATTGGAATCTGGTTTTTCCAGCTCTGGTTCAGCCAGTTTTGGTTGAAGCGATATCGATTCGGACCAGTGGAGTGGCTGTGGCGAGCGTCAACTTATGGGGAAAGACCTGCCTTTAAGCGATAGAAAAAGACAGCCAATGATGGATCTCTGCACCTCTCCTCAGCCGCCATCACGGACTGCAACCTCCAGTTCATGTAATTGCTCAACCAGTGACTTCAGGGTTTCGAATGCGTCGTTGTACTTCTTATCTTCTTCCTCATTCTCACCAAACGTGTATCCCTTGGGTACCTGGGAATATGGGTTGCGTTTTAGTACATCGAGTTCAGCAACCAGTGCACTATGGCGGCGTCTCTGCTTGAGGGTCATTTTCCACATGAAAGTATGCTAGCACGTATCGCATTCGCGCAATAACAGGATACACCGGGGATGGCTTAATCATCCCGTACTTGGGTAGACTTAAGATATGAAGTATCTCTGGTTAATCTTTTCCGGTTTAAGACGCAACACCATTCGGGTGGTGCTTACCGTATTGTCGATTTCGGTCGCCTTTACCCTTTACGGTCTGTTGCGACCTGTTGGGCTGGTCTTCGATTCCGGTGCCAATCTACCCGGTAACAATCGCCTGGTGGTTTCACCGAAACATTCCCTCAGCGATATGTTGCCGGTAGGACACGTTTCTCAAATCCGACAACTCGAAGGAGTTACCTCCGTCACAACCCAGACATGGTTTGCCGGAACATATAAAGATCCGGAGAACACATTTGCTCAATATGCAGTAACACCGGAGGAATATCTTGAGCTGTATCCGGAGTTGTTGCTGACGGAGAAGGAAAAAAAGGACTTTCTCAATATCCGGACCGCCGCACTTGTCAGCAGATCAATCGCGGAGGAATTTGAATTTAGGGTGGGAGACAAAATTCCTCTGATCCCGAGCATATGGATGAACAGAGACTTCAGACACTGGGAGTTTGACCTGGTTGGGATTATTGAGACAGACGATGAGACAATTGATGCGCCTCGGTTCTTGTTTCGCTTCGACTATTTCGATGAGTACCGAGCCTTTGCCAATGGTCTGGTCGGTAATATCATTCTAGGTGTAGAAGAACCCGAGCAGTCCGCGGCTCTGATCAGAAGGGTAGATGCATTGTTTGCTAACTCACCAAATGAAACCGAGACATCATCTGAACGCGACTATTTTCTGAACTTTGCCAGACAGCTCGGTGATATTGGTCTGATAGTTAACTCGGTTCTCACTGCAGTCTTCTTTACCATACTATTGCTGACTGCCAACACCATGTCACAAGCCATTCGTGACAGGATTCCTGAGATGGCGATTCTCAAAACCCTGGGTTATCGCGACTGGACGATCCTGCTCCTGGTTTTTGGCGAGTCGGTTACCATCACCGTTCTCGGCACAGTGATCGGCATTGTTGTCGCCATATGTCTCTCAATCTATATCAGTGGATTGGGTGCTAATCAGTTCGGACCAATCAGAGTGACACAAGACGTTGTCGCCTCGGCATTTATGGTTGCGGTTCTGATGGGTGTCATCGTTGGTTTGCAACCCGCTTTGCAGGCAAAGCGGGCCAGTATCGTCGACTCGTTGCGGAGAACCTGACGATGAAAATAGCCCGGCTAATCAGTGCCTTGTCTCTAATCAACCTGAAAAGTCTGCCGGATAGATCTGGAGCGTCCCTGGTCGTCGTGGTTGGTATTGCTGGTGTGGTGGCGGTACTGGTGTCATTGCTCGCCATGGCACATGGGTATGAAGAGACACTGGGTAAGACCGGCAGAACAGATCGAGCACTGCTTCTTAGATCTGGCGCATTACTGGAGCTTAGCGGTGGCACGAACATCGATGAGTTTCCGATCATCAGTAGAAAACCCGGCATTGCCCGTGTCGATGACAAGCCACTTGCGGCCATGGAGACCTATGTCACGGTCAAATTGAAAGAAATTGGCAGCGACCAGTTGGCAAGTGTCCCCATGCGCGGGATCAGTGAAGATTCCTTTCGGGTTCGCCCGGAAGTGAAGATTTCTAAAGGACGCAGACCCGATTCCGGGAAACTGGAGCTGCTGGCTGGGGCGAGTGTGGCAGAGAGACTTCATGGACTCTCTGTCGGTGATATTACGCCCATCAGGGGAACTGACTGGAAGGTTGTTGGTCACTTCACCGCCGCAGGAGGTGCCTATGAGTCTGAAATCTGGGCAGACGAACGATTGCTCGCCGGTCTCCACAATCGTGGACCAACATTTTCTTCTGCACTAGTTCAGCTTGAATCGGAACACGACTTCGATTTTTTAGTGGAGCAGCTGGAGGATGATCGTCGACTCACCGCAAGGGCGATACGGGAATCCGATTACTACAGTGCCCAGTCCAAACAGACCACACAGTTGATTCAGTCGGTTGGTATCCTGATAGCAGTCATCATGTCTGTCGGCGCAATATTTGCCGCACTCAACACGATGTACGCAGCCATCGCTGCTCGTAGACTAGAGATCGCGACCCTCAAAGCGCTGGGATTCAGACCCATGGCCATATTTTTTACGGTGGTTCTGGAAGCGCTGACGTTGTCGTTGTTAGGCGGTGTCATTGGTGCTGGAACCACCTATCTGTTCTTTAATGGATACCGGGTATCAACCGCTGGCGGCTCCTTTATGAAGGTCAGCTTTGACTTCATGGTGACACAGGAGCTTCTTGTTATTGGGATTTCGCTTGCCGCGATGCTGGGTGTGATTGGTGGTGCCATTCCGGCATTCAGTGCAGTGCGCCGGTCGATTATTGATGGGCTTCGGGAAGTCTGAAATAGTCTTCGGGGAGGAATGAGATTTACTGCAGGGGTTAAAACCCGCGGCGTTAATCGTGTGAGCCACCTGGGTGGCTATCTCGATTGGCGCGGATTAAAGCGAACATTGCTCAAGCAAGTGCTATTTTAGTCAGCTCAAATCTGAATCCAGATTACTGTCGAACCATGGTATTGTTGCCTACTTTTTGAAATTACCGACCTTCGCGGAGGCACGAAATGAAAACACGAATTACTGAACTATTCGGGATAGAACATCCGGTTATTCAGGGAGGCATGCACTATGTTGGCCTGGCAGAGATGGCGGCAGCCGTATCCAATGCAGGTGGTCTCGGGATAATCACCGCCCTGACGCAGCCGAGTCCCGATGATCTGGCAAAGGAGATTGCACGTTGCAGGGAAATGACCGATAAACCAATTGGCGTCAATCTTACTTTTCTGCCGGGGTTCGCTTCGCCAGACTATCCGGGATATATACAGGCCACCATCGAAGGTGGCGTAAAGATAGTAGAAACAGCGGGGCGGAGTCCTGAGTCCTTCATGCCGGTGTTGAAGGGTGCTGATATCAAGGTCATTCACAAATGCACCTCGGTCCGTCATTCACTCAAAGCCGAGAATATTGGCTGCGATGCCGTGAGCGTAGATGGTTTTGAATGTGGCGGTCATCCCGGTGAGGACGATATCCCAAACATGATTCTGCTGCCACGTGCAGCTGAAGAGCTGAGTATTCCATTCGTCGCCTCAGGTGGGATCGGTAATGCACAGCAACTGGTAGCGGCACTGGCGCTTGGTGCCGATGGTATCAATATGGGGACGAGATTTATTGCCACCACGGAAGCTCCCGTCCACCAGAACGTGAAGGAAGCCATTGTTAATGCGAGTGAACTCGATACCCGGCTTATCATGCGTTCACTGCGAAATACCGAACGAGTAATGAATAATGTCGCTGTTGAGAAGATCATGGCGGTTGAGAAAGAGAAAGGTGACAGTCTCGGCATTGAAGATATTGCAGAACAGGTCGGGGGTGTTTATCCGAAGATCATGCAGGAAGGTACGATGGACGTCGGTGCCTGGAGTTGCGGCATGGTCGCTGGTCTGATCCACGATATCCCAACCTGCCAGGAACTGATCGATAGAATCGTCGATGGTGCTGACGAAATCATCAAGGAGCGACTAGCCTCATTTGCCTGATGGACAGTCTTAATCAATTGCATTCGTGCCTGAGTCCGGAATGATTTCTGATCAGTCCAGAATCTTGTCACGAATGCGATCAATCTGTGCCTCGGTGACGCCCAGGTGGAGCAGATAGCCAGGAATGCTTGAAAACCGCCCGGCAAGAAATTCAAGCGTCAGGGCCATGGTTTGAGGAGAGCAGCCCTTCAGATACATGCCCGGTTGCTTGGGATCCACATTCTTGTCTGTTTCAACAAGAGAAGCCGTCAGAGCGTAGTCAGCGCAAATGACATCATTTGGAACACCAGCGACTGCCAGCAGGATCGCCGCAACCATACCGGTCCGGTCTTTGCCTGAACGGCACTGAAATGCGAAACCGTTGTTTAGACTGTCTGCAATGGTCCGCATAATATCAGCCATGATAAAGCCCGACTCGATCAGTCCACTGCAATAAAGGTCTGACAGTTTTACCTCTGGCGCGACTTTCTTTCGCTTTGAGCGGTAGTCGTCGAAGCGGTCACCCCAGAAATCATGCATGACGAAATTGACTCGCTGCGACCTGGAGAAAACGTTAGGTGCATCGGCGATCTCCCACTTCATTCTCAGATCAATAACAGTATTAATACCGTAGTCGATAAGGAAATCCTGATCAGCCTTTGTCAACTGATCCATGTCCCCGGAACGAACCAGGCTGCCCCAGCGGGTTTGCCTGCCGTCATTGGTGGTATAACCGCCGAGATCACGAACATTTTGCGCGTTATTGATCTTGATGACCCGATCAGGGTGAGTTGTCTCGTCTACGTGCCTTCTCCGATAAGAATCCTGTCCGGCAAATTGATTCAAAGACCCCGCAGAAATTCCAGAAGGGCTTTATTGGTTGCAGCGGGTTCTTCCTGTTGAATCCAGTGCCCAATATCCGGCACCAGAACAACGTCTCTCAAGTCAGGGATAAAATTACCCATCATGCCCTTCAACGTCTCGGCGTTGGCGCCGCCGATTACCATATCCTGTTCACCCGCTACAAATAGGGTAGGTACTTCTATCTTCGCACCAGAGAGATGTTCAGTGATCTTCCAGTTCCTCTGGAAGTTCCGGTAATAATTGACGCCACCGCGAAATCCGGTTTTCTCAAACTGCGCCACATAGTAGTCAAGATCCGTCTGCGTTAACCAGTCTGGCAACTCTTTCGCTGCACCGAGGCGTGGAATCCAGCCGCCTGCAGCACGCTTTGGATCAGTGATGACAGGATCTTCGCGAGGCGAGTCAGGTGACAGATAGAGTCGGCTCAGTAATCCACGCGGATCACTGTCATATTCTTTCTCTGCGACTCCTCCTGCTTCATTGTGATAGAGGATGTAGAAAAAATTGTCACCAAATCCAGCTTTCATGGAATCCATGGGATCCTCGGCAGCCCGGCCGCTGTAAGGCACGCTCATCAGCACCAGGCTTGAGAATCGATCCGGATGCAGCAATACGCTGCTGTAGGCAACCACCGAGCCCCAGTCGTGCCCGACCATAGTTGCTTTTTCCTCGCCGAGGGCATCCAGTACACCAACCATATCTGCGGCAAGGTGCACGATGTCATAGTCATCCACCGCTTCAGGTGCATCGGTCTGACCATAACCTCGCATCTCGGGAACCACGACTCGAAATCCTGCGCCAGCCAGAGCGGGAATCTGGTGTCGCCATGAATACCAGGACTCCGGCCAGCCGTGAGCCAGAAGCACAAGCGGACCATCGTCACCTGCTTCGGCGACACGCATGCGAATACCGTTTGTCTCGATGAATCGAAATGTCACCCCTTCTACTGCTGGGTCTTCCATAGTCATGTCCTTGTTATCCGAGAACGCATTGTAACTGCCACATCCCAATAGGATCATTATCAGAATATTTCCTGTTAATTGGGTAAGTCGCATTTTAATTCCTTGCTTACAGGGATTATGCCAAGGTTAACACTCTATGAGAGTATTTCGGAACACACAACTCTTTACGTCCCTGGTGTGTTCCTAACGAGTTCAAGCGGTTGTCCAGGCGACGCGAATGCCGGGGTGCATCCCAAACCCCTTGGATAACTAATCAAACAGATTCGCAAGATTTCTTTTCATCGAATCTGCCACGTACAAAGCAAGTGCCTGAATCGTGCTGGTCGGATTCACGGAAGCTGAAGTCACAAATATGCTGCCATCGACAATGAACAGATTACGAACATCGTGACAGCGTCCCCGGTCGTTGACAACTGAATTGCCCGGGTCTGAACCCATCCGTGCGGTCCCCATCAGGTGCCAGCCCGCGAGTCTCGCAGGGCCGTATGTGCGGATTTCTTTTGCGCCGGCAGCCGCCAGAACCTTCCTGGCCCTCTCCTGACCATGCTTCAACATCTTCATGCTGTTTTCACTGATCCGATAGTCAATCTTTGGCGCCGGGATGCCGTCGGAATCCACCAGGTTCGGATCAAGGGTTACACGGTTGTGATCCTCCGGTAAATCCTCACACAAGATGCCGACACTGGCAGTATGATCGAATCGACCGGCGAAGGCATCGTGATGCGCGGCACCCCAGGGTATGTCACCGTTTCTCGTTCCTGTTAGGGCAGTTACAACAGGCCCAGTGCTTCTTGTAATCTGCATCGTGTACCCGCGGACATAATCCCGGGCGAGGTCCGTTTCGTAAAACTCATGACTGAGGATGCAACATCCCTGAGGTCCCATATGTCCATCAAGCGGTTGCTCGAACAGCCCTTGTGCGCCGCCGGTAGGATGGAACATTAGGTTGTGTCCAACGAGACCGCTGCGATTTGCCAGTCCGTCCGGGAACATTTCAGACGTTGAATTTAGGAGCAGTCTGGGTGTGCCGACGCCGTTGCATGCCAGCACTACGACCTCGGCGCGTTGCCTGCATTCGTTACCATCTTCGTCAAAGTAGATGACACCTGTTGCCATGCCTTTCTTGTCAACGGTTATTTCACGCACTCTGCAGTGGGTTTTGATTTCAACGCCTTTCCTCAGTGCTTCCGGCCAGTAAGTTACATCGACACTCGCCTTGGCACCTTGAGGGCAGCCTGACGTGCATGCACCGAGATTAATACACTGATCGCGACCCTCATATTGTCGAGAAGTAATGGCGCTGTCTGATGGCCACCAGTGCCAGCCAAGTTTGTTGTATCCCCTGGCGACGGTTTCCCCGACACGACCTAAAGGCAGGGGTGGAAGAGGAGGATTTTTCGGTGGATATGCAGGGTCACCCGGCAGACCTGATACGCCCATCATGCGATCATTTTCGGCATAGAAAGGCTCAAGCTGCTCGTAGCTGATCGGCCAGTCATCAGCGACGCCGTCTTGTGTTCTGACCCTGAAATCAGAAGGGTGAAAGCGCGGAAAATGGGCAGCATAGAGAATGGTACTCCCACCCACCGCGTTGAAATTGACGACGGAAATGGGTGAGTTCTCATCATTGATCGGATAGTCAGTCTTGAGTTGACGCACATTGGGGTTGATGTGAAAGTCCCGGGAAGGAGGTCTCTCCCAGTTCTTCCTTGTCGCTGGATACTCCGCGGGATTGATCCAGCCACCCTGTTCCAGGCAGAGAATTCTCATGCGTGTGTCTGCAAGGCTCCATGCCATAGCTGCACCGGAAGCACCAGCCCCGATAATCAGTACATCGACGATATCTTCAGACATGCTGCTCCTCTCCAGATAATCAGCGGTCCAGCAGATTCCTAGTCACGGACAGGCTCAAAAATATAGGGATCCAGGGTTTCCTGTGCCGCGATTCGGAATTTGTGCCAGTGACCTCCGCCGTAGTAGGCAAGGCTGCCGGGTTCAGCGTCTCCGTGTCCGTTGTAGTAGGAAATACAATCCCGTAAGGGTGCGCTGTTTATGTCGGCAATCCGACAGTGCTCTGCATACTTCTTTTCTGGTTCTTTCCTGACATCAACAATACCAGCGTCTCGCTCGCGCATGGTTGAGAGCATCCAGACGACGTAATCACCGTGCTCTTCGATCGCATTTGTGAAGTTGAAACTACCGCCCCCACCTTGAGGTCCGGAGATGATAAACAGATTAGGAAAGCCGTTGCTGTGTAGGCCAAGGAATGTCTTTGTCCCCTGTGACTGCCACTTTTCAGTCAGTGAAATTCCATCGCGACCAGTAATCATGTTAAATGTTGAAGTTGCCATCCATTGAAATCCTGTCGCGTAAATCAGCACATCCAGTGGATATTCGGTCCCGTCGTGTACAACACCCTTTTCATTTATCTGACTGACACCTCGAGGTGCGGTGTCGACGAGTTTTACATGGGACTTGTTAAAAGCTGGCAGATACTCATCGTGAAAAGTCGGTCTTTTGCACCCGTATGGGTAATAGGGTTTCAGTGCGGCTGCGGTTTCAGGATCCTCAACGATGGCGTCAACCCGGGCACGAATTTGCTCCATGATGCGGTAGTTGGTGTCCAACTGCTTCTGGGTCAGCTGTTCCGGGGATAACTCTTTCGAGTACACTTTGCGCACTTTGAAATCATCGACCTTACCCGCCAGGTAGTCGTCGTTCGCTTTCAATGCGGTTCGGCCTTCAGATATTCTGGCGAACCTCGCCCGTCTGGCTTTAGCCCAGCCTGGTTCCTTGCGCCAGGTATTGATCTCCTCCTCGGTGGTTTCGCGCTGATCACGAACGTCAATAGAAGAAGGCGTGCGCTGGAAGACGTAGAGTTCTTTTACAATTTTCGCGAGTTCCGGGACAACCTGAACGGCCGTCGCACCCGTACCAATAATACCGACAGTCTTGTCTTTCAAATCGACAGTGTAGTTCCAGCGGGAAGTGTGAAAAGAATCCCCTTTAAATTTCTCCATACCGCCGATTCTGGCCAGTTTTGGTGTTGTCAGAATACCGTTGGCAAGGACCACAAACCTTGCTCGCATTTGATCACCGCGGTCTGTTGAGACAGTCCATCTTCCAGTTGCTTCATCCCAGTCGGTTTTTTCAACCGTCGTGTGGAAAAGGCAGTGATCATAGAAGTTGAATTTCTCAGCCATGTTTTGGCAGTACTCCATAATTTCGAATCCCGAGGCGAACTTCATCGTCGGTACGTAACCCATCTCCTCCAGCAGGGGGAGATAACTATAGGACTCGACATCACAGGCTATTCCGGGATACCGATTCCAGTACCAGGTTCCTCCAACATCGCCACCTTTCTCGCAGAACCTCACATCATTAAATCCAGCCTCGCGGAGTTTGTGCCAGAGTAGAAGACCGGCAAAGCCTGCCCCCACCACCAGGATTTCACATTCGTCAGTGAGTGCTTCTCTGGGTACCGGGTCTGATGAATAGACGTCTTCAAGGTACTTGCTGAACTCACCCTCCATGGCCATGTAGTCGGCAGCACCTTTTCTTGCCTCTTTAAACTCGCGATATTTCGCCTGCTCCTCAGCATCGAAAACTGCACCAGGGGGAGGGGGTGGAAGTGTCTTGAGTGACTCGTCTTCAACCAGTGAGTAGCCGCTGCCGGTAATTTTTTCGGTTGCCTTGGCAGCACGAGTATTGAATATTTTTAATCCAGTCTCAGGGTCTGTTTGGATTGACATATTTTTATTCTCATTATTCTTGATTGATGTCAGCGAGATCCAGACGACGTTCCACCTACATCTTGTGTATGGAATGCACTTGATCATCACCTGCGCTATTAATACTAACCGTTGTTACTGCAGATGGTTAGTACATTGTGTGTCATTGACTCGTTGCGAGTCTGGAAGGTTTGCTGTTAATCATGTGGACGGGTGTGGCAAGTGTTTCCTGGCGTTCTTTGGACTGCAGACATTCATGGTCTGTGCTGGGTGTGACTTGATCTCAAATTTTCTGGTAGTGGCCTGGGGCAGAGTCTCTGCAATTACGTGATTCTTTTCATCCGGCACCCAGGGCAACTCGCTCCCTTCACCGGAGACCAGTTGCTGTAGTCGGTCCTGAGCTTTATTGACTCAAGCATGACAGGTGATCTCAGCCCCTTTATCCGGTTGTTGGTCGATGCAGGCTGTATACATTGTCATCAGGTCATCATCAATGGTGGTTTATATATGCTTTTTTGCAGCTTTGAGTACCGTTGGAAAGTCGTGGTTATAGCTCATATGAGAATGTAGTAGTCATAGCGACTTCTGTTAGCCAGCACCAGCCTTTCACGATTGTTGTTGTTTAATTAGATGGTAGCGAGATTTATATAGTCGGTTTCGCTCTCGAGGAGGTTGCCCTGATCGTGTTTAGTGGATGTTGCTTCTAAGTGCATGCAAGATGTGATATCAAAAACCTGGAACCGGAACGACGTAAGATCACTCAGGCAAGTGCCATTCTGCCCAGGGTAAAGAGATTCTAAATTCTCATCTTAGGCAAAGAGCTCTGGCTCGTCATGGTGGCAGCTTAATTGGGTTGTTGGGAATTTCAGGGTACATGGATTATGTTCAGTTTTTTTATGATCTCATGTGGTTTGCAGACAGATCACAGATAATATTACTATGCGGAACGGCCAGCGCGATTAGCCCCGTCGAATAACAAGAAAGGAAGGAGTGAGAGCCATGAATACAGTTTCCAGAAATCTGCTGATCCTGGCAGCCGTTGTTGCGGTTGTTACCCTGATCGTTCTTTCAACACAAGAACAGCCTAAAGAAGAGGTTGCAGAGACTCCCGTGCCCGTCGAGCAAGCTGCATCGAAGGTAGGCTTAATTGATGAGGCGCGAATCAACAGTGCCGACAGCGAACCGGGCAACTGGTTGGCTTACGGCAGGACATACGAGGAACAGCGATTCTCGCCACTTGACCAGATAAACAAAGAGTCCGTATCGGAACTGGGACTGGCGTGGTTTGCTGATATGCGGAGCAATCGGGCGCTCGAATCGACCCCGATTATTGTCGATAACATGATGTTTGTATCCAGTGCCTGGAGTCGAGTGCATGCATTTAATGCTGTCACCGGCGAGGAACTCTGGATGTACGACCCAAAAGTGCCGGGTGCCTGGGGACGCAAGGCGTGTTGCGATGTAGTGAATCGGGGTGTGGCTGTTTACAAAGGACGGGTTTATGTTGCGAGTCTTGATGGCTATTTAATATCTCTTGATGCAGCAACCGGTAATGAAATCTGGCGGGTCAATACCCTGATCGACAGAGATAGGGATTATACGATTACCGGCGCACCAAGAGTTGCCAATGGCAAGGTCTACATTGGCAATGGCGGTGCCGAATACGGCGTTCGCGGTTATGTCACCGCGTACGATACCGAGACAGGGGAGCAGGTATGGCGCTTCTACACGGTACCCGGGGATCCTTCGTTGCCGTTTGAACATCCTGAAATGGAGATGGCGGCAAAAACCTGGAAGGGTGGCGAATGGTGGAAAATAGGTGGTGGCGGAACAGTCTGGAATTCGATTGTTTACGATCCTGATTTTAACAACGTTTATCTGGGTGTAGGGAATGGCTCGCCCTGGACTCGTGCAATTCGTTCTCCTGGCGGTGGCGATAACCTGTTTCTTTCATCGATTGTTGCACTGGATGCCGACACGGGTGAGATGAAGTGGTACTACCAGACCACACCGGGTGATAACTGGGACTATACAGCCGTACAGGACATGGTGCTGGCGGATATGGAAGTTGATGGTGTCGACAGGAAGGTGTTGATGCAGGCGCCAAAGAATGGATTTTTCTACGTTATAGACCGGGCAGATGGAGCCCTGCTGCGAGCTCACAAATATGTTACCGCTACCTGGGCGACCCATGTCGATATGGAAACCGGTCGGCCGGTTGAGGATCCGGCCCTCGACTATATCTCTGAAGCGAAATGGATTCTGCCGGGTCCGTTAGGAGGTCACAACTGGCAGGCCATGTCCTGGGATAGTGAAAAGGGCATCATGTATATCCCCGCGCTGGAGAACCCCCTCGCTTATGCAATGAATGAAGAGTGGCAAGCGACGGGTACCTATAAGCGGGTCGTTGGTGGCTGGAACACTGGTATCGAAATTGGCAACATCGTTCAGGTGATAGGTGCAGCCGGTGTACCACCCAAGGCTCGAGGAATTCTAAAGGCCTTCAATCCCCTCACCGGGGAGGAATCCTGGGCGATTGAACAGCTTCACTACTGGAACGGTGGCGTGCTGGCGACAAAGGGTGGTTTGGTTTTCCAGGGTAATTCTCTGGGAGAATTCAATGCCTTTGATGCTGACAGCGGTGAACTGCTGTGGACGTTTAATTCCTTTACGGCTTTTCTGGCACCTCCCATGAGCTATCAAATTGATGGTATTCAGTATGTCGCGATACTGGCAGGCACAGGCGGGGGGGATTTGTTTAGCGGTGAGTTGCCCAATGTGGCATCTGTGACCTATGGCAACCGGGGTAAACTGCTGGTGTTTAAGCTGGGTGGAAATACTGATTTACCGCCGCCAACCGCGGTTGATCGGAAAATTCCGGAGCAGCCGGATCTTCAGGCATCGGCAGAAGATGTACAACGAGGAGAGAAACTCTATCACGAGACATGCGCGGTTTGTCATGGTTTGCTGGTCCGGGCGGGAGGAGTCGTTCCTGATTTGAGGCTGATGCAGCCAGGCAGGCATGACCTGTTCAAGGAAATCGTTCTCGATGGAATTCTAGCTCCCAATGGCATGGCGGGTTTTGCTGATCTGATCGATGAAGGCGACTCAAAGAGAATCCATGCTTATGTGGTCAGCCGTGCTGAAGAAGACAGGAAAGCTGCGGCAGACGCGGCTGCGGGGGAAGACTAATCAGATAGTTTCCGGTCAGAACGTGTCTGTATCGAAGAGAATTAGATTCCCTTTGCAGGCAGTGTGTTTTTGGGTAGCTCGGTAAACTCGATTAGAATTCGTCCATCGGTGAATCCGACGGCATCGGAATCATCAGCTGGTTCTGTGAGGGGGCTTTTTGGTGCTTCCGCATCAGTATCCTGTTTGAGCAGCCCACGAGTTCTCTGACCATTGAGGGTGGCGCCCCCACCGAGTTTGTTGATTGCATCTTCTACCTGCTCGGCCAGGTCGATTTGATACGGCAGTTTATAAGCTCTGGGTTGACCCGAGATGCGCTCAGCAACATCGACCTCCTGAATCCACAGATAGATCTGCCCCTTGGAATTTGAACGTTTATCCGGTTCATCAATTTTTGCCCAGAGAAGGCGGAAGGAGTCAGGCAGTGGTTCAGTCGCTGGCCATCCCTGAATTTCCTTCAGGCCAAAATAAGTACCAACATAAAGTAGTGTGACGATAATCACGAGCGAGACCTTAAAGGCGACACTCCATTTTGTGGCGATCCAGATATTCAGAAGCAATGCTACAACCAGTGCATAGCCAATTGCTAAAAGAGGTGCAGACATTAACCTGCCTTGGGCCCCAGTCGGCTCAAAAGTGATTTTTGCAGGCTGTTGACACTCTTTGGCTGACCGGAGTTATCGAGCACAAATCGGGCGGCGGTAACTTCCATGCCTATTCGATTAAGTTCATGGACGCCGTAGTACACGAGACTTATTTCAGGGTTAAGTTTCTCGATTTTGACGGTGACCGGGACCGGTTCCTTGTAGTTAGCCTTGTAGTGAAGAACATTGACAACATACTCTCCTGGTACCCAGGCCCTGAGCGAAACCGTTTCCTGATTGATGGGATTAGAGATTTTCTGACCATCGATGATCAACTGATCATGAAAGCTTCCCCGATCATCACGATCCAAATGCATCACCTCTGTATCCTTGTTCTCGAACCATAGAACCTGACCTCTTGGATCTTCAACCAGGACGTCAATGTCGTCAGGATGAAAGTCCGGCCAGGACACAGTGATAATGAATTCTGCTTTTGAATCAATCTTGCCGGTTTGATCTGGTTTCGCCATCAACATGAAGGCGACAAAGAACATAAAGGCGAAACCCAGCAGTGCGTTGAATAACAGATCAGTGAACGCATCACTACCTGTTGCCGGGCGATAAAATCTGCTTCGTATCCTCACTCGGTTTTTTGCCCGTTTGCCAGCATGGGGATAACCAGTACATCGACAGAAACCGCGACCCGGTCAATAAATCTGATTGCCGCTGCGTCCAGCAGCTGGTACTGCAGACCGAGCAGCGTACTGGTCACCAATCCGGAAATTGTCGTAAAGAGGGCGACCGCCATGCCACCACTCATCTGCCCCAGTAGCTGTTGCAGCACGTTCGGGTCAAAATCCGTCAATTCGCCCACCGGGGTCAGCATCATGATGAAACCAACAATTGTGCCCAGCAGACCAAGCTTCAGCAGCATGTCAGATGCAAAATGTCCGAAGGAATGTTTGGCAACAAGGCGTTCTCCCAGCGCGTCCAGCAGAATGCCATGCTCAATTTCATTGTCAGAGGTATTCTGGTTTTTCCTGATCAGGTCCTTCAGATAATCCGAAAAAATCCCATCCTTGATTTCCTGATCATCGAGCATTATACAGCCCGCTTCACTCGTCAGGCTGCCCGGATTCGCTTGTTCAAACAGCGTGTATGCTTCATCGACTGATTTTTGGTCAGTTGAAAGCTCGAGGACGAGATATAACCAGTGAAGGCTAAGCAGAGTGTAGAGTCCAAGGATTATGTAGGAAATGTAACTGCGATCACTGTCAAGAGCGAGGCTGAGGAAACCACTCTCGCTGATGAGGAAAAATCCAAACAAGATCAATGTCGTTAGTATGAGTGCTCTAAGCAAAAGATTGTGCTCGATACTGATTAATCGATTATTGTCTTTCAGAAATTGCCTCCATGAAATCGACCACTGGCGGGTCTCAAGCGTCACAATCCTCATAATGCTTGATTGTTAACGACTTGTAAAAACCGAATTCACAGTCTCAATGGTCGAAATACCCAGGCTCGGTTTATACTCATGCAGTCTTCAGGTGAGAACCACCTTAAGTAAATCAAACGAAGCATCTTAAACATCAGGCGGAAGAAACGAATGAATACAGAAGATCGCAGGGTAGATTTCTATTGGGACATTGGTAGTACCAATACCTACTTCGCCCTTAAGCTCATTAAACCAATACTGGTTCGAACCGGGGCTGATTTGAACCTGATTCCGCTCAATCTGGGCTATGTATTTCGATCCAACAATTACGTTCTGATGGATGAACCGGCAAACAAAATGTCCAATCGCCTGAGAGACCTGAATCGCTGGGCCGACAAGTATGATCTGCCGTTTCGAATGCCGGATAAATTTCCAATCAAGACCAGTCGGGTACTCAGGGGTGCTCTGGTGATGAAAGAATTTGGGAAGGAGCCTGAATTCATTGAAGCAATATTCTCTGCCTACTGGGAGCGAAATGATGCCAGTATCGAAAACTATGAAGGCATGATTCCCATAGTCGAGTCGTTAGGTATGGACAGTGATGAGTTTATGTCGAGGGCAGAAAGTGATGCAATCAGGCAGCAACTCATTAGCAGCACCAATCGTGGAATTGAAAGAGGTGTATTTGGTGCACCCAGCATGGTGGTGGGCAACGAAATTTTCTGGGGTAAGGATCGCCTGGAATTTGTCGAAGAAGAATTGATGAAGACCTGAATTATTCGAGCCTTTGTTAACTCTCATCCGGCCATTCATCATATTGCGGCAGATCATCATGGATCTCATGCCAGCGTGCTTTTGAACCCACGAACTGATGGAAGCCGGGTGGGCAAGCCAGGTCACCATCAGCGGTACCGAGTGCAAGGTAGAGCATGTGGGTCTCTGGTTTGCAATCCACGAGGAGTCTGGAGCCGCAATGGGTACAGAAAATACTGTCGGAATTTTCTGAGAAAGCATATCTTTTTACACTGTCTTCACCAGAAATATAAGAAAATTTGTCCCGGGCAATTCCTCCCCAGGAGGCAAATGCGGCACCGTGAAGGCGTCTGCAGATTGAACAGTGACAGTGACAGAAATCCTTGAGCTCACAATCCACTTCATACCGGACTTTTGCGCACTCACATCTACCTGTAATCATGGAAAACCCTCCTGTCACTCCTGTCACTTATACAAATGACCTCGGATAAGGTCAGTTAACTCCTGGGTCTTATCGATGATTAAAAGCCTGTCATCTGCCCGGGTCTTGATCGAAGTAGTTTGAAACGGTGAAAACCCAGACCCTGAAGGTAGCCCAGATCGAAATCCATCATGCCGAGGATGTCTCTGGGCTTAATTGACTGTGAACACTGCCAGAGACTCGTATCGCCAGTTTTGTTGACCTTGGAAACGGCCGTATAGCAGATCTTTGAGGGGCAGGTCATTGCACATCCTGCGTTGCCAAATAACATGATTCGTTCCTTCTCTGGGATTGATAGCAGAAACTTCTCGTCTTCATTAGATTCCATTGGAAGAATAACCGTGTCATAGATCTTGTAAGCCTTTTCGACTTTCTTGAGGTTGTTGATATTTTTTATAACACTCGCCTCAACCCGATATTCGGGAAAATCAGCTTTGATCCACTTGGCCAGTTTGTCGTTGGTTATGATGACCGAATTACCAGGTCGATAGTGTTTTTCCAAATAAGGTAAATTCTCTTGATACTCTTTTGCCGTGGCGTGGTGGTTCGTCAGCGGCATGCGCAGATTAATGCCCATTTTGTAAAGAGAACGTAAATCGTATCGACTGAGTTCGGTACCCGCAAATACCCTTCCGCCATATAGTGTGCAGGGTTCGGTAAATCCGAAAAAACTCTCGATCTGTTCAATGGGAATGTGGCTGAAATTCTGCTTGATCAGTTGGTGTATCGGTCGTGCAGGCGGTTTTCCCCGCGCAGAAATCGTAAATTGCATAATGCCGCCCTCGACATGCTCCGAAACAGAAGTAGTATGTAACGGTAATGATTTAAGTCAAGAAATTGATTTCCCAAAACACGAGCAACTGTGTCACCAGCGACCGTTTCCGGGCTGCATGGCATGAGCGGGAAGGATGATGGGAAATCTCTCACGGATTTTCTGATCGGTATCAGCATCGATGTGCAGAGGATAGTGACTCGAGAGAGTTTCTTTAACATAGATTGCAGCCTGGTCTCGAATATCCGGGGATCCAGCACTCTGCCAGTCTTCAAGTGTTCGACGATCGGACAAGGCAGGGTACTCGTATTCCGTTCTCATAATTTCAAGAGTCTGGGGGTGTCTTAGATAGTGACCATCTCCCTTGACAGTTTCAGCCATCACTTCTAACGACAGGGTAGCGTCGTTGACTTCAATCCCCCTGACTGTTCGCATTACGGCGCCAAGCATATCGTTGTCAATTACCATGGCCTCCAGGGAGAGACCCATCAAACTGCCGATCATTCCGGCAGATTCAGATACGTTGTTACAGCCAGTTAGCGCAGCGAGAGCCACAGCAATTCCTTTCTCAAATCCAGCCTGATTGTCAGGGATCTTAGCGTCTGTCATGCCAGCGCCAACAGAACTAACGAGACCATAGTGGTTGATCACCTGTGCTGCGGCTGCACTGACCAGTGCCTCTTCGCCGCTGCCTCCGGTAAAGGCACCGGTTCGAAGGTCAGAAACAAAGGGCCAGGGTCCGATGACAACAGGGTAGCCCGGTGAAACAAGATCAACCAACAGCACACTGGCAATAGCTTCAGCAACACATTGAACGACAGCACCAGCCAATGCAGCCGGGGCAGTTGCGCCTGCCTGGGGTGCGACCACAATCCACACAGGGGCACCGAATTTAATTGATTCGACACAGACTTCGCTATTGTCTCGCCCATAGCGCAGGGGCGAAATTACCGGGCAACCACCTCCATGGCAAAAAGGTCGTTCTAACCATTGCTTTTCTCCGCCGGCGATAGTTTTAAGCATCTCTAGTGTTGGGGCTACATGAGTGTGGTCACTGAAGGTCAATGCCGTATGTTTGGCCGTACCTGCGACACTGGCATAGGCGGTATTGATATCACAGATGAGTTGATCTTCGATTTCGGTTGCAACGATCAGGCGAGAAAAGGCGTGAATGTTATCGAGCGTGTCGACCAGTCGAGCGGCATCGTAAACATCCAGGAGTGTTGAAGGTCGGTAATGCCGGGTACCCACATCCAGTACATTGACTGCCTCTCCGCCGCCGTAGGTATGAACGCGATGGCCACCCAGCTCGAGATCGTATTGGGGCGTGCGGCCAAGGAAAAACATCTCCTTGGGTGTTGTCGCGATAACATCCTCGACCAGAGCCCGCGGAAAGCAAAGTCGATCATGCTCATTCATCCAGCAGCCTCTCGCCAGGGCACGCTCCCTGAAAATTTCGATGGGATCTCCCATACCGATGGTTTCAAGCACCGTGAGAACAGTTTCGTGAATACGTGCGAGATCCGATTCTGTCAGAGGATTATATCGACCACCGATCATTCCAGGTGCAACAGCGGATGCACTGATCGGATTTTCTCGTCGTGTCTTTATACCTCTGCGCATATCGGTTTTCCTTTGCGAAACTAAGTAATATGATTCAGGCATATGGTAGCCCAGCAGACAGTCCGAGAATAGCGGTCAAAAATGGGAATGTTCTGCCGTGAAGGTATTGATATATGTGCATCTTGGGTAGAGGAGATCTCATCTGGTAGATCTATCTTCGTCAGATTGCCTTCCTGTAAAATGTGTAGTGGTTTGGTATGCACTGGGATCAGTGGGTGTTAAGTATACGTAAGGGAGATAAAGTTTGACTGACGTTGAATCGGGTGCAGCCGTAAGAGATGGCAAACGTTCTGGCGGCCGTACAGCACGCAGAAATGCGAGGACAGGTGGTTCCTCAGGCCAGGTTGTGCGACCCGGGCTGCCGGGTGGTCAGTACCGCCCTTTGAGCGACCTGGATATCGAGCGCATCTATGATACTGCGCTTGATCTTCTTGAAAATGTGGGAATTGGTGATCCCATTCCCGAGATTCTTCACTACGCACTGCCGAAGGGCTGCACGCTTGATAGCGAGAATCGACTGCGCTTTCCACGTGCCCTGGTCGAAGAACTGATAGAAGTCTCGGCAAAAGAGTACAAAGAGTATGCGCCGGATCCCGCTTTTGATCTTGAGGTGCGTGGTACAGATGTTCTCTTCAGCACTTCCGGAGAAGCTGTGTCTATCCTCGATTACGATACCCAGAGCTACCGTCCAAGCAGGCTTGTCGATCTCTATGACGCAACTCGACTTGCAGATCAACTTGAACATATACATAGTTTCGGTCAACCATTTATCGCCGCAGAGTACAGTGGTGACCTCTTTGTTCACGACATCAATATCGCCTATGCAGAACTGGCGGGTACCAGAAAATCTTTTTCACTCGGTATTGCCGAGGTTGATCATATAGATCCCATCATTGAGATGTTTGATACTTATCTCGGTGAGAAAGGTGGATTTCTAAAAAGACCTTTCTGCACATTTGGGGGGTGTCCCATTGTGTCACCTCTTCGATTCGCCAAGGAAAACGCAGAGGTGCTGGTGAAGATGGCTGAACTGGGGTTACCTGGTGACGTCGCTGTTGCGCCACAGGCAGGCGCAACATCCCCGGCAGCACTTGCAGGAACTCTGGCGCAATGCTTTGCCGAAACCCTGTCCTGTTTGTGCGTGATGAATCTGGTTAGACCAGGCAGTGCCATCAACTTTGGCATGTGGCCTTTCATATCCGATCTGCGTACTGGTTCATTCACCGGTGGTAGCGGTGAAGAAGCAGTGGTGATGGCCGCCTCGGTGCAGCTTTGTAATCATTTCGGTTTTATCACCAGCGTTGGCACTGGTATGACAGATGCCAAGACCATGGATGTTCAGGCTGGATACGAAAAGGCTTTAACGACCGTGACTGCGGCACTTGCCGGGAGCAACCTGGTCGCCGCATATCCTGGCATAGTTGGCAGTCTGATTGGTCAATCCTTTGAGGGTATGGTGATTGACAATGATATGATCGGCAACATACAGAGAATACTGCGTGGTATCGAGGTGACAGATGAAACACTGTCTTACGATGTGATAAAGGAAGCCGTGGAAGGTACTGGTCATTTTCTCGATAGTCAGCAGACACTTGATCTCATGCGAAGTGAATTTCTCTACCCGGATGTAGCCGATCGACTGACACCCGGTACCTGGGAGAGCCTGGGTCATAAGACGTTGTATGAACAGGCACACGAACGGGTAGGCGAAATGCTCGAGAACTATTATCCTCAGTATATTGATCCTGCAGCCGACAGGCAGATTCGAGAGAAATTTCCCATTCGGCTGAATTCGAAAGATATGCAAAAGGGTAATGGTCGTTGGTAGCAACAGGGTAGAATCAAGAGTTAAGAGAACAGCAAAATACTAATTCAATCAGGTAATAGAATAAATTCAATCAGGTAATAGAATAAATTCAATCAGGTAATAGAATAAATTCAATCAGGTAATAGAATAAAT
>PBRC01000050.1 GCA_002725285.1 Gammaproteobacteria bacterium | reverse complement strand
AGTTAAACAGCCCTGAGCCAGAGTTAAACAGCCCTGAGCCAGAGTTAAACAGCCCTGAGNCAGAGTTAAACAGCCCTGAGCCNGAGTTAAACAGCCCTGAGCCNGANTTAAACAGCCCTGAGCNAGAGTCAAACAGCTCTGAGCAAGTGTTAAAAAGAGTAGACACAGCAGTGCTTAGTAATCAAAGTGAGTCATAAGAGCAGAGTAAATCGTTGATAAATTCAGCATAGTGGGCGGATTAGAATATGTGGAATCTGCCGAGAATTAAAACGAGAGCTATAGGAAGGTGACCTGTGGAACATGAAGCCATGCATCTTGCGGAATTGGTAACTGGCATCACGTTGCTTATGTTGGTAGCAGCCGTTACTACAGTTGTCATCAAACGCCTTGATAAACTACCTCTGACCATCGGGTTAGTTTTTGTTGGTATTGGTATTTCCTATGCGTCCACGTCGATACCTGGCTTTGGGTCACTCGCCCACTTTGAACTAAGCCCGGACCTTGTTCTGTTCGTATTTATCCCAACCTTGATCTTTGAGTCAGCCTTTAACCTGAATGCGAGGCAGTTGGGTAGAAATATCGTGCCGATATTGACGCTTGCTGTTCCCGGGCTTCTGATCTCGACCGCGATTATTGGCTTAATTCTTTGGTTCTTTTCACCCTTTGAAGTGTTGATAGCTCTGTTGGTTGGCGCCATCTTAAGTGCCACAGACCCTGTTGCAGTCATAGCAATATTCAAACAATTGGGTGTGCCTGAACGGCTTACCGTCCTGGTAGAGGGAGAGAGTCTGCTGAACGATGCAACTTCGCTGGTACTTGCCACCATACTCATAGGAATTCTAAGTGCTGGTACATTTAATGGTGATGTTGTTGTCAGCGGTATAGGGAAATTCTTCGTGGTGTTCTTTGGCGGCGCCCTGGTTGGCTGGTTACTAGCTGTCGCGGTTGGCGAAGTCCTGGGAAACATTGAAGCTGATGCTGCAATTGAAATTACTCTGTCTACAATCCTTGCCTACTTCTCGTTTATTATTGCTGAGCATGTATTTCATGTCAGTGGCATCATGGCAGTAGTTGCTGCAGGGTTAATGATTGGTTCCTGGGGTAAATCAAAGATCTCTCCATCGACAGAAAAATTCATGGAATACTTCTGGGAGTATCTTGCGTATCTCGCCAATGCTCTGATCTTCCTCATGGTGGGCATGCAGATTGATCTGGCAGCTCTCTGGGCATCCATGGATCTAATTATTCTGGTCGTGTTTGGGATGTTAATCTCACGAGCTGCTGTTGTATTTGGTGTGGTGCCAATTCTTGGCAAAGTCCCGGGATCAGAAGTGATAGGAATGCCTTATCGTATGGTGATGTACTGGGGAGGCTTGCGAGGTGCGATCGCACTGGCAATAGTTTTATCGTTAGATCCAAACCAGGTGCCCATAAAGGACACCCTGGTTGCTGTCGTGATGGGCGCGGTTCTGTTCACGCTAGTTTTTCAGGGCCTTTCAATCGAAGCGCTGGTCAAGAAACTTAAACTTGACCAGATGAGTCTGCCTGACAGCCTGGCGAAACTTGAAGGAGATAAAGATGCTCGCAGTGAAGGACTGTCAAGGCTGGACAGGCTGGCTGAAAGTGGACTTTTTTCACAACGGATTGCGGACAATATTAAAGAGAAGGGTGTTCGGCAAATCGATGAGCTAAAAGAAGATATTCTTAAACTCCATCGTCAGATGCACAGTGAAGAAATGAGGAAAACACTGGCAATGCGGTGTCTTGTCAGAGAGAAAGCGAGGTACCGAGTGTTGTTCGCGCAAGGGCTCATTAATGAATGGGCTTACCGAGAATTGGATCACACGATAGATGTACAGATGGATGGCGCGCGCCATCGGGACCGATTGCCCACAGCCAATATCGAAACGTCGATAGGAAAGAGGATCAGCCAACTTGTGATGTCAATGCTGGATATCGTGCCGGGATCCCAACGCCTGCTGGAAATCCTTCGTACTCGATGGATCGTCAGAGACTATGGTGTTGCCTGGGGTCGTTACCAGGGTGCGCATAGCGTGCTTGAGCAAATGACTCGTCTGGCAGGTGGCGAGATCGACGAGGTCAGTCTGACGGAATTACGTGAATGCTACGAGGCAATCGAGAAAACCGTTAAATCACAGATTGATGAAGTCGCAGAGCAATATCCGGAATTTGTAGAGACGACACAGGAACAGCTGGGTCAGCGGTTGATGTTGGTAGTCGAGCACGATTCGGTTGAGCATGCGGCAGATTTAGGCATTATCCAATCTGGTATAGCCAGCAAGATTCTCAAAGACCAGTCAGAACGTATTCGTTTGCTGGCAAGAGATAACCTGTCCGCCTCGCTTGAAATCGAAGTGGATGAACTGCTTCGCAAAGTACCGGTGTTCGCTGAAATCGAAGCGTCTCAGTATCCACTGATTGCAAACTACTTGCGCGCAAGAACCGTTACCAGGGGCACTGACATCATTCGTCAGGGGCAGGCTGGTGATTCAATGTTCCTCATTGCTCGTGGTATCGCCAACGTCCTGATCACTGACAATGGAGAAACTCATCAGGTAGCCACATTACACGCCGGTGATTTTTTTGGTGAGTCGGCACTCTTGCATGAGACTCCCAGGAACGCCACTGCGAGGGCAGCGACGCCTTGTTCACTATATGAATTAAAACGTGTTGATCTGGATCGGATCTGTGAAAATCATCCTGAGATTCGTGAAATGGTTGAGAGGGTAGACGCCGAACGTCATACCGATAACGCAGAATCTGGTTATGAGAGGTCATCTTGATCATTTGACTTGCCGTCTATCAGGAAGCAGATGAAACCCTTATCGGACTCATTCAGGCCATTCTGGTCATTTCATCCACACTCGGTCTGATTGATGTTGCTGAAGCTATAGAAACACTCGAACAGATGAGTGACGGCAGACCCACTAGAATCGGGTGCCAAGATATCCAGTTAATTCGTCCTGATTCCCGGTTCTGAGGATTCGGCCTTTTTTCTGACCGAGTTGATAGTCGTACATGGGATCGTAATAGTCTCGCAGCAGACTTTCGATCCAGACTTTGTGCTGAGAGACATCACCTTTCTTATGACTAGTGAAAGCCTCATTCATCTCTTTTTTAATCCGATCATAGCCAGCACCGCCTAGTCTTTTTTTGATTGCAGCAAGTGCCGTAGTGAATTTTTCCTCAAGGCGGGGAGTAGGGGATTCAACACCCTCTTCAGCCATTTCGGCGAGCTGCGTCACAACGTACTCCTGGTGAATTCTGCAGACGCGGTTACAAAGACTGTCCTCTAAAAGTACAAGCGAGGCTTTCTTCATTTTCTCCTGAAGCTGTGGCGGCAGCGTAAGTCGTCCTATCATCCTTCCTTCGTCTTCTACCACGATCGATTTATCGAGTTTTAGCACCTTGATTGCCAAAGCGTTTTCAAAGTCAATCTGAGTGGGCTGGGGTGCTAGTCTCGCCCCAAATGCCGATCCACGATGATTTGCAAGACATTCAAGGTCGATTGAATTGACAATTCGCTCGAGTAGCACCGTTTTACCCACGCCTGTCCTGCCTGAGATGACGGTTATCGTCGGCAAGCGCTCGAAAACGTCCAGCAAGTAACGTCTCATAACCTTGTAACCACCTGATATCAGCTGTATCCGGATACCAGCTTCACGGAGCCATTGCTGTGAGATGTGTGATCTCTGCCCGCCACGAAAACAGTAGATCTGTGCAGTCGGATTGTGGTTTATGAAAGTACGCCACTGCCCAATTCGCTCCTGACGTTTATCACCCTTAACGAGTTCATNNCCCAGCGCTGTTGCTGCNTCAGCTCCCTTGTCTTTANAACAGGTGCCCACTTGTTCTCTTTCGATATCATTCAGTACCGGAAGGTTAGTTGCGCTTGGAAATGCGCCTCGAGCGAATTCAGCGGGCGCTCGCACATCCAGCAATGGTATGTCTTCGAGAAATATCTGCCTCAGACTCATGGATGATTTTTGTGCTGGTACCAAGAAAGGCTAAATTCTATTCGATATGCAGGGGTAGAAATAGCAGGTTAAAAGATATTGCTGTGAAGAGGGGATCAGAAACCCGCCGGAATCGCCTGATAACACCGGTCTTGAGATATAGCGTTCCATAGAGGGAGCAGCTCCTGTAATATCTATAATTTAACATAATATATATTATGCGCAATCTAAGTTGTAAAATAGAGTCCAACGAGCATCACTTACCCAAGTATTCTTTGGCCATACAGCCTGTTCGGGGATTGAGAGGTCAATATGAGTCATCGATAGAATATTCCACCGTTCCGTGCACTTTATGGTCCACACAAGCAATTCAGCAGGATGCCTGGTCGTCAAGATGTATTGGTCTAAACGGCACCGAATGGCATGCATTCTATTTCTTGAGTCGGTTATACTGCATGCCAGGACAAGGTTTCGAGTCCTTCCAATTAACAAGAANTAGACGGTGAGAATCATTATGGAATGCCCTAANTGCAAATCTGCAATGGAAGAANTTACCTACGGCCGTAATATGACAGTTGATCGCTGCACCANCTGTAAGGGCATTTGGTTTGATGTTGGTGAAGCTGAGACCCTGAGAGGGAAATGGATGTCCGAGTTTGTTGATAGCGGTGATCCCGAAACGGGAAAGGAATACAACAAAATTGATGAAGTTGACTGTCCGCGTTGCGGAGAACGTATGCAGAAGGTCTCTGATCCCGATCAGCCACATATATGGTACGAAACCTGTGCCGAGCATGGTATGTATTTCGATGCCGGAGAGTTCACTGATTACAAGTACGAAACGCTGCTGGACAAGTTTCGTGATCTGGTGACAGGCAAACGCGCGCAATAAACAACTAACCGCCCTCTCCTCTTGTACTGATTACTTTTTCAGTGTTAGCAACTCTATTGGCTGGGCCGGATTCAGTGCTGCAAAAATTTAGCGGCAGATACATTCTATGCGTGTAGTTTCATTCAACGTCAACAGCATTCGGGTTCGACTGCATCAGTTGGAAGCAGTCATACAAACCCATAATCCTGACATCATCGGCCTTCAGGAAACCAAGGTCACCGATNAGGATTTCCCCCTNGACAATATCAAAGAGCTTGGTTACGAGGTTATCTATCATGGTCAGAAGNCTCACTATGGGGTCGCTATGTTGTCCAGGAAACCAGCCNTCGAAGTGACNAAAGGGCTTCCCCNGGNTGNGCCCGACAGCCAGCGTAGATTCGTTGCCGGTAAATTTCGGCTCGATGACGACCGAATTCTTACCGCTATCAATGGCTATTATCCACAAGGNGAGAATCGGAGCCACGCTNCGAAATTTCCGGCAAAAGAGAAATACTATGCNGACGTTCACGACTACCTGATGAAANACTGTTCACCCCNCGANCCGGTTATNGTCATGGGTGATATGAACGTTGCNCCTGTTGATTTTGATATCGGAATCGGTGAGGNCAACAGAAAGCGCTGGCTGAAGGACGGTAAAACCAGTTTTCTTCCCGAAGAACGGGATTGGCTTGCCAGGATCACCGATTGGGGTCTGTTTGATTCATTTCGGTTTCACCATGCCAAGACAGATGATCGATTTAGCTGGTTTGATTACCGCAGCCGGGGTTTTGATAAGAATCCGAGACGCGGTCTGCGTATCGATCTGATCCTGGTGTCGAATGTTCTGCAGGGTATGAGCGTTGACGCAGGGATCGACTACGACATCAGGGCAATGGACAGACCTTCCGATCACTGTCCGATCTGGAGTGAACTGGCTCTGAATTTAGCCTGACAGACCCCAGCCAGGTATTGAAGACAAGAACCATCACGTAGCTGGCGGGAAATATCAGACGGAATTGAATCACGGTCAGCAAAACTGGTTGATCTGATCTCTAGTATCTAATGCCGCTGCTCGTGCCTGTTGGACAAAATCACGCTTATCAGATGCATAGATAATCCCGCGTGATGAGTTGATTATCATTCCCCCGCCTCTGCCGCTTTTCATCAGAGATTCAATATCGGCACCCTGTGCCCCGACGCCTGGTAGCAGGAAGGTCATCTCACCGGTGATTTTTCGAATATCAGCAATCTCCTCTGGCCTGGTGGCACCAACGACGAGGGCGATATTATCATTCTGATTCCAGTCGGTTACCGCGAGTTCCGCCACATGCTCATACAGACGCTTTCCATCTGCGAGTACTAGGTTTTGGAGGTCGGAGCCTCCCGGGTTTGATGTTCGGCAGAGTATAAAGATGCCCTTCTCCGCAAAATCCAGGAATGGTTTCATGGAGTCTAATCCCATGTAAGGGTTGATCGTCACCGCGTCCGCATTGAAACGTTGAAACGCCTCTTTGGCATACATCTCGGCGGTACTGCCAATATCGCCCCGTTTAGCGTCGAGCAGGACCGGAACACCCTTCTGTTTCGCGTATGCGATGCTTCTGACCAGCGATTCTTCTGCTCCGGCACCGCCATAGTAAGCTATTTGGGGCTTGTAGCAGCAGACCAGATCGCTCGTGGCATCAATGATCTCCCGATTAAAAGAAAAAACCGGATCCGGGTCATTTTGCAGAATCTGCGGAATTCGCAGTGGATCTGTATCCAGACCAACACAAAGCAGCGACTGGTTCCTGTCTCGAACCTGCGCCACCTGCTGAAAGAAGTTGGGCATGTATCACTCTTTAGGTCACTTATTCAGTCCCTCAGCGTCACATGGGACCGTTTTTGTCAGCGCAGTATACCGGATTTCCACCCTGTTTCCATCATAACTTTTAACACAACATACTGTTTTTATTGAAGAATTTAATAGATCGCGAAGCTGGCATGGTGTTCATGTCCATGGACCGTAGTGTGAAACTTAATGGGTAACAGGAATGGCAAGCTCACTACTGATATCGAAACAAGCTCACTACTTATATTGAAACAAGCTCACTACGGATATTGAAAAATGGCGAGGAGTCAACGCCCGGACCAACTAGGCTTTCTTGACTCTTGGACCTTCCTGGGTGTCCTCGATGACGTAACCGGCAGTTAGCACCTGATCTCTTAGTTCATCTGCCAGCTGCCACTTTTTTTCCGTCCTCGCTGTCTCTCTATCCTCTGCCAACTGCAGAATTTCATCCGGCACTTGCACAGCCTCAGGCTGCCAATGTTCGATACCCAATCCAAATATTTCATCAAAGGCAAGCATCGTCGCCTTCTTGTCACCTGGATCCGCGTCAGACTTCACCAGATCCCAGGCGACGGCCCTAGCCCTTGGCATATTCAGATCATCATTGATGCAATTCATAAAACGATCCATGAATTCAGGAATAACGGTACCTGGCTCCCCCCAGTCAAACGCCGCCTGGTATAGCCTCCTCAACGCCGTCTCTTCGGCTTCGAGGCTCTGCCAGCTGAAGGACATCTGAGTTCGATAGTGGGCACCGAGACAGAAATACCGGTAGACCATTGGGTCAACCCCTTTTTTGGTCAATGTCTCCAGTCTCAGGAATTCACCCGTGGACTTTGACATTTTAGCGTCACTTAACTGCAGAAAGTATCCGTGCATCCAGAAGTTGGCCAGTCTGGTACCACGACTTGCCTCGGTCTGTGCGATTTCGTTGGTGTGATGGATGGGAATGTGGTCTTCTCCGCCGCAGTGAATATCAAAGAAGTCACCCAGGTATTTGGCGGACATGGTAGAACATTCAATATGCCAGCCTGGAAAACCCACTCCCCAGGGGCTGTCCCACTCCATCTGGCGGTCCTCATCCGGCGGTGAAAACTTCCAGAGCGCAAAGTCAGTCACGAATTGCCTTTCAGTGTCTATCCGGGCGCCTTCCTTCAATCCATTGACATCGAGTCGAGCCAGGTAGCCATAATTATTCAACTTGCGTGAATTAAAATAGATGCCGTCGCTGGTTCGATAAGTGAATCCCTTCGATTCCAGATCTTCGATGAATTCGATCTGTTCCTTAATGTGATCGGTTGCCCTGCACCAGATATCAGGAGGATTGACGTTAAGTGCAGTGAGGTCCGCCTGAAAAGCTTCGGTATACTGATCGGCAATCTGCCAGGCAGTCAGTCCGGTACGTTTTGAGCCGACCTCCATCTTGTCTTCGCCTGAATCAGCATCTGAGGTCAGATGACCGACATCCGTGATATTCATGACGAAGTTGACTTCAAAACCGTTCCTTCTGAGAACCCGCAACAGAATATCCTCGAAAATATAGGTTCTTAGATTACCGATATGAGCGAAGTTGTAGACAGTGGGTCCACAGCAATACAAACCGACCTTGCCCGGGACAAGTGGTTCAAACAGGCGCACTTTGCGCTCATAGGTATCGAATAGCCGCAGATCTACCATGGTGCTTACTGGCTCAAAAGTTGTCGAAGAGAAAAGAGGCGCATCTTAAAGCATCTCNAGATGATCTCAAACGTTATATCGNTCTCGCATNACGCGTTCAACAGTCTCAACGATAACCTGGGTTTGCTGATCGATTTCAACATTGACCTCATCACCNAGCNCCAANAGNGAGAAGTTTGTTCGTTTCAGGGTCTCGGGGATAAGGTTGATNGAAAACTCACNCTTCTCCTGATCNATAGCAGCCACTGTGAGNCTNCAGCCATTCAGTGCCAGAAANCCCTTGTTGAAGACATATTTCATCCAATCCGGGTGCCCCNTGAAGGTCATATGGCGATTGTTTTCCTCATCTTCNATTCNGATCACTTCTGCAGTATCAACGATATGACCNGANAGAATATGTCCGCCCACCTCANCGTCCGGTTTGGCTGAACGCTCGACNTTCACTTCTTTGCCAGGNGCAAGGTACTTGATNTTGGTAATGGCCAGAGTCTCTGCAATCGCATCAAACTGGATTTCGTCAGCTTCAATTGTTGTNACCGTGAAGCAACATCCATTAATCGCGACGCTTGCTCCCCTNTCCAGATCNCCCTGGAGTGCCTCTGGCAGATCAATACCAAAGGTCAGCAGGCCCGCTGCCTCACTGGTGAACTTCACCGGTACCATGGCTTGTACTATACCTGTATACATTTGCGTTGCTCCTGCATTCCGGATCCAGTTTGACTCATCCGTCTTTCAGTTGAGCTGAAGACTCAAGAATAGCGGTAACTATTTGTAATATAAAGATTAATGGTGCTGTATTTCGGTAACCATATACCAGAAAACTGCCACACCATCGATTACTCGGAAACCTTAGTTATCACATGGACCAAAGTCAACGAAACGAACCGACACGGCTGATATAGATGAACTTGGCGGCACCTTGCGGATCAAGATATTTTGATTTCCGGACGTCGTTGAATATTTCATCAGGATGTATCGGATGAGAATGTAGAAATGATTATCAAGGCTTGCAGAAAGTTTGATAAGTTTCAATAGGTCTCCATGAGATATCCTCTAATAATCAATGAGTTATAGCGTTAAAGGCATGTTGTACTTTAAGCTAATATACCTGCAATCGAACCTGTCATACAGGTTGCCAGAGTGCCGGAGATCAGTGTTCTGGGTGCGAGCTGAATAATTTCGTGTCTTCTCTCCGGACACATCCCGCCCAGGCCACCAATCATAATGCCCAGACTTCCGAAGTTCGCAAATCCGCAGAGTGCATAGGTCATGATCAGTACGGATTTCTTGGAGAGCGCACCAGGTTCGACATCCGCGAGCGCAAAAAAGGCGATGAGTTCATTCAGCACGGTCTTTATTCCCATTAAAGACCCGGCTGTAAGACATTCTGACCAGGGCACACCCATGAGCCAGACAACTGGCGTAAAGATAATACCTAACAACCATTCGAGCGTGATAGAACTGCCGCCAATATCCGGCAGGAGGGCTAATATGCTATTGACCAGTGCGACCAGTGCAATCAGTACGATCAGCATCGCTCCCACATTGACCATCAGTCGAATCCCGTCAGCGGTACTTCCGGTTATGGTATCCAACAGATTCGTATATTTGACCGGGTCTGTGATCTCATCACTACCTGTTGATTCGTCCCCCGGGATCATCAAACGGGCGATCATAATGGCAGCCGGTACGCTGATCACCGAGGCGGTCAGGATATGGCCGAGAGCATCATCCAGCACGTTCTGCAAAATGATGGAATATAAAATCATCACCGACCCCGCCACTGTGGCCATGCCGCAACTCATGACAATAAATAACTCACTTCGTGACAGTTGTGACATGAAAGGTCGGATCAACAGTGGAGATTCAACCATGCCGAGAAAGATATTGCCTGCCGTACTCACACCAACAGCGCCGCCAACCCCCAGAGTGCGTCTCAACACATAAGAGAATCCGCGTATCACAACCGGCAGCACCCGATAATGCCACAGTATCGCTGACAGAACCGTGAAAAACAGAATCAGCGGCAGAACGCGGAATGCAAGCACAAATGTCGCGCCCGGATCTTCGACAGTAAAGGGGTAAGGGATGTTAGCCGGTTCACCACCCAGATAGCCGAAGACAAATTGGGTCCCTGCCTCGGTTGCCGATGCAATCGCGTTGACCCCCTTGTTCAGCCAGGCCAGCACAGTTTGCACAATCGGCAACTTGAACATAATCAGGGCGACGATAAGTTGCAGGCCAAGGCCAACAAAGATAAGGCGCCAGTTCGGCCACGCTCGACGCTCACTCAGGGCGCACGCAATTGAAATAAAGATCATTAAGCCAAAGATTGCTTGAATTTGTCCGGTTACACTCTGCATGATGGGTCTTGCTCAGAAATCGTTTTAGTAGAATTATGTTTTCTTGTTTTAGTCTGCAGCGTGGATACTTCCACGAAAAGATGTCCAAATGCAATACATGCCTTGTCGTTGCAGTATGGAATATCGAGGGGATCCGGTGAAACCGGTCATCATCTGCGGCAGTATCGCAATCGATCATCTTGGCACCTACTCCGGATCCTTTGACGACTATCAGGCCAGGTATCCGATTAAAGGGCTGAACATTTCATTGCAATTGAATGCGCTTGAAACCAGCTTCGGTGGCTGCGGCATGAATATTGTCTACGGGCTTGGATTATTGCAGGTCCCCGTAATTCCGATCTCTGCAGCGGGACAGGATTTCAACGACCATTATCTGGATCATTTACACGCCATTGGCATCGACTGTCGTTATATTGTTGTTGACGAGGCATTCGAGCATTCGGCCCAGTGCATCATTTTTACGGATGATTCTGGTAATCAGATTACGGCCTTCAATTCTGGTGCGTCCGTTTCAGAAAAGCGATTGTTACCCAGTGCTGTTGCTGATATTGATCAGGTAGCTCTGGCGCTGCTGGCGCCGGAAGATGCGCCGATTATGCTCCGCCAGGCTAAAGATCTGTATAGAAAAAAAATACCGTCGATCCTGGATCCTGGTCAAGGGGTTGCTGAATTTGCCAGAGATGAAATCAGGGAACTGCTCTCGCTGACTCAATACGTTATCGTCAACAATCATGAGTGGCAAATACTGCAAACCAATGCTGACAAGCAAGCCGAGGAGATTATCGCCACTCACGAGGTTATCGTCACCCGCGGCAAGCATGGGGTGGACATCTATCAGCCAGCTGCTGATTCAGCTATTCACGTTGCGGCAGCTCAATGTGAGTCTCCCCTGGATCCAACCGGTTGCGGCGATGCGTTTCGTGCCGGTTATATATTTGGATTACTAAAGGAATTTGAGACGCGCCAGTGTGCAGAGCTCGGCTGCCTCATGGCGGTATACAATCTTGAAACCGCTCAAACCCAGCACTACCAGGTGACAGAAGAACAACTGATGCTGAGACACCGTGAGGTCTATGGGAAGGTCTGATTCAGTCGGTGTCGCGGGGTAGAACCAGGGAACGAAGCCAGTTGAAGAATGAGTTGCCTCTCAGTTTAGCTGCGTTATAGCCATCTTCGAATTCCGCGTAGGACTGTTCCATGTTGAACATATATTCTCTTTTTGTCATGTGATCAGGGTCCAGCTGCCTGATGATCCTGGCAGGATTTCCGGCCACCGCTGTGTTATCAGGCACATCTTTGGTGACAACCGACCAGGCGCCAACGACGCTGTTGTCCCCAATAGTGACGCCCTTGCAGATAAGAGCGCTGTCACCGATCCACACATTGTTTCCAAGTACGATTGGACCATGACTCCCTGGCGCATAGATTCTGTGCTGGATGTCATGCCAATCTGCATCGGAAAGATATGCATTCATGGCTAACATGCAGCTGTGACCAATGTAGATCGAATCGGCGGATGAAATACGCACACCAGGACTTATAATACTGTAGTCACCGATATGGATACTACCGAGCCCTTCAAATACCGCCAGACGCACAGGTGCATCTCGAAGCGCCATGAAATGCACATGATCGCCCACTGAGATCTTCGGTCCTGATATCTCGAGGAATCGCGGATTCATGACCCGCAGATCAATACCAGATGAATCGAAATGAGGTCTGCAAAAAGAGTCAACGTAAATAGCATTCAATCGATCGAACAGTTTCTTTAACCAAAAGGGTTGTAGATTATTTCGTGCCAATTGAGCCTCCCGGCCCCTGGTGCCTGATCATTAGTAGCCAATTAAATCATTGTATGTAAGCATTGCCCTTTTCCCGGTATCAGGGGCTTTTGGCAAGACCGAAGCGGAGTATTCAATGCCAGCTGGCACCACTATCTTTCTCAACGGTACATCAAGTGCAGGCAAAACGACACTCGCCCACGCACTTCAGGAACGACTGGATCAGCCCTACATCCACATCGCGCTGGATCAGTTTCGTGACGGCTTGCCAGACAAGTACCGTGGCCTGAATGCACCAGAGAATACCACGGGTGACCGGGGACTTAATGTCGTGCCGGTTACTGATGGATCCAAACCCTATACAGACATTCGATTTGGCGAGGATGGTCAGACAATGCTGCGAGGCATGAGACGTGCAATGCTGGCCATGGTTGTCAATGGTAACAACATCGTTATCGACGACATCATCCTCAGGCAGGCTTATCTCACTGACTACGTCGAGGTATTCAGATCTCAGAAAGTCATATTCGTGGGCGTTCATTGTCCTCGAGATGTAATTAATCAGAGGGAGAGTACCAGGCCTGGTCGATTTCCTGGAACAGCCATCGGACACTTTGATGTGTGTCATCAGCACAAGATCTATGACGTTGAGGTCGACACATCCACCATGAAACCTGCTGAATGTGCAGATGCAGTCCTGGCCTTTATTCTCAATGGTACGCCTCACGCATTTGAAGAGCTGCGAGCCATGAACGGTTAACCCGCTTTTAATTAATATCAGCGTGTGGCATCGTCTTGGAAAAGTTTAACGAGGTTCATAGGATGGCTGAACCAGAGATTACAACAGAGCAAATTACCGCATTTCGAGCACTGATTCGAACGGCAAACAGGATTGTGGTCTTTACCGGTGCAGGCATCAGCACTGAATCAGGGATACCTGATTTTCGGGGCCCAAATGGCATATGGAAGACCCAAACACCCATCGATTTTTCCGACTTCATCGCATCGGAAGACGTCAGGCGCGAATCATGGCGACGAAAGCTTTCAGGTGACGGTATGGCCAGAGCTGAACCTAATGCCGGGCACGTGGCGATTGCGAGGCTGGTTGAACTTGGTAAGGTATCCCATATCATCACCCAGAACGTCGACGGTCTTCATCAGAAATCGGGCGTGCCCGACAATCAGGTCATTCAACTACACGGCAATGCGAATTACGCATCATGCTTGGACTGCGGCCGACGATACGAACTGACTGAGGTCCGCGAGATCTTCAGTGACAATGAAACCGTTCCTTACTGTTCTGAGTGTTCAGGAATCATCAAAACCGCCACGATTTCTTTTGGTCAGTCGATGCCGGTAGATGAAATGGAGCGTGCACATCACGCGACTGCTGCTTGTGATCTGTTTATTGCAATTGGCTCAAGCCTGGTGGTATATCCTGCTGCGGGTTTCCCGCGACTCGCGAAACAACAAGGTGCCGGTCTTGTCATACTCAATAACCAGCCTACAGACCTGGATCCGATCTGTGATCTGGTGCTGCCGTATCAAATCGGAAATACCTTGACCGCGGTCGTCGACTAGGTTTGTTCGCATCTCCGTCGACGATTAATCAATAATCGTACTGACCATTTCAGTCAATTCACTGATATCTATTGGCTTACGTATGAAGTGTTTGATTCTTACCCGACCATTTGATTGTTCTGAAATTAGCTCCTGATCGCCTGTGCAAAGTACAATAGGCAGGTCGATGTTGAATGACAACAGCTCTGTCGCGAGGGAAATACCTGACAATTCAGGCATGATCTGATCCATAATCACGAGATCAATGTGATCTTTGTTTGATTTGTAGAATTCAAGTGCTTGGAGACTATCGGTGAATGCGGTCACTTTGTATTGTCGCCCGCGCATCAACTCGGCAAGAAACTCTGCGATTGAGGGCTCATCATCGACTACCATGACATGCTTACGGTTGAGGGGCACAGTAACCGGGCTGGGTAGTTGTTTACCCTTCTTCTGTTGCTTGATGAGTTTCTCGACTCGCTGCAATCCTGTGTAGACCTCCTTTTGATAACGTAGAACCGCCTCTCGTCGTTCACCAGCAATCGATTCATGTTCACCCAGCATCATGGTAATCAGTTCGGAATAACCCATGATTGTTGTCAGGGCATTGCCGATAGCGTGTATGAACTTGCGTTCCGGCTGTTTGTTCTTGCTGAGCTGTGAGCCAAGGGCTACCTGCTCTGAGATATCACGCAAAATGAGTATCTTCTCTTTGGACTGCGGGATATCGTGACAACGAAGACTGATATGAAACGTGGCGTTTTGCCGCTTCAGTTGAATCTGGAAATCCTTCTCGGACACTTGAAGAGATTCTTCGAACAAAGCCAGCGAATCAGTGTGAATGACACGGTTGAGTTTTTGACCAACATTCAGGCCGAATTGAGATTTCCCAAATTTATTGACGGCAACTATTTCGGAGGCTGGTGTGATGGCGATGATACCAACCGGTACGTTATCGAATAATTCAGCAGAGAAGTAAGTGTCATGAGTCATTTCATTATTGCTCTTTTGACAGATCCCTTTCGCCAGGTTAGTGCTACGTCTGACTAACCTTCTGAAGGCGCGACTCTACAAGACCAACCAAATGATCCGCGTCAATTGGCTTCCTGATAAATCCCGAAGCGCCCGAAGTTTGTACCAGACCTTCGCTCACACCCTGACTATAACCGCTACAGATAATGATGGGTAGTTCGGGTCTGATCTGATGGACTTTCTGTACAATCAGCTCCCCGGGAAGATCCTGCATTCTCTGGTCCGATATGATGAGGTCAAAATAATTTGGATTCCGGGAAAACCGTCTTACGGCCTTAATTGGATCATTCATTGTGGTTACTTCGTAGCCCTGACGCTGGAGCACCTCTGAGATATAAGCACAGACCGCGGGTTCATCGTCAATAACGAGAATTCGAAAGAAAGCGGTTGGAGATTCAAGCATGTTCTCAACCCTCGCCACAGGCAGATACAGAGACACCCGAGTGCCTCTTCTGGAGGAATTCAAGGTCACATGACCCATGAGTTCATGCATTTCGCTATCGAGCAGGTAAAGCTCGTTTTCCTTCCTCGAATTGACACACCTGGTACTGAATCCGCGCTCGAAAATAACCGCTTGTCGTTCCCTTGGAATCCCACCTCCTTCATCAGTGACCGATATCTGAAAGTGCTCTCCTGCGATGTCACAACCACAACTGCTGCACTGACATTCGGAAAAATCACCCAGGTCTGTACGGACACGAACACCGTCCGGACCTGATCCGGCCGCGATCGAGTTTTTAATCAATACTAAGAGAGCTTTTTCCAGCAACCGGGCAGGTGGTTCAAAAGACCGCTCTCGATTCATGTGGACGGTCGAATATATACCCAGATCATCGCAGACTTTGTTTACGAGCTCATAAACGCTATGGGGATGATTTTTTGCATAGCCCCACTCTGCCGAGATAATCTGCTGAGCTCGCTCTACACCTGTTTGAATCTGTTCCGCATATCCGGCGATTTGTGAATCTGAGTCATCAAGGATTAATTTTGTATATCCCTTAATCGATGTGAAATGGTTAGCAAGATCGTGAACCGTCTCCTTTAACTTCAGGCGCTTTCTTTCAGACTCATTCATTATTCTGTGAAAGCCTCCGATTTTTCCCGGCGAACCATCGGCGAGTCGCTGAGTAACCTGTCCCGTCGTCTGAACGACAACCTCTTTCCCATCAGCCCTGGCAAAGCTGTACTGAAGTCTCAGATGATCTACCTCCCCTTTCATGAGCTTCCGATATTCGTTCTGAATAACAGGCAGATCATTTGGATGTACACATTGAAGCCAGAATTCGACGCCAGATCCTGTACTATGATGGTCGTACCCGATAATTTCGATCCAGCGCCTGGATTGATGCAGGGTTTTATGAACGCTATCGAAAACCCAGGTCCCGGAAGGCTCGTCAAGGATATCTGCCTGCTGCCTCTGATCCGGTAGGACTGCCGGCTGTCGAACACACGCAAGTTGGATTTCGTCAGAATCCTGGGCGGAGAAATGCCAGATCATCCTCTCACAGCGATTTTCAGCGATAACACTTAGTACCGGAACTGAGAAGTTCCCGTGGCGAGTTCTGGCCCTGATAATCTTAAGGATACGCCTTTGAAGGTCTGTCTGAATAAGACTGGTAACAGATCGACCTTTTTGCAGTCTTTCTCCAAAGAGGCTGATCGCAGCACTGTTGAAACCCCTGATCGACAGGCTGGGAGTTAAGGTTATCTGAACCAGGGTGCGAAAGTTGGCGCTAATTTGCGACGTGGCGATAGGTCTTAGGGAAATATCAACCTGTTTCCCCGATACAATGCTCACAATATATACCGAATAGAGTTGTTTAACGCCGTCGAGTCTTACTGACCGGGTTGTCTCAAATTCAAATGGCAAGTCAGAGGAAGTAATTCCAAGGTTCGATATCGCTTGAAGATCAAGATCCGGCAGGTGGTTGTCAATATGATTATTTAACAAACAGTCTTGAGTTGTCGCGTAGCCTCGGCATTGCGCGAACTTCTCGTTGCAGTCAAGGATTTCACCCGAGATCAAATTGATCCTCACCTGGGGCTCGGGGTGCTCCTGATAGAACCTGTAAAGGGTTCGCCATGTCTGCCTGTATCGAATCAGACTCATGGTCGCTATCACCAGTGCGGTAGAAAGCGAGAGAAAAATCAAATAGCTCATCGGTGATCAAGTCGTCGAGGATTGTTCATTTAAGCGCGATGATCACCAAATATCTACGTTGCAGGGCACTGAAAAAGCATCGATAGAACAGATATTCGCAGTGGATGACCTGCTGCAGTTTCAACACAGAAACAACGTCAGTGTTCGTCTGGTTGCGGGCAATATTGTCAATCAGAAACCTCGCTGCTCGATTGCTAAAAAATGGGCAACACGTGAGGCAGAAGTTCCACTCTCCTGCTAGTGTTTGTTATCATCTGAAAAAAATCCACCATGTAGTTGTCCCAGTTGATATTTAAGAACTTGACCTTTCAGGTCTTCCTGGCAGCACTGCTAGGCATCGGTCTTGGAATGACATTCGATGAAGTACTCCTCTCCCCGCAGGGTAGTACTTTTTACGAGGTCATACTACTCATCAAGACTGTCTTCTTGTCTGCATTGCGTATGCTGATTGCACCTCTGATTTTCTTCTCGTTGATTACGGGCATTATTGGCATTGGCAGTGTCGTAAAACTCAGGCAACTAGGTGCGTTAACAATCACTTACTACCTGAGTACGACATTGATCGCAATTCTGCTGGGTCTGTTTGCTGTATTTTTCATACACCCTTGGACGAATTACCCGCCAACGGCCGAGATCACATCCGAGTTTTCATCCACGGGGATGATAGATCCCGGGAGTGGATCTATTGTTGGCGTGGCGCAACAGATTCTGAATCTGGCCCTGACGAATCCCGTCTCGGCACTGGTCAATCTAAATATTCTCGGGATTGTCACAAATGCAGTTCTGATTGGTCTGGCCATGGTCATGATTCTGCCAGCCGGGAGTCCACTCCATGTCATCATTCAACAGGCCAATGATGTAATCTTGCAGATTTTAAAATGGGTTATCCGGATTCTCCCAATCGGAATCTTTGCGATCCTGATGGATTTCACCCTGCAACTCGATTCAGGCACTGGCAGTTCTGCCACCTTCCTAAGTCAACTGTTTCAGTTTGCGCTTTTAATCATTGCTCTCACTTTGGTTCATGGACTCATCGTCTTGCCTGGTATTGCCTGGCTTTTNGNNGGTAAATCACCAGCCAGGCTGCTGAAACAAATTGCCAGACCTTTGATGGTTGCATTCAGCACATCATCAAGCTCGGCAACCTTGCCGGTCACTATGTCAACCTGTAATGAAGAACTGGGAATCAGTACTTCGGTAACCAGTTTTGTCCTGCCACTGGGTGCAACCATGAATATGGACGGTACTGCCTTGTTTGAAGCAGTCGCAGCGATCTTTCTCGCCTATATGTTCGGCATTGAATTGACGACCACCACCATATTTGTTGTGTTTCTGATGTCGATGGTCGCATCGATTGGTGCGCCAGGCATGCCTTCTGCTTCGATGGCGGGGATGCAGATGGTGTTACTTGCAGTTGGGATACCTCTCGAGGCCATTGCAATACTGTTAGTCATTGAGCGTCCTTTAGATACCATTCGCACAACGGTCAATGTTGAGGGTGACATTGTGGGCTCGTTAGTGGTTGAGCGATTCTCTCGATCTGGCCAGACCGAATTCAAAGAGGCCTAGTTACTTTTCATACCTGAGCCATCCGGGCTCAGACCATCTGAACCGAGTATCAAACGGGCAAAGTAGTGGATAAAATCCTTGTGCTGCTGGGAAACCTGCAATCTGGATAAACAGTCCTCCCCCGCTTTTGAGATCAGGTACTCATAGCAGCTTGTGATAGTCTGGTCAGATCCCAGGACCTTGCTGATTTCTTCATTGAAAAAGTCGTGCAGAATGCTCAGTTCGCTTTCCTCGATACCACTTTTTTCTGGGTCCAGCACCGCATTTCCCCAAATAGTGGCGATGTAAACTCGAAATCGATCCTTGTCAACAAAATCCTCCGTGATGCGACAGGAATCAATAATTTCGTTAACTGCTGGATCAAAACGTCTTCTTACTTCTTCGATATCCATGTAGGGAACAACACCAGTACTGCTTATGACTTAATCGAGGCACACCAGTATAACCCAATCTCTGGCTGGTGCTTATTACGTCGCCTGTTTAAACTTGAACGCTTCAATACCAGCTCGTTGTTCCGAGGCCGTAATGGTGCGTCAACGGAAAATAATTCATATCGATATGGATTGCTTCTATGCCGCTGTAGAAATGCGTGACGATCCACGCCTTAAAGGTATTCCAATAGCAGTTGGTGGCGCACCTGACCGGCGGGGTGTCATCTCGACCTGTAATTATGAAGCAAGGGAGTTTGGGGTGCACTCGGCAATGGCTACTGCCTATGCGCTTCGACTCTGCCCTCAGCTAAAAGTACTGCCGGGTAGAATGAGTCATTACCAGTCAATTTCAAGGCAAATACGTCAGATATTTGGGCGCTATACTGACCTTGTTGAACCTTTGTCTTTGGATGAAGCATTCCTTGATGTATCAGACAGTAACCTTTTTAAAGGCAGTGCAACCAGGATTGCTGAGGATATTAGAAAAACGATAAAGAACGAACTGGATCTAACCGCTTCTGCAGGCGTGGCACCGAATAAGTTTCTTGCAAAGATCTGCAGTGACGAAAACAAACCCGACGGTCAGTTTGTGATAACACCAGATGAGGTTGATGCTTTTGTCGTCAAGTTACCGGTGAAGAAGATTTCAGGGGTTGGCAAAGTCACCGCCCAACGCCTGGCGAAGCACAATATTGTGACCTGTGCAGATGTACGCGAAATGGGCGAGAAGAAACTTATTCAGCTTTTCGGTGGACTTGGCGAGCTGCTCTACCGACGAGCTTATGGTATTGATGACCGAGAGCTGGCCACTGAATGGATTCGTAAATCCCTGAGTGTCGAACGGACATATCCTGAGGATATCGCTGAGCCAGATAGTGCAGTCGCATCTCTTGATAAACTCTATGACGAATTACTTCGTCGTCTTGAAAAGCACCAGGAACGCCCGATTCGGAATCAACAGGTAAAATTGAAATTCTCAGATTTCAAAACCACTACCATCGAGAGATTCAGCCAGGAATTGTCCAAAACCCTGTTTCTGGAGCTATTACCAATTGCGTGGGAACGCGGGGCCGGGAAAGGAGTTCGGCTCCTTGGTCTTGGCGTAACTTTCAGGAGTATTGATAAGGTTGCTGAAGAAAAGCAACTCGCTCTGTTCTAAACAGATTCCAGTCTCTGATTGATGACCTTGCCCCTTAGGTCGATATCGGTTGACTAAAAGTTTTTTGAATTAATAAGCCAGTCACAATGACAACTAGCCCAACATATGTGCTCGCATAGATGGATTCCCCCAGGATCTGGTGAATAAAGAACAATGATAAAAATGGCGAAAGGAACACGAGAGTACTCACTCGAGTTGTGTTCTCAGCTAAGCGAAGTGCTCTCGACCAAAACAGGAATGCTAATCCCATTTCAAACACACCAACATAGACCGCGCTGGCAATGCCCTCGAAACTCACATCGAGTGAAGAAAAAGCCAGACAGACCGTCAGAGCAATGGGCACTGCAGTTAGAAAATTAAGGCACATGGCGTACTGATGATCTCTCGGATCTTTCATATTCAGAATCCAGTAACNCGACCAGATGAAGGTTGAGAAGAGTGCTAACAGCAGACCAAAGCCATCGACGACCTGGAAATCAGTGAACTGGCCCCTGGTCGCAATAATAATGACTCCTGCATAGCATATAATCGCAGCTAGAAAGTCAGATCCGGTGGGTCGTTGTTTTAGGAAGACCATGGACATCATTGTCAGAACGATAGCCCAGGTGTAGTTGATTGGTTGCGCTACCTGCGCTGGCAATCGATCATAGGCAGCAAATAACACAATGTAATAAATAAGCGGATTCAGACAACTGGCGATCAGACTAATCTTCCAATGTGTTCTAAGTGTGATCCAAAGTGCTTTGATCTGTCCCCTTGCAATCACCGGCACGACAAGTATGAAAGCAGAGGTCAAAGATGCGTAGAAAACCAGTTGGAATATATCCAGGTATGACAAGGCAACCTTAAACGCTGTCGCCACTGTTGACCAAAACAAGACAGTTGTCAGAGCATAGAGATAAGCTTTGTTCGAATCGGACATCTGGGCGCCAGTTATAAGGTTAGTTCTTAACAATCCTTGCGTCTCATCAGATCGGCTCATAGCATGCTGCCATGGAATTCAAAAAGAACCTAGCAGATCTGCTAAGCATTGTGGCAATTGCTGCCGTTACCTTTCTCCTGATAGCCACTATCATAAATTAGTCCTGTTCCACCGTGAATTTGCAGGCGAAATTCTGTAGACTTGCGCCCTTTCGACGGCTGGGCGGCAGCAAAGTGGTCAGCTCGACCCGCCCAGGGGCGGACTGCATTAATGCGAAGCATTGAGGCTCTTCTCAGTCGAAGTTAGAAAACCAGTTTATGAGAGGCTGGGTGGCAGAGTGGTCATGCTGCGGACTGCAACTCCGTCTACGCCGGTTCGATTCCGACCCCAGCCTCCACTGCAACNCCGTNTACGCCGACCTGGGCGGCCCCGTTCGATTCCGACCCCAGCCTCCACTGCAACTCCGTCTACGCCGACCTGGGCGGCCCCGTTCGATTCNGACCCCAGCCTCCACTGCAACTCCGTCTACGCCGACCTGNGCGGCCCCGTTNGATTCCGACCCCTACCCTTCTCGTACCATTGACTCGTGCACGACAAAGAGACATTGTGCTGCCATGCACAGTGAACACAACTCACTCAGAAGTATGGTTCTGGGCCTGGTTGCCCTGACACTGGCCTCTTGCGGAGGGGGCGGTGGTGGCTCGAGTCCTTCGCCACCCGTGCCCCCCCCCGGAAACTAGCAATAGTGCACCTGTTGGTAGCATCAGTATCAGTGGTTCACTCACTGAAGGTCAGACTCTCACGGCGAATACGAGTAATCTCACTGACGCCGATGGTCTTGGTTCATTTAATTACCAATGGAGACGAAATGACACCGATATTGACGGTGCAACCTCAGCTGCCTATACGCTGGTGAGTGCTGATGTTGGAACTAATATCAATGTGGCGGTTAGTTGGACTGACAGTAATGGTACTGTCGAAACTGTCTTCAGTACCAATGTGGGTCCTGTCGTCAACAATACTTCCTGCTCAGTTTCTGTCAGCAGCACACCACCCACGCCAATCTGGCCAGGGCAGAGCTGGAAAACCGCAACCCCTCAGTCTCAGGGTATCTGCCCCGACTCAATCAACGAGGCTCTCGATTACGCTTTCGCAACCGGCAACGACGCGGGTGCAGTTCTGGTCATAAAAAACGGTTATATAGTCGCCGAACGATATTCGTCAGGGAAATCCGCAACCGATCTTGTCACCAGCTGGTCTGTGGCAAAGAGTTTTACCAGTGCACTGATTGGCGCCGCATTGGATGATGGTTTCATCAATGATCTCGATCAGTCGCTTGCTGACTTTATCCCCTCCTGGGCAGATACCGAAAAAGCTGATATCACCCTGCGTCACCTGCTGACAGTCCGTACAGCGCTTCGGATATTGGACGACGATGACGGTGATGGTGTGCCTGATGGTGGTGAGTTTTACAACAGTCCTGATCAGTTAGCCGTCTCTCTCGCAAGGCCACTCGATGGTACACCTGGTGAACAGATCTACATCTACTCCAATTCTGATGTCATGATTGCCGGCGAGATCGTACAAGCCTCAACTGGTATGCCAGCAGACGACTATCTAGCTGAGCGGCTGGGAAATATTATCGGTTTCTCCGGCGAGTGGTGGACCGACAGTACAGATCATGTCATGAGCTATTGCTGCCTTGATGCGGAACCTAGAGATTTCGCGCGGTTCGGGCTCTTGTATGCCCGCGGGGGTGACTGGAATGGTACCCGGCTGTTGAGTCACACGTGGTACGAGGAAAGTACTGAACCTGCTCTTAATGATACCTATGGATACTACTGGTGGCCCCTGGGCAATGGCGGCTACGCGGCACTGGGTGTGATGGACCAGATGATTGCCGTATTCCCGGAAGATGATCTTGTGGTCCTCAGGTTCGGCAATTACACCAGAATGGGAGACGGCAGCACGGTCAGACAAGGGAACAATTACCATCAGACCAGCGAACCGGCAAATTATGCCAGGAACACATTTCTTGACACAATTCAGGCAGCGCTCGACACAACTTCCATTAACAACGCGCCAGTTGCAAATGCGGGTGTCGATCAGACAGTGATCAGCGAGGCAGAAGTTACACTCTTCGGCGGACAAAGCAGCGATGCAGATGGAGACAGTCTGACCTACCTGTGGGAACTGAGCACCAGTCCCGAAGGCAACAGTGCCGTAATCAACGGATCAGGAAGCGTCGTTACCTTTGTTGCAGGTTCACCTGGCACCTATTCGATTAACCTGGTCGTCAATGACGGTGTTGATGATAGTTCTGCCGACACCGTGGTGGTCGAGGTCATCGGATCCAGGTCACTCTTGACTGACGGTACCGCAGGTGGCGCATGGCCAAACTATGCAGGAAATCTATCGAGCAACAAGTACCTCCCGCTCAGCGAGATCAATGAGAACAATATTGACGACCTTGAAGTCTTATGGCGCTGGCGGTCTCCCGACAACGATATTGCCGGGGTTGAAAACACATTGTTTGAATCCACGCCACTGATGATCGATGGCGTTCTCTACACCAGCACCTCGTTCAGCCAGGTATCGGCTATCAATGCCGCCACAGGAAGCACGCTGTGGGTTTACGATCCAGAGGCCTACAACTTTGGTACACCGCCAAATAATGGATTTCTGCATCGAGGCCTTGCCTACGCTGAGCACAATGGTAAGAGACAACTCTATATGGTAACCGGAGATGCCCGGTTGATTGCCATCAATCCAGTGAGTGGTCAACCCATCGAAGCCTTCGGTTCTCTCGGCAACGGCATAGTAGATCTGTTAGAGGACATTCCCCGACTGAACGCAAACGCTGTCAGCCTGAGCGAGGCTCATGACGAGCCTGGCATTCCCGATATCGGTGGCGTTCGTATACAGGTTGGCAATACATCACCACCCATTATGTGCCGTAATGTTGTCATCGTCGGCTCCAGTATCCACGACGGCGAACTGATACCACCATCACCCCCTGGCGATGTGTGGGGATACGATGCAACCAGTGGTGAACTTAAGTGGACATTTCATATTATCCCTCGCGAAGGTGAATTCGGCACTGACACATGGGAGAACGAGTCGTGGCGAGACATCGGTGGTGCGAATGTCTGGGCACCCATGAGCGTTGATGAAGAACTGGGGCATGTATACCTGCCAACCAGTTGTCCAACCAATAATTATTATGGCGGTGACAGGCCAGGCAACAACCTGTTTGGTAACAGCATTGTATCTCTCGATTGCGAGACCGGTGAAAGAAACTGGCATTTTCAAACGGTACATCACGATATCTGGGATTATGATCTCCCCGCTGCCCCCAATATTGTCGATATCGTTGTTGATGAGGAACCCATCAAAGCCCTTGCTCAGGTAAGCAAACAGGGTTTCGTTTATGTGCTTGACCGTGTCACGGGTGAGCCCGTGTGGCCAATCATTGAAACACCCGTGCCATCGGTTTCGACCGTACCTGGAGAATGGACTGCGCCAACGCAACCAATTCCCTCAAAACCACCGCCATTCGCACATCAGGGCGTTGTAGAGAGTGATCTGGTCGATCCTGGCTCAGTTAGCGGACTTGTCTATGGACCATTGTTCACGCCGCCATCCACCCAGGGAACAATCCTGATGCCAGGCATTGGAGGCGGTGCAAACTGGGGTGGAGCATCATTTGATCCCACAACTCAAATGTTATATGTCACCTCTCTTGGGCCGCTGGCCTTTCTTATCACCATGGAGCCCGGCAACGGTGGCAGCTTTTACTATGCAAGTCCCAGTGTCTTCAGAGGACCCAATACAACCTCACCTTTTGGCGGTCGTGAATCTTCTGTCACAGCTTATGATCTCAATGAAGGGGTTATTCAATGGCAGGTAGCAAACGCAAGCAGTGAGCAGGTGACCGGCATGGGATCGTCACTGGTCACCGATACGTTGCTTTTTACGACAAACAGGTCTCTTGACACTCTCAGTGCATTCAATAAGACCACTGGGGAACTTCTTCGCTCGATACCCGTAGGCGGCAGAATTTCAGGTGCGCCCATGGGTTATGAGCTGGACGGTAAGCAATACCTGGTGGTGGCATTGGGTGTCGAAGATGAACTCATGGAACTGGTCGCACTCGCGATTCCTTAACTGGAAATCGTTGCATCGCCAGGTTGTTCTGGGTTGGCAACTACTCAAAGAGATCTGGTTGACCGTCTCTGAATTCAGTCTTCATCACCTCACCACATTTCGTGTCCGCGATGGATGATGCAATTTGCATGGCGCGGTCAAATAGTTCTGCCTGCGACACAGCTTCGTTGATAAACCCGCATCGGATGGCTTCATCAACAGCCAAGACTCGTCCGGTGAGACACAATTCACGAGCCAGGGGTTCCGCTATGACTGTGCGTAGCAGATCGAATGCCGCAGCGATACCCATCTTGACCTGTGGTTGGCCAAAAATGGCTTTATCCCCTGCTATCCTTAGGTCGCACATGGCCGCAAGGTCCATACCACCAGCCATTGCCGGGCCATTAATTGCTGCAATAATGGGTTTAGTGCAGTTGTATACCTTGTGATGGTAAGTGGTGGCGTGAGCAAAAATCTCATTCATATCACCCGTCTGGAATTCACTTAAGTCAAATCCGGCGCAGAATGAATCCCCTGCCCCTGTCATGATGACAACATGCACATTTTCATTCGATTCGAGATCCTCAAGGCAAATGATGATTTCATCACGCAGCTTCCTCGACAGCGCGTTGCGTTTATCTGGTCGATTGAGTGTTAGCACTGCAATCTGATCCCGTTGCTCACAACTCAGCGTTTCATATTCCATATAGGGCCTCATTATTGGTTTGAATCAGACAAACAATACGCTACTGGCGATCCTTGTAGAACATGTGTCTTAATATAACCTCTGAATATGTGCCGATAGTCAGGAATCAGACACTTTTAACCGAATAATCGTCAATATACTCACGGAATATCGGATTCGAACTGCCTGTGCGCCGGACAGTGCAACTGTTCCCTGATAACACCTTCCTCAACCCGTTCCGGCGATAATTGAGCTTGTGGCCCGGTTGCATTATTGGCCAGTGTCTTTTTCTCCAGAAATTTCATCCGCCAGACCAGCTTGAATGATTGAGCCTGACGCGTGACATCGTTAAACTACGCGCCTTTCATGACCTTTGCCCGGGTGGTGAAATTGGTAGACACGCGAGACTTAAAATCTCGTCGCTTTAGGGCGGTGCCGGTTCGATTCCGGCCCCGGGCACCAAATTCACGGCTTCACGAAGCGACTTGCCGATAACCAACACCCCGGTTTACCTACTCCGGATCCTTCTCATTCTTAACCATCCCCAATGAAAGATCCGGCCAGGCGATCCTCAGATACAGATACATGGACCAGATAGTCAGTACTGCTGCACCATACAACAGGACATATCCAGTCATCACAATGTAACTACCCTGCACGGGGCCATTGGCTAGCAGAACTATGATGGCAATGAACTGAAATGTCGTCTTGATCTTGCCGACAAATGAAACCGCAACACTTCGCCTCTCACTGTATTTAGCCATCCACTCCCTGAGGGCTGAGACAACAATTTCGCGGCAGACGATGACCAGCGCTGGTACAGCAAGAATTGCACTTGCATGCACTTCGACCAGTAACACCAGGGCAACAGCAACAATCAGCTTGTCAGCGACCGGATCGAGAAATGCCCCAAAGCGTGTCATCTCATTTAGCCTTCTCGCGAGATAGCCATCAAGCCAGTCGGTAACCGCAGCCAGAGTGAATATGCCTGCCGCAGCAATATAGCGCCATTCAAACGGCAGATAAAAAACCATGACAAGCACTGGTATCAGTGCAATACGAATACTCGTCAAAATATTAGGAAGGCTGATCGGGAGTTTCACAGCGAATGCATTATCCAGTGTTCACTTAGCTGCTATGCAGCGTAGCATAAATGTGATCAGCAAGCTTTTGACTGATGCCTTCAACTTTTGCCAACTCCTCAGTGCTTGCACTCTCAATACGCTGTGAACCGCCAAAATGCCTTAACAACGATCGCCGTCTTTTTGGCCCGACGCCATCAATTGATTCAAGCACAGATTCTTTCCTTTTCTTGCCTCGCCTCTGGCGGTGGGCTGTGATCGCAAATCGATGACTTTCATCTCGAATATGCTGAATGAGATGCAGCCCTGGATTATCTGGTGATAACACGATCTCTTCAGATCCGGACAGAACGAGACTCTCAAGACCCGCTTTTCGACCAGGTCCCTTGGCGACTCCCACCAGAAATACATCCGAGATCTGCAGTTCTTCCATGATCCGCTCAGCCTCGTGAACCTGACCTTTGCCACCGTCGATAAACAGAACATCAGGCAGACGCCCTTCACCCTTCTTTATTCGAGTGTAGCGACGAGACAAAGCCTGAGACAATGCAGCATAGTCGTCTCCTGGTGTAATCCCCTCGATATTGAAGCGACGGTAATCAGATTTGAGTGGGCCATTTTGATCAAATACGACGCAGGATGCCACGGTCGCTTCTCCCGAGCTGTGACTGATATCGAAGCATTCCAGTCGCCGAGGCATTTCATCCAGAGAGAGAGCCAACTGCAATGAATCAAATCGCTGATTCAGATTGTTTCTGTTAGCTAGATGCGAGCCGAGACTTTGCTCAGCATTTGTTTCCGCTAACCTTACCCAGCGTTGACGGCGGCTTCTTACGTTATCCGCGATATTTACTTTTCGTCCGGATTTCTCTGTCAGTGCTGCCGCGATCAGGTCCTTATCATCGAGAGTCGCATTGACAATGACCTCTCGAGGGATCTCCCGTCCACCGAATCCAGAAAAGTAGAACTGTGGAATAAACGAGGACAACAGCTGCGATTCATTCTCCTCGATTCTGATTCTTGGAAAATAGGTCTTGTTACCCAACATTCTGCCACCTCTGACCATCATCACCAAAACGCATACAGCGCCGGGATTCGTTACAGCAGCAATAATATCGATATCACCCTGTCCGCCCATGACATATTGCTGTTCCTGCATCCTCTGCAGATGAGCAATCTGATCTCGGTATTGAGCTGCTTTCTCAAACTTCAGGTCTGTTGAAGCGGCTTCCATTTTATCGGCATAGTCATCAAGCAGTACTCTGTTCTTACCCTCAAGGAACATCGAAGCATGTGTAACGTCCTCATCGTATTCCTCGGCAGACACCAGATCACAGCAGGGACCTGAGCACCGCTTTATCTGATACTGCAAACAGGGACGGGATCTGTTCTTGAAGAAGGTATCTTCACACTGCCTGACGCGGAAAACCTTTTGTAGAATGTTGAGGCTGTCACGAACAGAATAAGCACTGGGGAAGGGTCCGAAATACCTTCCTGCTCGTCGTTGTGCGCCACGGTGGAATGACAAGCGCGGGAATTCATCTTCGCTAGAGAGATAAATATAGGGATAGGACTTGTCGTCTTTGAAATCAATATTATAAGGTGGGTGCAATTCTTTGATGAGCGACTGCTCTAACAGCAGGGCTTCGGTTTCGCTGCTGGTCACTGTCACTTCTATCTGACCTATCTTCGCGACCAGCGCCATGGTCTTGCCATCCAGTGCAGTAGACCTGAAATAGCTGGAGACCCGATTCTTCAGGTTTTTGGCTTTACCGACATAGAGAACCTTCCCATCCTCGCCGAACATCCGGTACACACCAGGACGCGACGTTAAATGTTTCAGAAAGGACTTTCGATCAAACTCACTCATCGAGAACAACCAGACAATTGAGTCAGTGATTTTACCGCAGAATTGAACAATACTGCTCTGATCAGCGCTTATTCAATAAGAAAAAATGAAGCGCCCAGGTCAGGCGACAGCTTCCGAATCGATGACACCGTATTTAATGGCCATCTTTGTCAGGCCAACATCATTGCTGATATCGAGCTTTTCGAAGATCCGGTATCGATAACTGTTGACGGTCTTTGGACTGAGGGAAAGATTTTTAGATATTTCTGATACTTTATCTCCGTTAATAACCATCAGCGTAATCTGCATCTCACGACCCGAAAGCGCCTCAAACGGACTCAATTCATCGGTAGAATATGGACGGAGCGCCAGTTGTTGGGCTACCTCTGAGCTGATGTATCGCTGACCAGATACCACTTTCTTGATTGCCCGAACCATCTCATCGAGATCAGCCTGTTTGGTCAGGTATCCAACCGCACCAACCTTCATCAGTTTTGATGGATAGGGTTCATCCTCATGCACGGTCACCGCAACAATCTTCAGATCAGGATCTACTCTTAAGCATCGCCTGGTTGCTTCCAGCCCGCCGATACCTGGCATTTTAACATCCATCAGAACAACATCGGGGTTCAGGTCTCTGACCATATCGATAGCCTGTTCACCACTATCGGCCTGACCGACGACTTCAAGCCCTTCAATGTCAGCCAGCAACCTTGATGTTCCCGTTCGCACCAGTTGATGGTCATCAACCACGAGTATCCTAATCACTTACCCCTCCCGAACTCTCCGGTTCTGTTAGATAAAGTAATAACGTAACTTAAACGCCTTGATTGAGAAATGGAAGTTTGAAATGTATGAAAAACATCTAGGAGATAACTCTCCCGTGTAAGTCATTGTCACTGGAAATTCACCCAATTCCTGCCTGAACCTCGTCAGACACCGTCTGATTTACCTGCGTGAGTAGTAATGCGGGCTCCCCACTGGTTAATGTTAAACTGATATCAGGCGAAAATCTCACAAAAAACATGTACCCTCATCGTACCCGCTATTCGCTTATGCGCCTGTAAAAGCCTGAAGTCCGGTTTGTGCTCTTCCTAGAATAAGCGCATGGATATCATGCGTACCCTCATAGGTATTTACAGTTTCAAGATTCAGGGTGTGTCGAATGACGTGATATTCATCTGAAATGCCGTTGCCGCCATGCATGTCGCGCGCCATACGAGCAATATCGAGTGCCTTGCCACAGTTATTCCGCTTCATCAGGGAGATGTTCTCAACCGGGCAGTTGTCATCATCCATCAGTCTGCCTAAACGCAAAGCTCCCTGGAGACCGAGTGTTATCTCGGTCTGCATGTCAGCGAGCTTTTTCTGGATCAGCTGATTTGCAGCCAGTGGTCGACCAAACTGATTTCGTTCGAGCGTATAGGTTCGCGCAGCATGCCAGCAGAATTCCGCTGCACCCATTGCACCCCAGACGATACCGTAACGCGCCTTGTTAAGACAGCCGAACGGGCCTCCCAGTCCTTTGACATTGGGTAACAGATTCTCTTCAGGTACCTCGCAATCGGACAGTACGATCTCGCCGGTAACGGAAGATCGAAGGCTGAACTTCCCCTCGATCTTGGGCGTTTCAAATCCTGACATTCCCCGCTCAACGATAAATCCTCTGATGACGCCATCCAGCTTGGCCCAGACAACTGCAACATCGGCAATAGGAGAATTGCTGATCCACATCTTGGCGCCATTAAGCAGGTAACCACTGTCTGTTTTCTCTGCCCTTGTCACCATACTGCCGGGATCGGAACCATGATCTGGTTCAGTCAGACCAAAACAACCAACCCACTCACCAGTCGCGAGTTTTGGAAGATACTTCTGTCGTTGTTCCTCACTGCCATAAGCATTGATGGGATGCATCACCAGTGACGATTGCACGCTCATCGCCGATCGATAACCGCTATCGACCCGTTCAACCTCCCGGGCGACAAGCCCATAGGAAACATAGTTGACGTTTGCACAGCCGTATTTTTCTGACAGGGTCGAACCCAACAGACCCAATTCACCCATTTCATTCATGATTTCGCGATGAAAATGCTCTTCCCTGAAAGCCTGTTTCACACGACTCATCAATTTGTCCTGCGCGTAGTCTCTTGCTGAATCACGAATGAGTCGCTCATCTTCAGTTAATTGATCATCGAGAAAAAAGGGGTCATCCCACTTGAATCCTGCCATCGGTATGTACCTGCGTTCTTGGCTGGCGTTAATCCAATGGCTTACATAAAATGCAGACCGTTTAACGCCGGGGTTAATGAAGCGCGCCATTATATAGGTTGCGATCACCATTCGACAGTAACCTTCAGGCTCAAATCTGAATTCATCCAGGAAGGGACAAATAGAATATGGCTCTTGATGCAGACACGCTAGATCAGCTCCTTGACACCATCGACAGATTCGTGGAGAGACGATTACGGCCTTTGGAATCCCAGGTTGGAGAGGCTGATACGATCCCGGATGATCTGATTGAGGAAATGAAAGAAATGGGGCTGTTCGGCCTGACAATCCCGGAAGCCTATGGTGGTCTGGGCCTCAATATGTCCGAGGAGATTGCGGTTGCCCGAATCTTTGGTCATACATCACCTGCCTTTCGATCTGTCTTCGGGACCAACGTGGGGATAGGTTCACAATCGCTTGTTATTGATGGCAGCGAAGTTCAAAAGCAAGCCTACCTTCCCAAAATGGCGACAGGTGAAATCATTGGTTCTTTCTGCTTAACCGAGCCTGAGGCCGGATCTGACGCAGCCTCCGTTCGCACGACGGCAGTGAAAGAAGGTGACAATTACATTATCAATGGCACAAAGCGGTTTATTACCAACGCGCCCAAAGCAGATCTCTTTTCAGTGTTTGCCCGCACCAACCCGAATGAGGCAGGTTCAAGAGGCGTCTCCGCCTTTCTGATTGAAGCCGGGATAAATGGTATTGAGCTGGGTAAGCCCTATCGCAAAATGGGTCAGCAAGGCACCTACGTCTGCGACGTGATGTTCGATAGTGTCATCGTACCCGCTAAAAACCTGATAGGTGACAAGGAAGGGGCTGGTTTTCGGACCGCCATGAAGGTTCTGGACAAGGGAAGGCTGCATATTAGTGCCCTGAGTGTTGGTATTGCAGAACGCCTGATTGCAGACAGCCTTAAATACGCACTAGAACGAAAGCAGTTCGGGCAACCCATTGCCGAGTTCCAGCTAATTCAAGCCATGCTGGCTGACAGTCAGACGGAGAACTATGCAGCCAGTTGTATGATTAAAGATGCCGCCAAACGCAGAGATGCTGGCGAGAATGTCGCTGCCCTTGCTGCCAGCTGCAAACTGTTTGCCACAGAAATGGTAGGCCGGGTGGCTGACCGGGCTGTACAGATCCACGGCGGTGCTGGTTACGTCGAGGATTACGGCATAGAGCGGTTCTATCGAGATGTACGCCTGTTTAGAATCTATGAGGGAACCTCTCAGATTCAACAAACCGTGATCGCAAGAGATATGATTCGAAATGCATCATAATTAACGTGATTTATTACATTAAGAAAAGTGCTCACCTATTTGTTTTATATGCCTTTATTAGATTTTATTCGATAGTGGTTTGCTATTCTGACTAACAATGGTTGCAGGCTGGTCGTTGGCAAGACGAAGTTGCCCCCCTACCCTGCATAATCATGGCGTACGCTAGATGAGGCGTTATTGTTCGTCAGAAGCAAAGCCAGAAGGCGAATTTATTGATATGATAAAACGGTACACAGGACACCCTTGATCATGGGTAATTTGTGACACTAGCAGGCCGTAAAAAGGACAAAAAAGACACCGCGTGTGAAGGCCGCTGCTATTCGTAAACTCATTATTCCGCGGGTCGTGTGTCGTAACCAACATGAAGGGATATTCAACCCGAGAAGTTGCTGAACTGCTCGAACTGCCGGAGACGGTGATTCGTGACGTTGCTCGTGGTGTTTTGGATCCGGAGCGCAGCCCGAACCAGCATTATCGCTTCAGCTTCCAGGACATCGTCATCCTTAGAACAGCAAAGGAACTGCTTGCATCCGGTGTGCGGCGCAACAAAATCAATCGCAGCCTGTTCGAACTGCAACGAAAACTTCCCTCCAATCGTCCTTTGACGGCCCTGCGCATCAGCGGCGATGGCGGTGCCGTCGTGATTAGAGACGATGATCAGGTCTATAACCCGGAATCCGGCCAGTTCCATTTTAATTTCGCAGTGTCTGAATTGGCGGGCACTGTTGCACCCTTAGCCAAACAAGCGGCTGAAAAAGCAAAGGCCAGCAATCAGCTCAACAGTGATGACTGGTTCGATCTCGGCGTCGACCTGGAAGCCGTTAGCCCGGAAGATGCCCCGGCTGCCTATCTAAGGGCACTTGAACTCGAACCAGAGCATTCGGATGCCCATGTCAACCTGGGAAGACTGATGCAAGAGGCGGGAGATTATGACGCTGCAGAAGGTCACTATAATCAAGCGCTGAAGGCTGAGCCGGACAATATTCTTGCCGCATTCAACATGGGAACGCTGTTTGAGGATATGGGAAGAATTCACGATGCAATTGACGCCTATAAAAAGGCAGCCTCGTTCGCCGATGCCCACTACAATCTATCACGCTTATACGAGTTGGTTGGACAGCACACAGAAGCACTGAAACACTTGAAAACCTACCGAACTTTGCTGGATCAGAACTAACGGATTCAGAACATTACCCCTGGGTACAGTTTCCTGCGTTTTAAGATAAGCACTTTCTTAACCGGAACCTGCTTATTCCCCGATAAACAGTTTTGCAGCCACTTTCAACGCCTTCTATTATCTAGGGACCAGCTGATCAGGAATCCACTTGCGGACAAACGCACTGAATCGAGAATTGAAAATCACATTCGTTTTTTCCATATCTATGACTGCAAAGAAGATCCAGAGATGGACGGCGTATCGCTCGCCTGCACAGCCGTTGATTTTTCCACTCGAGGATTTCGGTTCAGCACCGGTACGGACCTCGTTCCTAGCCTCCCTTCTCAATATCAACATCGGGATCGGCGATTGCTTTACAACGTATCTGCTAAGAGGAGAGATTCGCTTCAATGTCTCATACGGAATAATTCAACAGTACATTCAATACCAGCCGATACGCTTCTGATAAATAGCTCATGTCTACATTGCCAGCCCTGTCACGCCGACTGTGGATGCGTCTGATCGTTCGTCGATCGACAGAATGCAGGTTCAACACCGGGATATCCTGGTCTTTGAAGGGTTTCCAGTCTCCGGCAGTCAAGTAGCCGCTGCGAAGATAACGCAGTCCGAGGATGTCTGCCGTTTCCTGAGCCAGGCAACCCAGATCAAGAGAGGAACGAGTATCGATAATGAGCGGTCCGAGGCCAATGGTGTCGACATTGATCATGGCCACGATCTGACCTGTGTCCACTGAATCCAGGTAATCACGCGAACCCATCATGTCTTCCTCTTCCTGCGCAAAAGCCACAAACTCAAGCGAAAACTCCGGTCGGTTAGCCATGAAATACTTAAGCAACTGGTGAACGATCAATACGCCGCTCCAGTTATCGGCGACACCCCTGCCGCCACCGATCTTGTCATAGTGGCTGGCAATCACGATCCTTGAGTTTGTAAGTCCAGGAATAAGACAGGAAAAGTTGTTGTATCTGGTTCTGGCAACGTCCAGTACTTTGCTCTGAGGACAGGACTCTCGCCATAGATCAAAAATCTTCTGCGCTCGCAGGCGATTGGTACCTGGCGCCAGATCCACCTTTTCAAAACTGGGAGAAGGAATATCGATTGGTGCCAGAGTGGAACCGATATCACAGTGCTCAGGTGGGCCGAATTGACAGCCTGCAAGATTCACCAGACACACAACAAAAACAATTCGAGCAATCAAGGTCTAGTGAACCGCCGGATTGAAGGTTTCCATATCGACTCGAACAGGGCTGTGCCCCAGCAGCATCAGCCGACCCCGTGAACGGGATTCTCCATCGTGGGAGTATTCAAATCGATACTCACGCCAGATTCGCCAACCTCCCTTCGAATCCTTGCTCAGAGAAATCCTCGTCTGGTGCACCGTCTGATCCAGCAGCTGCACGTCGCAAAGGCGACACTCCCGGCGTGCAACAGCAACCGCGACCTCCTTGCAGCGCATTGCCGCCAGCCAATACAAGCCTGCAATACTCGCACATATGATCACCCAGATTTCAGCCATGGTCGAAACGCATGATTTGAGCCCATCTAAATACTGGCAGGTTAAAGAAGCCAATACAAACAGACAGGTGCGGCTGCAAAGTCCTTAACAAAATGAAGCGAATCGCGTATATTTCGCGCTTCTCGGAGGGGTGGCTGAGCGGTCGAAAGCGGCGGTCTTGAAAACCGTTGAGTGTAATAGCTCCTAGGGTTCGAATCCCTACCCCTCCGCCAGATATCTATATATGTCATTGAAATATAAAGATATATAATATTACTTATTATTTTTCCCTACTCTGTTCCCCACATCTATCACTCCGATTTGCTATAATAAGACACCACTTGTGATAAGCGGTTTGGGACAATCATGGCTAACAGAACAAACAATCTTACCGCCAAACAACGTCACTTCTGCCGAGCAGCGGTATCCGGT
>PBRC01000049.1 GCA_002725285.1 Gammaproteobacteria bacterium | reverse complement strand
TTTGGTGCCGAGGAGAGGACTTGAACCTCCACGGGGTTTCCCCCACTAGCACCTGAAGCTAGCGTGTCTACCAATTTCACCACCTCGGCAAGAGGGAGGCGCAGATTACTAAGGGACCCGTGCGCTGTCAATCCATACGATCAGTCAGTAGTGTTGCTATACCTAAAAGCAGGATACCTTGAGCAGGAAACAGGAATTTGAAAAAAGACCCATTTGAAAAGCGGGAAGCTCGCAGATACAAAAATCCTATTCCCAGCCGGGAGTTCATTCTTGATTGTCTTAAGGCCTTTGGCGAACCGATGGCCTTCAAACGCCTGTCAAAGACCCTTGGGCTGGAGCAACCCAGTCAGCGTGAGTCGTTGAGAACTCGACTGGCGGCGATGGTGCGTGATGGTCAATTGATAGTAGATCGAAGGGGTGTCTATGGAATTGCCAGCCGCATGGAATTGTTGACGGGGAAGGTTAGCGCCCATCCTGATGGCTATGGTTTCTTGTTGCAGGAAGGACAAGACGAGGATGTTTTTCTCACGAGAAGGCAAATGCGTCAGGTATTTCACGGTGATGTTGTCAGAGTTCGAATCAGAGGCGGGGATAGAAGGGGTAGGAGTGAAGGTGAAATTGTTGAAGTACTCGAGCGAAATACTCAACAGCTTGTTGGTCGGCACCATGTGGAAAACAAGCAGGACTTGCTGGAGCCACTTAATAACCGAGTGAATCATGAGGTGCTGCTTCGAAACAGGTCAGGCTCCCAGAAACCTGGTCAGATTGTTGTCGCGCAGATCATAGAGCAACCGAGTCTGCACGGCGTTGTGGTCGCAGAAATCATCGAAACTCTGGGTGATCACCTGACCCCCGGCATCGAAGTGGAAATCGCACTGCGCAATAACGATATTCCAACTGAATTGTCCGATGAAGTAATCGAGGCAGTCGATAAGATGCCGATTGAAGTGAAAGCCAGGGATAAGATTGATCGATTCGATTTAACGGAGCTTCCATTCGTAACTATAGACGGGGAAGATGCCCGAGATTTTGATGATGCAGTTTATTGTGAACAAAAAGAAAACGGTGGTTGGCGTCTGTATGTCGCTATAGCAGATGTCTCCCACTATGTTCGGGTTGATACGGTGCTTGATCAGTCAGCCAGGCAGCGGGGAACATCAGTCTATTTCCCTCAATATGTGGTACCCATGTTGCCGGAAAAACTATCCAACGGTCTGTGTTCGCTGAATCCAAAAGTCGAGAGGCTGGTGCTTGTCTGTGAGATGAATCTGTCAGCACAGGGCAGAATCAGTGGATTTCAGTTCTATGAGGGATTTATCGTCTCACACGCACGGCTGACTTATACTGAAGTTGCCAAAGTGATCAACAGCGACAATCCCAGGGATCCGACCCGTTTGGCACTCCGCGAGGTTGTTCCTCAATTAGACGAATTACACAATCTGTTTTTAGCACTGATGAAAATGCGCGAGCAACGTGGTGCAATCAATTTCGACACGACTGAACTGCAGTTTCAGTTCTCTGAGCAGGGTAGGGTCCAGAGTATTCATCCTAGGGCTCGCAACACTGCCCACCGAATCATTGAAGAATGCATGCTCTGCGCCAATGTGTGTGCTGCACGATTTGTTACAAAGAACAAGAAACCTGGGCTGTACCGGGTTCATGAAAGACCTGAAACCGAAAAGGTAGAATACCTTGTTGAGTTCCTGAGCAGATTTGGCGTCAGCCTGAACTATCAGAACACGATCAAACCATCTGACTACCAGGCCGTGATTAACCAGCTACGAGATAAGAAGAACGGCAGAGTGTTACAGATGTCTTTGTTACGTTCGATGAATCAGGCGGTCTATCAAATGCAAAATGAAGGTCACTTTGGCCTCGGTTATCCTGAGTACACGCATTTCACGTCACCCATACGACGCTATCCTGACCTGCTGACGCATCGTCTGATCAAATCCGTCATCCACAGTCGGATTAAGAGTAATGTTGCACTGCGCCTGGGCAAACCCAAAAAAACTATTTTCTATCCTTATGATGAAGAACAGGTAACAACCCTCGGGGAGCACACCTCATTTACAGAACGGCGTGCGGAAGCGGCGGTGTACGAAGTTCTTGAGTGGATCAAGTGTGACTACATCAGCGATCGTGTGGGAGACATCCTTGAGGGCGTGATTACCGGGGTTACTAAATTTGGATTTTTTGTAGAGCTAAACGATGTGTTCGTTGAAGGACTCGTGCACATCAGCACGCTGGTAGGCGACTATTACCATTACGATCAGGCAACACAGTGCTTGATAGGCGAAAGGTCAAATCAGGTATTTTGCATGGGTGATATGGCCGAGGTGCAAATCGCCAGGGTTAATGTTGATGAAAGGAAAGTAGATTTTGAACTGATATACCACTCGTCACTGGTGAAGCGACAAAAATCCAGTCGTGCCAGGTTCAGGAAACAGGCTAAACGGAAGGCAAAACCAAAATCAGGGAATCGCGGACCGAAGAGAGGGGGAAAGAAGAGGAGAGGACGTCGTTAGCAAATCGAACGCAGACGTCAGCAGTAATCAAATTATTCTTATGAGAGGCCAGACAATTTTTGGAATTAATGCCGTCAGAAGTCGACTTCAGCTGGGACACGGTGGAATTGAACAACTCATGGTAAGAGCAGGAGCGCTATCTCCACGTCTTCAGCAGATAGTCGATCTGGCCACCGAAATCGGTTGCGAGGTAAATCGGGTTGATATGGACCAGCTTGATAATATGACCCGAGTGACTCATCAGGGTGTTGGACTCAGACTGAAACCGCCAAAAGCTATTCATGAGGCAGCTCTGGATAGACTGGTTGAGGAAAATGAAGATCTCTTGCTGCTGATGTTAGATGGCGTGACGGATCCGAGGAACCTGGGCGCGTGTCTGCGTAGTGCAGCAGCCCTGGGCGCGCATGCCGTTGTGGTGCCGAAGAACAACAGTGCTCCACTTAATGACGCTGCTATTAAGACCGCCTCTGGTGGCGCTTCCTATGTACCGTTGATCCAGGTGATCAATCTGGCGAGATGTATGGATCGATTACAGAAGCTAGGTGTTTGGATGGTCGGAACGCTTCTGGATGCGGAGCAACCGATCACCGAGGTAGATTTATGTGGCAAGATCGCGTTGGTGATGGGTTCAGAGGAGAAAGGCCTGCGTAGCAACACGGTTAAACACTGTGATTTTCTGGCAAATATACCGATGCTAAATGAGCAATTCGGATTCAATGTGTCTGTTGCAGCGGGGATCTGCCTCTATGAGGTGAATCGCCAACGCACAGATACCCGCTAGATGGTGTTCAGCCGCCGGCAGATTCGGTTATGTCGCTGAATCATGGATGTTGCATATAGCCATCCCTTTCACTACAATGCGCGTCCCTAATTTCTCCTTGCTTCACTGTGGTGGTTTCAACCGCTTTGCAGGAAGCATTAACCCAAGAGGAGTCTTGCATGAGACATTATGAAGTCGTGTTTCTGGTGCATCCTGATCAGAGCGAACAGGTCCCGGGAATGATTGATCGCTATTCATCGCTGGTGATAGACGGTGGCGGCAATATACACAGAGTAGAAGATTGGGGCCGACACCAACTGGCCTATCCGATTAACAAAATACATAAAGCCCACTATGTGCTGCTCAATATTGAGTGTAGTAAGGAAGTATTGGAAGAGATCAATACTGCCTTCAGATTTAATGACGCAGTGATTCGGAACCTGATTCTGGGTCGTAAGGGCCCCGAAGCCGGCGACTCTCCTATCATGAAGCTCGAAAGAGAAAGTCGAGAAAAGAAAGAGAGAGATGATACATCGAATGAAGCCACTGAGAGCCGTGACGATAAGATTGAAACTGAAGTACAGCTGAATCAGGATGTTGCTACTGAGGATGATTTAGTAGTGCAGGACGGCGAAGAGTAATCGGAGGATTTATGTCACGTTTTTATCGAAGACGAAAATATTGTCGATTTACAGCAGAAGGTGTTACTGAGATTGATTACAAAGATATTGAGACCTTGAAGCAATACATCTCAGAGACCGGTAAGATCGTTCCGAGTCGTATTACCGGAACAAAGGCTAAGTATCAGCGGCAGCTGGCTCGTGCAATTAAACGGGCGCGTTATCTGGCGTTGATACCTTATACCGACGGACACAAGTAGTAAGGATCCGAGGTTAATTCAGCACAAGGCAACCTGTTGGAATCCTAGTGAGTTTTCAAGAACCTTTCAGGGTGCCTTATTAGAGGATCTATAGACGGATGCGAGCACTTGCTGAATTTGTAATGCGAGGCAGACTCCAGGCAATCGGTGTTTGCCTGATCGGTGCATCTTTACCCCCTATTCACTGGTTGTGTACCACGGTTGTGAGTTTAGTGATATTGCGAAAGGGATTATCAGAGGGGGTGTTCGTGTTGTTATGGGCATGTTTGCCTTTGGCAATTTTTTTCTATTTGTACGGGGATTTGACGCCTTTTATTGCACTGTTTGGNACGGTTTGCCTGGCGTACATTCTGAGGGTAACGGCCTCATGGGAGATAACACTNGCNGCTGCAGTTGTTGTCNCGGCACTGGGAAGTTTGATTTTTNAGTTGACAGCAGCAGATTTGATCGCCCAACTTGTTGACCGCTACCTGGATTTTTTGGTTGAAGTTCAGATGCAGNCGAACAAAGCGAATGAACTTGCNACTGCGGGCATACTGCCGACACATCAGGAAGCCAGCAACANACTGTTTGGANNTATCGTGATGNNATTCGGATTCAGTNTGGTGGCNTTTCTTATACTGGCACGGTGGTGGCAGAGCTTGCTGTACAACCCGGGAGGNTTTGGCAAGGAGTTTCAGAGCCTGAGGTTNTCTCCAACNATNGGGACAGTGTTGGTNGTTAGTTTGTTGTTGTGTTTTGGCCTTGGTGAGCATTTGCGCTGGGNCANNATCCTNACACTNCCATTGCTGCTGGCAGGGATAGGATTTGTCCATTGGATAGTGGCAGAAAAAGAATTATCCAGAAGCTGGTTGTACGGCTTTTATTTAATGATGGTACTAATGATTCAACTGATGACACCAATTATCGCAATGGTGGCGTTGATTGACAGTTGGGTCGATTTGAGAAAAAAACTTCGATCTGATCGAGAGGTATAAGAAGATGCAAGTGATTCTACTGGAAAATATCGGAAACCTGGGTGAATTGGGGGAGAAGGTTAACGTGAAGTCGGGATACGGGCGGAATTTTCTGATACCGCAACACAAAGCCGTACCTGCGACTGAGGATAATGTCAGGGTATTTGAAGAGCGGCGTATTGAATTACAGCGAGTAGCTGATGATAAGCTCAACGAAGCAAAGGCTCTCGCTGAACAGATCTCCGCATTGGATATCACTCTGACCATGAAAGCCGGTGAAGAAGGTAAGCTGTTTGGTTCAATTACCGTACGAGATATCGCAGAAGCAGCTGAATCAAAAGGCGTGACCATTCAAAAAGGCGAGATTAAGATGCCAGCNGGTCCNATTCGAGAACTCGGTGAGTTCGAGATAGATATCCACTTGCACCCCGATGTAACGACTGTCTTGAAGGTAGGGGTTATCGCCGAAGAGTAGTATCCTAAANGGGTCATTTAGCCAGCCAACTGAGTGCCCNTTTTTCGNCCTGATGAATATGNCAGNTTTGCATNTCATCGAAAATCTCAGTTATTCACAACTTATCCAATTGTTATGCAATGACAAGTGCGTTGCTGTGCAGTAATCTTATTTCATCAGAATAACGATCTAATCGGGCTCAGAATCCTTTGGCAATCGCGAATTATGACACCAGCACCCCGACGCTGAAGATTCCACCTCATTCGATTGAGGCCGAACGATCTGTGCTGGGTGGCTTGATGTTAGATGATAGAGCCTGGGACAACATTTCGNCCATCATCACCGCTGAAGATTTTTACCGGAACGATCACCGCATCATCTTCCGATGTATGGGGGATCTCGCAGAACGAAATCNACCACTCGATATTGTGACGATCNCTGAATCACTGCAACTCGTCAACGAGCTGNNCAATGTGGGCGGTANNCCTTACCTGTCAGAACTGGCGGNTANTACACCCACGGCTTCTAACATCAAAGCCTACGCTGAAATTGTTGTCGAACGCGCNACGGTCAGGAACCTGATTTCCGTCGCTCATGAAATCGCAGAGAGTGGTTTCAGTCCTCAGGGAAGAGATGCCAACAGCCTGATCNACCTTGCGGAATCCAAGGTTTTCAAGATTGGTGATGATCGACCNTCCCGCGGCGGACCCCAANCGATCAAACCACTGCTGACNCAGGCTGTTCATNGAATNGATGAATTGTTTCAGACAAAAGGTGCATTGACTGGCTTNAGTACTGGATTCCGCGATATTGATGAGATGACCATGGGTCTGCAGAAAGGAGACATGGTAGTCGTTGCGGGAAGACCTTCGATGGGCAAGACCTCATTTGCCATGAATATTGCTGAGAGTGCAGTCATATCGAGTGGCAAGACTGTGCTCGTATTCAGCATGGAGATGCCTTCGAACTCCCTTATTATGCGCATGCTTTCTTCACTGGGACGTATTGATCAATCGAAAATACGAAGTGGTCAACTGGGAGATGAAGATTGGCCCCGACTCACTTCAGCCGTCACTCTGCTGAACGATAAACCCTTATTGGTCGATGACACCGCGTCACTGTCACCCAATGAGATTCGATCGCGAGCCCGACGGGTGGTACGGGAGCACGGCGACCTGGGCCTTATTATGGTTGACTACATTCAATTAATGCAAGTTCCCGGGGGCTCTGAAAACCGAGCGACAGAAATATCAGAAATCAGTCGGTCACTGAAAGCAATGGCCAAAGAATTTGATTGCCCTGTCATTGCAGTGTCACAGCTTAATCGTGGTCTTGAACAAAGACCCGACAAGCGACCCATAATGTCTGACTTGCGAGAATCCGGTGCAATTGAACAGGATGCAGACGTCATCATGGCGATTTATCGGGATGAGGTTTACAACGAAGATGCGGAAAAAGGCATTGCTGAAATTATCATACTGAAACAACGTAACGGCCCGATCGGACGTCGCAAACTGACTTTTATTGGCCAATACACAAAATTTGAAGATCTGGCGATCGGCTACGATGACTACATGCATGAGTAGTTCCATTCGATGAATGTCGGAAATAGTCCTTGTGCGATCATCCATTTAGATAACATCGAAAGCAATTTTGACTTGGTCCGATCATGTGCCCCGGAAAGCCAAACGATGGTTGTCGTTAAGGCTGATGCATACGGTCATGGCGTAGCAGAGGTCTGTCGTCGATTATGTGATGCCGATGCTTTTGCGGTAGCCAGAGTGTCAGAAGGTATCGACCTGAGAGAAGCAGGCCTGCAACATCCAATTTGCATTCTTGAGGGTTTTCTCGATGAAGCAGAGCAGGATGCTTGCCTAGAGCATGGCCTGATACCAACAATTCATAGTCTCTATCAACTCAGGCAACTCGACGATCAACTCCCTGCCTGGTTGAAGGTCAATTCCGGAATGCATCGACTGGGTTTTGGGATCAAAGAAATCGAGGCTCTGGTGGAGCTGATTAAAGAGAAGAGCTTTATCGGTGTAATGAGTCATTTGGCGAATGCCGATAAGGCAGAGTATGAGTCCAACAAGGCTCAACTGTCACGGTTCAGAGAGATTGTTGCGAAGCTGGATCCTGCACTCGCGCTAAGCATCGCAAATTCCGGGGGAATCCTGAATATACCGGAGTCACATTTCGAATGGGTGAGACCAGGGATCATGCTTTATGGCGGCTCGCCCTCGCCCCGGTCAGACAAACGTCTTAAAGCAGGAATGACTCTCACCGCGCCTGTTATCTCCATCAATGAGTTACAGGCGGGTGATGCAATTGGTTACGGTAGCCTCTGGACCGCAAAACAACCTTGCCGGGTGGCGGTTGTTGGTCTCGGATACGCCGATGGCTATCCCAGAGAGATGCCGGAAGGTACAGCTGTATTGATCAACCATCAGCGAAGAGAGTTGATAGGCAGAATCTCAATGGACATGACCTTTGTGAAAATTGAAGATACCGATGAAGTGAGTCCTGGGGATCGAGTGACATTTTGGGGTGAAGAATTGCCTGTTGATGAAATCGCGAATCGGATTGGTACGATCAGTTATGCACTGATGTCAGGATTGACTCCTCGAGTGAAACGCGTTTACGAGAACTAACATTAAGGAACCAGAAATTGGCAAAGAACAAGTCAGTTTATGTTTGTGGTGATTGCGGATCGGAATATGCCAAGTGGCAGGGTCAGTGCAATGACTGCAAAGAGTGGAACACGCTTTCGAGGCTAAGTATTGAAAGCGCATCAATCAGTACCAGACGGAAAGGATTTTCCGGTCAGCTTGAAAAGACCAGGTCACTCGCTGAAGTGTCCACGACAGATCTGCCCCGCCTGAACACAGGTATGGAGGAGTTTGATCGTGTGCTGGGCGGTGGATTGGTACCTGGTTCCACCATCTTAATCTCGGGCAATCCGGGGGCCGGCAAGAGCACTTTGTTGACCCAGATAATGTGTCAGCTTGCGGTTCAGTATCCTGCCCTTTATGTGACCGGTGAGGAAAGTCTGGCTCAGCTAGCCATGCGTGCAAAGAGGCTGCAGCTCCCATTGGTTGATCTCAAGGTTATGGCACAAACTAATGTTGAAGCGATCGTTACTGTCTGGGAAGAACTAAAGCCTCAATTGCTGGTGATTGATTCAATTCAGGTGATGCATCTGGATGATGTTGACTCCGCACCTGGCGGTGTTTCGCAGGTTCGAGAAAGCGCGTCTGTACTCATTCAGCATGCAAAAAAAACCAATACTGTACTACTGGTTGTAGGGCATGTGACCAAGGAAGGTAATCTTGCCGGACCGAGAGTGCTTGAACATATGATCGACTGCTTCATCATGCTGGAAGGTGATCAGGATTCCCGATACAGAACCTTAAGAAGCAGCAAGAATCGCTTTGGTGCGATCAACGAACTTGGTATTTTCGCCATGACCGAGAAAGGTTTGATGGAGGTCTCTAATCCCTCGGCAATATTCCTGTCTCGTGCCGAAGCACCGGCACCCGGTTCGATCGTCATGGTGGTCTGGGAAGGAACGAGGCCCCTGCTTGTTGAAGCACAAGCCCTCGTCGACAGCAGTGTATTAGGGAATCCGAGAAGGGTGGCGGTAGGTTTTGAGCAGAACCGACTGGCCATGTTGTTGGCAGTGCTACACAGACATGGCGGTTTGGAGGTTGGTGACCAGGACGTTTTTGTAAATGCAGTTGGCGGAATTCGAGTAGCTGAGACGAGTAGTGATCTGGCCCTGCTGTTGGCGATCATTTCCAGTTTTCAGAACAAGCCATTACCCCGGGATATGATTTGTTTTGGCGAGGTTGGATTATCAGGAGAGATTCGGCCGGTACCCAATGGGCAGGAGCGAATACGAGAGGCGGCTAAACATGGATTTACGCGGGCAATTATCCCCGCAGCTAATTTACCGAAGCAGGCGATATCCGGGATGTCGGTGATTGGCGTAGGCAGGTTGATTGACGCGCTGGATGCGATTGAAGAGTGAGGCCTGGTTAGTCAAAACATAACTGGATTAGAAGTTCGTTTAGGTGCGTACGAAAGATTTTGTTGTTAACACTGCTTTGTTGGTACATCAATCCTTTTTTTCTTTGCTATCCCCGGGCGCGACTGGAAGGGAACAGTTGATGTGCGTTCAGCACAGGCTCAAAGCTCATAAACAGATACCCGATCCTCTTTCCTCTAAGGATCGGCTCAGGTTCAAATGCTTGAGTAGCAATGGGGACCTGTTTGACATTAATAATGTACGATTGGGTTGAATGCTCAGATTGCGTTGAATCACACTTTAACTAAGCCAGCTTCTTATACCTTACCCTGGTCGGTGTAACACCCTTATCACCCATTCGCTTCTTGTGATCTCCCTCGTACTCTGAATAGTTCCCGTCAAACCATGTCACCTGACTGTCGCCTTCAAAAGCAAGTATATGGGTAGCGATACGATCCAAAAACCATCGATCGTGCGATATCACCATAATGGTGCCGGGGAAGGCGTTGATGGCATCTTCAAGTGCGCGTAATGTCTCGACGTCCAGATCATTCGTGGGTTCATCCAGAAGCAGTACATTCGCCCCTTTTTTGAGTAGTTTGGAAAGATGAACTCTGTTGCGTTCACCACCTGACATGTCGCGTACCAGTTTCTGCTGATCAGCACCCTTAAAATTAAAGCGACTGACATAACCTCTGGATGATGTTTCGTATTTACCTATACGCAGTATTTCATTGCCGTCCGAAATTTCTTCCCATACGTTCTTGTCATCAGATAGAGAATCTCGACTTTGATCGACATACCCCAGTTCAACTGTTTCCCCGAGTTGCATGGAGCCACTGTCGGGTTGCTCAATACCACAGATCATCTTGAACAAGGTTGACTTGCCAGCGCCGTTGCCACCAATGATCCCGACGATAGCGCCTTTTGGAACCGAGAAACTGAGATCATCAATGAGTAACTCATCGTTGAATCCCTTGCTGACGTTCTTGAGCTCAATGACAAGGTTACCCAGTCGGGGACCAGGTGGAATGTAAAGCTCTAATGTTTCGTTTCTTGTTTGAAATTCCTGGGAATTCATTTCTTCAAAGCGAGCGAGTCGAGCCTTGTTCTTTGCCTGCCTTGCTTTTGGTTGGGTTCGGACCCATTCAAGTTCTGTCTTGATGGAACGTTGCCTGGCAACCTCTCTTTTCTCTTCAACCTCCAGCCGTTTTTCTTTTGCTTCGAGCCAGGCAGTATAGTTGCCTTCATAGGGAATGCCATAACCCCGGTCCAGTTCCAGAATCCAGCCAGCGGCATTATCAAGAAAGTACCGGTCGTGGGTGATGGCAATAACCGTTCCGGGGAAGTCCTTGAGGAATCTCTCAAGCCATGCAACACTTTCTGCGTCAAGGTGGTTCGTGGGTTCATCCAGAAGTAACATGTCCGGGTTGGACATTAGCAAGCGACACAGGGCAACGCGACGTCGCTCTCCGCCGGACAATTTGGTTACGTCAGCATCATAGGAAGGCAGACGAAGGGCATCTGCAGCGATTTCCATCTTTCGCTCGAGATCCCAGCCTTCAACCGCATCAATCTTGAGCTGTAATTCCCCCTGACGTTCAAGCAGTTCATTCATTTCATCATCAGAAATGGGATCGGTGAATTTATCGCTGATTGCGTTAAATTCATCCAGCAGGTCCTTAATTTCTCGGACACCATCTTCAACATTGTCGCGGACATCTTTATCTGGATCCAGATCGGGTTCCTGTGGCAAGTAGCCAACGTTTAGATCCGGTTGCGGTCTGGCCTCACCAAGATAATCATTATCTATACCAGCCATAATACGAAGCAATGATGATTTCCCTGCACCATTCAGACCTAAGACGCCGATTTTGGCACCCGGAAAGAATGAAAGAGAAATGTCTTTGAGGATTGTCCGGTTAGGGGGGACGACTTTACCTACCCGAGACATGGTGTAGACGTATTGCGCCATGAACGAGATCCAAAAAGGAACCCATTCTAACAAAGCCTCCAAGGAAAGCGCTGTGAAAATATCGGCGGGTTATTTGATATTGTGGAAGAAGGTCATTCTGGATGGAGATAGTGTCTGTATGGGTGAAGATAACCCCCGTCGATGTTGACGCGTCTGGTAGAGGATTAGAGTAGAATACGGCCAAATTAACTCTTTGGATCAGAATCTTGCACTGTCCATTCTGCAGCAATAGTGAAACCAAGGTGATTGATTCTCGATTGGTGGGCGAGGGTGTGCAGGTGCGCCGGAGAAGAGAGTGTCAGGACTGTGGTGAACGCTTTACGACGTTTGAGACCGCTGAACTGGTGTTACCTCGTGTCATCAAATCCAACAGTATCAGGCAGCCTTTTGATGAGGACAAGCTGCGCAACGGCATTCTGCGTGCGATTGAGAAACGACCAGTTAGTTTTGAAGTAGTTGATGCAATGGTGAACAGAATCTGCCACGAATTAAGAGCAATGGGTGAACGTGAAGTAAAGACTCGTGATGTGGGTGAGTTGGTGATGGATGAGTTAAGGCGCCTGGACGATGTCGCCTATGTTCGCTTTGCGTCGGTTTATAGAAGCTTTCAGGATATTGAAGAGTTCAAAGCGGAAATTGACCGTCTTCGTGAATCCAGTAAAGACAAAGCTGATGGCTAACTCCGACGAGTACTACATGTCTCTGGCGTTACGTGAAGCGGAGAAAGGAATGTACACGACCCATCCCAATCCTCGAGTCGGATGTGTCCTCGTTAGAAATGATGAGATCCTGGGTTCAGGATTCCATTTGCAGACCGGGTCGGCTCACGCTGAAGCGAATGCGCTGAGAAACACCGGGGATGACGCAAAAGGTGCAACAGCCTATGTCACACTTGAGCCGTGTAGCTTCGAGGGTCGTACGCCATCCTGTTCAGAGGCTTTGATTGATGCCGGAGTTACCAGGGTGGTTTATGCAATGGCAGACCCGCATCCTAAGAATCGTGGGGCAGGATTAAAAAAACTGTGTGATTCGGGGGTTGAGGTTTCCGGTCCCGTTTTTGAAGAATCTGCCCGTCGTCTTAATCCAGGGTATGTTAAGAGATTTGAGGTTGGACTGCCTTTTGTCAGGCTTAAACTCGCCATGTCCCTTGATGGAAAGACGGCACTTTCAAATGGGCAGAGCCAGTGGATAACCGGAAGAGCCGCGAGAAAAGATGTTCAGCGTCTCCGTGCAAGGAGCTCTGCAGTTGTCACAGGCGTTCAAACAGTTGTTGATGATGATCCTGCTCTAACTGTAAGGGCTGAAGATCTGGATACTCGTGAAGCGACGTTGGCCAGTGAAATTGAGAGAAAAATCGTGGTCCTGGATCCTAATTTTAGAATTCCCGCCTCAGCCAAACTGTTGGCTGATCCGAATCTACTACTGGCAACTCTTAGTGATCCGACGGATTCAGGGCATCCTGGAGTTGAACGGATACAACTGCCGGAGGACGGTAACAGGCGGATTGAACTGAATGCGCTCCTAAAAGAACTGGCGCAGCGGGATTGCAACGAGGTACTGTTTGAATGCGGTGCAACTTTGGCCGGGAGCCTGTTGCAGCAGCAACATGTAGATGAGCTTATAATCTATGTGGCACCAAAATTGATGGGTGACAAGGCCAGATCGCTGGTTGACTTCACTGAGCTGACAGACATGAATGATGTCCCTGAATTGGTATTTACTGATGTGAGAAATCTGGATGGTGATATTCGTATCACCGCAAAATTGAAGAAGCTAAATTGAAGAACTAAGGATAGATAATGACAAAAATTGTAGAGGGTGATTTTTCTTCGGTTACTGCAAAGTTTGCCATCGTGGTTGGCCGATTTAATGGTTTCGTGGTTGAAGGTTTGTTGTCCGGCGCAATCGACACGCTGAAACGTCAGGGTGTTAATGAGAATAACATTACTGTGGTTCGCGTCCCTGGCGCCTTCGAAATGCCTTTAGCCGCAATGAAAGCGGCTCAGTCCAAAGAGTTTGATGCAATTATCGCCTTGGGGGCTGTAATTAGAGGAGGGACTCCACACTTTGATTATGTGGCCGGAGAATGTGCCAGTGGATTGGCCAGGGTTGCGACCGACGAGGGCATCCCGGTGGCATTTGGCGTACTAACAACTGACTCAATTGAACAGGCCATTGAGAGATCGGGTACGAAAGCAGGAAACAAGGGCGTGGATGCTGCGATGACGGCATTGGAAATGGTAAGTCTTTTGCGGAATCTATGAGGAATAAAGTAACAGCGTTAAAGAACAAGCCCGCAGCACGGAGCAAAGCACGGCGCTTTGTCCTGCAAGCGCTTTATCAGATACAGCTGACTGATTGTTCAACTTCTGAAGTGGAGAAACAGTTTCTTCAGGATCACGATATGAAACGAGTCGATATTGAGTATCTTCATGAAGTGCTCACGGGCATCAGTACAAATCGTGAAGAGCTGGCCAAGAGTATTGCACCAAAACTAGATCGTCAGTTTGAGGAGTTAGATCCTGTTGAATCTGCAGCACTTTATATCGGGAGTTTCGAATTACTGCATAGAGTCGATATTCCATATCGGGTAGCGATTAACGAGGGTGTTGAGCTTGCAAAACAGTTTGGTGCGGCTGAAAGTCATAAGCTGGTCAACTCCGTACTTGACGGTCTTGCCCAGGATCATCGCAGTGCTGAATACAAACGCTAACGGCCAAATCCCGTGGATGAATTCGAGATAATCAGTCGATACTTCGTTGAGCCAATTGGTTACAGTCGAGAACATGTATTGGTTGGTCCTGGCGATGATTGTGCTGTCGCAAAAGTACCTGATGGATTTGAGCTTTGCGTGTCAACGGATACTCTGATCGAAGATGTGCATTTTCCAAAAGATGCGGCTGGTGATGTTGTCGTGAGTCGTGCATTAGGTGCGAACTTGAGTGACCTTGCTGCAATGGGAGCCGAACCCTATGGCTTTACGCTAGCCCTTACATTACCTTCCTACTCCGATAGCTGGCTTTCGAGTTTTTCCACAAGGCTTAATGAGCTGGTGAAGCACTACAAGCTACCGCTGCTTGGCGGGAATCTCGCCAGAGGCCAGTTGTCAGTTACGATCAATATTATGGGGCTGGTCCCACATGGGCAGGCGCTGCTGAGATCTGGTGCAGGTTCGGGAGATGATATTTATGTCACAGGACATCTGGGCAATGCCGCAGGAGGCCTGGCGATTGTTAAAGGAGAAGTAGATGCTGACTGTACAGAACTGGTGGAGAGTTATTTCAGCCCCGTACCAAGAATTTTACTGGGGCAGCAGTTACGAAATGTTGCATCTGCTGTGATCGATATATCGGATGGTTTTGCTGCAGATCTGGGTCATCTTTGTAAGGCAAGTGGATGTGGGGCGAGGGTGTCTCTTGAGTCGATCCCGGTATCTGAAGCGCTGAAAGATTTATTTGGGAGTGAAATTGCGCAATCAATGGCTGTCAAAGGTGGTGATGATTATGAATTGTGTTTCACTGTCCCAACTCGAAATGCCGACGTGATTGCACAACTGATTCGGGATCAGGAAGTACTGGTATCCCATGTCGGTAAGATCCGGCCAGAGCTTGATGTCGAGATCATTGATGCCAAAGGTGTCCGGATTTCAGGTCAATCAGGATATGTACATTTCTGATGGCAGTTAAAGTCAGCAAGGTATTTAGCGATCCCTGGTATTTTCTTGCAATGGGTTGTGGTTCTGGTCTTGTTCCAAAAATGCCCGGCACCGCTGGATCTTTGTTGGCACTAGTATTCTATTTCATTCTCGCACAGGCAGGTACCTGGCTATACGCAACCGTCGTGTTGATCGCATTGGGGTTTGGCGTTTGGCTATGCGACAGAGTTGCCAGAGACATGCAGATGAAAGATCCATCCAGTATCGTATGGGATGAATTTGTTGGCGTGTGGATTGCACTATTTATGTTGCCAGGAGGCTGGTACTGGGTCTTAGCAGGATTCGTGCTCTTTCGGTTTTTTGATATATTGAAGCCGTGGCCTGTTAACTGGTTGGATGAGAATTTGACGGGTGGCGCAGGAATCATGATGGATGACGTTGTTGCGGCAATATATAGCTTGATAATTGTTCAGGTCACAGCATTTGGAATCGAGTCATTATGAAAACCTTGGTTAGCGTGGCTGTTCTGTTAGTCATGTCTTTTCGAAGTGTGGCACAAGATCTGGATATGGAAGTTGTCGGATTGTTTAAGAATGCTGCAGTACTCAATATCTCGGGAAACGAGAGATTATTGAAAGTTGGACAGCTGTCACCAGAAGGTGTACTGCTTGTGAGTGCAGACAGCAAAGAAGCAGTGATTGAAATATCGGGTAAAAAGATGCATTTGACACTGAGCAGCCGCATTAGTGCAGAGTTCAAAACACCTGCCAGTGTAACGGTGTCCATCATGCTGAACGGTGCCGGTCAATATCGGACGACCGGCAGCATTAATGGCCGTCCAGTTTCTTTTTTGGTCGATACCGGCGCTACGATCGTTGCGATTAATTCCATTACGGCTAAATCTCTGGGTATTGATTCTTCCAAGGGAAGAGTTCTTCGGGCAACCACTGCAAGTGGAGTGGTGGAATCGGTAGAAGTCTTTCTTGATATCGTCAAAGTTGGTGGTATTAAGATCCGGAATGTACAGGCGGCAGTTATTCCTGGCAGCTTTCCTCAGGACATTCTGCTGGGTATGTCCTTCCTTAGAAATGTGAAAATAAGAGAAAACGCCGGTACTATGCAACTTATAACGAAGTATTAGTGTTGGAATAAGAATCAGAAAGTTATCATCTGGATGTGGGATTCTTGAACAAGATCTGGCTGTTTTATAGCGTGTAGATTGAGAGTATGCAGACCTGATAAAATCAAATCGATTTTACATAGGAATTTACAGTGACAGCTATTTATGTCGCCTCATCGGAGCTACCTACACCGTTTGGTGAGTTTAAGTTGCATGGCTTCGAAGATTCAGAAACCGGACAGGAGCATGTTGCCATTACCCTTGGTGACGTGACGTCAGAGGATGCAGTGTTGTGTCGAGTGCACTCAGAGTGCCTGACAGGCGACGCTTTGTTCAGCATGCGCTGTGATTGCGGTGCTCAACTGCAAACGGCGTTAAAAAGAGTCTCTGAGGAAGGCCGAGGTATCATCTTATACCTTCGTCAGGAAGGCAGAGGCATCGGGTTGATAAATAAAGTAAGAGCCTATGAACTGCAGGACCAGGGAGCTGATACCGTCGAAGCGAATGAACGATTAGGTTTCGATGCAGATTTGAGGGACTATTCCATTTGCAAGAATATGTTTACCTATTTTGGCATCGGCAAGGTGAGGTTGATGACTAACAACCCGGTTAAGGTAACTGCCTTAACTAAACTGGGTATCGAAATAGTAGGTAGAGAACCGCTGGAAACAGGTCACAATGATCATAATGCCAGATATCTGGCAACTAAAGCAGGGAAGCTAGGTCACCTTTTCGGTAAAAGGGAATAGCCAGTCAGATATTGCGAAATCAGGCCGATATTGAATGACTCATCTAATCCGGGCCACGCTGTCGGCCCAGGAAGCCCGCCATTTATTGATCGAATCCAAAATACCTTGTGCATCCAGACCGCATGCGGCCAACATGTTGGCAGGCTCATCCTCGTGAATAAACGAATCGGGTATTCCAAGATTGATAACGCCAATTTGAAAACCTTTCTGAACCAGGTATTCGTTAACTGCTGAACCAGCACCACCCAACACACTGTTCTCTTCAATGGTTACTATATGCCTGTGACCAAGCGCGATATGGCTGAGTAGTTTTTCATCAAGGGGTTTGACAAAGCGCATATCGACCAGTGTGGCATCAATTGATTCAGCAACCTCCGTGGCTGGGGCGACCATCGAGCCAAAAGCCAAAATAGCGATATCTGATCCCTGTCGCAGGGTACGAGCTTTACCTATCTCAAGTCTGTTCATTGCCCCGTTTATTTCACTGCCGGGTCCCTTGCCTCTTGGATATCTTATGGCGGCTGGTCCTTTGTGAAGAAATCCCGTATACAACATTTGTCTTGTTTCATTTTCATCCGATGGCGCCATAACGATCATGTTGGGAACGCATCGCAAGAATGACAGGTCAAATACGCCGGAGTGGGTAGGACCATCTTCCAGCAGGCCAGCCCGGTCGATTGCGAAGGTTACATCCAGGTTCTGAATTGCAACATCATGAATGAGTTGATCATAGGCTCGTTGCAGGAAGGTGGAATAAATTGCCACGACAGGTTTTGCACCCCCGCAGGCTAATCCTGCAGCCAGAGTGACGGCGTGTTGTTCCGCTATCGCAACGTCGTAATACCGGTTTGGGAACTGCTCGGCAAATGCAACCAGATCTGATCCTTCTTTCATCGCTGGTGTAATGCCGACAAGGCTTGAATCCTGAGCCGCCATATCACATAGCCATGTGCCGAATACATTCGAATAGGTTGGTTTGTTGTGAGTGAAACTGGTGTCTTCATTTGGCTCGATTTTTGAAAGTGAATGCGTCCCTACCGGTGATTCTTCGGCAGGGGCATATCCCTTTCCTTTTTGAGTAAATACATGCAGGAATTGCGGGCCCTCAAGGTCCTTAATATTCTCAAGGGTATTAATCAGGGTATGTAAATCGTGACCATCGACAGGTCCCATGTAGTTAAGGCCCAGTTCGTCAAAGAGGGTGCCGGGGACGACCATTCCCTTAAGGTGCTCCTCGGTTCTGCGTGCTAACTCCAAGGCGTGTGGGATTCTGCTGAAGAGCTTCTTACTGCCCTTGCGCATTGACAGATAGGGGCGGGAACTCAAGATGCGTGCAAAGTACTTTGACAGTCCGCCGACGTTTTTGGAAATCGACATGGTATTGTCATTCAAAATGACCAGGACATTTGCCTCCGTATCAGCCACGTGATTCAAGGCTTCAAATGCCAGGCCGGCCGTCATGGCGCCGTCACCGATAATCGCCACGGTGCGCTCCGTCTTGTTATTCATTCGAGAACCTAAGGCTATACCGAGAGCCGCACTGATCGAGGTCGAGGAGTGACCGACACCAAAGGTGTCGAAATCGCTTTCGGTCCTATCGGGAAACGGCGCGACCCCTTCAGGTCTGCGCAGGTCTTTCATCGACTCCCGTCTTCCGGTGAGGATTTTATGGGGATATGTTTGATGTCCGACATCCCAGACCAGTTGGTCGGTCGGTGTATCAAATACATAGTGCAATGCCAGGGTCAGCTCCACGACACCAAGACCAGCACCGAAATGACCACCGGTCTGCCCTACGGTATATATAAGGAAGCTTCGCAGCTCATCTGCAACCTGGTCCAACTGCGAGGCGTCCAGGTTTCGAAGTTCTGCTGGAGAATTAAGAGTATCCAGCAGACGAGTGGCTGGGCTTTCAAGCGGGATTTCTTGGAATATTTGCATAGACATAAGGCGTGGATTCTACATCAATAGTGCTTCTAACGCAGTAACAGCACTACTGTCGCGATCATTGGGCTGGTAAAGCAGATCTGTATCAATTTTACTCAGTGATCCCGGTTGGTGTTGAAATTAACCAGGTTGATCAGATGTGCACCACTCTCACCAAGAGGTTTGAGTGACTTGATGGCCTTCAGGCTTAACTCTTCAAGGTAGTTGATAGCGGCATCCAGTCCGTGAATTGACACAAAGGTTGTCTTGTTTCTAACGGCATCCGATCCTCGTTGCTTACCCATTCGGCTGGTATCGCCGGTTTCGTCCAGAATGTCATCCTTGACCTGAAACGCGAGCCCCAGGGCGGACCCGAAAATCTGAATATTGGTACGCATCTCTGGGCTAGCCCCGGAGATAATAGCGCCTGACATCACACTTGCGGAGATGAGATCACCGGTCTTGCGATTATGCATGAGTTCCAGTTCATCGGCTGAAATCGACTGGCCCTCGGACTCAATATCTATCATCTGGCCCGCCACCATGCCGTTAGCTCCTGCCGCATGTGCAATAGAACGAACCAGATCAACTCTGATTTCCGGCGTCAGTTGATCGTCACTGGCAATCAGGTCGAATGCGAGTGACTGAAATGCATCTGCTGCGAGAATGGCAGTAGCTTCATCAAATTTGATGTGGACGGTGGGCTTGCCGCGTCGTAGTGAGTCGTCATCCATTGCAGGCAGATCATCATGGATGAGGGAATAACAGTGAATGAATTCGATGGCACAAGCGGTCTTGTCGGCCAGTAAGATTGGGCTGTCAAAAGCCTCGGTAGTCAGGTAAACCAATAGAGGCCGAATTCGCTTGCCACCATTGAATACGGCATATTGCATGGCCTGCAGCAATTTTTCCGAGCTTGCCTGATCGAGGTGAAGTTGCAACTGCTGGTTTACACGATCTCGATAGGATTGGAATTCATCAGTCATCGGCCTCCTCATCAAAGGCTCGTGACTCTATCTGATCATTCTTCTCAATTAGAAGATTCACTTTCTGTTCTGCCTGCTTCAGCGCTTCCTGACACTCGCGGGTGAGTTTGATACCTTCTTCAAAGGTTTTTAATGAATCTTCCAGGGTCAGATCACCTGACTCCATCTTNTCGACCAGACCTTCCAGTTTGGNCAGGGATTCCTCAAAGGGATANCTCTTCTTGGCAGCCATAGTGCCCCTAAACGACTGAATTTATNNGAGTCGTAAAGATACTGAGCCCGANACCAAACGTCAATGTAGTCGTATCNAGCGTCGNCTACACAAACNTGNTCACCACACANGCANGCGTGGTGTTGCNAGGTACACGNCCAGGTGNGACCCGATGTGCTGTCCCATAGATGTGCTGTCCCATAAAAGCCGACTAAACTTATTGCAAGAAGATGGAAATATCGTAAAGCGTCAGGATAGATTGTTAGCAGCAAAGCGTGGCTAGATCGCCATATTGACATTATGAAGGTGAATCGGGTTATGCTATTCAGCATAATCAACAAAAGGAATACCAGTGAAGAAATTTACTCTGTTCGTATTTACCCTGTTACTGAGTCAAGGTGTATTCGCCGACGCTGCTGGTGAGATAAAATATCGGCAAGGTGTTATGGAAGTGGCCGGTGGCCATATGAATTCTCTTGTCGCCATCCTGCGTGGTCGGGTTCACATAAATGATGTGAAGTTCCATGCAAAAGGTATAGCCAACTTAGCAACTCTGGTACCGGAAGTCTTCCCCAAGGGCAGCGGAGACGGAAAAACTGACGCTCTGCCTTCCGTCTGGGAGAAGCCGGAAGCGTTTAAGACCGCGATGGACAGATTCACAGATGCCGCGGCCAATATTGCCGGTGCAGCTGAATCGGGAGATATGTCAAAGATTGGACCGGCGATGACAGCATTGGGAGATTCCTGCAAAGGATGTCACGAGGACTTTCGTGCTGAGCATGACTAACTGGTCAGACGTACGTNACCAGGTAGTAAANCACACCAGAACACATCAACATTAGANGCAGCGCCAGGAAAAGCTGGTGCTTCTCCTCTTCATNATCGTTGTTGTCAGGCAACAACTTTGTTCCTGTAATCATTGGCAGGACCAGTCGCTCCTTTCTAACAAGTTCATAATACNNTTGTGCCGTAAGGTGTAAGCCTAGCAGGAAGAAGACGAACCACATGTTGAGCTTGTGAATGGNNGTGAGTGCACGACTGGTATCGTACGAAACTAGATGGGCCAACGGACCTTCGAGAAGAACATCGTCATTTGCAAACAAACCAGTCGATGCCTGCAGTAACAGTGCCACTAACATTGCGACGACGCTCAGTGCCCCGAGTGGATTATGACCAGATTTGCTTTTGTGGTTTCCTTTGATAAAACGAGAGATCGTCGCGGGACCGAAAATGAAATTGCTGAAACGGGCGTTGCCTTTAGCGGTCAGACCCCAGACGAATCGAAACAGGATTAGAGTCAGTACGCCGTATCCACTCAACATATGGTAATCCATCTCGATGAAGCCGCCAGACAGGCCGGTGTAGAGCGATATACAAACCAGCNGGACCAATACCCAGTGAAAGATCCTGATGGGTAGTCCCCATACCAGTTTCCGTNTCACCTGCGGGGCTNTGTAGGCGTCACGCCTAACCGNTAAGTCAGCTCNTACCTGCCAGGTGACACACGGTATTCTGGTAACGTATCCGGTCCACAACTGGCACCGCCAACTCCTCGTTGTTTTGCGTCCATGCAGATATATACTTCATCTGTCGGGCTCAACTCGTAGGTATGGTAGGCAGGTGTCAGGACCTCGTGAGGATAAGCGCTGGCGCTCACTTCGCAGGTTGATTCGCAGGTAATCAACAATTGACCAGCGTCGTCGCTGAGTTGGAACCATCGCACATCCGATAGGTTGCCGTGGTCCTGGGGTAGTATATAAGGCACGTATTGGTCTGCGACTGTGCTCTTGTGGACCAGCATTCTGCCTGACGACTTTCGATCAATGTAGGTTTCATGAGGCCCAAGTCCATACCAGCTCAGATCTTGCAGCGAGGCGTCAGCAATCATCCTGATGCCGATACGAGGAAGATCCGGTAGCGAGTCCTCGATCAGAAACTGATGGTTCACGAGCAAATCATTCTTCTTCGTTACCCGATAGATCGAGGTCATTTCGATGGAACCGGCGAGACACCGTGCGACGGTTCTGGTCAGAATCTTTGAGTCTGTGATGTGGATAGGATCGTACTCGTATTCCAGATTATCGAGACCGGCAGCCAGCCACTTACCCAGGGGTTTGCGATCCTGATTCGGTCTCCCCTTGATACCATCGTTGTCAAGAGGCGCTCTCCATATATTCAATCTCGGACCTTGGGNTATGACNGCTTTGCCNGNNGCGTCCCAGGATGAAATGCCTTNATTTGAAAACAGAATCTTGTCGGAACCGAGCTGCAGGTAAACTTCATCATTGATCTGCTTTGTTACGAATCTGACTGNTTGAGTCTTGCTNGNTTTTTTCTTTGCCAGCAGCAGTTGATCCCATGCAACAAGATGATCTGCGTCAGCCCAGCTGCGATCGCGACGAAGCCTNAATTCGAACAGGATCGATAATTCNTCACCCTGGGCCAGTGTTTGTTCGGGATACCGAACTGCAACTGTTTCNGATGCCTGCGGTTGGGTGTTCAGTTTGGGNATCCTGCCTTTTAGCACCTGNTCACCATTCATATGTAGCGACCAGGTAATGCGGTATTGGGACAGGCTGGTAAAAAAGTCCTTGTTGGTGATTCGAAACTTTGCGCCAGCTGACTGGGAGCCAGTTGACAGGGAGGCTGCTACCAGGGTGACTTTCACTGGTTGAATAACCTTCTTGTATTCCAGAAGAGATGTGTGAGGTGTCCTGTCTGGCCAGCACAGACCGTCGCAGACAAAATTCAGGTCATGTACTTCTTCGCCATAGTCACCACCGTATGCCCAGTAGGGGATGCCCTGTATTGTCTCCGTCAAGCCATGATCCAGCCATTCCCAGACAAAACCACCCTGCAATCCACGGTGGGTTTCGATCGCATCCCAGTACTCCTTTAGATTGCCGCAACTGTTTCCCATGGCGTGGGCATATTCACACATGATCAGCGGGCGGGAATCCTGAGATTTCACAGCGAAATCGATGATGTTCTGTACAGTGGGGTACATGGGACAGACGACATCGGTACCCTGATGATTTTGATCCCAAGCTCTGCCCACACCCTGCTCGTTAATAGCGTTTTCGTTGTGAATGGGTCGCGAGGGATCAAATGCCCTTGTCCATGCGGCCATTGCGGCATGATTGGGGCCGAAGCCAGTCTCATTGCCCATACTCCACATCACCACGGACGGATGATTCTTGTCGCGCTCTATCATGCGAGTAACACGTGATAAGAATGCATCTGACCAGGCAGAGTCTCTGCCTAGCTGGGCATAATGATGATGTGCTTCAAGATTACACTCATCGACGACATAGAGACCGTACTCATCGCACAGCGCTAAGAACTTTGGATCGTTTGGGTAGTGGCTGGTGCGGACTGCGTTGATGTTGTGGCGCTTCATGGTTTCAAGATCAAGGCGCATCAGCTGTTCCGATATAACTTTCCCTGTTATCTCGCTGTGATCGTGACGGTTTACACCTCGAAACAATACTGCCTGGCCATTGATGAGGAGTTGCCTGTCTCTGATCTCGATGTCTCGAAATCCCAGCTTAATCCCAGCTTCCTGGATTAGCCTTTCGTTTGGATCTTTAAGGTACAGTTTAAGCTTGTAGAGTTGAGGTGACTCGGCTGACCAAGGCACAGCACTTGCGAATGGCTTCTGTAGATTCAGGCGGGCACCTCGACCCACCGTTGGATAGTAGTGAGACCTGTCAACGGTTGCGCTGAGGGGTGAGGAGAAGACAGATTTGCCATTAGGCTTGATCAGTTCGGCTTCAATGGAGTGATTAAGAGCCTCTCTTGGCCTTCCCCCGAGTCTAATATCAAGTTCAATTTCACCCCGGCCGGATTCCACATCAAGGTTGGGTTTTGCGAACACATCTCGTATGTAGACGCATTCCGTTGCGTACAGATAAATGTCCCGATGGATACCGGCATGCCACCATTGATCCTGATCTTCAATGTAGGATGAATCGCTGAACCTGAGTACCTTGATTGACAGCTGATTGTCACCGGCCTGAATATAGCCTGAAAGATCGAACTCTGAGGGTAAACGGCAGTCTTTGGCAAATCCGACCTCTTGTCCGTTACAGTGGAGATAGAAACAGTTCTCAACGCCTCCCAGGTAGATCACAACACGTTTCTTCTCCCAGGTTTTTGGCAGCTTGAAAAAGCGGCGGTAGACACCCGTCGGATTGAGTTTTGGCGCATAAGGAGGTTCTTCTGAAAATGGCATCCTTACGTTGGTATAGATCGGTAGATCCTCGCCAGGTGTTTCCTGCCGGGTCCACAGGGAAGGAACCTTCATCTCCAGCCAGCTGCGATCGTCGAGATCAGGATCGAACCAATCTGAATCAACTTCCAGTGGATTGGCGTATCTCTTGAAGCGCCAGGTACCGTTTAGAACAAGAGTATTGTTATGTGCGAATGTGGACCGGGAAGGAAGTCGACCGTAACTGGTGACTTCGGGATTCTCCCAATGTTTGTGTGCCAAAAGAAAACCTTCTAGAAAACCTTCTAACTGTGATCATTCTTTTATATCACAGTTAGAAGGTATATAGGTCCCTGCCGAGGGGTAAGCTGATCCCGTCTGGGCGGTAAATATAGATACGCTAAGGCCTTTCTCTTAAGCTCTTTTCCGTCCTACAGCCCTCAATCTGATCCTTTCAGGCACGAAGACAGAGTCACGCTCTTTCTTGCGAAGTTTGACGATAATGGAAACATGTTCATCATCCGGCAGGTTCTTAAGCGTTGAGCCATAATCACAGAAGGACTGGATAAACACATCCTGTAGCTCAATCAAACGCGCCTTTGACGACCTATGCCATGACAGAGATGTTTCTCTTAATCCTGCTATAGTCTGTGTCGCGTGTTGCAGCTATCGCGGCAATGGATGCGTAAATCAGCGCACCTGCTACAGATACTCTGAATAATTGCATAAATTCTTTCCCTCTATTGTTGCTCGTCTAAACTAACGATCGAGTTGTTCAATATTGCGTCGATCTTCTACCTGGCTTACCAGATGGCACTCTTGATCAATTGATCGACGCTTTTTCGGTGCGAACATGGAGGACTTTCTGTTATGTGCCCCTTACGAAGGGTGAGGGTACAAAAAAGTTTGGTTCTTTTTGCTCAATCCCAGCTTAATTGCGTTATGGTGTCGCAAAAAAGTGAGTGGACGTCATGAAGCCCAGGAAAGCCGTCGTTGTACTTCTCGATAGTCTGAATCGCCAGTTATTGGGTTGCTATGGTGGAACTGAGTTCGCAACCCCCAACCTGGACCGCTTTGCCAAGAGAGCAGTTAAGTTTACCAATCATCAAACGGGATCGTTACCCTGTATGCCCGCCCGACACGATATTCTGGTGGGTGCGATGGACTTTTTATGGCGTCCGTGGGGTTCTATTGAGCTGTGGGAAAGGCCTATCACCTACTATCTACGACGTGAGGAAGTCGTTACGCAACTCTTTACCGATCATCCCCACCTGTTTGAGGTTGGCGGTGAAAATTACCATACAGATTTCTTTGCCTGGGACTACACCCGAGGCCATGAGTCCGATCCCTGGAAAACCAGGGAAGATCCCAGCTGGGTAGGCACACCGGCGCTGCCAGCCGAAAAACGCTACAAGCAGCGGGACGACAAAATAGGCTACGACCTGTCGCGTTCCTATTTCAGAGAAGAATTGGATTTCCCTGGACCTAAAACCATGCAGGCGTCCGCTGATTGGCTGGCGGCAAACGGTGACCATCTGGATAGTTTTCTGATGTTTGTAGACGAGTTCGATCCTCATGAACCATTTGATACGCCTGAACCCTGGGCTAATCGATATGATCCGGGCTGGGATAAGGACCTGATGATCTGGCCACCATATGTCATCGATGGGGTGAAGAAAGGCACACTTACGGAACGTGAAGGTCGGCATATTCGAGCTAACTATGGATCGAAACTCAGCATGATTGATCACTGGTTCGGCAAGATTCTGGACCAGATGGATGACGATAACCGCTGGAGCGATACGTTGTTTGTGTTGTGCACGGACCATGGCCATTTTCTTGGAGAGAAAGATATCTGGGGAAAACCTCGAGTACCACAATATGAGACCATGGGTCATACGCCGTTGATGATTGCTGCGCCTGGCGTCGAGGCGTGTGAAATTGATGCACTCAGCACCAATGTTGATATTCATGCCACTCTGGCGGATCTTTTTTCAGTCGAGACTGAATATGTAACTCACGGAAAATCGTTGTTGCCGCTGATTTATAAAGAGAAAACTAAAGTTCGGGGATGGGCCATCGGGGGAATCTATGGTCAATGGGTGCAGATTCACGATGGCAAGAATAAATATGCCAGGGCGCCCGTGGGCGAGGGTTTTCCCCTGTCCATGTGGTCCAATCGATGGTCCACCATGCCCGTGATGGCGTATCCTGGATTAAGGTTGCCCAACCCGGATAAACGGGCCTATCTTGATTTTATGCCGGGTTCTGCAATTCCAGTGATTCGCCAGCCTTTTCAGGAGGGTGACTTGCTCCCATTCTGGTCATTGAATCCACCCATTGGGGATAATCATCTCTACATAACTGACCAGGATCCGGGCGAAAACGAGAATAGGGTTGGCGAACCTCTCGAGAAGGAGATGATGGAGTTGCTGCGAACCGCCCTGACTGATGTTGAAGCACCACAAGAACAATTCGATAGGCTGGGGATTTCCTGAAACTGTCACTCGGCTCATGAAGTGAGTTCGCTGCTAACGACACGGTGGAGCTGCGCTGTTCAACTGAAATCTGATAGTTTTGTGGGGTTGACTGTCGCAAAAGTTTGCTTTGGTTTTTTGCCGGGGCGTAATGAGAGTGATTAGTTGAACTGCGGTCCGATTGCATGGTTGAGATTAAGGTACAAGTTACTGGTAGCGTCGTGCAATTGTTCAAAGAGCGAACTACACTTATACAGGTTTATAAGTAGTATTGGTGGGAAGGTAACCGGGTTGAGTGCACATCCACTGGTGCTGATGAGGATAGAAGAGCAGATGGCAAATAAGGTATGGGCACGCATTTAGCAGTACCAGTTTGTTAATTGTCGTCAGGCAACATAGTATGCGTTTTTCTGAATCTTTAGAGTCAAGAGTTGTTTCTGAGTTCCATGAAACTGTTAGAAATTGAAAACATTACCCAGTTGCTGGATTCGAATGAGATACATGAAACCGACGACGAAGCCGGCACAAAACGTGCTGCGGTAGCCACAATTCTGCGCAGGACTAACGAATTAACAGAGGCGCTTTTCATTCTTCGTGCAACCAAGGAAGGTGATCCCTGGTCAGGACAGATGGCGTTTCCTGGTGGGCACTATGAAGCACATGATCTTTCGCTAAGACGAACGGCGGAACGCGAAACGTTCGAAGAAATAGGACTCGACCTGGATAGTAGTGCAAGATACCTGGGGAAGATTGCTGACGTCCAGGCGAACCCTCGCGGTCGCGACTTTAATATGGTCGTGTCGCCGTTTGTCTACGTGTTAAATGATGCTAATCCCAAGATGGATCTGAACTTTGAGGTTGCTGATGTTTTGTGGGGTTCTCTCAATGACATGTATATGGGTGATAATGTGACAAGCCTGCGATTCGGTGCCCTTGGGCGAGAAGAGAAGTTCCCCGGGTACAGTGTAGGCAACCAGGTCGTCTGGGGCCTGACCCTTCGAATGTTGACTCATTTTTTCACGTTGCTTGATCCCGAGTGGCGTCCTAATTACGAGTAGCCTGCTTGCGGTTTTTTCTTGTCTGAATGGCACTTATCTAAGTACTCTTACGTCGTTCCGATCCCAGGTTTCTCTTTTTGTTTACTCGTTCCGCACATCCCTGTGCTCCACTTGTTCAGACAGTTTCGCGGCTCCGGTTGCTGCCTTCGCATGCTGCAGAACTATGTGAAAAGAGAACGCGAAAAGAGAAACCTGGGATCGTAACTGGTGACCTTGTCAAGCACAGGGCTGTTTGCTGTAACCTGGTCCCTAAGTGAGTGCTATTCCAATCCCACCCGGGTCTGGTTTGAAACGATCAAACCATCAGGTTTTCTCAGCGGATTGAAGATGGTTGCTGTAAACCCAGGTCAGAAATCGCTCAACACCATGTTTGACGTGTTCGCTTCTGATTGATGGAAACATATCGAAGGCATGTTGGCCGCCGGATATTTCAGCGTAAGCGACGGGGTTGTTGGAAGCCTGGCGTAGTTCATCAGCGAAAACTCTGGCTTCCTCAATAGGGACCAACGAGTCCTTGTCACCGTGGACGATGAGAAATGGGGGTGCATCTGCTGTCGTGCGAAATAGAGGTGACACCTGCTGATATTCATCCAGGTGATCATCTCGACTCAGTTTAAAAATTGACGATTCAAGAACACTCTTTAGACCATCATTTTTTTGCAGTTTTCGTGAATCGGTGAAATCGTAAACACCGTAAAACGGCACGGCACCCTGGACGGTCGTATCTTCACTTTCAAAGCCTGGCTGGAATTGGGAATCATTGGGTGTCAACGCTACAAGGGAACTCAGCTGGCCTCCAGCTGAACCACCCGTGACAACGATAAACTGAGGATTTCCACCATATTCCTCAATGTGATGTTTTACCCAGACCAGGCCTTGTTTGCAGTCAATGACCGGCTCTGGAAATGTTGCGGACGGGCAGAGACGATAGTCGATACTGGCACATATCCATCCTCGTAAAGCCATATGACTCATCAAGGGTATTGCCTGTCTCTCTTTGCTTCCCATTTTCTCGGTCCACGCACCGCCGTGAATCTGCAGCAGAACCGGACATTTACCGGGATTGTCTCGTGGCTTGTAGATATCCAGTTTCTGATTGTGGTCACCAAAGGGTATGTTCTTGATGACTTCAACACCAGGATCAATATTGTTGCGTGGATCCTTGATCTTCTCGTAGTTGGGAGCGGCAGGGAACTTGTCCCTGAATGAGGTGTTGATGTTAGAGCGATAATCGAATCCGAGGTCCGCCTGCAGGCCAGTTTCAATATTCTCCCTGGCGACCTCGCTTGAAAGGTAGAAATAAGCCATTGCAGACCAGCTGGTGATGCAGACCAGAAAGCCTAATCCACCTAGAAAGCCCGTCACTGAGCCGTTCCAGACGAACAGNNNNACAATGATGACNTGCAAAATTATATGNTGCAGGGCAAGCTCGCCGATCAGCCATCCGGCCAGAAAACTGAATGTCGTCATGTGTAATGTGCGATAANCAGGGTGATAGAGGTTATAGGCCAACNAGCCGAACACAAGGGCCAGAAANAAGAAGAATGTTGTCATATAGGGGCACTCNAGTGTTTANTGATAGCGTCTTGTAATGANGTGTGATCGCATTATTATCTCTTAATCACATAGGCTGAGAAAGCCGGCAANAACTAAAAAAAGCCGAATGCANAAGTCTCGAATATACCTGGTGTTNGCACTTAACACGCNTGTNTTTTGTGCCCTGGTACTTTTTNTTTTGCCGNAANTTGGCTTGACTGAAGGTCTGANGGTNGGTGTTGGTATTGCACTTGCCATGATTGNGCCGATAGTTNTGGTAAACGTCACCATTAAGAAATTATGGGANGACAGCGAATCGACAGCTCTTGAACTAAAAGCAAAAGAAGAAGAACTTTCAGACCTCAAGACAAAATTNANTGAAGTGACGACGATGGATGAGCTTACGGGNTGCTCCAATAAACGGCATTTTCTTGATTTGCTGATTCAGCATAGCGCCATGAGCGAGCGCGGGGTGTATGAATTCACGGTCGCCGTCACCCAGGTCGATCAGTTTTCGAACATTATCGACACCCAGGGACTNGCCCGAGGCAATGNGGTCCTTCAGTTGTTTTCTCGTACCGTCAAAGCGGCTCTTCGTGANGTGGATGTTATTGCTCGCCTTGAGACGGACAAATTCGGCCTGGTTCTGTCAGGTTGTGGTGAGGGGGATGCACTCANCATTATTAATCGAATTAGTCAGTTAATCAGTCAAATCCGGGNCANCGACCAGGATGACATGAAGATCACAGTGTCAGGCGGTATCACCTGCTATCACGGNACTGAATCACCCGATGATCTGATTGATCATGCTAATCNGGCGTTGCAGTTTGCGGTTNATTGGGGCAGGGATCGCGTCGCCGGGTATAACTACACAGATCCAGGAACCGAATCCTAGTTTTCACTCCTGTTTTCCTAAANATGATCTAAACGAATTCCGCAGCAAGGGCNTGTGGGTTCAGGATCTTTGGGTCAGCTGTGATCACNCAGAATCGCATCAGAGATTTTCTCCGCCAGCATGATGACAGGTGCATTGAGATTGCCGTTGGTAATTGCCGGAAAAACTGAGGCATCAACCACTCGCAAGCTATCGACGCCATGGACACGAGCAGTGGTGTCTACGACGGCAAGGTTGTCTTCGCCCATCTTACAGCTGCAGCTTGGGTGGTAGGCGCTTTCACTTTTTTGGCGAATGAATTCATTGAGCGCCTTGTCGGTTGAACACTCGGGTCCGGGTCTGATTTCTTTGCCTCGATAAGGATTAAATGCGTCCTGCAAGACAATTTCTCGTACCAGTCGAATACCTTTTCGCATTACATCCTGGTCTTCTGGTGTCGTATTGTAGTTAAACAGGATTCTTGGCGGCATTGTCGGATCCCTGGATTGCAGCGTGACTGAACCCCGACTGGTTGGTTTCATNGGTCCAACATGTGCCTGGAAACCGTGACCTTCAAATNTCTGCTTGCCGTCATAGTCCATGGCGACTGGCAAGAAGTGGAANTGCAGATCTGGGTACGCNGCGCGGTCATTGCTTCTCAGAAAAGCACCTGCCTCAAAATGATTAGTTGCGCCGGGACCTGAGTTTGTCAGATACCATTGCAGNCCAATCAGTGGTTTGTTGTACCATTTAACCGCNGGATAAATNGAAACCGGCTGCCTGCACTCGTACTGAACGTATATCTCCAGGTGGTCCTGAAGATTTTGACCAACGCCTGGNAAGTCGCTGATAACGGGGATACCCAACCCGGTCAGNGTNGCGCCGTCACCGATACCGGATAACATAAGGAGCTGTGGTGAGTTGATGGCGCCACCACACAGGATAACTTCGCGTCTGGCCCGAATTGTCTGCAGTTGACCTGAAGACAGAAATTCCACACCTGCAGCCAGGTGATTCTCAATGACGATTCTTGTCACATGTGATTTCTTGAGGATTGAAAGGTTNCCCCGATTGGAAATGGGTNGCAGATAGCCTTGTGCAGCGGAAAATCTCTTTCCCGATCTGATGGTCTGATCGAAAACACCGAATCCTTCCTGCTGTTCTCCATTAATGTCTTCTGTAGAAAGAAAGCCAGCTTGTGGGCCTGCTTTCAACCAGGCCTTGAACAGCGGATTGTCGGCATCCGCTCGACGGATATGGATAGGACCGTCACGACCTCTGAACTGGGAGTCCCCGTGTGAACAGGTTTCGGCTTTTTTAAAAAAAGGAAGACAGTCCTCGTATCGCCAATTTTCGAGTCCGGGATTTCCAGCCCACTGCTCAAAGTCCCCGGGATTACCTCGGATGTAAACCATGCCGTTGATCGAAGAGGAACCCCCAAGAACTCTACCCCGAGGACAGTAGGTTTTTCTGTTGTTCAGACCTGGTTCTGGTTCAGAATGGTAGAACCAGTTGTAACGGTCATTCGCCAGCACCATAGACAGAGCGGCCGGCATGTGAAGACGGAAATCCCACTGATGATCAGCTGGNCCCGCCTCAATTAGAGTAACCTTGCTGTGTTCTGACAGGCGGTTGGCCAGGACACATCCAGCCGAACCGGCACCGATGATTACGAAATCTGTCTCTTGAAGGCTCAACTGTCTGCCATGGCTATCAAATCNAACGAGACTACCTGATTTAGTCCTATAGGCACAAAGNTCGAGTACTGCTGGTCAGTAGCCATTGCCTAATTTAATGAATATCATTACTATCTGCTGCTGAAAAAAACAACGGATAANTCAATGGTCCTGCCGGTTCCACTACTTTTCAAAGGTGTCCCTGGATCACCTTATACACGCAAGATGCTTGCATTGTTACGGTATCGACATATTCCATATCAACTCCTGCTTGGCGATCAGGCGGCTGATTCCTCGTTGCCAGCGGCCAAGGTGAATCTGCTGCCGACCTTTTACTTACCCGATGATGCAGGGGATCTCGAAGCGGTGGTTGATTCGACACCCTTGATTCGGAGATTTGAAGATGAATTTGAAGGGCGTGGTACCGTTCCGACCGACCCCGTGATGGCTTTTGTTAACTATTTGCTCGAAGACTACGGTGATGAGTGGCTGACCAAAGCTATGTTTCACTACCGCTGGTACTANGATGCAGATATTGCCATGGCAGGCAAGATCNTGCCGAGATGGACTGGATTGAGCACGCCCGAAGAACATCTGACCCAAATGGGTNAGTTTGTTTCCGACCGTCAGATTTCGCGGTTATACGTTGTGGGATCCAATGATGTAACCGCACCGGTGATTGAAGACAGCTATTGTCGGTTTCTTGGTATTATGGATAGAATCGTTCAGAAGCAGCCATTCCTGATGGGTCAGCGACCTGGCTCGGCGGATTTTGCAGTCTATGCACAACTAACCCAGCTGGCAAAATTTGACCCAACACCCTCGGCTATCTGCCTTGAACAGGCACCGCGAGTCTATGCCTGGACAGATGTAGTTGATGATCTTTCCGGAACGCCAGCAGAAGCAGGTGGTTTCCTGACTCGTGATGATGCTAAATCGGTACTGGGTGAGTTTCTGGCAGAGGTGGGGCGAGTTTATGTGCCTGCTCTTATTGCCAATGCCAGGGCTCTTATGAACGACGACAACCAGATGGAAACAGAAATTGATGGTCGTCCCTGGGTGCAACCAACCTTTCCTTATCAGGGAAAATGTCTGCAGTGGATAAGAGAAGAATATGCAGGATTAAGTCAAAATGACCAGGATGCAGTAAATGGCATTCTCAAAGGAAGTGGTTGTGAGCAATTGTTTGAGGACTAGAAAATGAAGAAGAACATTCTGAGAGTAGTAGCAGCGTTACCGGGAATCCCAATGTTGTTGAACGGGACCGGTTTTATATTTCAACCGGAGCAGGCCACAGAAAGCTTGGGTATGGTGCTGTTGGATGGAATTGGTCGGAGTACCCAGTTGGGTGACTTTGCATCATTTTTCATTGGCGTTACGGTGTTGATTTTTCTTGGGGCATATCGAGCGCAAGGCCAATGGCTGTATGCAGCTGCGATGTTTTTAGGTGGGGCAGCCGTATTTAGGGTAGCCGCAGCGGTGTTGAACGACGCAGGCATGGCAACCCAGTTTATTATCGCCGAGATCATTCTGACCGTATGGTTGTGTACCTGCGCGTTTTTTCTCGACAGATCTGGTGAGTAGCAGATTTGCGCGGAAGCTGGTTTCTGCTTAGTACCATCGTATGTTGGAGTTCTTTTGCCTTAGGCAGTCGTCCCAACATTGTGTTGTTGTTGGCGGATGATCTCGGATTCAGTGATCTTGGCAGTTACGGAAGTGAGGTGCATACACCTAACCTTGATGAGTTGGCCAGCCAGGGAGTGAGATTCTCAAATTACCATACTGCTGCGAGTTGCGCGCCAACGCGTGCGATGCTGATGTCAGGCGTCGATAGTCATCGAGCCGGGGTTGCCAATATGCCTGAATCACTTACTTCAGATATGCGGGGAAAACCAGGTTACGCAGGAACCTTGAGCAAGAATGTCGTTACCGTGGCAACCTTGCTGTTCGAAGCCGGGTATCATACTTACATGACGGGGAAGTGGCACCTGGGTAAGTCACCGGATCTTTTACCCAGTAGCCGTGGTTTTGAACGAGCCCTGACCATGGCAGATACTGGTGCTGACAACTGGGAACAAAAACCCTACATACCGATCTATACCAGGGCAAATTGGTTTGAGGACGGTATTGAGACAACCCTCCCCGAAGACTTCTATTCATCTGAGTACTTCATTGACAAGACGATTGAATACATCGGCAGTAATCTTGATGACCAAAAACCTTTCTTTTCCTATGTGGCATTCCAGGCAGTGCACATTCCGGTGCAGGCACCGAGAGAATATACAGAAAAATACCTGGGTCAGTATGACATAGGCTGGAATCAGCTTCGCCAGGAGCGATATCAAGGCGCTATTAAGTCTGGTGTCGTTGGAGACGGTGTTGAATTAGCAGAGATGCCAACGACACTGGATTGGGGATCACTAAGCGATGATGAAAAACGTTATCGGTCAAAGGCAATGGCTGTGTACGCGGGTATGATTGATGCTATGGACGTTCAGATTGGCAGGCTGATTGATTATCTGAAACTGACTGATCAGTTTGATAATACCATTTTTATTTTTATCTCAGACAATGGTGCTGAACCCAGCAATCCAATCCAGTCTGGTTCAAGCCTCGGAGATGGTTTCTTTAAATACTGGATGTCATCAAATAACTACAATACCGAGTATGAAACACTCGGTGAGAAGGGCAGCTACTCTGTCATTGGTCCCAGTTTTGCGAGTGCTGCAGCTTCACCGTTCGCCTGGTACAAATTTTTTGCCGGGGAAGGTGGCATGCGAGTGCCAATGATAATCTCCGGGACTGATTCTCCTTTGAAGAGCGGTGTTACCGATGCTTTTTCGTTTGTGACAGATATTGTACCGACGATACTGCAGTTGGCTGAGGTTGATGATCCGCAGGGTAGGTTCAGGGGTGAAACTGTAGAAAGGTTTACCGGGCACAGCCTGGTGCCGTTGCTGAATCAGACAGCCTTAAGTGTTTATCGCGAAGATGAACCCATTGGCTATGAACTGGGAGGTAATGCCGCGTTGTTCAAAGGGAAATACAAGATTCTGAAAAATCGAGGACCTATAGGTGATGGAGCCTGGCATCTTTATAATCTGACGGATGACCCTGGCGAAACAGAGGATTTAAAAACAGATGAGTCAGAAAAGTTTGAAGCGATGATGGCTGATTACAGGCAGTACGTTGATGACTTTAACGTGGTGCCGGTTCCTGATGATTATGACCAGCGCCGTCAGGTGTTGTTTTACGGAATCAAAAACCGAATGCCTGGCATTGTGCCAATACTGATGGTGTTTTCTGCGTTGATCATTTCGGTAATTGGTTACCGCCGATTCTCCGCTAGATGAAGAAATATTGCAGCGCACAGTGGAAGCATCAGATTAGTATTTGGTCGATCAAAGAATCGTATCAGACAAACTGAAGAACTCAATACAGGAAAGAGATAATGCGAATTATCAGAACACCGGAAGAACGTTTCTCGAATCTGGCTGATTACTCCTACAAGCCGAATTACGTCAATGTAGATGACGGTGAAGGTGGTCAGCTTAGAATTCATTATGTTGATGAGGGCGAAGGTGAAGTGGTCTTGTGTTTGCACGGTCAACCCACCTGGTCCTATCTGTACCGGAAAATGATCCCTGTATTTGTAGAAGCCGGATACCGTGTCATTGCGCCTGACATGGTCGGGTTTGGCAAGTCCGATAAACCAACTTCACGAGACGACTACACCTATGCAAATCATGTGAGTTGGATAAATACGTTCGTGGGTGAATTGGATCTGACCAATATGACACTAGTGGGACAGGACTGGGGTGGCCTGATTGGCCTGCGGGTGCTAACAGAGAATACGGATCGATTTGCGAGAGCCGTTGCTGCCAATACGGGTTTACCAGATGCAAAGGGTATCCCGGATGAAATGGCGGCTCCCATGCATGAAATGTACAAGACCATTCCAGCCCTGCCGCCAGCGGAGATGGGTGAAAAGCTGAGAGCCAACGAGAATGGCATGGGGTTTATGTACTGGATCAAATTCTGTGATGAATATCCTGACTTCGTGGTTTCAGATGTCGTTGGTATGAGCACCCTTGATGGGTTGTTATCCGAGGAACAGAAACAGGCTTATGATGCACCTTTTCCTTCAGAAGAATACATGCAGGGTGCAAGGCAGTTCCCGAGTCTGGTGCCAATCTATCCCGATGGCCCTGAGATTCCCAATAACAGAAAGGCCTGGGAAATACTCGCTGCATTCGACAAGCCCTTCCTGACCGCCTTCAGCGATTCAGACCCGGTCTCAGCGGGTGGATATAAGCGATTTCAGGAAGAAGTTGCCGGTGCGCAGGGACAGAATCATGCAACCATCAAAGGCGCTGGTCACTTTCTGCAGGAAGACGCCGGACCAGAGGTTGCCCAGGTAATCGTAGATTTCATGATAGCAAACCCAATAAAATGATGCCCTCACCGCCAAGGATGGTGCCATCAAAAATGGCACCATCCCGGAAAGCCAAAGGCTTATCTGGGATCCACCCTGAAAGAATTATGAATCCATCCGGGACCCAACCATGAAAAAATACTGGCCTCATTCTGCGGCATCATACTAGGACTGTTAGCACTGGCAGCCATTTTCCTCAATACAGAATGGGGACAAAATATCCTGCTCAAGCAAGGTGCAGCAGTAATGATGTCTGGAGCTGGCATTGAAGATGGAGATGCTCTAAGAGTATTCGTCTGTGGCAGTTCTTCGCCTTTGCCTGCCTAGGGCAGAGCACAGGCCTGTATCGCGGTGTTATCACCGGAACACTTCTTCGTGATTGATTCCGGTGCTGGTTCAACCCTGAATATAATGACGGCAAGGTTACCGACTCAAAGGCTGGATGGCGTTTTACTCACTCACTTCCATTCTGACCATATCGCTGAGCTGTACGAGCTCAATCTCAACTCCTGGGTGCAGGGGAGAGAACATCCTCTGGCTGTCTATTGGCCAGAAGGCGTCAAACAGGTTGTCGAAGGAGTAAACCAAACCTATGAACTCGATGTGAGCTACCGTGTGGCCCACCATGGCAGCGATCTTTAGCCACCTGAACTTGGTGTGCTCGAATCACATCCTGTGACAATTGGCGTGGTAGTCAGCACCGGGGATATTAAGATCTCAGCGTTCAAAGCTGGTCATAGCCCGGTTCATCCTGCTGTGGGATATCGCATTGATTACAAAGACAGATCGGTTTTGGTGACGGGTGACACGGTTATCACGGACGATGTGATCAGGAACGCAGATCAGGCAGATCTGATTTTAACCGATGCATTGTCGTTGACCATTATCGACGCACTGGCAGAGACTGCCGACAGGTTTGGCATGAACCGAAATGCAAAGGTCTTGCGAGATGTCAGGGATTATCACGCGTCAACGACAAGTCTCATTAAAATGGCTGAATCAACCGGTTCGATGGTGGGTTTCTATCATATGGTTCCACCACAGGCGAATATCGTTATGGAGAAGATTTACGAGCGTGATTTGCCAGATAACGTATTGCTGACCAACGATGGTATGTGGTTCACCCTGCCAGTTGGTGGAGACGACATCGATGTGACTCAGCCCTGACTGGATTGACGTCCGGATTGGCACTAACCACTCTTCATGTATCTCTGTGCAGCTCTGCGTCCTCCGGGTGTAAGGATTTCCAGGCGACAGCCTTTCCAGGGACCCTGGGAAAGACGATCTGATAAGTGCCGTCAAAAGACATTTTGAGTCATACCCGAATATGAATGGGTTCTACCCTTGACCAGCGGCTCGGAATTGCTTTTCATGCCCGGTAAGCGTAACCCATGGAGGAGATATGGCAGCAGAGTCCTGGACATACAAAAAAGGTTTGGTAGAAACCGGTAATGGTATATACGCCTATCTGCAACCGGATGGTGGCTGGGGCTGGTCGAATGCTGGTTTGATTGTTGACGGGGACCAGTCTTTGTTGGTCGATACCCTGTTTGATGCGAGATTAACGAGAGAGATGTTGTCGACGATGGCAGATGCGTCTGGCGTTCGAGCCGATAGCATTGGAACCCTGGTCAATACTCACTCCAATGGCGATCACACCCATGGCAACGGTCTTTGTACAAGGGCTGAGATTATTGCATCCGAGGCCAGTGCGGCAGAAATGGAAGTGACCTCGGCAGAAACATTACAGGGATTGATGCAAATGGCACCGGACATGGGCGAAGCAGGTGAGTTTTTCCTTGAGTCATTTGGTGCGTTCGATTTCAGCGATGTAGCAGAGAAGTTACCGACCCGAACTTTTACCGGTGAACTCAATTTATCCGTGGGGGATAAGAAGGTAAATTTGATTGAAGTGGGACCGGCACATACCAGAGGGGATGTCCTGGTACATGTACCTGAATTCGGAACTGTCTATACCGGGGACATACTGTTTGTCGACGGGACTCCCCTTATGTGGGCCGGACCGATCTCAAACTGGATCAAGGCATGTGACCTCATTGTCGAGATGAATGCAGAGGTGATAGTACCGGGTCATGGACCCATTACAGATAGTAAGGGTGTAAAACGAGTACAGGAATACCTGGTCTATATTGATCAGGAAGCGAGAAAGCGTTACGACGCAGGTTTATCTGTGTTGGATGCTGCTCTCGACATTGCTTTCAGTGATTTTGAATCCTGGGGGGATCGAGAACGGATCGCGGTCAATGTTGATACGCTATATCGGGAATACAGTCAGAGTGAAGAACCTGCGAATGCGATTGATCTATTCATGATGATGGCGGAGGTCAAAAAGGTCAGGGGCTGAGATGTCTGAAGAAACCAGCGCCTTGCGCTGATCGGTAACCCAGCGGCCCCAAGAATACTTACAATATCTCGAAGATATCGTAGGCTACTTTCCCTTCAACCTATTTGGATTTACCCACAAATACTTTGTGGTTTAACCAGCCATATTTTTCAGACGAGGTATTAAATATTGGTGTTACTCGCCAATATAATCCTGAATCGCTTGGAGCTATTACGCCTTTGTAGGCCCTCCTGCAGCATCGCAACACCCTGGCGAACATCCGCGGCTAGCTTTTCAAGTACGTTGCGCCAAAACCCCTGGGCGACTTCGTCTATCGCATTCAAGGCATCGTGATCCTGGTCCTGAGTGCAAAAGGAAGATTCCTGAGTTCCTCGGGCGCATGAGCGGCAAACACATCTTAACCAGTCAGGCGTACTTCCTCCTCTTCAGAAAACAAAGCACGCGCTGGCAGCAGCGGCAGTAACTCCTCTTCCTCCCTCACGCCCTTGGCCCTGTCCCGCGACCCACTTGCCTTCTACATAGCTCTTCAACATAGCTCTTCAACGTATTCATGGTCTTAGTTCTTTCTTTCGAAACGAACATATTCGAAGTCCAGGGCCTGACTGTTGATACCTCGTTTGGGTGGGGCAATCCAGTTCGCGAATTTGCCCGGCCCCAGGACGGGAATCATGACGGATTGTACGTACTCGTAATCCTCCGTTGTCGGTAATGCGTCTGGGCGTATTTTCTTCCATTGCTCTTCGGAGACTAGGTCGCCATGCATGTCGAACCGATGGTTAGAGTACACGCCTTGCAATCGGTTGAACCGCCGCGAGGGCAGGGTGAGTTGGTCGGATAAACCACAATCCCCGAGTGTCTTGTTCCACCTTGTCAAGGATTTTTCGCAGTCTTCGATGTATGCGTCTTGCAAAACGGTGTTCATGGCACGTCGCATGGGGATTTCATGGCTGGACATTTGGCCCTTGGAGTTCGGGATGTCCATTGAATAGATTTCGTCCATGGCCGTGTGGTTCAGGTACCGTTTGGATGAAGACTCCTTGTAGCGGCCCTTCAACCCTTGCGCGAAGTAGGTGGCTGCGTTGGATGAGTCATCGCCGCCAAACAGGTCCAGTGTCGCGGTGAACCATTCGTTGATGTATTTTTGAATGATGTCCAAGGGGATCCCGCCACGCGAACGAACGTTCTCCGCTGGGGACTCTTTCATGAGCTCTGCTGTCCGTCGGATCACGCGTTGCAGACCTGTGTCTCCCACAAACATATGGTGGGCCTCTTCAGTGATCATGAACTGTGTGGATCGAGCCAACGGGTCGAACGCGCTTTCAGCCAAAGCGTAGAGTTGATACTTGCCGTCTCTGTCCATGAACATCGTGAAACAGAAGAAGGCCAGCCAGTCCAAAATGGGTTTGTTAAAGGCTTCCAAAATCCGGGGTGAGTCCGTGTGGCCGGAGCGACGAATGAGCAAGTCTTCTGCCTCTTCTCGGCCATCCCGTCCAAAATATGAATGGAGCAGGTACACCATTGCCCACAGGTGACGACCTTCTTCGACGTTGACTTGAAACAGGTTTCGAAGGTCATAGAGGCTGGGCGCGGTTTGGCCCAAAAGGCGTTGTTGTTCGACAGATGCGGGTTCGGTATCGGCTTGGGTCACAATGATGCGCCGCAGTTCTTTGCGGTATTCGCCCGGGACGGTGGCCCATACGTCTTTTCCAAGGTGGTCACCAAAGCCAATCTTGTTGTCACCGGAGGGAGGCGCTAAAAAGATTCCCCAGCGATAGTCCGGCATCTTCACGTAATCGAAGTGTGCCCAACCGCCTTTCTCAACGCTGATGGCGGTACGCAGGTAGATTTGATCTTCCTGAAACCCTTCGGGCCCCATGGCGCGCCACCAGTCGATGTAGTTGGGCAACCATGCTTCGAGGGCTTTTTGCAGCTTACGGTCGGAGGATAGATTGACGTTGTTTGGTATTTTTTCGCTCAGTGAAACATTCATCGATTAAGTTCTCCGGAAGTCGAATTCGGCGCTCTCGGGTTCGCCATATAGGGTCAAGGCACCTTTTTCACCCACTGTGTTAGGGCGTTGGAAAATCCAGTTCTGCCATGCAGTAAGTCGGCCAAAGATTTTGGTTTCCATGGTCTCTGGCCCGGCGTACCGCAAATTGGCTTCCATCCCCGTCAAGGCATCCGGGGACATGCTGACCCTCTCTTCAATGGCGAGTCGAAGCTCATCTTCCCAGCCAATGCCATCATAGGCCGTGGTGACCATACCTGCGTCCTCCGCATCTATGGCTTCCATTGGCTCGGTATTGGAGAGGACCTTGTCTACATGTTCCGGTGCGTTCAAGAACCGTGTCTGAAGTCGCGTCAGTCCATTTCCCATGGGCAATAGACCACCATTCAAGGGGCTGACTGCTAGTTGTACGCCGTCTTCTTCCAGCATATAGCTGCGGTCTGCGGCCAGCGCCAATTCCAGCAGCGAGCCAGCAAAGCAGGAGCCTTCGTCAATGAGAGCAAAAAAGCTCTTGGCCGACATGTCGAGTCGTTTCAGAACGCGCTTCATCAGCAGAAGGACCTCTCGTACAAACCAGTGCCCTTGTCGGGCCATAATCTCATTGTCCAATCGGACTACGTTGGCGATGGCGCCTTTGGTCTTGAGCAAAACCAAGCCGATTTCTGGATGCTGGAAACGCAATCGAAGCAAGGCGTCGTCCATCTCGCGGAAGGCTTGTAACGGAAACCAACTGCAACCCACGGTTGCAGCATCTTCGGGCAGGGCAGTGATGTCGTCTGGGACCGTTAATTCCAATCGAGCCGTCCGCGGGGTTTCGTCCCAGAGCAACTTCACGTGCTGGTAATGAATCCCCTCTTCGTCGATGGTGGGATTCAACGCTTCTAGTGCAACACCCTTGCGGTCCGGGTGGCCACCGTCGGCCAGTGCAGTTGCACGTTCGGTGATGGCCTCATTAAACTTGGACGGTGGAAAGACCGCATCGACCAGGCCCCATTTGACGGCTCGCTTGCCTTTGATTCCTTCGGCCAGTGTGCAAAAAATGTCAGCCAGGTCTCGGCGAACTTTGCGTTTGTCCACTACCCGCGTCAGACCACCTGTTCCGGGCAAAACACCCAGGTAGGGGACTTCTGGCAATGAGACTGCGGCCCGTCGGTCGTCCACCAGATAGATCTCTTCACAGGCCAGCGGCAACTCATAACCACCACCCGACGCAATCCCGTTCAATGCCGCGATGTATGTTTGGCCGCTGAACGCTGTGGCATCTTCGATGGACAGTCGAGTCTCGTTGGTGAACTTGCAGAAATTAACTTTGAACGCGTGCGAGGAGGAGCCCAGCATAAAGATGTTGGCACCCGAGGAAAAGACCCCGTCCAAAGCGCTGGTTATGATCACCGACCCTACTTCTGGGTGTTCAAAACGCAGCCGATTTACTGCATCGGCCAACTCTAGGTCCACGCCGATGTCGTAGGAGTTCAGTTTTAGATCATACCCGTCCACCATCCCGCTTTGCTCTTGAATGTTGAGCTTAAGGGTTGCCACAGCACCGTTCACTTCCATTTGGATGTGTCGATACGTTGAAGGATGAGCTTCGAAAGAAAAGTTTATTGGATCTTTTGTATGCTTCGCCATGGCGGAACCCTACCAAGTAGCGCAGGAGACCTGCAAGCGGTTAACGAGCATATTTTTAGTTATTAACCACGAGTGTTCGCCTGCATTCTCTGCGCTTACGCCCGGAGATGGCAACACCCATTACACTGGTATTTGTCCCGGAGAATCCGGACTTTGTAGTCCAGATATAGTGCCAGGTTCAGCCCTGCATGTTAAAAACGTTTGAAGGTTTACCAATTTATGCGGTCACATCCTTGACGTTCTTGCCGAGATATTGGGCGGGTTCATCGTCCGCGCTTTCCGTCGAAGCCCAACCTGCCAGTAGCGACATGGCTAACATAAGGAAAATCTTGCCTATGATTTATCTTCCTTTGCAGAAAAACTGTTTTGATACCATAAAGCTGAATGTCAACAGATTAGAGCCAAGAGTTCGATTAAGACTCGGCCGTGATTGAAGCCGTGGCAAATGCGGGGTAGGCTGCGAAATGGACAGGTGAAAAAACAGTTTCTTGAGTCGGATGAACCTGCCATTCAAACTTGATTGCAGTGACTAATGCCAAGGAACAGATATGAGTGAACCCTATGATAACGGCAGTTTCTGGTTTGCATCTCTGGATGAACTTACCCCGCCGGAACCACCAGAAGAGCTGCCACCTCAGGTTGACGTTGCAATAATAGGTGCTGGGTTTACAGGTCTTTGGACCGCCTATTATCTGAATAAAGCAAAACCTGACTTGAATGTCGCCGTATTTGAAGCAAATTCGGTTGGCTTCGGCGCAAGCGGGCGCAATGGTGGTTGGTGTATGGGATGGGCCATGGGTATCGATGAAATGATTCAGAAGCCAAAAACCATCGAAAAAGGCATGGCGGTAGCGCGTGCAATGGAAGAAACCGTCGATGAGATCGGCAGAGTCTGCCAGGGAGAGAATATTGACTGCCATTTTGCAAAAGGTGGCACATTAACGGTTGCGACCAGGCCATTTGAAGTGGAACGGATGCAGGCGAAGGTTGCTGAACGTCACAAGGCGGGATTCTCCGAAGAGGACTTCGTCTGGCTCGATGAAGCGGAATCAAAAAGGCGACTCAATATGACGCCGAACTTCGGCGCAGTCTATACACCCCATTGCGCCTCCATTCACCCCGCCAGGCTTGTTCGCGGACTGGGTAATGTTGTCAGGAAGAAGGGCGTCAAGATATTTGAACAGACAGCCGTTACCAGCTACGGGCACGGGAAGATCGACACGGTTCGCGGACAAGTCAGCGCACCCGTAGTTCTAAGAGCAACTGAAGGCTACACCGAATCCATAAAGGGGCACGAGCGTGAAATGCTGCCTGTATATTCCATGATGGTCGCAACTGAACCGCTTCCAAATTCAGTCTGGAATGAAATCGGATTAAGGAATAGAGAGACTTTTGGAGATAACCGACGCACCACAATATATGGGCAACGCACTTTGGATAATCGGTTTGCATTCGGTGGAAGAGGAGGCTACTACTTTGGCTCAGAGCGTAAAGCAGTGATTCCACCGGATGATCCGAGCCTTGATTTTGTAGAACAGACACTGCGGGATTTGTTCCCGATACTGGCTGGATATCGAGTGACTGATCGATGGGGTGGACTGATGGGTGCGCCAAGACACTGGCGGCCATCAGTCGTCTTTGATAAGCAAACGGGGACAGGCAGTGCCGGAGGCTATACCGGGGAGGGTGTTGGCGCCTCGAATCTCGCTGCCAGAATACTGGTCGACCTTGTACTTGAAAATCAAACCCCTATCACAGAACTGGCCTGGGTAAACGATGTTGCCCGTCGCTGGGAACCTGAACCGATTCGCTGGATAGGAACAAAAGCAATCCGCTGGCTTGGTGAACACGCCGACAGGGTTGAAGTAAGATCGGGTAAACCCTCGAAGGTCTGGGGTGGATTGTTTGATCGGTTTTTTGGCTGAAAGATCCAGCTCACAGCCAGCATGGACGGATTGAATCTGCATGTGGGCATATTTAACATGATGGATCTGGTCTTGATGAATACGCCTTAACCCTTAGGAGACATTCGTTGTCCACTACCAGTGTGTGACAAAGATCGTTCAGGTTGATCAGCATTCGAATGGCAGAAGATCGAAGTAATAGAGCGGTCTATCGATGCCGGTTGTATCGAGGTGAAGTAGTTCGATTTCGCTGCTGCAACCGAAAACGATTGACAGGCACTTGAATTCTTGACGAGTTTGCTGAATTCTAACAGCAACTAGCCAAACAGACGGAGGAAACCCATGTTCTCGTCCCATCGAATAATACTTTCTACCCTTCAAAAGAGCGCTTTCGTGCTATCAGTACTGCCAGCCATGATGGCCTCTGGAGAAATCACAAGAACAGCCTCAGGTCACCCTGATCTCTCCGGTACCTATAATGCAGCTACCCTGACACCGCTGGTGCGACCCAGTGCATTTGGTGACAATCAGTATTTGACAATGGAAGAGGCTGACGAGATCGCCGCGACGGAGCGAACTCTGTTGGAAGGTCGTTCTCTCGACAGTGATCCGAACCGCGAAGCACCACCAGATGGTGGCGATGGTTCGCGAGGTGCTGCTGGTAATGTTGGTGGTTATAACACCTTTTGGATTGATCGTGGTTCAGATGCTTTTAGTGTCGATGGCAGATTTCGGACATCGATCATCATTGATCCAAAAAACGGGCAGATGCCACCGATGACCAAAGAGGCGCAGGCAAGGAGAGCCAAGTTATTTGCAAACTTTCGACGTGAAAACGATGGCACAGCGTGGTGGGTAGGCCAGGATGGCCCCGGGCCTTATGACAACATGGAGCAACGGGGCACAGCTGAGCGATGTCTGCTCGGTTTTACTGGTGCAGCGCCGACATTCCCCAGTCTCTACAACAATTTCAAGCGGATTGTGCAGACCGAGGATCACGTGATGATTCTGATAGAAATGGTGCACGATGCACGTGTCGTTCGAATGAACTCTGAGCATCTGCCTGTCACAATGAGGAAGTGGCTGGGTGATTCAATCGGCTGGTGGGAAGGAGATACACTTGTGGTTGACACCATTAACTTCCATCCACTCGCTGGAAGGCGGGGAAGTTCAGAAAGGAATCACGTCGTCGAGCGATTTACTCGAACTGAAGACGGCGATCTGCTCTATCGATTCACCGTTGAAGATGAAGAAGTATGGACGACTCCCTGGACGGGTGAGTACCTCTGGCGCGCCAGTGGTGAGAGGGTTTACGAGTACGCCTGCCACGAGGGTAACTACGCGTTTGGGAATATCATGCGTGGCGCCAGGATTCTGGAAAATGACGTCTTGTCCGAGGTCACCAACTAGCAGAAATCACTCATAGTTAGTCGTCAGTGGTTCCACCATGGCCTGTCTGTGAAGGATCGCATGTCGATCTCATGTGTCCAGGTCGATCGATGTTGCCGGGCGATGTGGAAATAGGTGTCGGCAATTCTGTCTGGCAGCATTAACCCGTCGTGCTCCATGCCGCGGGTCTCCCTCAGTTGCTGGAATCGTTCGGGACCCAGCATTTTTCCTAAGGTATCCGGTGCATCTACTGCACCATCAATCAGAATATGAGCGACATGAATGCCCTTTGAAGCGAATTCAGCATTGAGGGACTGGCAGAGCATTCGACGCCCGCCCATTGCGGCGGCATGAGAGTGTTGGCCACTGTTACCCCGCACGGCCGCTGTGGCTGAAGTCACAAGGATCGTACCTTTGGCTCTTTCTGCCATGTGAGGAGTCACGGCCTGTGCAATACGAAACAATGCAAAAGTCGCCATTCGCCAGCCCATTTCAAAAGCCTTGTAGCTGGTATCCTTAAGCGCCCTGTCGCCAATCTGGGCGCCCAGATTGAATACCACTACTTCGATTGGGCCAATGTCTTTCTCGACAGTCGCCACGCGGTCCTCAATGACCTCAGGCTCAACAGCATTCACTAAAAACCCCGATGCAGAACCCCCCTCGCTCTCAATGCTTGCGACCATCCTGTTAAGACCATCTTCGTCACTGCGTCGACACAGCACGGCATGGTATCCCTCATTGGCAAAGCGGGTACCCACTGTGCCACCGATACCGGCTCCGGCACCCATAACCAGACAGACAGGTTTCATTGATTCTCCTCCTCATTTCAGATCAGGATCGTGCCTGGTCTGATTGTTTTGAAATTCAGGTAACAAAGAGTACGGGACGCTCGCTGTTTGAGCAATGAACGATGAAGATTGTTAAAAAGTGACGCGGCATGCTGTCACCGATCTGCTTTCGAGGTCATATGAAACTTGCTGACTTCTGATCTTAAGAAGTGGTAGTTTGCTTCTGTTAATCAGCAACATACTGCACTGTGAAGTGATGCAGGGTGAACTTCGCAGGTGTCACTCATATCAGGTTGGTAGCTATGGCAACGGAAAAAAAGAAACACAGGGGAAACCCGGTAACCGCACCGAGTAACATTGGTACGGTCGTGCCGGGAGTACATGTTTTAGGCGGGATGGGAAATGCCTTAAGTATTGAAACGGATGATGGCATCGTCCAGTTGGATACAGGAGACAACGAGAACAAGGCGCTTGAAATGATTGAGCGCCTCCGCGCAATCAGTGACTCGCCTGTCTATGCCATTGTCTATAGCCATGGACACCTTGGTTATAACTCTGCGGTGAATACCTGGCTTGCGCATGTTGCAGAAAGAGGGGATCCGGTCCCCCGTTTGATCGCTCACGAGAATCTGGTAAAGCGCTATCGACGATTTGCAAATACTGCTCCATTGCAGCAGATGTTTATTGAGTTTCAATTCAAGGTACCGATTGGTTTGATTCAGGGTCCTCTTGATCTGACGATGCCGACAGAAACCTTTTCTGATGCGATGACCCTGGGTACTAAAGGTCGTCGTATTCAATTGCTCTGGGCTCCCTCCGAAACTGATGACACATTAGTTCTGTGGTTGCCAGATGAGAAAGTGCTCTATGGCAGTTCCGCCATCACGCCCAGTATTCCCAACATTGGCACGCCGCTGCGAACTTTGAGAGATCCGATTCGCTGGGCTGATACGCTGGATCGGCTGGCCGCACTGCAGCCTGAAATAGTCATCATGGAATTTGGTCCTCATCTGACGAAGCCGGAAAAGATACAGAAAATATTGACGGCAACCTCGGCCGCGTTGCGCTGGGTGCATCAGGAAACCATCAGGTTTATTAACCTGGGTTACAGCATCGAGGAAATTCTGCATCTGATTGAATATCCCGATGAATTGTTTAAGCAACCCTGGATGGCCCCCACTTATGGGTATGCAGACTATATTGTGCGCGATATATTCCGTTCGGAGACCGGCTGGTGGGATCGCAATCCAACAAATCTGCATCCAGCGAATCCTGATGATGCCAATGCCGCGGTACTGGCTGCTATCTCTGATCGCAGAGCTGTCATCGATAGTGCCACCAACCTTGTGAACGAAGGAAAGTTACAGCTGGCGCTGCACGTGATTGATGTTTTGGCAAAAGCGAACTCTGATGATCTAGATGTACTTGCTGCGAAGACGCTTAAAGCCGATATCTGCCGAAAGCTGGCAGAGCAGACGGAGAGTTTTGTTTCTCAGAGTCTCTATGTGTCCAGCGCCAATATCATTGAGAAAGGTGCATCTAAACCAACCGGTGTTCGCTAGCGTTTACCAGGCACTTTACTCTGAACTGAATGGCACTTTCCCATGTGCTCTACTTTCCCATGTGCTCTAAAGACGTTCCGATCCCAGGTTTCTCTTTTCGCATACTCGTTCCGCACATCCCTGTGCTCCACTCGTTCAGACAGCTTTGCGGCTTCGGCTGCTGCCTTCGCGCGCTACAGAACTACGCGAAAAAGGAACCTGGGCTCTGTACTCGCGACCTTGCCAAAATGAGGCCGTTAGCTGCAAGTCGTTCCCTAAGTAAGTGCCACTCTGCTCTGATCCCAACTGTGGTTCGATTGATAATTGTGCTGAAGCGTGATTTAGTTTCAACAAAAAGCGCAAAGGTTCCCTATGCTTAGCTCCTATAAAGTGCTAGACCTTACCGATCAACAGGGAATGTTCTGCGGTTATATCCTCGCCCATCTGGGCGCTGAGGTGATTGCAGTGGAACCACCTGGCGGGTCACCGGTTCGCAAAATACCACCTTTTGCCGGGGACAGTGATGATGGTCTCTGGTGGCAGGCATATGCTCGCGGCAAGCAATCCCTGCAACTGGATCTTGAAACTGATGCCGGTCGCGCTGACCTCCTGAATCTGGTGAAAGGGTCGGACTTCCTGATTGAATCACTCTCGAATGACGATGCGAGGCGATTAGGTCTTGAGTACGACGATTTAGCGAAGATCAATCGTGATTTGATTGTCGTCTCAATTACACCATTCGGCAGGACCGGGCCAAAAGCTGATTGGCCCGCGACTGATTTAACGGTTTGGGCTTCTTGTGGAGCCCACGCCCTCGCAGGGGATGCTGATCGTGCCCCGGTTCGCACCAGCGTTCCCCAGTCTTTCCTGCATGCAGGCGCGGATGCAGCTGGTGCCGCGCTAGTGGCACTACAGGCTCGCCACCAGTTTGGTATAGGTCAGCACGTCGATGTATCTGCGCAGCAATCATCGACTCAGGCTGCCCTGTCGGCGACTTTGGTCGCACCCAACAATGGTGGCTTATTGGTTCAGCGAGCAGCGGGTGGTTTGGCAGGCCTGCTGCCTGCTCAACTCACCTGGCCATGCAAAGACGGATATGTCGCAATTACGTTTCTGTTTGGACCGGCATTCACTGAACCGAACCGCCGTTTGCTTAAGTGGGTTCAGGAAGAAGGCTGCTGCTCCCAGGACGATGTTGATATCGACTGGGGTGCGAGAGTCATGGCCATAGCGAGCGGTGAACATAGTCCAGACACCTATTTTGACTTATGCAAGAAAATTGAGATGTTCACGCTCAGACACACCCAGCAGAATCTGTTCGAAGAAGGAATCCGCAGGGGTCTGTATCTCGCACCTACACTGGACCTTACCGGTCTGATGCATGAACCACATTTCGAAGCACGTCAATTCTGGCATGAGATCGAACTGGAGGATTCCATCGATTCGGCAAAGCGTACTGTTCGTACACCAGGGGAGTTTGCGAAATACTCCGGAACCCCGATGAAACTTCCTGGAGCGGCGCCGGGGCTGCGTACAGTTACTGAGCCAATTCGAAGAAGTAACCACTCTTCAGGTCAAGACAGAGTCGTTTCGTCAGGGTCACTGCCTCTTGATGGTCTCAAGGTGCTGGATTTCATGTGGGTGATTGCCGGACCATTTTTCACCAGAGCACTCTCAGANTACGGCGCGACTGTGATTAAGGTTGAATCCAGCACGCGNCTGGAACCTGCCCGTGCCGCNCCGAATTTTAAGAATGCTGAACCGGGAGTAGAAATGGGNCTGCCTTTCGCCAATTTNAATGCGGGNAAAATGGGNGTCACCATTGATCCGTCCAATCCCGTTGGCAGGGAGGTCATATTGGATCTGGTTCGCTGGGCGGATGTGGTCACAGAATCTTTCTCTCCGAAAGCGATGAAGGGCTGGGGCCTTGATTACGAAACCATAAAAGAAGTAAATCCCGATATTATTATGCTATCTAGCTGTCTGATGGGCCAGACCGGACCAAGGGCCCAGGTGCCTGGTTATGGCAACATGGCCGCAGCGGTGACGGGATTTTATGATCTCACCGGCTGGTTGGACAGATCACCGGCAGGTCCATACCTTGCATACACTGACAGCGTCGCGCCAAAGTTTATGCTTCCTTCATTGTTAGCTGCCCTTGAGCACCATAAAGAAACCGGTGAAGGACAGCATATTGACATATCACAGGCCGAAGCAGCGATTCATATGTTAAGCCCGGCAATTCTGGATTATGAAATTAACGACCATGTCTGGCACAGAATGGGTAACCATGACCTGCAATTCTGTCCACACGGGGTTTATCCTGCAAAAGGAGAAGATCGCTGGATAGCCATTGTTTGCCAGTCTAACGAAGCGTGGCGGTCTCTTTGTGAGGTTGCCGGATTTACCAGGGCACTCTCTGATACCTCGCTATCAGGTATAGAAGTCCGTAGAGGCAGGGAGACTGAGCTTGATGAACTGATAGCTGGTTGGACCCGGTCAGAGGAAGAGTACAGTCTTCAGTCGCGACTTATTGAAGCGGGCGTTGCCGCCCATGTGGTGCAGAATTCACCAGAATGCATGCAGGATCCGCAACTGAAGCACCGCGAACACTTTGTTACCGTGCCCCATATCAGTTCAGGTGACTTTGTTGTAGAGAGCACCCGATTCAAGCTCTCAAAAACACCGGGCCGGACGCTGCGTGCAAACCCGGAACTGGGAGAACACAGCGTTCATGTACTGATGGAAATCCTCGGATATGACGGGGACAGGACAGCAGATGTCCTGGCATCCCTGGCGATGGAATAGAAAAGGTCATGAAATGCGTGGGCTCAAGATGAGGGCTACATGTGCCTGGTCGGGTCAATTGAAAATGCCGCACTTCGAAGAGCAGCCGTTTCAGGCGTCATCGTCTTCTCGACTGCCAAAACTGAACAGCAGCCTCTTCATTCTACCCAAAGGTTTCTTAACCGATTCTGCTTTATTAGTTTGCTTCTTGTTGTATTTCTACGATGCTTTTTCAATCGACAGGCATCGAGACAGCCAGTCAGGAACGCACAGAAATGCTGTATGTTTTAGATGTGAATCTGATCCTGCATGGTTGATCTCTGCTCTCTGACACTGGTGCAGTGCACTAGTCGGAACGGAGTTGATACGACTGATTCGATCTGTCAACAAGTTTAAGGTGCAGGCAAGGCCTCATACAGATTCCTTTGAGCCATCCAACAGTGTTACTTATGCCTGACAGTACCCATCCTTTGAGAATCACTGGCACGCTGGCAGCGAAGCTATTATCCCTGTCAGGGACGTGGAATTTGCCATGGAATAGCTGAACAAGTAGTGTGTTCAGCAGAAAAACTTAACTGTTCTGCAGGCTGAATCCAAATGACGGTACTTGCCATAAACGGGGGTAACCCCGTGAGAACCAAACCATATCCGACGTGGCCTCAGTGGGGAGCAACGGAAAAAGAAGCCCTTGGTGCAACGCTTGAATCTGGTCACTGGGGAGGTTACCCGCCGCCTTCACCTCAGGCCCGTGAATTTGAGAACGAGTTTGCGCAGTATCACGATGCCGGTCACTCGGTGGTGATGGGTAGTGGTACCGATGCACTGATGGTTGCGCTCAGAGTCGCTGGAATCGGCTATGGTGATGAGGTAATTGTGCCAGCACTGACGTTCGTTGCCAGTGCNAGTTGCGTTCTGCTGGTGGGTGCAACTCCCGTGTTTGCCGATGTCGATCCGACAACATACTGCATTAAGACAACTGGACCAGGGAGTATCGAAGATGTGACAACCAATCGTACCCGTGGTGTGCTGCCAGTACATCTTGGTAGCAGAATGGCGGACATGAGCTGGATCGAAGATTATGCCGCAAAAAAGGACATGGTTGTGTTAGAGGATTGCGCACATATGCATGGCGGCGCATGGAACGGCAGAGGTGTAGGTAGTCACGGCACATTCGGTGCGTTCAGTTTTCAGGCTTCGAAATTGCTGACAGCAGGTGAGGGCGGGCTGGTTACAACCAACGATGCAGAACTGGCTGAAAAGGCCAGGTACTTTATCAACTCAGGCCGACTCGGACCTGGTGACTCACAAAAACACCAGTCACTTGGCTGGAGCATGCGAATGACTGAGTTTCAGGCGACATTGCTCCGGGCTCAGTTCCAGCGCATGGTCGAGGAGCAGGCACCCGTTAGAGAACGTAACAAGGATATACTGCAAAAAAGACTGAGCGACCTGGATGGGATTGAAGTGCTTAAGATTGATAAACGAGAGACCAGGCGCAGTGGTTATGCCTTCATCTTCAAGTACCTTGAATCTGAGCATGAAGGTGTATCACTGAATCGGTTTACCCGTGCCCTGCGGGCGGAAGGTGTTCCCTGCAGTGGTTCTGTTTACGAGCCGATATACTCAAGTGAGATATTTCCACTGGACGAGACTGGTGCCCCTCTCTTTCAGAAGCACTTGTCAGGTGAAGTAGATTATCGTGAAGTTCATTGCCCTGAAGCAGAACGTGCCGCAAACCACGAAAATATCTGGATATTTCATGAAGCGTTTCTCGGTTCTGAGCAGGATACATCGGATATTGCTGATGCGGTTGAAAAAGTCCTGGCACATGTCGATGAACTGCGTGACTGAACNAATCGTGCACTTGTAACNAAGAAAGGAGCAGAAAATGTCTAACAANTTATTTAAGGCTGCTGCTGTCGCTGTTGACATAACACCTGACCTGAATGCCTATGAGCTGCGTTTGCACGGTTATGGCGCCCGTGGATCCAAGACCGCCGAAGGCGTTCACGATCCACTGTACGGCAAGATTCTGGTATTGGAACAGGCCGAGACCATCGCTGTGATCATCACGATGGACATATTGCAGATAGACGGGTTGCTGCTGGACGCTATTGTAGAAAGGGCTGATGTCGGTGGTATTACAAGAGAATCTCTTGCTGTTTGTGCCAGCCACACTCACTCAGCGCCCGCTGCCCTGCAGAAGCGCAGCCAAAACATGACAGCAGGCTGGAAATGCTACCAGGAGGAATACTATGAACACTGTGTCAGTGAGTTAGCCGAGGGTCTGAGGAGGGCGACATCACAACTTCAACCAGCTCGTTACGCGATGCAGAAGACTAATATCGGATCTCTGGTTCGAAATCGCAGGGTGCCATCTTATGATTACGGTACGCGTGGCTTTACTGCACCAATTGAGAGGGATATGCCGGTCGATGATGAAATGATCGTGCTTCAGTTCGTGACTGATGAGGAGGATGTTATTGCAACACTGGTCAATCTGGCGGCTCATGGGACAGTGATGGGATCGGATAATATGCTGGTCAGCGCAGATTGGGCGGGGTATATGCAGGAGTCAGTAGCGGCAACCCTCGGTGGCGTCTGCATGTACAGCAATGGTGCCGAGGGGAATCTTGCCCCCGATTGCGGTGCAGGCCCCCTTAGCTTTGCTGAAGCTGAAACATTTGGCCTGGCAATATCGTCCAGAGTTACAGAACTGAAACCCAATATGGTTTACCACTATCCGGAGCAGTTAGGGATCTTTTCAAAGCAGGTTGATCTGCCGGCCTATCAGATTCCTGACGGATGCCCTTTCCTTCTCTCACGGCGTGGTCGTGAATTCGTGGAAAGCTATGTTCATGAAACCTATCCAGGTCAGATTCAGCAGACACTGATCAGGCTGGATGATGTGGCCATGCTCACCATACCTGGCGAGATGTTTGCCGAACTCAGTATCGACTTTAAATTAAAGGCAAGAGAAAAGGGCATCAGTACGCCCCTGATTCTCGGACTCGGCAACGACTCCATAGGNTATATGCTGACCCCGGACGAGTACCCCAGGGAAGGTTATGAGACAGGCATGTGTCTTTATGGTCCTCAAGTAGGAGTTGATCTGATCGATGAAGGACTGGCGAATCTGGATCAGCTGTTCTCGTCGACCTGATACCGGTCTAGATACCGCAATGCAGTGCACCCGGGTGCAGAATTTTCAAAGGTTCGCCGTAGTTAAAGGCTTGTCCTTCTGCAACTCGCTCTGACATGGTCGTCAAAGATCTGACCAGTTGTTCCATGCCTGCATCTTCAAACTGTGCTTTATAACATCGTAAGGATGAAACCTTCTTTCCCCAGGTAGAAGAGATATCGGTGACGTAATTTGGTTCTCTGGTAAAGTAAAAAGCGACGCCGTTGATCCTGTGGCCGGTATAGGCTGCATCAACCTTTTGATCGGACGAGGCGATCTTGGTCAGACCGGCAAACATAACGGCTTCGGATGCTGCGAGACCAGTCTGGATATGGTCTCGATGCGCCTCGTATGTTAACCAGGGATCAGCTGTGAACACGAAATCGGGTTTGATCATACGAATGTGCTTAAGAAAGTCAGCGCGCAATGCAAAGTAATCATAATCACCAGCGTCAGGAAACCCGCACCAGGCCTGCTCCTTTACGCCGATAATTTCTCCGGCAGCATGCTGGTCATGCTTTAGTGCCCTCGCCGCGTCCTCGTCAGATAGAGAGGCGTCCACCACACCCATCAGATCATCGGTTGCCGTTAGATAGTATAGCTCCGCACCCTTTTCCTGGAGCAGGGCAAGCGTACCTGCCGCGCCAATATCATTGTCATCGTAGTGCGGCTGTATACATAGAATTCGCTTCGAGGAAAAAATATCTGGCATTGGTAGTACGGTTTCACTTGTCATTTGATCTCCACAACCTCTCCCGTTTCAGAACTTCTGTACCCGGCGTCCACTATCTTCATGTTGATTAGTCCTTCCGGTCCGCCAGGCACCGGGGTTTGATCCTTAGTGATGCACTCAACAAAATACTGCATTTGTTCATCATACAGACTTTGCGGGCAGTGCTCTCTGCGCGGAAACTCGAAGCCGGATTCCATANCATNCACCCGGTTCTCTCTNCTGTCCGGTAGTTCCAGACGAGTTGGAAAGAGCTCCCCATAACCTTTAGTGCCATATAGCTGNGTCGCNGCTTCGGGACCATCAGCATGAGGTTGCCACCAGCCTGATTCAATGTATGAAGTACTGCCGTTATCCCACTTGACGATCATCACGCCTGTGTCATCGACATCATAGTCTTTATAGTAGGTCCCGATATTTGCATAGACCGATACCGGTGCGGGATCACCCAGCAGGAAACGAGCCGTATCCAGTGCATGTATGCCCATGTCTGCCATTGCACCCCCACCAGCAAATTTCTTCTGTGTAAACCAGCCGGATGGGCCCCAGTTAGTATGCACACCAATACCTCTGGTTCGAATAACGTCTCCCAGCCTTTTTGATTGCTCCTTCAGCCACAGAACTTCCGGATCAAAGCGCCAGCAGTGTGCCACCATCAGAGTGGCACCTGACTTCTCGGCTGCCGCACACATCTGAATCGCTTCGCCCGCATTGATTGCCATTGGTTTCTCGACCATAACGTGCACGCCACCATCGAGCGCTGCGATGGTTTGTGCTGCATGCAGATAATTGGGTGTACTCACGACCAGGGCATCGACATCGCCATTTTCCAACATGGCCTCCACGGTTNCATAGTGCCGGTCAATCCCAAACTGATTNCCGAACNCAACCATCGATTCCACCTGGTGGTTGACTACCGCGACCAGATCAAGCCCGGNAGANTGNGCAGCTCGCGCATGCACCNTGCTGATATAGCCGGTCCCGGCAAATGCGATCTTCATCAATGACTTCNCTCCCATCCCGGCNACCCCGTCATCCCGGAAAGTGTATCGTCACAACAATTTTCCCGTCAGCCCGGAAAGTGCGCAGCACTTATCCGGGACCCANTGTCAGACACCANCCACTANAACCCNGCNACGTACTCAATAATTGCTTNAGTGGCTCGTCGATCATAAGCCCGNCCTCCCTTNTGGTACCCATTCAGGGTCGGCCAGGACGACAGTTTGACGATCACAAGTTCCCGCTCAGGAATGATCATAATTTCCTGGCCTGCAACACCTCTTGCTGCAAAGGCGTCCAGATCCGGATAGACCCACCATTGATTGCGATAACTGATGCCGGGGTAACCCGTCTTGAACGAATTTGTCTGTATGTCCTTGATCCAATCTGCAGGAACCACATGTACCCCATTGATAGATCCTCCCTGCTGCATCATGAGACCAAATCGTGCGGCATCGCGCAGGATGGTATTCAGCCCACCGCCCAGAAACGGTGTGCCATTCAGGTCCGAAATCACATAGGCATCGCGTTCCGCACCAAGCTTGCCCCAGATTTCTGTCGCGAGCAGCTCAGCGAGGTGACGATTTGCAGCTCGCTGGATGACCCAGCCGAGGGCATCAGTATTTGCCGTGACATAGCGAAACTTCTGACCGTGCTCGCCCTCCTTCTTAAAGGCTGGCAGTAAATCATAGAGTGTCAGCCCGTCTGGATTAGGGTTCGAATTGGCACCTCTTGAGTAGCGATATACATCTGAATCCGGGTCATCGTAATCCTCCGAATAACTGATGCCGATGGTCATATCGATCAACTGGCGAACCGTTGCATCACCGTAGGCGCTGTCTTTCATTTCCGGCACGTATGAAGCGACGACGTTGTTCATATCCAGAAGTCCACGGCCCGCCAAGATACCGGCCAGGTTGCCGGTAAATGATTTCGACATGGAAAAGAAGTTGTGATACGACTTCTCGGTCATGCTGTTCATGTAGACTTCTGTCAGGATGCTGCCTTTGTGCAGTACGAGGAATCCATCTGTGTAACTGTCGACGAGCCAGTCAGCGATCGTCACTTCTTTACCTTCAATATTAGTAACTGGAATATCCTTGATCGGTTGTGAATTCGTTGGCAGTGGTGAAACGGGGCCTTCCCCGCGAGAGATCTCAGTGGTTGGTGTTATTTCGCGAACATGCTGTAACCCCCAGCGGTTGTGTGGACCGACGTACCAGTTTGCTTTAGTCACTCGTGATTCCAGCGGTGGAGGTGACCCCTTCATGAAATCGTCTGCGCCGGGTCGGGCATGGGTTAACTGACCCGCCATGGTGGTAATCAATAAAGCAAATAAAGTGCCTATTATCTGCGTGATTTTCGAATGTCGCTTCATCTTCTTGTTATTCCCTTCTGCACTGATGCCTTGTGCACCCGATTGAGGTTGAAATGTGAGTTAATCAGACAGTGGGAGAGACATCAATCAGGTTCTTGCTTCACGGTTGTGAGTGGTATTGAGACGATCCAGGCTGGTCTCAGGAATTCCGAGGGGCTAGAATTCTAAAATGATGAAATTGAATTCCATGATTGTTATGTCAATGGTGTTGCTCTATTCCACTGCCGCATTTTCCAGTGAGTGTGTCATCTTGCTTCACGGTTTGGCGCGCACAGCTGATTCAATGAGCAAACTGGAAACGACGCTGGAACAAAAAGGGTATCGGGTCGCCAACATTGATTATCCATCACGGAAAATGAAAATCGAAGCACTGGCAGAACTCGCATTGACCCTTGGACTTGACGAATGTCGACTGACTCATTCATACCCGGTTAATTTCGTCACACATTCGCTAGGTGGCATATTGGTGCGTCAGTACTACAGCTCTCATAGAACGGACAATGTTAAACGGGTTGTCATGCTGGGACCGCCGAACAATGGCAGTGAAGTCGTTGATCATCTGAAGTACACACCAGGCTTTGAACTGTTGAATGGACCAGCTGGTGTGCAACTGGGGACGGACGATGACAGTGTGCCGGTCCAACTTGGACCGGTGAACTTTGAACTCGGTATCATCGCTGGCACAAAGTCGGTTAATTTGATTTTGTCGTCATTTCTGCCGAACCCGGACGATGGCAAGGTCTCTGTTGAGAGTACCAAAGTGGAAGGCATGTGCAGTTTTATTGCATTGGCCGCAACTCACCCGTTCATGATGAATAATGATGCTGTAATCGGGGAAGTTCTGAGCTTTCTGCAGAACGGTAAATTCGATGGTGAAGCAGGAATTAACAGTGAATGTTAGAATACAGGTGCACCTTCGTGAAAATGTTGGACAAAATACACGACGGCTTACTCTCTTTCACCGATAACTGATCACGATGCCGACCTGAGGCATAGCGTGCCCGTTGTGCTTGAAGCGGCAGGCCTACCAACGTCGGGAATCATCAAGCGTGGGACCGGCGGAATTGCTAATCATGTTTATCGGGTAGATAACGACTACATCGTTCGGATTGGCTCCGGTGGTGATGGCAAGGAGTTTGGCAAGTCGTGTGGTGTGATGAGAGAGATTGAAGGTCGGCTCAGATCACAGAAGCTGCACTTTTCCGATGACACACTTTTCCGATGACACACTTTTCCGATGACAGAATGAGGGATTTCGAATTCCCGATCATGATGTGTGAATACCTTGAAGTGTAGCTGCTCAGCTGGCGGTCAAAACGAACCTCAAGAGCAGAGGCCTAAATCGACTATCATCAGATCTCTATCAAGAATTCTTTGAGTGACTGGTTTCCGCCTCTCTCATGATGCCGCGACAAGACTTTCAATCTGTTTCCAACCAGCTTCGGTTCGCAAGTCTGCCTTCACTGCAATGATAATAATGTGGTCAACGCCCTTGTCACGGTGTTCTGCATATCGTCTGACAATCTTGTCCCGATCTCCCCAGGCAATCAGTGCATCAATAAATGTATCTGAACCACCGTCAGCAAAATCACTGTCTGCAAAACCTCTTTCACGCCAGGCCCGGTGATAATTTTCGAGCGGCATGTAAACTGCAATGGCACGACGGGCAGCATTCCTGGCCTCTGTTGGGTCTTCAACGAAAACCGTGGGTTGCATCAGGTGCAGGCGCTTATCCCCCAGTCTGGCCTTAGCAGTCGCGCTGAAATCGAGTGTCTGCAGGTAGGTGTATGCGCCCTCAAGTCGATCTGCAGCAAACTCCATTAGCTTCGGTCCGTGAGCTGCAAGATAGCGGGAAACCTGACCCGTGCTCTTGAACATGAGGTCTGCTGCGTCGTAGAGATCGATAAAGTCAGTCATCTTCTGTACCGGTGGCAGCCAATCGTGCCCCCGGGGCGCGTTACCCACCTTGTTGGACAATCCCAGCCCAAGATCGAAACGATCACCATAGCCATCAGCAAGCGAATAGGCGGCAGACTTTGTCGCTCGGGCATCACGGGCGTAAACGTTGGCGATTGCGGTGCCAACCCGAATGCTGGATGTGGCACCGAGTAACACAGCTGATGTGATAAATGGATCGCGACCAAACAACTCAGGTGCCCAGATCGTGTCAATACCAGATGCCTCGGCACGTTTTGCATAGATGATGAGTTCGTCATTCGTCATCGCATCTGCCGTGCACATGATTCCATGGCTCATACATATTCTCCTTTATCTCAGAGGACGGGTTTCTGGGAATAGTGTACCTATGTGGCACTCAGATAGTGAACTCCGATTTTTTCCTTGTCTAACCTGGTGAATCCTTGCCTGCTACCGAAAATGCAGGCAATTTTTCATGTACTTATAATCACACAGAAATAAGAGTGCAACCTATGCTCTTGAGAAACTCAAAGAGATGGGCGTGCTGGCCTGGCGGAATCCAGATGCGATTACTGTTGTGTTTCCGTCTCCCTCTCAAACTGTGATGGATCAATCGCAGTTGGTCTCGTCTTTCGGTCGGAGTCACATCATTGCAATGCCGGGAATTGACTGTGCGGAAATTAACCGCTTCCTGAAAGACATGGAAGAAGATCTGGAAAAAGAGAAGTAACTTCCATTCAGGAATTGGCATGGTCATTCATCTTCGACTTGGCGTAAACTCAAGCCCATGCGCATCATAATAGATACAGATCCCGCAATGGGGACACTGGGTGGTGACCCTGAAGATTGTTTCGCCATCATGCTGGGACTGAATACTCCCGGCGTCACGGTCGACGGTATTACGGTGGTACAGGGTAATGTTCCTGCTGAGAAAGGTTACGCCAATGCCTATCATCTGCTGAAGCTCCTGGGTCGCGATGACGTACCTTTAAGGCGAGGGTGCCTCAGGCCCATGAATGCAGAGCGTACAATCCAGACCAGTTGGCTTGAGCGCCGATACAGCCCAAAGCAGATCACTGAGATGATCGAGCCCGAAGGCCAGCATGCGGATGCAGTTTCCTTCCTGATCGAAACGGTGCTCGCGAGTCCCGGTGAAATTACCCTTGTGACCATTGGGCCCCTCACCAATGTAGCAACCGCAATGCAGCGGTCACCTGAATTCGCCGGTTGCCTGAAAAACATCGTCATGATGGGTGGAACAGCAGAATGTGCCGGGAACATCTCACCAGCGGCAGAGTTCAACTACTGGCAGGACCCGGAGGCCGCAGACATCGTATTTCGCTCCGGCGCTGATCTCACCATGGTCGGGCTTGATGTCTGTCATCAGACCCATCTCTACCCTGAACAGGTTCAGGAATGTGCCAAAACCGGAAAAGAACTCGCACAGTTCGTCCTCGAAGCCACCGCGCCCTGGTTCAAGGTGATGGCAGGCGGCAGCGGTACCGAATCACTGCACCTCTATGACAGTCTCGCGGTGGCCGTGGCAATCGATCCAGGTCTTGTGACACTCGAAGATTCCTATGTCGAAATGGAGATCAGCCATGGCCCTGCACAGGGGATGAGTGTCTCTCATCACAAACCCTTTCAGAGAACCATATTTAATCATCCCGGGACCAATGCGAGGGTTGCGCTTGATGTTGATGTTGAGAGCTTTGTTGAGATTTTTGATGAGCGGGTTCTTGGTCTTATTGCGGGGAAGTAGTCTGTTTGTGTTTTGCTTCGTGAATCCTGACGGTTCTCAAGTTCATGCGAAGCGCAACAGGCTATTTTCTACAGTACGCCTTTCGTGCTACGAAGCTGCTGAAAAGAGTGATGGATTGAAATGAGCTGTAGTCGGTGTGAGATGATCTGGCCAACTTTTAGCATGTGAATCCATGTTCACAGCTGGGGGATTTAGGCGACCGCTTTTGAGGCATCATTAACCGCTATGCACCTACTTAGAGCTCTCAGGCGGTTTTCCCTCCAGCAAAAACTCTCAACGAACTCCTGCAATTAGGATTCCCTCCTTTAAAAAACCTGCGTTTCTCCTATTTCCGCTCATTCCGTTCGCAGGTTGGCACTGGAATTGCTTTAGTCTGCTATCGAAAGGCTTGAATCAATTAAAGAAACGGTGAACAACGAAGATTGCATTGCAGATCGGAACACCAGGATGTCAGAAGTAAATAAACAAATCGTCGTAGTTGGAAATGGCATGGTCGGACACCACTATGTGGAGAAGCTGCTGGAGGCTAATATTACGGTCTCGATTACCGTTATCGGTGGTGAACCCCGACCGGCATACGACCGGGTGCATCTGTCAGACTATTTCGCTGGCAAGAAACCTGGTGAGTTAGCACTAACGACAAGAGAACACTATCGAAGTGCCGGTGTGAGTGCCTTTTTTGGCGACCCGGTCGCTCATATCAATCGTGATGAGAAAACAGTCAGGACCAGGGGTGGTCGCCATTTCCCCTATGACAATCTCGTACTCGCAACCGGGTCATACCCATTTGTGCCATCTATCCCAGGCACAGATCTTCCAGGATGTCTTACCTACCGCACAATTGATGACCTTGGAGAGATTAAAGCCGAAGCAAAGAATGCAAAAGTGGGTGTTGTTGTTGGTGGGGGTCTGCTGGGTCTTGAAGCAGCAAACGCGCTAAAGAATCTGGGTTTAGAAACTCATGTTGTTGAATTCACTGACTGGCTTATGGGTGTTCAAATTGATGATGGTGGTAGCAAGATTTTGCAACGCAAGATTGAAGCCCTGGGGGTTCAAGTACATGTCAGTAAAGAAACTCGGTATATAAAATCCGGCAAGAAAACTCGATTGATGATGGAGTTCGCCGATGGTAATTCACTCGGTACCGACATGATTATATTTTCAGCAGGAATTCGACCTCATGATCAGCTGGCCCGTGAGGCTGAAATCAGCGTGGGTGAGCAAGGTGGCATCATCATCAACGAACAATGCAAAACCAGTGATGATAATATCTTTGCAATCGGTGAATGTGCCTTGTACGACAATATGATATTCGGCCTGGTCGCTCCTGGAAATCGCATGGCCGAAGCAGCGGTAAGTCAGCTGACAGAAACTAAGGTTTCATTCAAGGGTGCAGATATGAGCACCAAACTAAAACTGTTAGGTGTTGATGTAGGGTCTATTGGCGATGCGCACGGTACAACATCAAATTCCCGATCCTATGTTTATAGCAATGAGGTTGCAGAACAATACAAGAAGATAGTCGTCACTGAAGATCATAAAAAATTACTGGGTGCTGTTCTGGTTGGTGACTGTGAAGACTATGGCATCTTGCAACAACTATGCGTGAACCAGNTTGNTCTGCCAGATTCTCCCGAAACACTAATCCTCCCCAAANCAGNTGGCGGTCAAAGTTCAATGGCATTTGGGGTNGAAAATCTACCAGACACCGCCCTCATATGTACCTGCAACGATGTGTCAAAGGTTCAGATTTGTNGTGCCGTCAAGAATGGTNCTACGGACCTGGCAACAGTTAAGTCAATCACGAAGGCTTCAACCACCTGTGGGGGTTGTACTCCACTGGTAAGTCAGGTGATGAACGCAGAATTGATGAAACTAGGCGTTGAGGTCAATAACTATCTGTGTGAGCACTTTGAATATTCGCGCCCTGAGCTTTTTGACATTCTGCGNAACAAGAANATCAAGACATTTAGTCAGCTATTATCTGAACACGGNCAAGGTCATGGTTGTGAGGTTTGCAAAGCAACCGTGGGGTCAATGCTGGCTTCTCTTTTTAACGACTATGTTCTTAAAGATGAACATATTGGTCTACAGGATACTAATGATGTCTTCCTGGGGAACATGCAGAAAGATGGAACCTATTCTGTTGTCCCGAGAATACCAGGTGGAGAAATCACACCGGACAAATTGATTCTCCTGGGAGAAGTAGCAAAACAGTTTGATCTATACACCAAGATTACAGGGGGGCAACGAATTGATATGTTTGGCGCTCAACTACATGAACTACCTCAGATATGGAAGCTANTGNTTGATGCCGGATTTGAAACAGGNCATGCATATGGCAAGGCTGTTCGTACCGTCAAGTCATGTGTCGGAACCAACTGGTGTCGTTTTGGCGTGCAGAATAGTGTTGCCATGTCGATTCTTGTGGAGAATCGTTATCGTGGTATTAGATCGCCACATAAGATAAAGATGGCAGTTTCAGGCTGCGCTAGAGAATGTGCCGAAGCGCAGAGTAAAGATATCGGCATTATCGCTACCGAGAATGGTTGGAATATGTATGTTTGTGGAAATGGGGGCATGCGTCCTCGTCATGCCGATCTGTTCGCCACTGACCTGGACGACGTAACGCTCATAAAATATATCGATCGTTTCCTGATGTTCTACATACGCACCGCTGAAAAGTTGCAGCGAACCTCTGTCTGGCTGGAGAATTTTGAAGGCGGACTCGACCACATCAAGTCCGTGGTTATCGATGATGAATTAGGAATCGGTGGAGAGCTGGAACAGGCAATCCATGNGCTGGTTGANACTTACCGATGTGAATGGAAAACGACGCTGGATGATCCTGTTAAATTGCTGCGNTTCCAGCATTTCATCAATTCTGAAGAAACTGANCAGGGCCTCTCTTACATCTNTGAACGTGGCCAACGTCGACCCGTCNGGACAGAAGACATCGTGACTAGTGACGGNNTAGAACCCATTGCGAGAGTTAGGTAACTGGATGAATACCGAAGAGAATAAATGGGTCAGGGTCTGTGACAAATCGGTGCTGCTGCCTGACACTGGTTTGTGCGCCCTTGTCGGAANAGANCAGGTCGCGATTTTNCGCGACCGAATATCGGACAATATCTATGCCATATCCAATTTCGATCCGATCGGNGAAGCCAATGTCCTCTCCCGGGGTTTAATTGGCAGCATTGATGAAGAACTGGTGGTCTCCTCGCCCCTCTACAAACAACATTTTGATCTCAAAACCGGCGAGTGCCTCGAACAGCCTGGACTACGATTAAAAACTTACGCGGTTAGTATTTTGAAAGGCCAGATTCATATCAGGTATGAACAATGATCTTAAAAGGGCAACAATAATTTCTTAATTATCAGTACCACTAACACCTTGGAGTTAATATGTACCTGGAAACAATTGATCGTTTTTCTGATCTGGCTGAAAAGAAGGCCGGGCTGGTCAATGACAATCCCTTCTCTTTTTTTGTCGGTGCAATGATGGCTGGTGCTTATGTGGGCATGGGGATACTGCTGATATTTTCGTTGGGCGGACAGGTTGATACTTCGGTTCGGCCAATAGTGATGGGGGTAAGCTTCGGTATCGCCCTAACGCTTGTCGTTTTCGCCGGATCTGAACTCTTCACCGGGCTGATCATGACTATGGCTTTCGGTTGGCTGAGAAACAAGGTGGGCTTAGGCGATGTATTCTATGCATTGGGATTTTGTTGGCTCGGTAATCTTGTTGGCGCGGTACTTATCGCCAGTTTGTTCGCTGCTGGTGGTGGCGGTGCATTATCCGGTGACAGTGCAGATTTACTAAACGGAGTGGCGAGTTCCAAAATGAACCGTTCTCCCATCGAGCTGTTCTGCCTTGCAATTCTCTGTAATTGGCTAGTCTGTTTAGCATTGTGGACAGCAGCTAGAACGACAAGCGATACCGCAAAATGCATCCTGATCTTCTGGTGCCTGCTGGCATTTATTGGTAGCGGATATGAACACAGTATCGCCAATATGACGGTATTCTCGATTGCACTGCTTGGCAATCATCCTGAAACAGTAAGCATAATCGGCATGTTCTACAACCTGTTTTGGGTTAGTGCGGGTAATACGGTGGCTGGTATTCTGTTTATGGGAGTCGGCTACTGGGCTGCAACACCTGAGGCAAAGGAAGAAAACAAGCATCCGAATATTGTTGAAGAAGCAGGGGTGCAGTGACGGGTTTCGTAAAGGCAGAATAAGAAGTTACACGAAAGTTGCTTAAAACTATTTAGATACCCAGAGAGTATTGGTTTTAAAGGGTTTCTAGATAACGTTACTATTGAGTAGAATAAATTTTCCTCTGAAGCCCTTATTTTATCGTCGACAGGCTCTTAAATAAGTTTTTAAAACCATGAAAAAAAGATTTTGGTTAGTTTTGTTAATCTGTCTATTGCAAAGCAAATTACAGGCTTCCCCGGAAGTTTTAGACAAAGCAATCCATTATTCTTTTGATGTGCCCATTCATCTAGAAAAAGTAATTAACAATAAGTGTTATGGAATAGAGGATGAACCAAATCGTAAATTGTTAATTACAGATTGTGGGGGTTATCTTAATGTAATTTTTGGGACTCTTACTTTTGGATTAATAAAGTCGTCAAAAAGGGTGCAAGACTCTTACGGTACGGCGGTAGAAATTTATTTGAAGGAAAAAAACTCGGAGTGCTTTATCGTCTCATTAATAGATTTAGGGGGCAGGATTTTTGAGATAGATTATGACTGCAAGGGCTATTTTAAAGATGATGCTTTCACCAGAATAATTGAGGATTAGGTAACGATTAATTGGGAATAACTTGTTATCTCGAACTTATCTTCATGGATAAAAGAAAAAGCACTGGAAGCACAATAAACGCATAGGGGGCACCTTCAACACCGGGGGTTAATCCTGTTGTGTATAGATGTATCCCGTAAAAGCATATGAGACAGAATTGACGGTATAAGGTCAGAAGTGGACCCCATTTCTTGGACAGGCCACTAAGTGATGTCCCTGTTCATGCTGCCATCCTGGCAGCTGTTTCATAGTACACAGCGTCCGGTGTCTGTTTGTCCAGTGATTGATGCCGACGTCGCTGATTGTAGAAGTCAAAATAGCGACCCAGTGATCGTCGAGTATCCGGCATACCCTCATAGGCTTTCAAGTACACCTCCTCGTACTTCACACTGCGCCACAGGCGCTCAATAAACACATTGTCCATCCAGCGACCTCGGCCATCCATGCTGATGGCAATCTCATGTTCGTTAAGCACCTGGGTAAAGTCATCACTCGTGAACTGACTGCCTTGATCTGTGTTGAAGATCTCCGGTGTGCCGTACCGGTCAATGGCCTCGTTCAGCGCATCAACACAAAACGAGCTGTCCATCGTATTGGAGAGCCGCCAGGACAGGACTTTTCGCGAGTGCCAGTCCATGATGGCCACAAGGTACACAAAGCCCCTGGCCATGGGCAGATACGTAATATCAGCAGCCCAGACCTGGTTAGGCCGGTCGATGGTCAGGTTCCGCAGCAGATACGGATAAACCCGGTGAGCCGGATTCGGCTGGCTCAGCTTCTGCTTCGGATACACGGCCACGATGCCCATGGTACGCATCAGACGCTGGATTCGCTTACGGTTGATACTCTGTCCCTCATCCTCCAGCCAGTCTTTGATTCGTCGGCTACCGTAGAACGGAAGCTCGGTATGACAGCGATCCATCAGTTGCATCAGTTCAAGGTCTTCATCGGAAACCGGTTGTGGCACGTGGTAGAACGTGGACCTTGGAAGATCCAGCAGTTCGCACTGTCTAGAGATGGACAATGACTCGGATGGATTCACCAGTTCTTTCCTCTGGGCCCGTGAATCTTGTTGAGCCCGCGTTCTAAAAAATCATTCTCCATCGCCAACTGGCCGATCTTGGCATGCAACTCCTGGACAGTTTTCTCATTGTCCTCAGCTTTCTGCGCGCCTTTACCGAACACGTCGGAGGCACCACTGAGTAACTGCTTTTTCCAATCGGTGATTTGATTGGCGTGAACATCATACTTCTTCACCAACTCAGCCATCGTTAGATCACCAGTAATAGCATCCAGCGCCACCTTGGCTTTGAATTCAGGTGAATGGTTTCGTCTTGGTCTGCTCATGGTTTTGCTCCTGAGCGTAATACTCATCATGGAGGAACCACTTAACAGCGTCCAATTTTTGCCCAGTCAGTGGGGTCCACTTCTGTCAGACACGCTGGATACTATAAGAGCTATGTTAAAGAGGAAGTCTTTTAAATTCAGAGGTAATACACCAAAATAACTATAAGCAACAGGTATCTTTTCATAAACCACATACAGCCAGATCGCCTAACGCCAGCAATGCGATTTTTCTGTGCTCACGTTAATAACGACCCAGAACGGTTTTTCCATGAACACGTATAGACACTTTGTCTATATGAATCACCCCCGATTGTACGTCATCAGCCCATATAGGACCACTAGCACTGTAGCCATCGAATCATACTTGCAGATTTCTCTGAATAGGGTGTTAATTGTTCCTATACCCATCTACTGCCTTAGTCATCATTATCTCCTTCTTCTTCGCCCATCATTTTCAAAACCTCTGAATAATCAAGAGTTAAACAATAACCGTCAGCATAACTATCAAAAAGTTCAATGGGAAATTCGTCTCCACTATATGACATACTGAAAAGTGATTGGCATTTTTCGTCTTCTGTAAACCTTGCGTCTGTTGTTAATTCATTGAATATAGAGTTAATCGTAACTTCGCTATCAACCATTACCAATCCTTGACCATGTTCAGAATCAAGGATCATATATTTTTCTGCATCAGACCAAGCTTTCCACTGGGGTAGGTCATTGGATCTACCTTTACCTGGATCGCCTGTATAAGCAAATTCAGCCCAATAGGACATCATCTGATCTGATAATTTCTTTGCTCCATCATAAGAATCTTTGATGACTATGTTCTTAATTATGAAATTATCAAAAGCTGCTGGGTACAGGAAAAGAATTTCAAGCGCATGTGCAGCACCCACTAGAACCCCAAAATCAACTCCCTGAATAACTGGTAAGTCGTCCCAGTCAAATCTATAAACATAAGTGTCTTTATGGCCTGACTCTACCAGTTGTCTAGCAGGAGTATCAGCCGCCCTCTGTTTCCAGGAATCACTAGAGTATTGGTTTACCGCGTTATAGAAATCTGGTCTCATTATCTCTAAAGGCAATTCATCAATACCTACCCCAGAAAAAACCTTAGATAGTAAACCTTCACCCTCTCCCCACCGAACAAATCTAGGGTTCCTCATGTTAAATAGCTTGGTCTCATATCTGTTAGTACCAAAAATAATAGGTACTCGAGTCATCTGATCATTAATAAAAGACTCATAAATCCCACTTTTGCTTAAAACATGTCCATCATTAAAGACTCTTGTCATCCCACCTCTCTTGGGCCTTGCTTCTCCATAAGCAGTAAGTAATTGCTCAGGAGTTCTGCTCCTAAGATATTTTTCTATCTCTACTAATGACATGCCATTTTGTAGTTCTTTAGCTCCTTGAACATCTTTTGCTTTCTTTTCCGTGATTAAAAGCCTATTAATAATCTCCTTAGAACTATTTATTCCTGAAATTCCATCTTGTGGATAGTAAGACTCTGCGTCTTCAATCTTAGAATGAGAGACGATTCCACTCTGGACAATCGCTTTGTGAAATAAGCCCAAAGCAAGAGGAGAGGCGTATAGAGCAGCAACATTGTGTCCACCTGCAGACTCTCCAAAGATAGTCACATTGTCTATATCGCCACCAAAGGCAGAAATATTTTCCTTAATCCAACGAAGCGCCATAATATTATCTAGGGTTCCAAAGCTTCCTGACGCATCTTCTAAAGTTGATCCTTCTTGCCTCAAAGCAGGATGCCTAAACCAACCCAAATTAGACATTCTGTAATTGACAGTTATTACAATTACCCCATGATTTGAGACTAAGTGACTAGGATCATAAGTATTTGCTGAACCTATAATGTTTGCTCCACCATGTATCCACATCATTACAGGCACTTTCTTATTAGCCAATTCTTCAGACGACCAAGCGGGCGACCAAATATTTAAATAGAGGCAATCCTCTGAACCAGTCCAGCCGCCGTCTTCGCCTGTCATAAGACCTTTAGGCTGGAAACACTCTTGAGAGAATTTTTTGGCTTCAAATCTTGATTCAAACGGTTCAGGAGGTCTGGGGGCTTTCCATCTCAATTCATTTATGGGAGGCTGCGCAAAAGGTATGCCTCTCCAAACATAAGTCTCAGCCTCTCTAACTCCTATAACTTCTCCCTGAGCTGTAATCCTTGAAGAGTTTTCATCCAAACCCTTACTACAACCAAACGATACTAAAATAGCTAAAAATAATGTTAAGTTGTTTTTTTTCATTTTGCTCCCTGTTCTATACCATTTAAGGTCTCATTATTCTTTCTTTTCTTCGTACCCCAAGCCTAACAATTCCTGTCAGCTAATTCACAAAAGAAATCTTTGTACGTCGTCAGCCCATATGGGACCATTAGCACTGTAACCATCAAAGCTTACTTGTAGATGCCTCAGAATGTAGCCCGTCAGCACTAACTGGACAAACAAGCTGTGTTTCCACAACAACCGGTATAGTCTTCCACGTGATGAATTCCAATGAGGCGGGATCCATGATCGAACCCACACATCCAGGACTGAAGCAGCACCGCATGCAGACGTCTACCGTCGTCTTCATGATCTTTTGTCTGTGTGCTGCCGGTGCCTACGGGATCGAGGACATGATTCCAAATGCGGGGCCTGGACTCACGCTCGTCATGTTGATTGTGCTCCCATTCGTCTGGAGCACGCCGATGGGTCTTGTAGCCTCGGAGCTGGGGTCCGCAATTCCTGAGGAGGGAGGATTTTACAAGTGGGTGCAACGCGCCTGCGGTGAGTTCTGGGGTTTTCAGGCTGGCTGGTGGCGCACCATCTCTATCTATTTCGACAATACGATCTACGTTGTGCTTGCGGGATCATACCTTGCCAGCGTCATCGACCTGACACCCATCGAGGAATATCTCTTTAAGGCATCGGTCGTCATTTTTTTTACGTACATCAATATCCGAGGCATCAGGGACGTCGGGGCGGTGAGCACGGGCATCTCCATCGTTGTCATGATTGCCTTTGCGATGGTCGCAGCCTTCGGTTTCGCCAACTGGCAGAGCAATCCCTTTGAACCCTTCATTCCACCGGACCAATCACTGCTGCAAAGTATAGGGGCCGGTATCGCGCTCGGTATCTGGGTGTACTCCGGCTACGAGTCCATGTCGACCATGGCAGGCGAACTCGAAGATCCCCAGGTGATTCCGAAAGCCACCCTGATTACGGTCCCATTGATCATGGCGGTGTACATCCTGCCCACGATGGGTGGACTCGCCTCACTTGGATCCTGGAGTGAATGGGCTTCGGAAGGTGGTCTGTCGTATGGCGATGTCATAGCTAACCATGTCCCCGCGCTCGGGATCCTGTTCGTGTTCGTCGCGGTGATCGCACAGTTTTCCCTTCTCAATACCTATATCGCATCCGGCTCAAGAGGGTTTTTCGCGCTTGCTGAAGATAACCTGGCACCGCGNGCGCTTGTTAAGTGCAGCAAAGAGCGAGGCGTTCCCTACATCGCCGTCCTGTCCCTGGGGGCATTCAGCCTTATCGTCTGCATGTTTCCGTTCGGCGTGATTGTGGTCGTGGACGCGATACTCTTTATGTCTGCCTACGTACTGATCTTCATCGCCGCCTGCATCTTGCGAGTCAAAGAACCAGATCTGGAAAGGCCCTTCAAAGTTCCCTTCGCAACCAGGGGATTCATCGCCATGTGCGTTCCACCGATTAGCATCGCGTTCATTGCTCTGTTTATTAACGGAACCGACTATTTTGTGGGTGGTATACTCGCACTGGTGAGTGGCCCGGTTGCGTATGTCATCTTCAAAAGAAAATTCGGTGGTTTGACGAAGATCGACCCTGTACGTCATCCGGTCAATCCGAAAACCCGATTGGGAATCGGCGACATAAAGAGAATGGCGTGGATGTTCGCAATCCTGACGGTGATCGGGATAATNGCCGTCTTTTTCCTNCCCTGGTACGAAGACCCACAGTCNTACACGGATGACTACGGCATCGAGGGCCTTTTTCACATTCTTATGAGCTGTATACGTTGGATGACGGCGGCATTTGGTGTGTTCACCGCCGTCCTGCTGATGATTGCAAGGCGTGTCGAGCCACCCGCTCGCCTTCCGTAGACAATGCGATTGTGGAGCCGGAGATAGTGCTATTCCGATCGCAGTGTGCGCATTGTAGTGAAAGTGAATCAATCCCAACAATCAACCTTAGATTAGAAATGGCACCATGCGGGTCATTGCCGACGTTACTGAACCAGACATCATTCAGAAGATCCTAGATCATATCGAGGCACAGCCACCACCAAATCAACCGGCAACAATTATCCAATCCTAAAACAAGCTCCGCCATGCAAGCCAAATCACCCAAGTCAGGGCGTCTTTAATTTGAAAAGAAATCAGCAATTACCGTAGTTGACCGTTCTTCAGAAAATGCGGGTTATACTGCCTATCCTCAATAGAGGTTATAAATTATGAAAAAATTTCTCATTACTAAATTAATTATAGTGGCTTTCCTTTTATCTAATAACGCTTTTGCAGGAAACAATCATGCATCAGATGAATGGCAAATAGACGCTTATTCTAGTGCTGCTCCTTCATTTATAGGAGATTTTGCGACAATAATTGGTGGAGACGGTAAGGTAATAAGAGAAGGTTCAAATGGTTGGACATGTCAGGCCGGAAACCCTAGACCATTTCCTAAAAATGGTTGGAAAAATGTTCACGAAGCGATGCCTGCATGCTCTGACAAAGAAGCTATTAAATGGATGATGGCTTATATGGCAGGGAAAAAACCTCAACTAGATAATGATGGTTGGATGTGGATGCTACATGGTGATGTCGGAGAAGACAATCTTAAGGCTGGAGTTCTTAATAAAAAAGATAGCACTCCAGGACAATGGATCGAGTCTGGTCCTCATCTTATGTTAATGCCAAAGGATCCCTCATCACTTGATAATATGAATGCAGATTTCACAAATGGCGCACCCTATGTAATGTTTCCTAAAACGATTTGGGCACATGTCATGATTCCCGTTGAAGGTTATTACAAACATCAGGAAGATTCTTCTCCCTAAAATACTCATATTATCTTTTACGAAAATATTTTATAGAATAGTGTCCGTCGTCAGCTCATATGGGACCACTAGCACTAAATCCTAAGAGACACTTTTCTGCTCCTAACGAAACTCCTCTGCTTCAGTTTAAATTAGCAGAAGTGTCTCTTAGCAAACAGGGCTAGGTGGTGCCGTATGGGCTGACGTCACACAGTAAGTTGGATTTGGTAGAACAAGCGTCTCTATCTTGCTTATACTCACATACGGGTTTCGAAATCCGCGACTAACTGGTTTACCAATCCCGCGCCATGCGCTGCAACAAGTGCATTGACTAGTTAGAACATTAGCTGAGGGAGGCTTAATGCTTGTTCCTTTCACGACCGAGGATTCGGTCAGCGTCGCGCAAGTCGGAGGTAAGGCCGCCTCGTTGATTCGGCTGAAGGGTATTGGTGCATTGGTACCCACCGGCGTTGTGCTGACCACCGACTTCTTTGCCGCCTGGCTAGACCGCATCGAGACCTGCAATGAGTGGCAGGCGGCGATCGCTATTCTGGCTGAAACCGGGCTCGGACACCCCGATCTTGCCACACGTACCCGCCTTGCAGAAGCATGCGACGCTGTGAAAAGTGTCGCTCTCCAATTCGACTTCACAACCGAACAACACAGCGTGCTGAAATCTCTAGATGAGTTGGGCATGGGACCTTTTGCAGTGCGTTCTTCGTCACCTGAAGAAGACCTGTCGGGGGTCTCATTCGCTGGTCAATACGAAACCGTGCTGAACGTGGATACTGCCGAGATCGAAGAAGCCATCCGAAGCTGCTTCGCGTCCTGTCTTGATAGCCGCGTACTGCTATATAAGCAGGAGATGAAGTTCGAGCGCCTGGCGCCCGCCATCGCGGTGGTAGTGCAGCAGCAAGTGCCGAGCGAATCTTCTGGGGTCGTGTTCTCCTTGAATCCACTCACCAACGACTACGATGAGATCCTCATCAATGCCAGTTGGGGGCTTGGCGAGGCGCTGGTCAGCGGCGATATCACACCGGATTCAGTTGTGGTGAGCAAGGTGACCGGGGACATCGTTGAGCACCGCATCGGCGACAAAGGCGCAGATCGTGCCGAAGAGGCTTGTCTCGACCAGGCGCAGATCGGCGAGCTATCCACAGAAGTGAAGAGGATAGAAGAACTTTTTGGCACGCCGGTGGATGTTGAATGGGCCTTTTCCGGCGGGCGCCTGCATGTCTTACAAGCGCGGCCCATTACCGCGTACGTGCCGATGGCGCCGGAATTGTTGACCGAGCCAGGTGCGCCTCGTCGTCTTTACCTCGATGGCTACCTGACCGACGGCATCACCATGAGCGGCCCTGTTTCGCCTATGGGCAGTGAATTGGTGGTACATCTCGTGCAGTACATGCTTGCCTGGGCTGTGGGGCCGGTAGAGAAGCTACGCCTCGACGATTACGGCTTTCGTATTGCCGGAGGGAGGATGTACGTCGATCTCTCTGCTTATCTGCATGTGATGGGAAAAGGGAAGGCGTTGGCCAAGTCGGCGGAATCGATGGATCCCACCGTCGCGGCTATCTTGACGTCGCCAGAGCTCGAGCAGTATCGCCCACCCGTGGTTCCTAAACACATGCGTCGTCTTGCACTTTTTCTTCCCTTGCCAAAGATCCTCTGGCGTATGCGACGGGCCGTCCAAGTCGTCGTTCGGGCGAGCCGTAAGCCGCAGATCTTCCAGGCTGAGTACAGTCAGATTCTGGCCGATTTCGAAGAGCATGTGCGGCGTCCCATCGACTTCGATCAATCTTTGGTGCAAGCCATCCGTGAAGACATGATGCACGCCGGGACCGTGACCATGGATTCATCCTATCCGGCTTTCATGGTGTTCTGGATCGCTACCTTTCGTATCAAGGCACTGATCGATGACACCAGTGAAGAACAGGTCGCGTTGGTGGACGCGTTGCTCAGTGGATACGAGGATGACATGGTGGTCAACATGGGCCATGCGTTGTTCGATATGGCGCAGCTCCTGCCCACCGACGCATTTGATGACTTGCAGCAACTGGTAAGTGCGCTGCAGGCTCGCTCTTTACCTGACAAGTTTCTCGCTCGGTGGGATACGTTCGTCTTCGATTATGGCCACCGAGGACCGTTGGAGATGGACTTGCTGAATCCTCGTTATGGAGATTCGCCCCGGCTGATTCTCCGGCAAATCGCGACCCTAGCTCGGTCCGGAGGCACCTTCAATCCGCACGACATGCAGGCCCAACAAGTGAAAGGCAGGGAGGTGGCCTATCAGAAATTGCTCGAACTACTACCTGCCCGTAAGGGCAAGAAGTTGAAAAAGCTCTACACCGACATCCAGTCGTATAACGGCGCCAGAGAGTACTTTAAGCACCACATCACAGAGCTCTATCATCGGTATCGCAAGCACACCATGCGGCGGGCAGATCAATTTGTCGCAGACGGCCGTCTCGACCGGGCAGACGACGTCTTTCAGTTATCTTTTGAGGACGTCGACCGGGCACATGCTGATGCAAGTATGGATATCCGGGCATTGGTGGCGGAGAAGGGCTCCCTTTTTGTCAAACAATGTGCTCAGGTACGGCACTTTCCGCTCGCCATCGATTCCCGCGGACGACTATTCAGGCCGCAAGTACCCTCAACGGATGAGCCCGAGGGCACGCTCGTTGGTACGGCGGTATCTGCGGGCGTCGCCACCGGCCCCATCAAGGTACTCAACGATCCATTTGAGAAGGACGTGGAACCTGGCGACATTCTGGTCGCGGTCACCACTGACCCTGGCTGGACGCCGCTCTTCATCAACGCTGCCGCCGTGATCCTGGAAATCGGCGGCGAGCTTCAGCATGGCGCGTTGGTAGCGCGGGAATATGGAAAACCTTGCGTCAGCGGTATTACCGACGTGACCCATCAATTCGAGGACGGCCAGATCGTCGAGGTGGATGGCAATACGGGGCGGGTCCGGCTGGTGGATTAGAGGGCATCCCCCGGGAATAACCGAGGCGCCATTGATGGCTAACTAGGCACCTCTGGTACAAACGTTCCCATCGCGTAATCCACGTACTTCCAAACCCTGACTGTTCTTCAGGAAATGCGGGTTATACTGCCTATTCTCAATTCGTGGCAAGGCGGCTGCCTCGACTATTCCAGAGAATGCTGGTCGACCCGACACGGCGACTAGTTCTGTAACTTCCGCGCAGGCGGCAATGACCGCGCATTTCAACATACTGTGATCCGCAGACCTGATCACTGCATGCAAACAGGGCTGTACCACCACCTACCGACAATACTATGTTCGTGGAGAGAACCTTTCCCCAGGCGCTGAGGAATTCGCCGACTATATTCGCGCAATCAGCGAGAAGGACGGTGGCTAGGACGTCAGACGGATTCTGACCCATTGTGCTCGCGCAGGTATTGCTCCAGCTCGTCCTGAATTGCCTGCTGATGTTTGCTCCGTGCGGGACCGTGGATGATGAAGTCATCGTGCTCCACGAGGAACTGCCATAGGGCATCATCCATCTGTTTCTGAATTGCGACATACTCCGGATCCCCGGCAAGATTACTAAACTCATTGGGATCGTCGTTGAGATCATAGAGTTCCACTGGGGCAGAGTGGACATTGATCTCCGATAGGCGCCGGCCCGGCGTGCGGTGTTGATGGGAGTCATAGTGGAGCTCAGCCTTCACCGGCGGATGGTATTCCATCCGATTCGGATAGAAGTTACGGATGAACTTGTAGTCTCTCGTTCGGACGCAACGCTGACCTTCTTCAACCTGAGCAAAGATCATTTCGTTCAGTTCTTCCTGGTTGGCTGGGTCGCGGATCTGGCCAGAAAAATCCTGACCGAGAAACTGCTCCGGCTTTTCCCAGCCAAGCAGTCCGTAGAGGGTGGGCAGAACATCAACGTGGGTCGCCATGGCCGGCAGGACCAGAGCCCGAGGGATTACTCCCGGTAGCCGCATGAGCCAGCTCACGGAAATCCCTGGATCGTACATACTGGCTTTTGATCGGGGCAGTCCGACACCATGATCTACCCCCATCACAACGAGCGTGTTGTCCTCGAGCCCGCGTGTCTTCAAACTCTCAAGTATTTTACCGATCGCCTCATCCCCCCTCTGCAGGTACCCCTGAAGGATGCCGACGGTCTTCATCCCAACGTCGTTTGACTCCAGGTACGGAGGAATATGCAGGTCTTCGGTTTCCGGTTCGGGGAACCTGTAGGATTTCCGATCCTGCTCATAAAACTGTGTGCCAAGGTGAGACTCGAAAAAGCCGATCTGGGCAAAGAATGGCTGTTCATCGCGGGTATCAAGCCAGGAATCAAATGCACTGGCAGAAACATCGGCCTCAGGCCACGGCCAGGCATTGAACATCTCATCATAGTCCATCACTTCATGAACATGCTGCGGCGCCGCCTCGTGCTGCACGCCAAACAATGCGGTGTGGTAACCCTTCTCATGTACCAGTTGTGTGACGTGAGAAATATGGCGATGAATTCGGTTGTCCTGGGGAGAGAAGGTCAGGAACATGAGCCCGTTTTCCTGGCCGTGGGTGCCGGTCATGATTGCTGCCCGGGATGGCGAACAGAGGGCACAGGCGGAGAACATATTGGAGAATCGGACCCCTTCAGCGGCCAACTGGTCCACATGAGGGGTCCTGACACTCTCGTTCCCGTAACACCCAAACCATCTACCAGCGTCATGCCAGGTGATGAACACTATATTGGGTGTTTGGTGCACAGTGGCTGAATCAGCATCCTTCATTTTCTGTCCTCTCTGTTCGAAATCTGCACCCAGTGTCTGAGCGGCGTTCCTGAACCCTAAGCGTAAAGGATCTTGCCACCACAGTGCCAACGGAGCTTTGGGGTCGGGACTCGGAAAGGACCCGCTCACTAGTAGTCGTGGTTGAACTCTACCGACCCTCATGACCACATAATGATGTACGATTAGCTGATGTAGTTTTCTGTTGGCGCCGGACGAAACGTTCCCCAATGCATCAAACCGGTAATAATAACTGTTGGAAAGGAGTGTAGACGTAGTGGAATTTGGCTCAAATAGACGGCACCTCACCGCATGGTTTTCAATTCTGCTGCTAATGGGCCTCGCCGTGAAACCAGTGTACGGACAAGGCGATTGGCCTTCATGGGGACACGATGCGGGCAATCAGCGTCACTCCCCACTGACCCAGATCAACGCGGAAAACGTTTCAACACTAGTTCCCGTATGGCGCTACAACATGGTGAAAAGGGGTGTGGCGTCAAAGCGCGCTCAGTCGACCCCACTAATGGTCAATGGCGTACTTTATCTGTCTTTTCCGTACTATCGCGTGGTAGCGCTACAGCCGGAGACCGGAGAAGTCATCTGGGAATTCACCGCTCCAGGAGACTGGAATTCCGAGGAACACCAGAAACACTGGACGGGCAGTTCCATGCGGGGACTGGCTTACTGGCCTGGAGAAGGCGCGATACCTCCACAGATTGTTCTTGGTACCGAAGAAGGTGAGCTGATTTCCCTCAATGCTAAAACGGGCATCCCCAATCCAAAGTTCGGTAACAATGGAACGGTTAACTTAAAAACACCCGACGTAATGAACGGTTTCCCGAACCTTCACTATGGCATCGGATCGGGCGTAAAAATTTACAAACATTTAGTGTTCACTCCCGTTCACAATGCCGACGAGGCGGGGGTAAAAGGACCGGCTGGCGACACTCGCGCCTGGGATCTGCGTACCGGGGAGCATGTCTGGTCTTTTCACTCCGTCCCCCACGCGGGGGAGTTTGGCAATGAGACCTGGCACGATGACTCCTGGCGCAATGCCACCGGCGCCAACACCTGGAGTTTCTTCGCGATCGATGAGGAACGCGGCATCCTATACATGCCGCTGGGGTCGGCCCAGAATGACTTCTATGGTATGGACAGGCGCGGCGACAATCTATTTGCCAACTCTATCGTGGCATTGGATGCCATGACGGGAAAACGCTTATGGCACTTCCAGGCGATTCATCACGATCTGTGGGATCAGGATATGCCAGCAGCGCCCGTTCTGTTCGATGTGGTAAAAGACGGTAAGACGATCCCGGCGGTTTCCGCTATAACCAAGTATCCCTTACTCTTTATTTTCAACCGAGTCACCGGTGAACCCATCTATGGAATAGAGGAACGACCAGTACCTGAAGGGACCGTCCCCGGAGAATATTATTCGCCAACCCAACCCTTTCCTGTTAAGCCACCCCCGCTCGGGCGGGTTGGCTTCACCACCGACGATATCGCAACACTGACGCCAGAGCACACCGCCGCTTGCCGCAAACTGTTTGAAAGCTATGACGGCGGACGCAATCGCGGCCCTTATTCTCCTCCCTCCCTGGAGGGTACGATGATGTTCGCCCATCCTGGAGGCGGCATAGAATTCACCGGTGCGACATTTGATCCGAGCCTGGGATACTACATCGTCAACAACACAGACGGCGGCTACATCAGCGCACTAGAGCGCATCGAGGAAGGCGATACTGGCATTTACGTCGGCCCAAAAGAATCCCCCGTGCTCTACAACCATATATGGAAATCGGCTACCGTCGATGGTTGGCCCTGCTGGAAAACACCCTGGTCGACGATAACCGCGGTCGATGTGAACACTGGCGAGTTCGCCTGGCAGATCCCTTTCGGTAGTGTGGAGGGCACTCCACCGGGCATAAAAACCGGCGACACCCGCGCAAATTTCGGCGGACCGACTTCCACTGCGGGCGGAATATTCTTCATCGGAGCCACCACCGATCAACGCTTTCGCGCCTTTGAAACCAAGACCGGACGAGAACTGTGGAGTATCAAAACCGAGCAGAGAATCAATGCAAACCCGATCACTTACATGGGCACGGATGGCAATCAGTATGTTTCGGTAGTGGCCAATACCGTGCTGTTGACCTACGCACTTCCCGGGACAAGAAAAGACAAAGCAGAGACAACAAGCACCCCACAAACCATCATCTGGAACGGTGTATACACCGATAGTCAGGCTAAAATGGGCCAGCGCGTCTACCAGCAAGTATGCACACAGTGCCACCTCGATGACCTAAGCGGTGCCGAGAGAGCAACGATCTTAATCGGTAAGCCGTTTCTTAGTCGCTGGAACAATCTATCGCTAAGCGACATGGTTAGCACCATCCGCGATACCATGCCGCCAGGGGCTGCGGGTAGTTTGAGCGATGAAGAAACGACCAACCTTACCGCTTATTTGCTGCACAAGAATAAGGTCCCCAGCGGGGATACCGAGTTGTCTGCTAACAGGGACGACCTTTTGAACATAATCATCACCCAGGGAAACCAGCAGCAGTTGCATAGACCTAAAGGCAGCAATTAAGAAAGGAAGTCCGGGGACAGGTTAGCGCCTTGCTATAAATCCTATAAGTTCCCTAAGTAGTGAGGATGACTACTTATGTAATACGAAAGCCTAATCAGGCTTGATGAAAACCAGGAGCGACGAATGTCAAAAATAATAAGAATGTACGCCGAAAATCAAGGGAAGGCGATGCTGATTGCCGCCTTAGCCGCTATATTCTTAGGATGGCTGGCGTTTTCTCCCGATGCTGCAAGTAAAAGCACCCTGTATTATTTCTTGCACGTTATGGCGATTCCTGCCGATCTGTTCAAAGCAGTTATCAACCTAGTTGTGCCGATATTGGTGAGTTCAGCGATTTTTATCGTAGCTGCCGTTGGAGCGAAGATGCTTTCAGAAAAAGACGATAGCCTCGCGGGCAAGAAAAAGCTGTCACTTGGACGGCTTTGGACTTTGCTGGAAGCTAATATGGTGGAGGCGGCGGGACTCCATAAGGCTTTCTAACATATTGTTTTATATATATTTAATACCAAATAACTCCGACTGATACCCCCAAATGTACCCCCAGACTAGCAAAAGCCTGACTCTGAATCGTTCGGTTATAGGCCACAATCTTCAGGGTAAATAGAAACCGACAATTCACTCTCATCCGTCGCGACATAGGTGAAATGTAGCTCGTTAGTCGGACGTCCCAAATGTTCCCGCTTAACGCT
>PBRC01000048.1 GCA_002725285.1 Gammaproteobacteria bacterium | reverse complement strand
TTGATTGCGCCGATTGCGATGGAAGAAGGGCAACGATTTGCCATTCGAGAGGGTGGTCGAACGGTTGGTGCTGGTGTTGTAACCAAAATCAGTGAGTAGATTTCGATTGCGAGAAACGTTGTTTGTCTGAAGTATGTATGNAGCGGTTCTAAATGAAGAGCCGTCAGCGGTTCTAAATGAAGAGCCGTCAGCGGTTCTAAATGAAGAGCCGTCAGCGGTTCATGAGTGAAAAATAGGCCAGTAGCTCAATTGGCAGAGCGGCGGTCTCCAAAACCGCAGGTTGGGGGTTCGATTCCCTCCTGGCCTGCCAGGACAAACGTATCCAGATAGACTTGGAGCCAGCATAAAGTCAGTTTATGAGTAACAAAGCAGAAACATCCAGTCGCCTTGATCCTCTGTTGTGGATAGTTGTCGTGGCAATTGTATTGGGCGGTGTCTACGCTAATTCAATGTTTGTTGCGGTTAACGTGCTTGTGCGTGCTGTGGCAGGAATTGCTCTGGCGGGTGTCGTCATTGCAATTGCAATGCAGACGGAACGCGGCAGGTCAGCCTGGGATCTGGCTAAAGAAGCCAGGGTTGAGGTACGTAAGGTTATCTGGCCAACGCGACAGGAAACAACACAAACCACAATGATTGTCGTTGCGGTTGTGATANTGGTTGGTNTTATCCTCTGGGGTCTGGATTCAGGTCTTAGTTGGGGCATTNANGCTGCTATTGGTTAGGAAAGGAAATANTTTGTGACTAAACGTTGGTTCGTCGTGCACGCTTATTCAGGTTATGAGAAACAGGTAATGCGCGCCCTCAATGAACGAATTGAGCTTTCCTNATTTGCCGANCGNTTCGGCGAGGTCATTGTGCCANCTGAAGAAGTTGTTGAAATGAGGGCTGGAAAGAAAAGACGCAGNGAAAGAAAGTTCTTTCCGGGTTATGTNCTGGTTGAAATGGAACTTGATGATGATACCTGGCACCTGGTGAAAGAAACGCCGAGGGTCATGGGATTTATCGGNGGTAAGGCAGATCAACCCGCGCCGATTTCTNATCAGGAAGCAGCANCGATATTGCAACGNGTTCAGGCTGGCAGTGANCACGTTACACCGAAAACAGTATTTGANCCNGGCGAACTCGTTNGGGTCGTCGATGGGCCTTTCAACGACTTCAATGGCGTCGTCGAAGATGTCAATTACGAGAAAAATCGTCTTCATGTGGCTGTCACCATATTTGGACGTTCAACGCCTGTTGAGCTTGACTTCAGTCAAGTAGAGAAAGGCTAACAGGTAAGGTTATGCACCAGCCGCTTGCTGGTGCGGAACAGGGGACCGACACGGTCATCTAAACGAAGTGAAGAATCTTGTGATTCTTCTACAACGATGAAGATAGGCAGTCGGGCTTGCACCCACTAAGGAGTTTTAGCATGGCTAAAAAGATAGATGCATACATCAAGCTGCAGGTACCTGCAGGTCAGGCAAATCCGAGTCCTCCAGTTGGTCCAGCGTTGGGTCAGCACGGTGTCAACATCATGGAATTCTGTAAGGCATTTAATGCTGAAACCCAGTCACTTGAAACTGGTATGCCGGTTCCTGTTGTTATTACGGTTTACGCAGACAAGAGCTTCACCTTCATCAAGAAGACACCGCCAGCATCAGTTCTCTTGAAAAAAGCTGCTGGTGTCGCCAAAGGCAGCCCCACGCCGCATACAGAGAAAGTTGGTAAGGTCACCAGGGCTCAATTGGAAGAAATAGCAACGACAAAAATGCCTGACTTGACTGCCAGGGATATGGATGCAGCGGTTAGAACTATTGCAGGTAGTGCGAGGGCGGCTGGAATCGAAACAGAAGGGGTCGTCTAATGGGTAAATTGTCGAAACGAGCNCGGTTGTTCAGAGAGAAGGTNGAGGAAGGCAAGGCCTACCCGATTGAAGAGGCTGTTCAGCTGTTNACNGAAAATGCCTCCAGCAAATTCAAAGAATCTGTCGACNTCAGTATCAACCTTGGTATTGATCCCAGGAAATCGGATCAAGTAGTCAGGGGTGCGACGGTTCTACCTAACGGCACTGGCAAGGATGTAAGGGTCGCGGTTTTTGCTCAGGGCGATAAAGCTGATGAAGCAAAGGCAGCCGGTGCTGATGTTGTTGGGATGGACGATCTTGCCGCGTCAGTAAAAGAAGGCAACCTTGATTTCGATGTTGTAATCGCAACGCCAGATGCCATGCGAGTAGTTGGTCAGCTGGGCCAGATTCTGGGTCCAAGAGGTCTGATGCCAAATCCACGTCTGGGTACGGTCACTCCTGATGTTACTGAGGCAGTTAAGAATGCCAAAGCAGGTCAGGTCAGATATAGAACAGACAAGAACGGCATTGTTCATGGTGGCGTTGGGAAGGTGGGATTTGATTCCAAGGCGATCAAAGAGAATATTGAGGCATTACTGGTAGATTTGAAGAAAGGTAAACCCGCTTCATCAAAAGGTACCTTTGTGAAGAAAGTTGTGCTGTCTACAACCATGGGTGCGGGAATTCCCATCGACCAGGCATCATTGGAGTTCTGATTATTCTAGCTATCCTCGTANAGACACNTGGATAGGTAAGCCGGAAAGACCGGCAAAAAAAGACTTTGGGGTTTCTGTTCGTGATGTTAAGCAAGTGCTTTTCAGAATGATCAGGACTCGTCAAAGACCGTAGGTCCGGAGGCCGAATAGATAGGCTTTTGGTTAAGTTCATCAATCCTGAAATGGAAAGAGGAGCCTGCGCAGACGGTGAACCCGGTTCATATTTGAATCCTATCGCCGTAAAGGTGCTTGTTAAAGATAAGAAACATTAGCAAGTTTTAAGAAGTCGACACAGGAGTATTACTTGTGCCTTTAGGACTTAAAGAGAANCAGGCAATTGTTGCTGAGGTGAATGAGACCGCGAGCAATGCCCTTTCTGCAGTCATGGCTGACTATCGTGGTGTATCTGTCGAAGATATGACAGAACTGCGAAAGCAAGCCCGGGAGCAGAGCGTGCATTTGCGGGTGGTTCGAAACACTTTGGCAAAAAGAGCATTTGAAGGTACCGAATTCGAATGTATGAATGAAGTGCTGCTTGGTCCAAACATCCTAGCTTTTTCATTGGAAGATCCCGGTGCTGGTGCGCGGGTATTCAAAGATTTTGCAAAAGAGAACGATGAATTTGAGATCAGGGCGCTTAGTGTTGGTGGCAAACTGCTGCCAGTTGAGCAATTAGATGTTTTAGCGAAACTGCCAACTAGAGATCAGGCATTAGCGATGTTGATGTCAGTGATGATAGCTCCGGTTACCAAACTGACCAGAACATTGAATGAAGTGCCTTCTAAGGTGACACGCGCTGTCGCTGCAGTTCGCGATCAGAAGCAACAGGAAGCCTCTTAAGTAATTTAATAACGGAGAATAGGACTCATGTCTTTATCAAAAGATGACATTTTAAATGCAATTGCAGAAATGAGTGTGATGGATGTAGTTGAACTCGTTGAAGCAATGGAAGAGAAATTTGGTGTATCCGCTGCGGCAGCTGTTGCCGTTGCTCCCGCTGCTGGTGGTGGTAAAGGTGGTGGCGCTGTGGAAGAAGAGCAGACCGAGTTTGATGTAATAATCACAGGTGCTGGTGAGAAGAAAGTCCATGCCATTAAGGCAGTTCGGGCTATCACCGGTCTTGGTTTGAAGGAAGCTAAAGAAGTAGTGGATTCCGCTCCTTCGAGTGTTAAAGAAGGTGTAAACAAAGAGGAAGCCGAAGATATCAAGAAACAGCTTGAAGAAGCTGGTGCTTCAGTGGAGCTTAAGTAATCCAGGCGTTTGTCTTGGAAAAGACTTGGCAAGGGCAGGCAACGGGAGTTGTCGGGCCCTTCTGCGCTTGTAATTTGGACCTCCCGATATACCTCGGCGGGTACTCAATGCGAATTTATGATCTAGCTTGGAGGCATTAATGGCAGCCTATTCATACACAGAGAAGAAACGTGTTCGTAAAGACTTCGGTAAATTGAGAAGGGTAATGGACATCCCTTATCTGCTTGCCATTCAGGTTGAATCCTATAAGGAGTTCCTGCAGGACAATGTCGATCCTGTCGATAAGATTAGAAAGGGGTTGCATGCGGCGTTCGAATCCGTTTTCCCCATTGTCAGTTATTCAGGTAGCGCGACGCTGGGATATGTCAGCTATCGGCTTGGCAAACCTCCTTTTGATGTCAGGGAATGTCAACTTCAAAGTGTCACATATGCGGTACCCCTTCGTGTGAAGGTCAGATTGATCATTCACGATAAAGATTCGTCGACCAAAGCAATAAAAGACATCAAAGAGCAAGAAGTCTATATGGGTGAAATTCCACTGATGACTGACAACGGAACATTTGTGATTAATGGAATTGAGCGAGTTGTAGTGTCACAGCTGCACCGTTCGCCCGGAGTGTTTTTCGATCATGACAAGGGTAAAACTCACTCTTCAGGGAAATTATTGTATTCAGCACGCGTTATCCCCATGCGCGGATCCTGGCTGGATTTCGAGTTTGATCCTAAAGACTGCGTGTTCGTTCGAATAGACCGAAGACGAAAGTTGCCCGCAACTGTGTTGTTGAGAGCCTTGGGTTATAGCTCGCAGGAAATCCTCGAGATCTTTTTTGACACTGATTCGTTTAATGTTCATGAGGAAGGCTACAGCCTCGATCTGATTGCAGGTCGTCTCCGAGGTGAAACGGCCCGGTTCGAAATATTGGATGCTAAAGGTAAGCTGATAGTCGAAGAAGGTACCAGAATTACTGCTCGACACATAAGCCAGATAGAGAAAGACAATCTGGAGCAGCTTGATGTGCCAATCGAATACGTCTGTGGTCATGTGACAGCAGAAGAGGTGATTGATGAGGAAACCGGAGAAATCATCATTCCCTGCAACACGCTTATCACCGAAGAAGTTCTGGATCAGATTCGAGAGGTTGGTCTTGCGAGTTTCAAAACGATCTACACCAACGACCTGGATTGCGGTCCCTGGATTTCAGATACCCTGAATGTTGATCCGGCGAACAACAGACTGGAAGCGCTGGTTGAAATATACCGAATGATGCGACCAGGAGAACCGCCCACTAAAGAAGCAGCAGAGAATTTGTTTTCCAATTTGTTCTTCTCACCGGAAAGGTATGATCTGACAGCAGTAGGTCGAATGAAGTTCAATCGACGTCTGTCTCGTGTCGAGGAAGAAGGTGAAGGTACGCTGTCAAACGAAGATATCATCGATGTTCTTAAGTGTTTGATAAATATAAGAAATGGCCAGGATACGGTAGATGATATTGACCACCTCGGGAATCGTCGGGTGAGGTCAGTCGGTGAAATGGCAGAGAATGCGTTTCGACTGGGCCTTATTCGTGTAGAACGGGCGGTCAAGGAAAGATTGAGCCTTGCCGAATCAGAAGGGCTGATGCCGCAGGATCTCATCAACGCCAAACCTGTTGCTGCTGCAGTAAAAGAGTTCTTTGGATCTGCTCAGTTGTCTCAGTTTATGGATCAGAATAATCCTTTGTCGGAGGTTACACATAAGCGGCGTGTATCCGCACTTGGACCGGGCGGATTAACCCGAGAACGAGCTGGATTTGAAGTCCGCGACGTACACCCGACTCACTACGGTCGTGTATGTCCGATTGAAACGCCGGAAGGACCGAATATTGGACTCATAAATTCACTTGCGACCTACGCCAGAACCAACGAGCACGGCTTTCTTGAGAGTCCGTATCTTAGAGTTGTTGATGGTCGGGTTACCGAGGAGATCGAATATCTGTCTGCAATTGTGGAGAGTGATTTCATCATTGCGCAGGCCAGCGTGCCACTCGATAAAAAAGGTAATATCACCGAAGATCTGGTTGATGTACGTCATCAAGGTGAATTCACAAAAGCTGCCAGAGAAAGTGTGAACTTCATGGATGTGTCCCCACAACAGGTTGTATCTGTGGCGGCATCCCTGATTCCGTTTTTAGAGCATGACGATGCGAACCGTGCATTGATGGGTTCGAACATGCAGCGTCAGGCTGTTCCGACCTTGCGAAGTGAAAAGCCGTTAGTTGGCACCGGCATGGAACGAATAGTGGCTCGTGACTCGGGTGTCTGTGTCGTCGCAAAGCGAGGCGGTAGCGTCGAAACAGTTGATGCTGCCCGTATTGTGATTCGTGTGAATGATGACGAAACAGAATCCGGTGAAGCTGGTGTGGATATCTACAATCTAACCAAATACACGCGATCAAATCAGAATACCTGTATCAATCAACAGCCCCTGGTAAAAGAGGGCGATAACATTGCCTGTGATGATGTGCTTGCCGACGGTCCGTCTATTGATATGGGTGAATTGGCGTTAGGGCAAAATTGTCGGATCGCTTTTATGACCTGGAATGGTTACAACTTTGAAGATTCGATCTTGATTTCTGAACGAGTTGTTACAGAAGACAGGTTTACAACAATTCACATCCAGGAACTGACCTGTATCGCAAGAGATACCAAGCTTGGTTCTGAAGAAATTACCTGCGATATTCCCAATGTCGGGGAAGGTGCCCTGTCGAAGCTGGATGAATCCGGGATAGTCTATATTGGTGCTGAAGTAGAAGCCGGTGACATTCTGGTTGGAAAGGTGACCCCGAAAGGTGAAACCCAACTGACACCCGAGGAGAAACTTCTTCGAGCAATCTTCGGTGAGAAAGCCTCTGATGTGAAGGACACTTCTTTGCGCGTACCAAGCAGCTACAACGGTACGGTCATTGATGTTCGCGTATTCACTCGCGATGGAATAGACAAGGATCAGAGAGCACTCGATATTGAAAGGCACGAAGTCGAGGAAATTCGACGAAATGTCGAGGAAGAATATCGGATCATTGAAACCGCGACCTTCGAACGGTTAGCAGATTCACTCAAGGGCAAAGCGGTCGTTGCTGGCCCGGGCCTCAAGAAAGGTGAAAAAATCACCAGTGATTATCTCGTTCAACTGCCAACAGACGATTGGTTCAAGCTGCGGCTTGAGTCAGATAAATTGAATGGTCTGTTAGAAGCTGCCGATGCCCGATTGAAGGAAAGGCGCCAGGAACTCGATGAAGAATTCGAGGAAGGAAAAGCAAAACTGGAAAGTGGCGACGATCTGGCTCCTGGTGTATTNAAGATNGTCAAAGTGTATCTGGCAATCAAACGTCGTATACAGCCAGGTGACAAGNTGGCAGGGCGGCATGGTAATAANGGAGTTATCTCTGTTATCAAACCGGTTGAAGATATGCCATTTGATGAAGATGGNGAGCCCATTGATATTGTGCTGAATCCTCTGGGAGTACCCAAACGGATGAACGTGGGTCAGATTCTTGAGACTCACCTAGGTTGGGCTGCGGACGGTCTTGGTAAGAAAATCGGTAAGATGCTGGACGATCAACGCAANGTTGAAGAGATTCGTGAATTTCTAGAGAAAGTCTATAACCAAAGTGGCAGGACAGAAGATCTGAAGTCCTTTNCGGATGCAGANATTATTGAAATGTCGNGTAACCTGCGTCTNGGTGTGCCGATGGCCACTAAAGTATTTGATGGCGCAGCAGAGACTGAGATCAAGATGATGCTGGAGTTGGCGGATCTTCCTACGAATGGTCAAACCATACTCTATGATGGGACTACCGGCGATCAGTTTGATCGGCCTGTAACNGTAGGATTGATGTACATGCTGAAACTCAACCACCTTGTGGATGACAAGATGCATGCTCGTTCTACAGGTTCCTACAGNCTNGTAACTCAGCAGCCGTTGGGTGGNAAGGCACAGTTTGGAGGTCAGCGATTTGGAGAGATGGAAGTATGGGCGTTGGAAGCCTATGGTGCAGCCTACACTCTCCAGGAAATGCTGACTGTCAAATCAGATGATGTTCACGGGCGNACACGTATGTACAAGAACATCGTCGATGGAGATCATCGTATGGAACCTGGCATGCCAGAGTCCTTTAACGTGTTGGTCAAGGAGATTCGCTCTCTCGGTATTGATATCGAGCTGGAAAGCGATTGAGTAAATTTGGAACTTTTTCACAAATTATTATTTGAGCATAAAAAGTATTCACTTAGGCGGGCGCAGAGCCCGGTGGAGGAAAGCCTTGAAAGATCTTCTTAACATACTCAGAGCGCAAGGACAGTCAGAAGAATTCGATTCGCTGAGAATTGGTTTAGCGTCTCCCGAGCTGATTCGATCCTGGTCTTATGGTGAAGTAAAAAAGCCTGAAACCATTAATTACCGAACATTCAAACCAGAACGGGACGGTCTGTTTTGTGCCAAGATTTTTGGTCCAACCAAAGACTACGAGTGCCTCTGCGGGAAATACAAACGACTGAAGCATCGTGGAGTTATTTGCGAAAAATGTGGCGTGGAAGTCGCACTTGCCAAGGTACGACGTGAACGTATGGGTCATATTGAGCTTGCGAGCCCGGTTGCGCATATTTGGTTTCTGAAATCCTTGCCCTCCAGGATAGGTTTGCTGATGGATATGACGCTGCGTGATATTGAGAGGGTTNTGTATTTTGAATCTTTTGTGGTNGTTGATCCTGGTCTGACNACGCTTGAGAAGCGTCAGTTGTTGACTGATGAGCAATACTACGAGGCCCTGGAGGAGTTTGGCGATGAGTTTGAAGCNAAAATGGGTGCTGAGGCTATTCAGGATCTNATGCAGGACATGGATCTCAAAGAAGAGATAGCGATAGTCCGTGAGGAACTACCGCAAACAAATTCAGAGACCAAAACCAAAAAGTTAACAAAACGCCTGAAACTGATGGAAGCGTTTGAGAAATCTGGCAACAAGCCTGANTGGATGATTTTCAATGTGTTACCAGTATTGCCGCCGGATCTGCGACCACTGGTCCCACTCGAGGGTGGCAGGTTTGCAACATCGGANTTNAACGATCTGTACCGTCGGGTTATNAACAGAAATAATCGNCTGAAGCGTCTGCTGGATCTGTCTGCACCAGACATCATTGTTCGNAATGAGAAACGGATGCTGCAAGAGGCAGTTGATGCNCTGCTGGACAATGGTCGACGTGGTCGAGCCATCACCGGNACNAACAAACGACCNCTCAAATCTCTTGCTGACATGATTAAAGGTAAACAGGGTCGGTTCCGACAGAACCTNCTGGGCAAGCGAGTGGATTACTCCGGTCGATCAGTTATCGTTGTTGGTCCCTCCCTCAGGCTGCATCAGTGCGGCCTGCCAAAGAAGATGGCGTTGGAGTTATTCAAACCTTTCATCTTCGGAAAGCTCGAGGCTCGTGGACTCGCTACCACAATCAAAGCATCAAAGAAGATGGTTGAACGGGAAACAGCAGAAGTCTGGGATATTCTTGCAGAAGTCATTCGAGAGCATCCGGTCTTACTTAACCGGGCACCGACTCTGCACCGTCTGGGGATTCAGGCTTTTGAACCTGTGTTGATTGAAGGCAAAGCCATACAGCTTCACCCCCTGGTATGTACAGCGTATAACGCGGACTTTGATGGTGACCAGATGGCAGTCCACGTGCCATTAACCCTGGAGGCGCAGCTGGAAGCCCGGGCGCTGATGATGTCGACCAACAATGTGTTGTTACCTGCAGATGGCGAGCCCATCATTGTACCGTCCCAGGACGTTGTTCTCGGTGTGTATTACATGACCCGTGAGCGTATTAACGACAAGGGTGAAGGAATGGTCTTCGCGGATGTCGGGGAAGTTTCTCGTGCTTATCGGTCTGATAAGGCTGGATTGCAGGCCAGGGTCAAGGTTCGCATTACTGAATTTGTAAACAATGATGATGGCGAATTAGTAGCAACCACTAACCTGATGGATACGACAGTAGGTCGGACATTGTTGTTTGAGATAGTGCCAAAAGGTATTGCTTTTGAACATGTTAATAAACCGTTGGGCAACAAGGATATATCCTCTTTAATTAACATCTGTTATCGAAGTGTCGGTTTGAAGGAAACGGTAATATTTGCTGACCAGCTGATGTACCTCGGTTTTGAGTATTCAACTAATTCAGGATCTTCCATTGGTGTTGAAGACTTTGTTATCCCTGAGGAGAAGGCAAAGATCATTACAGAAGCAGAAAATGAGATTCGAGAAATTGAATCCCAATACTCGTCAGGTCTTGTCACTCAAGGTGAAAAATACAACAAGGTTATTGATATCTGGACACGCGCCAACGATCTTGTCGGTGCTGCCATGATGGATACCCTGAGCAAGGAGACAGTTATAAATCGTGACGGTGAAAAAGAGGAGCAAACCTCTTTTAACAGCGTTTGGATGTACTCTGATTCAGGAGCACGGGGTTCACCCGCACAGATTCGCCAGTTGTCAGGTATGCGTGGATTGATGACAAAACCTGATGGCTCAATTATTGAAACTCCCATCACAGCTAACTTCCGTGAAGGGCTCAATGTAATGCAGTACTTTATTTCCACCCACGGTGCACGCAAGGGACTGGCTGATACAGCACTAAAAACTGCTAACTCCGGATACCTGACTCGGCGGTTAGTTGACGTTGCCCAGGATCTTGTTGTCACCGGGGTTGATTGTGGTACTGACGATGGATTGATGATGACAGCAGTTATCGAAGGTGGGGATGTTGTTGAACCACTTGGTAACCGGGTACTTGGTCGCGTCATTGCAACAGATGTTATGAGTTCATCCGGTGAGGTGTTGTTCCCGGCAGGTTCGATGTTCGATGAATCCGGTGTGAATCGGTTAGAAGAAATGGGTGTTGATGAAGTTAAGGTTCGTAGCCCGATCACCTGTGATACAAGGTACGGCGTATGCAGTAACTGCTATGGCCGTGATCTTGGTCGTGGCCATTTGGTAAATATTGGTGAAGCTGTCGGTGTTATTGCGGCTCAGTCAATTGGTGAACCAGGTACTCAGTTGACCATGCGTACATTCCATATTGGTGGAGCGGCATCCCGGGCAACTGCGGTTGATAATATTCAGGCCAAGCATTCGGGACTCATTCGTCTGCATAATCTCAAGACAATTGAGAAAGTAAACGGTGAAGAGGTCGCAGTATCCCGTTCTGGTGAAGTCGCAGTCGTGGAAGACGAATCGGGACGTGAGCGAGAGCGCTACAAGATCCCCTATGGTGCAGTCCTGAAGAAGGGTAATGATGCGCACGTTGAAGCGGGCGAAGTGGTTGCAAACTGGGATCCGCATACTCACCCAATCGTGACTGAGGTTGCTGGTAAGGTTGTATTCGAAAGTATGGAGGAAGGTATCACCATCCGCCGTCAGACTGATGAATTGACTGGATTATCCAGCATTTCGGTGATTGATCCGAAAGAAAGACCGACAGCCGGCAAGGATACTCGCCCTGCGGTAAGTCTGGTCGACGGTGAAGGTAAACAATTGCTTTTGGCTGGTACTGATGTGCCCGCTCACTACTTTCTGGAAGCGAACGCCATTCTGAGTCTGGAGGATGGTGATCATATTGAGGTGGGCGATGTTATCGCTCGAATTCCTCAAGAAGGATCCAAGACTCGTGATATCACAGGTGGTCTGCCTCGAGTCGCCGATCTGTTCGAGGCGAGAAAGCCCAAGGAAGCAGCGGTTCTGGCAGAGATCTCTGGTACGGTCAGCTTTGGTAAGGAGACCAAAGGCAAACGTCGGCTGGTAATTACTCCAACCGACCTGAGTATATTGCCGGAGGGATCTGATCACTATGAAGTACTGATTCCGAAATGGCGTCACATGACCGTGTTCGAAGGTGAACATGTTGAGAAGGGCGAAGTCGTATCTGATGGGCCTGAAAACCCGCATGACATCTTGCGACTGAAAGGTGTTGAGGAATTAACGCAATACATCGTGAAAGAAATCCAGGACGTTTACAGACTGCAAGGTGTGAAGATCAACGATAAGCATATTGAGGTTATTGTGTGTCAGATGTTACGCAAAGCCGACATCGTTGATTCAGGTGAATCCACCATGATTAAAGGTGAGCAGGTCGAATACACAAGAATGCTTGAAGAAAACGACCGACTGCGATCAGAAGAGATGCAATTGGTGAAGTATGAGCGTGTATTGCTTGGTATCACGAAAGCTGCCCTCGCAACAGAGTCGTTCATTTCTGCTGCCTCGTTCCAGGAGACAACGAGAGTCCTGACGGAAGCTGCGGTCACTGGAAAACGGGATTATCTGCGGGGCTTGAAGGAAAACGTTATCGTGGGCCGATTGATCCCGGCAGGCACAGGTCTTAAATATCATGAAGATCGACGCAAGAAACGTCAGGATAAAGAAGACGCACTGACGACAGTCAGTGCAACGGAAGTTGAGGCTGCTCTGGCTGATGCACTGAATACCAGTGATTCAGGGGCATAAAGAAACAGCATCGATGTCAGCTTTGGCTTGATCAAGGTGTTGACTCAAGAGGGTGGGCTCATTAGACTTCGCCCTCGATTTTGCTAGGGGCCGTTAGGGATCAGGATCTCTGTTGTGGTTCTCTATATTAATGTGGAGTTACTAATTTATGGCAAGAATCAGTCAATTGGTTCGAAAGCCTAGAAAGCGAAAGGTTGCCAAGAGTGATGTACCCGCGCTGCAATCTTGTCCGCAGCGACGAGGAGTTTGTACCAGGGTTTATACAACCACACCCAAGAAGCCCAACTCGGCGTTACGAAAGGTCTGTCGTGTTCGGTTAACAAATGGCTATGAGGTTACCTCTTACATCGGTGGTGAGGGACACAACTTGCAGGAGCACTCGGTTGTTCTGATCCGTGGTGGTCGTGTGAAGGACTTGCCGGGTGTTCGTTATCATACAGTTCGTGGCGCCCTCGATACGACGGGTGTTGCTGATCGTACACAAGGGCGTTCCAAGTACGGAACCAAAAAACCAAAAGGTTAATTATTGGTAAGCTATAGGGCATGCCATGTGAAAACAAAATTTTTGGACAGATCCGTTTCTAGATGGAGACGCTGTCCAGAGTAAGGCCAAGCAGGTCAACGCCAGTTGTGAGTCTTGGGTAACCTGAAGAATGAAAGGATAAAATCATGCCTCGACGTCGAGTCCCGGAGAAACGGGAAATTCTACCTGATCCAAAATTTGGGAATCAGACCCTCGCGAAATTTATGAACCATGTCATGGTCAGTGGCAAGAAATCACTCGCTGAGAAGATTGTTTACGGCGCTTTGGACAGAATCCAGGAACGTCAGGGTGGGGATCCGATCGAAATATTTGATGCCGCTCTTGAAGCAGTTGCTCCTTCTGTGGAAGTGAAGTCACGCCGGGTAGGTGGTGCCACCTATCAGGTACCAGTTGAAGTAAGACCATCACGTCGGTCTGCTTTAGCAATGCGTTGGCTGGTTGATTCAGCCAGAAGCCGTGGTGAAAAGTCGATGGCTCAACGTCTGGCGGGAGAACTTATTGATGCTGCCGAAGGCCGTGGTGCTGCTGTCGGGAAGAAAGAAGATACGCATCGAATGGCACAGGCAAACCAGGCCTTCTCTCACTACCGTTTCTAGGTCCATCCAGACCTTTATCAGGAGAGTGGTGGGTTAATATGCCCAGAATGACACCAATCAAGAGATACCGCAACATTGGAATTGTTGCCCATGTCGATGCGGGGAAAACAACCACAACCGAAAGGGTGCTCTTTTATACTGGTTTGTCGCACAAGATAGGCGAAGTCCATGATGGCGCAGCCACCATGGATTGGATGGAGCAAGAACAAGAACGGGGGATCACGATTACCTCGGCAGCCACAACCACTTTCTGGCAAGGTTCCAAACAACAGTTCGATCAGCACCGAATAAACATTATCGATACACCTGGGCACGTTGACTTCACCATTGAGGTAGAGCGATCACTACGGGTCCTGGATGGTGCAGTCGTGGTGTTCTGCGGCACTTCAGGAGTTGAACCACAGTCTGAAACCGTTTGGCGTCAGGCGGACAGGTATGAAGTTCCAAGAATGGTTTTTGTCAATAAGATGGACAGAGCCGGTGCTGACTTTCTGCGAGTCGTCGATCAGATAGAAGAAAGATTAAGAGCAAAACCAGTTCCGTTGCAGCTGGGGATCGGTGCTGAAGAGAATTTTAAAGGCGTAATTGATCTCGTCAAAATGAAAGCTATCCTCTGGAACGAAGAAGACCTTGGATTGACCTTTGAAGAAGCAGATATTCCCGGTGATCTTAAGGATCTGGCTGATGAATATCGCGAGAGAATGATTGAAGCGGCTGCCGAAGCGACAGATGACCTGATGGAAAAGTATCTGGAAGAGGGGACTTTATCTAACGATGAGATAAAGGAAGGTATTAGAACAAGAACTCTCGCAAATGAAATAGTTCCTGCACTATGTGGATCCGCATTTAAGAACAAGGGTGTGCAAACCATGCTGGATGCGGTTGTTGAATACATGCCTGCGCCTGATGAGGTTAAAGCGATTCATGGTTATCTCGATGATGAAGGCGAAGTAGACGGGTATCGACATGCAGATGATGAAGAACCGTTTGCAGCTCTTGCGTTTAAGATAGCCACCGATTCTTATGTGGGTGCGTTGACCTTCTTCAGGGTCTACTCAGGCGTTTTAAGTTCAGGTGACTCAGTATTCAATCCGGTAAAAAATCGAAAAGAAAGAATTGGCCGTATGGTCCAGATGCACTCCAACGACCGAAACGAAATAAGTGAAGTACGTGCGGGAGACATTGCTGCCGCGATCGGATTAAAACATGCGACAACCGGCGACACGCTGTGTGATATCAAGAATCAAATAACGCTTGAAAGAATGGACTTTCCAGATCCGGTTATTCATGTGGCGGTTGAACCTCGGTCAAAGGCTGACCAGGAGAAGATGGGAATAGCTCTTGGAAAGTTGGCAGCGGAAGATCCATCGTTTAGTGTGAGGACAGACGACGAGTCAGGACAGACCATAATCGGCGGCATGGGTGAACTGCATCTCGATATTCTTGTCGAGCGCATGAGACGTGAGTTCAGCGTAGATGCGAATATTGGTAAGCCCCAGGTCTCGTATCGAGAAACGATTCGCAAATCAGTGGAAGCTGAAGGAAAGTTTGTACGTCAGTCCGGAGGTCGTGGTCAATATGGTCATGTCTGGGTTCGAATCGAACCCTACGACGGTGAGCAAGGATATGAATTCGTGGATGAGATCGTCGGCGGGGTGGTTCCAAGGGAATATATTAGTGCCGTTAATAAGGGCATTCGAGAACAGATGACCAATGGCGTGCTTGCAGGATTCCCTTTGATGGGTGTTAAAGCGACGCTATACGACGGCTCTTACCATGATGTGGATTCCAGTGAAGTCGCATTCCGGGTTGCAGGTTCAATGGCGATGCGTGACGGCGCGCTTAATGCTGATCCGGTGCTGCTTGAACCTGTTATGAGTGTAGAAGTTGTTACACCGGAAGACTACTACGGTGATGTTGTTGGCGATCTGAATCGACGCCGGGGAGTTGTGCAGGGTATGGAAGATGTACACGCTGGAAAAGCAGTCAGAGCGGAGGTTCCTTTTTCGGAGATGTTTGGGTATGCAACCGATCTGCGTTCAGCAACGCAGGGTCGAGCGACTTTCTCGATGGAATTTCTGAAGTACAAAGAAGTGCCTGACAATATTGCTGCTGCAATCATTGATTAGACTCTGACCCGAATAGTGCGGGAGTAGGTATTAAACCTAACCCCAGATTTCAACAATATTTAATTTCTTGGTGAGGTGACAAGTGTCCAAAGAGAAGTTTGAGCGGACGAAGCCGCATTTGAATGTAGGTACGATAGGTCATGTAGACCATGGTAAGACGACGCTGACGGCGGCGATTACGAAGGTTTGTTCAGAGGCTTATGGCGGAGAATTCCAGGCATTTGATGCCATCGATAATGCGCCGGAAGAAAAAGAGCGTGGTATTACGATTGCGACTTCTCACGTCGAATATGACTCACCAGAACGTCACTATGCTCACGTTGATTGCCCGGGTCACGCGGACTATGTAAAGAACATGATCACCGGAGCTGCACAGATGGACGGTGCAATTCTGGTGGTTTCAGCAGCAGACGGGCCTATGCCACAGACCCGAGAGCATATTCTCTTGTCAAAGCAGGTTGGTGTGCCTTATATCATCGTGTACCTGAACAAGGCAGATATGGTTGATGATGATGAGTTGCTGGAACTGGTCGAGATGGAAGTGACAGAATTGCTGGATCAGTATGAATTTCCAGGAGATGACACGCCGATTATTGTTGGAAGTGCGCTCAAGGCCCTGGAAGGAGATGACTCAGATATAGGTATTCCGTCGATTCAGAAGCTGGTAGAGACGCTGGATTCGTACATTCCGGAGCCGCAACGGGCTCTGGACCAACCATTTCTGATGCCGATTGAAGATGTATTCTCGATTTCTGGTCGAGGCACGGTTGTGACGGGTCGAATTGGTCGAGGCGTGATCAAGGTTGGCGAAGAGATAGAGATAGTTGGCATCAAGCCGACGGAGACGACGACCTGTACAGGTGTAGAGATGTTCCGGAAATTACTGGATGAGGGTCGGGCAGGAGAGAATGTTGGTGTATTGCTCAGGGGCACTAAGCGAGAAGAAGTAGAGCGAGGCCAGGTACTGGCCCAGCCAGGAACGATTACGCCGCACATGAAGTTTGAAGGCCAGGTATATGTCTTGAGCAAGGAAGAAGGAGGTCGACACACCCCGTTCTTCAAGGGATACAAGCCTCAGTTCTTTTTTGAGACAACGGATGTGACGGGATCGGTAGAGTTACCGGCGGGAACCGAGATGGTGATGCCTGGAGACAATGTAAACATGGATGTTGAGTTGATTGCGCCGATTGCGATGGAAGAAGGGCAACGATTTGCCATTCGAGAGGGTGGTCGAACGGTTGGTGCTGGTGTTGTAACCAAAATCAGTGAGTAG
>PBRC01000047.1 GCA_002725285.1 Gammaproteobacteria bacterium | reverse complement strand
TGGTACCGAAGGTCGGAATCGAACCGACACTCCCGTGAAGGAACCGGATTTTGAATCCGGCGCGTCTACCAGTTCCGCCACCCCGGCACGTCAGGGGCGGAGATTATAGCGGTCGGGGCCGAGGATGTGAATTGCCTGTTATGGCTGAGTTTTGTCATGTTATTGACGTATTTTATGTTTTTTTTTGCAAATACGACCGTTCAGGAGCATTTTTGGCAGGTTTGGGATACTGTTTCTCTTTGGAGCCTTACATTTGCTAAACTTCGGTTGTTATCCCTTTGTACATATAAGTTTGGGGTGATTCTATGATTCGGGGGAAACAAATCTATGCGTTTAGATCGAATTGATAGAGATGAGGAAATTCTGGTAAACATCATCAATTGTGAGGATGAGCCGGATTTGAATGATACGTCGCTCGCCTGCCGAACGGTTGATGTGTCTGAACATGGTCTTAAGATGAGCATATCGATGTCTATTCCTGTTAACACACTTGTCGGACTCAGGCTCGATTTACCGAAGCGGCTCTATCGGCTTGAGGGTGAAGTGCGCTGGGTGCGAGAAGACGGCCATGTTGGTTTACTGCTCAATGATGACAGTCCGGACTTCAAAGCATGGATGGAACAGTTCCAATTGGATTTCTGATTAGTTAAATTCTGGCTGCACCAGCCAGGTTCCAGATATTAATGAAAAAAAGCGACTTCGAGTTTGAGTTGCCATCGCATCTCATTGCCAAATACCCCACGCTCAAGCGAACCGCCAGTCGGTTGATGCATCTTTGCGCAACAACCGGTGAGGTCGCGCATTATCACTTCAGAGATCTGCCTGCTCTGCTTGCTGCAGATGACTTGCTCGTTTTCAACGATACCCGGGTGATTGCTGCGCGGTTGTATGGCTCAAAGCTAACAGGTGGAAAGGTTGAGATAATGCTCGAGCGACTCTTGAGTGATCGTTCAGCGCTGGTGCAGCTTAGAAGCAGCAAGGCAGTTAAAGAGGGCGCAGAAGTTCAGCTTGATGATTCTGAATTCAGGGTGCGAATCGAAAGCAGGCAGGATTCATTTTACAAGGTCACATTTCCGCCGCCGGGCGTTGTCGCCATTGTGAATCAGTTAGGTCATATGCCATTGCCACCCTATATCGACCGCGCTGATGAGCAGAGCGATCTTGAAAGATATCAGACGGTCTACGCAGAAAAGGATGGTGCGGTTGCAGCACCAACGGCCGGGCTTCATTTTGATAAAGCTTTGCTGAAGGAGATATCAGACAGGGGTATTAGCAGCACCAGGCTCACGCTGCATGTAGGGGCGGGCACCTTTCAGCCGGTTCGAGTTGATAATCTCGAAGACCATCGGATGCATACAGAACAGATTGAGGTCAGTGCTGAGGTGTGTAAGTCTGTTGAAGCCTGTAAAGAAAGAAAGGGACGAGTGGTTGCAGTAGGCACAACATCGGTTCGCTCGTTAGAAACAGTATCAATAGAAGGCACATTGAAACCATTTCAGGGAGATACTGATATCTTTATCTACCCGGGGTATGAGTTCAAAACCGTGGATGCCATGGTGACCAACTTTCATCTTTCGGGTTCTACCCTGCTGATGCTGGTGAGTGCTTTCGCCGGACCTGAAAACATCCAAAGAGCTTATGAAACAGCGATCGAAGCCGAATATCGGTTCTTTAGTTATGGCGATGCCATGTTGATTACGCGCTGATGTTGGCGAGATTTCCATGTATAGTTCACCGCTTCACAAATCCCGGTAAAACCAGTGAAATTTGAAGTGACCGCAACCGATGGCGAGGCCCGGCTTGGTCAGTTGAGCTTGTCCCACGGCGTGGTTGATACGCCGGTGTTTATGCCCTGCGGTACCTATGGTTCTGTTAAGGGTTTGCTGCCATCAACGCTTGATGAAATCGGTACCCGGATCCTTCTGGGTAATACCTTTCATCTGATGCTTCGGCCCGGGGTTGAGGTGGTGAAGGCGCATGACGGGCTGCATAAGTTCATGAACTGGCACAGGCCGATCCTGACGGACTCGGGCGGCTTTCAGGTGTTCAGTCTGGGTGATCTTCGCAAGATCACAGAAGAAGGGGTTAAGTTCAGATCGCCCATCGATGGTGATGAGGTTTTTCTCGACCCGGAGATCTCGATGCAGATCCAGACTGGTCTCAATTCCGATATCGCGATGGTGTTTGATGAATGCACGCCGTACCCCGCTGAAAAAAAAGCAGTAAAGGAGTCGATGGAGCTATCCCTTAGATGGGCGGCGCGCAGTGCTGCTGCTTTTGAGGCCTGCGAGAATCCCAATGCACTTTTTGGCATTGTCCAGGGCGGTGTTCACGAAGATCTGCGTGATATTTCCCGCGAGGGCCTGGTTGAGACCGGTTTTGACGGTTACGCGATTGGTGGCCTGTCTGTGGGAGAACCAAAAGAAGAGATGATGGCTGTAGTCGAGCATGTGGCGCTGCAGTTACCAGCCGGGAAGCCGCGGTACCTGATGGGTGTGGGAACGCCGGAAGATCTGCTGGCCTCTGTTCGTCGCGGTATCGATATGATGGATTGCGTTCTGCCGACGCGAAATGCGCGAAACGGGCACCTGTTTACCTCTCTCGGTGTGGTCAAGATCCGCAATGCCGTGCATCGGCATGACGAGAATCCCCTTGATCCCAACTGTGGCTGCTATACCTGCAAAAACTTCTCAAGGGCCTATTTACACCACCTCGACAAGTGCAAAGAGATGCTGGGGCCACAGCTTAACAGCCTGCATAACCTGCATTATTACTTCGATCTGATGGCCGGGCTACGAGTCGCCATTGAAAAAGGCACCCTCGATGCCCATATCAGTGAAATCCACGCAGGATGGGGGGCCGCAGTTGAGTGATCGATTAGTTTGCCTTGAGACCACTGATTCGGGAGAATACCGGCCTTTTAGGGCTGATCGCCGTTTCCGCTTCTATCCGGCGAGCAACCCGGCGAGCAACATAGCAAGAGCAAAATTATGATTACTGACTTTTTTATTCCCGCAGCCATGGCAGCGGAAGGCGCCACGGGTGGTGTCTCATCCTTTTTGGGGCCTGATCTTTTTATCATCGTCGCCTTTGGCCTGGTGTTTTATTTTATTATCTGGCGGCCGCAGAGCAAGCGCCAGAAAGAGCACAAAGATCTGGTGGGTGGTATCGACAAGGGTGATGAGATTGTGACCACTGGTGGACTCATCGGTAAGGTAGTTCGGGTCGATGAGCAGTTTCTGGTGCTTGAAGTCACTGACAAGGTGGAGCTCAAGATTCAAAAGCATGCGGTGGCTGCCGCCTTACCCAAAGGCACCATTAAGAACATCTGATGTTCAACAAATACCCTCTATGGAAAAACCTGATCGTCGTGTTTGCGATCTGTCTCGGCCTTGTCTATTCGTTGCCTAATATCTATCCACCGGATTTTGCCGTACAGGTGTCATCGGAGAAGAGCGGTGTGGTGGTCAGTGATCAGGCATTCAAGACGGTGACCAAAACCCTCGACGACGCCGGACTGGAATATTTCGGCGCCGAGATAAAGGATCGCAATGTGCTGGTACGCTTTTATGACGATGCAGCCCAGCGCAAGGCAAAGGAACTGGTGCAGCGGGCATTGCACGATGTCAGTGGCAACTACGTCATTGCGCTCAATTCAGCGCCTTCAACACCCGACTGGCTGGTCAGCATTCGAGCAGAACCGATGAAGTACGGGCTTGATCTTCGTGGTGGTGTGCACTTTCTGCTTGAGGTTGATACCGAGTCGGTAGTGACGGGTCGCATCGAGAGTCTTGAGACCGACGTCAAACGAAAACTGAGAGGCGAGAAGCTGCGCTACCAGGCGGTGGAATCACCGAGTCGGGCAGTGCTGACGATTACCTTTACCACTGAGGAGGTTCGTGACGAGGCGCGTACCCTGCTTGAACCACTGTACGGAGAATTTCAATTTACCACCATCAGTGATCCTGCCCCTGGTATTTCCCTGACGCTCACAGAAAATGCCATCGCAGAGATCAAAGATTTTGCGGTCTCACAGAATGTTCAGACCATTAGAAACCGGGTTAACGAACTCGGCGTGGCAGAACCACTGGTTCAAAAGCTGGGCAGCAGCCGTATCGTCGTTGATCTGCCCGGTGTTCAGGATACCGCTGAGGCGAAGAGGATCCTCGGTAAGGTCGCGACGCTCGAATTCCGCATGGAAGCACTCCCAGATGCACCCAGGTCAACCACGATTCCCTACCAGTATGAGGGGCGTAACACCAATCTTGAGAGAAACCTGATCCTTCGCGGCGAGAGAGTCGTCGATGCCAGCGTTGGTTTCGATCCGGATTCAGGCTTGCCTCAGGTCAACATCCGACTCGACAGTGAGGGAGGCGAGTTGATGAACCGCGCCACCCGCAACAACGTTGGCCGAAGAATGGGCGTTGTCTTTATCGAAACCAAATCGAGAGACAACTACAAGAAGGTCAATGGCGAAGAAATAAGAGAACAGGTGACTTTTGTCGAAAAGCGAGTCATCAGTCTGGCGACCGTGCAGTCGGCATTGAGTGTGCAGTTCAGAATCACAGGCTTGAGTGCTGGTGAAGCGCGTGAATTGTCACTGCTGTTAAGAGCCGGTGCCCTGGCTGCCGATATGATCATTGTCGAAGAACGCACCGTTGGTGCCAGCATGGGCCAGGAGAATGTAGAACTGGGTGCGATCTCAGTCGCGGTGGGGTTAGGTCTGGTACTTCTGTTTATGCTGGGTTACTACAAGGTGTTCGGTATCGCGGCAGATATGGCACTGCTTGTGAATCTGGTACTACTGGTCGCGATCATGTCAGGCATCTCGGCGACGCTGACCTTGCCTGGTATTGCCGGAATTGTATTAACTGTGGGTATGGCTGTTGATGCCAATGTGCTGATTTTCTCGCGCATCAAAGAAGAATTAAAAAATGGCCTGTCCCCCCAGGCTGCCATTAATACAGGGTTTGAGCGGGCATTTACGACTATTCTGGATGCCAACCTGACAACCCTGATCGTCGCGATCATTCTCTACAGTATCGGCACAAGCTCCGTTAAGGGTTTTGCAGTCACGCTGTCCATTGGCATCCTGACTTCAATGTTTACATCACTGATGTGCAGTCGAGCACTGATCAATGTGATCTATGGCGGTCGTAACATTAAGTCCCTGTGGATATAGGCAGGGCGAGAAGAGCATGGCGAAGACAGAAATAAAAATCAATTTCATGAAGTACCGCAAGATTGCGGCTGGCATCTCTATCTTCCTGGTCGCATGTTCATTCGGCTCACTGCTGATCAACCAGGTCAACTGGGGCCTCGACTTTACCGGCGGCAGCCTGGTCGAAGTAGCTTACGATGTATCTGTTGCAGCAGATGATGTGAGGGTTCAACTGGATGAAGCAGGATTTGAAGGCCATGTCGTCCAGTATTTTGGATCAGTCAGAGATGTGCTGGTTCGTGTCCCGCCACAAAAAGGTCTGGGCGAAAAAGAAAACGCGTTCCTCGGCGACAAGATTACCGAGGTATTAAAAGCAGCCAGCGGTGACAACGTCGAATTACGCCGATCAGAGTTTGTTGGCCCTGCAGTGGGAGAAGAGCTGGCTAACCAGGGTGGACTTGGTTTGCTCGCTGCGCTCGCTGTTGTCATGCTCTATATCGCTTTTCGATTCCAGCTTAAATTTGCCGTCGGCGCGGTGGTTGCCCTGTTCCACGATGTTGCCATCACTCTTGGGGCTTTTTCACTCGCCCGTTGGGACTTTGACCTTACCGTGGTTGCGGCATTACTTGCCGTGATTGGTTACTCACTGAACGACACCATTGTAGTATCAGACAGAATTCGAGAAAACTTCCGCAAGATCCGCCGCGGCACATCCATGGAGATTATCAACATCTCGCTTAACCAGACACTGGGCAGAACCCTGGTGACATCGTTAACGACCTTGCTGGTACTGTTTGCGCTTCTGGTTATGGGTGGTGAACTAATCAGAGGCTTTGCGATTGGCCTCATTATCGGTGTCATGATAGGCACCTACTCTTCAATCTATATTGCCGCAAATGTCCTGCTGGCTATGAATGTCAACAAAGAAGATCTGGCGATTCCGGTTAAAGAAGGCTCCGATGATCCGGATTTGGTGATGTGACAGTGTGATGTAACCACACCATACGGTCATCCCCACGCAAGTGGGGNCCCATCNATGAGTTCTCACTNAATAGATTNCCGCTTTCGCGGGAATGACAATGAATATGAGCNGGAATGACGATGNACCCGGCAGGAAATTCCNCCGAAAACCTGTCACNCNCNCCCCANNTTNCTCATAACAACCGGCGTCAGCGCCTTAAATACCTTCGGCGTNGCAGCNATAANATTACCANTCTTTAAATGCCCGGCNCCTCCGTCAAAATCCCCGAGCAGTCCACCGGCTTCGAGTACCATCAGAGCACCGGCNGCCATGTCCCAGAGNTTGAGTCGTCGCATCCACNNGGCATCCAGGCGTCCGGCGGCAACNTAAGCCAGNTCGAGCGCGGCACTACCAGCNTGGCGCATGATGGCTTTTTCGTTTANCAGGTGNTCATAGATGGCACTCTGTTTTACCGCGACCTCGCCATTCTCTCTGCCTCCGGTTGATATCACTGCGCCATCCAGGGAGGGTCTTGCACTGACGCGCACTCGATGTCCGTTTAGTGTACAGCCGGCGCCTCGGCTGGCGACGAATTCTTCCTGGCGCAGGGGGTCGAGGATGATACCGTGTTCGAGTTTTCCTTTGTGAAGGCAGGCGATTGAAATACAAAAGTGAGGGATGCCATGAACAAAGTTAGTGGTGCCGTCAATGGGGTCGATGACCCATTCATATTCAGCATCGGGGTTGATATCTTCGTTGACGGTTTCTTCGCCAGTAAATCGGTGATCCGGGTAGGTCGACTGCAACGAGTCAATGATGACCTGTTCCACATTTTTATCGATATTGGTGACGTAGTCATTGTGACCTTTTTCTCCCACCTTGACGAGGTCTGGTCGATCAAACGCTCTCGAGATTTCCTGACCTGCCAGACGAGCAGCTCGTGTGGCAATATAAGCCATTGGTTGCATGGATTAGATCCCGATTTGTGAAAGAGCGAATTTTGAGGCGCAGCATTCTATCAGTATTGCTCGGGAATATCAGTTGTATTGATCAATAGCACCTGGCGGTGAGGGGTGTAATATTCGATATGTGTTCCTGTCTCNTTTAATTGAGTGAATCAAAATTGNNCGAAGAAGANTCTGTCGCAGAAAGTTCATTTCCAAAGGTGCGGGTGGTGCTGGTTGAGACCAGTCATCCGGGCAACATAGGGTCTTCTGCCCGGGCCATGAAAAACATGGGGCTGACCCGGTTGTATCTGGTCAATCCAAGGCTATTTCCCCACGACAAGGCGATCTGGCGCTCGGCCAGTGCCAATGATGTGGTCGAGAACGCCACTATTGTTAAAGACCTCGATNAGGCGCTNGAGGGTTGTCACCTGGTTGTCGGCACTTCTGCCAGAGACAGGCGNATTCCCTGGCCGACTCTTGACCCNAGGTCCTGTGCAGAGAAGATCTTTGAGGCGCAGGCAGGCGGTGATGAAGTTGCCCTGGTTTTTGGGCGGGAGGCACATGGCCTCAAAAACGAGGAGCTGCAGAAATGCCACTTTCACGTCAATATCCCGACCGGTGAACTCTACAGNTCTCTCAATCTGGCCATGGCAGTGCANATACTGACTTATGAGCTNATTCAGGCNAGTCTGGNAGACCCGAAGCCAGNCCAGAGTTGGGACGTTGGTTTTGCGACTGCAGACNCCGTCGAGAATTTCTACGAACATCTTGANCGGACACTCANCCAGGTTGATTTTCACGACCCCGACAACCCACGCCAGTTGCTGACCCGGATACGGCGAATGTTTAACAGGATTCGGATGGACACGATGGAAGTAAATATCATGAGAGGATTTTTGACGGCGATCAACAAGCTGGCACCAGGTGGCAGTCAGGTTGCAGACAAGGGTGCTGAGAGCGAGTAACTAAGGGGAATTCACAGCATTCAGGATTCTCAGAAGGCTCTTAATTCCTTATTGTTTTCGCTGGTAAATCCCTGGTGTCAAATTTATCTGAGCAAGCCCTTCCATCTTGATATTACTTGACTAAAATAGTCTGATAAAAGATTGACTGAAATAGTCGGGTATTGCATAATCCGCAGCCCCGAAAAGACGTCTTTGAAGAACGACTTCGAAGGTGCTTTTTGACAAGATTACAGGTGCATAAACCTATGAGATTAACTGCAAAAGGTCGTTACGCTGTTACCGCCATGCTCGATCTGGCGGTACATCGCGAAGAAGGTCCCATCAGTCTGGCCGATATCTCGGAACGGCAGGGCATTTCGTTGTCATACCTCGAGCAATTGTTCGCAAAACTGCGTCGTCAGGAGCTGGTTTCGAGCGTCCGTGGTCCGGGTGGCGGATACCGGCTGAATCGCGAAGCCCGCGATATATTTGTTGCAGAGATCGTTGATTCTGTCGATGAGAATGTAGATGCCACCAAGTGTGCGGGTCGGGCCGACTGCCAGCGTGGTGAGATCTGTCTGACTCACGAACTCTGGGCTGATCTAAGCGATCAGATCCATCAGTTTCTGGCAAATATCGATCTCGCCAGCTTGATTGAGAAGCGGGAAGTGCAGCAAATTGCAGCCCGTCAGGAAGCCAGAATCGAAGAACTGATTCGATTCCCAGGCCAGGAAGTTAAGGCATGAAGAGTCCAATCTATTTTGACTATGCCGCGACCACGCCGGTTGATCCGAGGGTCGCGCAGAAAATGAGTGGCTGCCTTCTGGCAGAGGGCAATTTTGGCAATCCAGCCAGTCGATCACATAAATTTGGATGGGAAGCGGAAGAAGCCGTTGAGATCGCACGCCGACAAGTTGCGGATCTTGTTGGCGCTGACCCCCGAGAGATCGTCTGGACGTCTGGTGCAACCGAGTCCGATAACCTCGCCATTAAGGGTGTTGCCGGTTTCTACAAGAGCAAGGGTAAACATATCATCACCTCNAAGATCGAACACAAGGCGGTTCTCGATACCTGCCGTCATCTTGAGCGTGAAGGATTCGAGGTGGATTATCTTGATCCCGATTCAGANGGACTNATTCAGCCGTCACAGGTTGCAGAAGCGATTCGAGACGACACGCTGATCGTATCGATCATGCACGTCAACAATGAAATCGGCGTCGTTAATGACATTGCNGCGATTGGNGAGGTNTGTCGTGNAAAGAAGGTCCCGTTCCATGTAGATGCGGCGCAGAGCGCNGGCAAGATCCCAATCAATCTTGAAGAGTTGAAAGTTGACCTGATGTCCTTTTCAGNCCACAAGGTCTACGGGCCCAAGGGTGTCGGTGCACTTTATGTCAGGCGCAAACCAAGAGTTCGCATCGAAGCGCAGATTCANGGTGGCGGTCATGAGCGCGGCATGCGTTCGGGTACNCTGGCAACCCATCAGCTGGTTGGCATGGGTGAAGCTTTCAGAATCGCCNGAAAAGAAATGGATGATGAGAGCAAACGNATCCTNGCACTNCGNCAANGGCTCTGGGATGGNCTGAGTGATATGGAAGAGATCTACTTAAATGGCAGTGCAGATCACCGCGTGCCGGGCATTCTCAATGTCAGTTTCAACTTTGTTGAAGGCGAGTCGTTGGTCATGTCACTAGGTGATCTGGCGGTGTCGTCAGGATCAGCCTGTACTTCGGCGAGTCTTGAGCCTTCCTATGTCCTGCGTGCTCTGAAATTGAATGATGAGCTTGCTCATAGTTCGTTGCGGTTTTCTGTCGGCCGATTTACATCAGAAGAAGATATCGATTATGCGATAGAGAAAATCCGAGGGGCGGTTGAGAAGNTAAGAGAACTGTCACCCTTGTGGGACATGTATAAAGATGGAGTGNACCTCGACNAGATCGAGTGGGCCNCACGCTGAGGCAGGCAGGAGAATAATGGCATACAGTAAAAAGGTTCTGGACCATTACGATAATCCCCGCAACGTNGGCAAGATGGATACGGAGGATGATCATGTNGGCACCGGTATGGTGGGTGCCCCGGCATGTGGTGANGTGATGAGNTTACAGATTAAAGTGGGTGATGACGGTGTGATTGAAGATGCNAAATTCAAGACCTACGGTTGTGGTTCAGCCATCGCGTCGAGTTCCCTNTTAACCGAATGGGTCAAGGGACGAACGCTGGATGAGGCNAGTGCCATCAAGAATTCAGAAATTGCCGAGGAACTCGCATTACCGCCCGTCAAGATTCACTGTTCTGTTCTGGCAGAAGATGCGATCAAGGCGGCGATCCAGGATTTTAAAGCCAAGCAGGATCACACTACCGATATGCACACTGCCGAAGCGGCCGCTAAATAAGGGTATCAAATGGGAATTAGCCTGACAGAAAACGCAGCCAGTCATATCAATGATTATCTCGGAAGCCGGGGTGAGGGTGTTGGCATTCGCCTGGCCGTTAAAACAACCGGCTGCTCAGGACTCATGTATGTGCTCGAACCGGTCGATGAACCGGCGCAGGAAGATCTGAAGTTCGAGAGTCATGGGGTCGATGTTTTTGTTGATCCAAAGAGTCTCATCTATATCGATGGCACCGAAATGGACTACGTCAAGAAGGGGTTGAACGAAGGATTTGAATTCAGGAATCCTAATGTTAAGGATGAGTGCGGTTGTGGTGAGAGTTTCACTGTCTGACGGCATCGTCTTCTTTCCCCAGTAAAAACCTCGTGGACTTCAATCAGAATTTTTTTGAAATATTTCAGTTACCTGTTGACTATCGAATCGACGAAGAAGAACTGTCGGTCAGGTATCGGGCATTGCAGCAGAGCGTTCACCCGGATAAGTATGCCTCGGCAACGGATCAGGAAAAGAGACTCTCTGTTCAGTGGGCAACGAAGATAAATGAAGCTTTCGACACGCTGAGAGAGCCGCTTTCAAGGGCGATCTACCTGCTCAGGTTGCAGGATATCAGTATCGAAAATAACCCGACGCTTGATTCGGGATTCCTGATGGAGCAGATCGAATTGCGTGAAGAGCTTGAAGAAATTGAAACCCAGGGCGATGCCGGGCTCTCGACACTCGAGGCTTACAAACAGGAAGTTCTGGATGTGATGTCGAGACTTCAGGATGAGTTTTCAAAGGCCTGCTCAAACGACATCGCAAAAGCGGAGTACGCGGTTTACAAAATGCAGTTCATCAACAGATTGATTATTGCGGCAGACAGACTGGAAGAAAAGCGGCTCGACTACTAACGATACAAATATGGCGCTACTTCAGATTACAGAACCCGGTCAGGCACTTGATCCACACGCTCGCAAAAGAGCAGCGGGAATAGACCTTGGCACAACCAATTCACTGATCGCCAGCGTCCGTGCCGGTGTGGTTCAGACCCTGCCTGATGACCGAGGCGTACATCTGCTGCCTTCCGTCGTCCGATACCTGGAGGATGGATCCTACGTGGTAGGTGAGGAGGCGCTTGCAGCTGCGAAGTCTGATCCTGCCAATACACTTCTGTCCATCAAGAGACTGATGGGCCGTGGTATCAAAGACGTGAGTACCCTGGGAGACCAGGTTCCCTATGAATTTATTGATACCGATGGCGGCATGCCGCTTATCAATGTTGTTAGCGGACCTGTCAGTCCGGTCAAGGCATCAGCGTCGATTCTGCAGTCCCTGGTCCATCGGGCCGAGAAAATACTGGCGGGTAAGATAGACGGTGTTGTCATCACGGTGCCAGCCTATTTTGACGACGCACAGCGCCAGGCCACCAAGGACGCCGCAACAATTGCTGAATTGAATGTTCTGAGACTGCTGAGTGAACCAACCGCAGCGGCCGTTGCCTATGGTCTCGATTCGGGTGAAGAGGGCGTGATTGCCGTCTACGACCTGGGGGGTGGCACCTTCGACATTTCACTGCTGCGGCTTAACCGGGGTGTATTTGAAGTACTGTCTACCGGCGGCGATTCAGCACTGGGTGGTGATGACTTTGATCGTGCCATTGCAGAATGGATCATTGAGGCTGCTGGTTATGAAAGTCAGATCAGCCAGGCCCAGTTCCGGGGTTTGATGCTTGAAGCCAGGGGCTTCAAGGAATCGCTGTCTGATAATGCCTCTGTTGCCGTTCAGATCGACCTTGAAGATCTGCAATTTGAGGGTGAATTGTCAAAAAATGAGTTTAATCAACTGATTGCACCCCTGGTTGATAAATCTATCAAAGCCTGTCGTCGCGCGGTCAGGGATGCTGGCGTCGATGTTGGTGATGTTAACAATGTGGTGCTTGTGGGTGGTTCGACCCGGGTTCCTGCGGTGGTCGATGCGGTTGCAGAGTATTTTGATTCGCGACCCCTCGACAGTATTGACCCGGATAGGGTCGTTGCCGTCGGTGCGGCAATTCAGGCCAATGTACTGGTCGGTAACAAACCCGATGAGGAGATGCTGCTGCTGGATGTACTGCCGTTGTCACTGGGTCTTGAGACCATGGGTGGTCTGACCGAAAAGATCATAGATAGAAATACAACCATCCCCGTGTCGAAAGCCCAGGAATTTACGACTTATAAAGATGGTCAGACCGCAATGCTGATTCATGTCGTACAGGGTGAGAGAGAACTGGTAGATGACTGCCGCTCTCTGGCCAGGTTTGAACTACGAGGGATTCCACCGATGGTCGCAGGTGCTGCCAAGATCGGTGTCTTGTTCCAGGTGGATGCTGACGGTCTCCTGTCTGTCTCGGCCACAGAATTAAGTACCGGGGTTGAGGCGAAAGTAGAAGTCAAACCTTCATATGGCCTCAATGAAGGTGAAATCACGTCGATGCTGCAGGCATCATTCGAACATGCGCGAGAGGATATTGACGCAAGGTCACTAACAGAAGCACGAGTTGATGCGGTACGAGTCATCGAAGCTGTCAGAGGAGCACTCAAGAGCGATGCTGAGAATCTGCTTTCACCTGACGAGATAGATGAGATAGGTAAGAGTATTCATCAGCTCGAATCTGTCCTTGATGGAGCTGATAGCGTGGCCATACAGGATCTGACAAGGGCGCTGAGTCTGGCGACCGATGAATTTGCTGCAAGACGGATGGATGCCAATGTAAAACTGGCACTGGCTGGTCATGAGATTAATGAGTTTGATAAGGGCCAGGGCTGATGCCCCAGATTATCGTTCTGCCTCATCCCGAGCGTTGTCCCGAAGGTATGGTGTTTGAAGCTGAGCCCGGGGATATTCTAATCGAACAGGCTCTTGCGAATGGCGTTGATATCGAACATGCCTGTGAGATGTCCTGCGCCTGCACCACCTGTCATGTGATTGTCAGAGAGGGTTTTGATTCGCTGGAGGAGCCTGATGAATTGGAAGACGATCTCCTTGACCAGGCCTGGGGACTAGAACCGGACTCGCGCCTCAGTTGTCAGGTCGAGATTGGCGACGACGATCTGGTGATTGAAATTCCGAAGTACACCATCAACCAGGTTTCAGAAAATCACTGAAGGAGAACCCCGTGAGCCTCAGATGGACCGATGTAAATGATATTGCCATTGAACTGGTTGAGGCCCATCCGGACGTGGATGCAGTCACTATTCGGTTCACGGACCTGCACCGCTGGGTGATGGAATTACCCGGTTTTGACGATGATCCGAATCATTCGGGCGAGAAAGTTCTCGAGGCAATTCAGGCAGCCTGGATAGAGGAACTGGAATAGCAGAATCGAAAGCCTGAAAAAGTTATCATTTGAATCCGCATTAGTTGGAATTATCAGTCAATTTCCTGCATAAACCCGCGTATAATAACGGGTTTTGATTTTTCAATGGTGGCCTGCCGGCTGCCAGACAATAGCCTTAACAGTTTTAGGAGAAGTAGTAATGGCGGTTGAGAGAACCTTTTCAATCATCAAACCCGACGCAGTTGCAAAAAACGTCATTGGAGAAATCGTTTCACGATTTGAGAAAGCCGGTTTGAGCGTCGTCGCCTCACGTATGGCACGACTCAGCAAGGAAGAAGCCGGGGGCTTTTATGCAGAGCACGAGGGAAAGCCATTCTACGAGGATCTGATTGAATATATGACGTCCGGGCCGGTCGTTGTTCAGGTTTTAGAAGGCGAGGATGCGGTGATGCAGAATCGTGAATTGATGGGTGCCACCAATCCAAAAGATGCATCACCGGGGACGATTCGGGCTGACTATGCAGCCTCGATTGATGCCAATGCGGTTCATGGTTCAGACGCGCCAGGATCCGCTGCAAGAGAGATTGCCTATTTCTTCTCAGACGAGCAGATCTGCGAGCGCTGATCAGTGTCTGAAGATCTCGCCAAAACAGATTTCCTCGGGGTAACCCAGGATCAATTTGGCTCGCTGCTCACAGAGCTAGGCGAGAAACCCTATCGCACGCTTCAGATTATGAAGTGGATCCATCATCGTTATCTCGACGATTTTCATCAGATGCTGGATATCAGCAAGAAACTGCGCGGTCAGCTGGATGAGATGGGAGAGATTCGTGAACCGGAGATAATCACTGAACGTGTCTCAAAAGATGGTACGGTCAAGTGGCTGATGAAATCAGTGTCTGGCAGTGCCTTTGAAACCGTCTTTATTCCGGAACAAGGTCGCGGTACCTTGTGCGTCTCATCCCAGGTGGGTTGTGCACTCGACTGCAGCTTCTGTTCAACCGGCAAGCAGGGCTTCAACAACAATCTGACGGCGGGCGAAATTGTCGCGCAGGTTCGTATCGCCCGAAAGGCCCTTGAGAGCGCCTATCCCGATCGCAAGCGCGTGGTCACCAATGTCGTGCTGATGGGCATGGGCGAACCTCTGCTCAATCTGGACAATGTCACGAGTGCGGTTGACATTCTGATGGATGACCTGGGCTACGGCATCTCAAAGCGCAAGGTGACTATTTCAACGGCAGGCGTGGTACCGGGTATTTATAAGTTGTCAGAAACGACCGATGCCTCACTGGCGATTTCCCTGCACGCTCCCAACAATGAATTGCGTGATCAGCTGGTTCCCATCAACAGGAAATATCCCATTGAAGAGTTGCTGACCGCCTGTCGGCGTTATGCAGAGAATCTGGGCGAAAAACGCACTATCACGGTCGAGTATACGTTGCTTGATGGTATTAACGATCAGTTCAGTCAGGCCGGGGAACTTGCTCATCTGCTGCAGGGATTTCCCTGTAAGATTAATCTGATACCGTTTAATCCGTTTCCAGGTTCAGGATACAAGCGGCCCGGTTCGTTAGCGGTCCAGGCTTTCCGGGATCGGTTAATGAAAGCCGGATATAATGTCACTGTTCGCACGACTCGCGGTGAAGACATCAACGCGGCTTGTGGTCAGTTAGTGGGTGAGGTTGAAGACAAAACCCGTCGACAGGAAAAGTACGGTCATAAGAAGTCCCGTAACAAAAAGTACCATGTTGCGATTGGAGCAAATTGAATGAAACTTGTTGTCGTTCTAACTTGTGTCTTGGTGATGTTAAGCGGTTGCATAACGGAAACGACCGGCCCAGTTCGTGAAGCCGATCCAGAAAAACAGCTGAAGTCATTAATAGACCTTGGCGTGGGCTATATCAGTAATGGTGAATATGCCCGTGCAAAAGAGAATCTCACCAGGGCACTCGATCTTGACCCAAGGTCACCGGAAGCAAATAACGCCATTGCACTGCTGTTTCAGCTCGAAGGTGAGATACAACTGGCAGAAACCCATTTCAAAAAGGCGATTAAATACTCACCGGGTTTTTCTCAGGCCCGAAACAACTACGGTGCATTTCTCTATCAGGAGGAGCGATATAAAGAAGCCGTTGATCAATTGCAACGTGCATCTGAAGACCGGTTTTATCAATACAGATCCCAGGTCTTTGAAAATCTGGGCGTCAGCTACCTGCAGCTGAATAAAGATACCGAGGCCGAACAGGCATTTATGAGGAGCATTCAGTTGAAACCCTCCCAGCTGCGTTCACTGATCGAGCTGGCAGAAATCAGGCTGAAGCAGCGCAACTATGTCGAGGCACGGGAATTCTATCGTCGTCACAAATCAGCAACGCAACAGTCAGCCCGCAGCTTGTGGATCTGCATCCGGCTAGCACGGGTATTTAATAACGAAAACGAAGAGGCCAGTTGCTCACTGACCTTGCGCAACGTCTTCCCGAAATCAGAACAGTACGAGCAATATAAGTCGACGACAGGCCAATGAAAGAATCCAGCATACAATCAGAAGCTGAAGAGGAGACAGTCACAGCTTCATCAATGTTGCGTGCAGCCCGCGAAGCGCTGGGCCTGAGTCAGGACGATGTGGCCAACGCATTGTACCTTACCGTGTCGTTTATTCGCTGGATTGATGAGGATCAGATTGACCGGATTCCCCAAAAGGCATTCATCAAAGGCTACCTTCGATCCTACGCCAAACTGGTCAAACTGGATGGTGACCTTGTCGTCCAACAGTTTGATGCAGGTAATGAAGTACCCATTCCCTCGGCAGAAATTCGTGGCGTGACTGAGGAGTCAGTGGGTTCGATTAACTTTACCGGGCCGGTGTTTAAGACGGGTGTTATTGGCCTTGTCGGATTACTGGTTGTGATTGTTGCCGTCTGGCTGCTCTCATCATCGACGCCAGAACCAATACCTGTTGTTACAATGCCTGAAGAAAGTCCCGCAGAGACGGAATCCGAGACCCTGAGGCCATTCCAGTTACCCGAACGAACTGATCTGAATGCGCTTACCTTTGACGAAGAAGATGGCACAACTGGCTCCGCTGAATCAGTCCTCTTGCCTGAATCGGAAGGCGCAGAAACGGAGACAGTCGTATTGAGCGATTCTGAGGCTGCAGAAACGGAGTCGGATTTGTCGACCGAAGACGAGGTTGTAAATGATGAACCGACTTCTGACATCCAACCACAACTGGAAGAATTGTCTGAACTGCCGCAGGCAAGTGTGCTGGGGAAAGATATTTCCATCCAGCGACAGACAGTTGGAGATACCGACTATATTACCGTCGATGCGGAAGGTCTGGATCAGCTTAGATTTGTATTCAGCGACGAATGCTGGCTCGAGATTGAAGATGCCGATGGCGCCCTGATATACGGTGATCTGGGACGAACAGGTGACGAGCTCAGCGTCTATGGCGATGCACCTTTTGAAATTCTGTTTGGTAAAGCCCCCGCGGTGACCATGGAGTTTAACGGCAGGTCCGTTGATCTTGCCTCCTGGACCGCGAGCGATCAGACGGCAAAAGTGACCGTTGGCAGGTAGTTGGTAATAATCAGATGAGAGCAGAGTCGACAATCGAACGGAGAAAGACACGCCAGGTGATGGTGGGTGATGTGGCGGTTGGTGGTGATGCCCCGATATCCGTCCAGAGTATGACAAATACGGAAACCTGTGACGTCGAGGCAACCATGGCACAGATCAGGCGTCTTGAAGATGCGGGTGCAGACATTCTGCGTATCTCCGTGCCTAGTATGGAAGCGGCCGAGGCATTCGGCTGTATCCGGCAGCAGACCAGGGTGCCGTTGGTTGCTGATATCCATTTTGATCATAAGATAGCGCTGAAGGTCGCCGAGCTGGGAGTCGATTGCCTGCGCATCAATCCAGGCAATATTGGTCGAGCGGATCGCGTCAAGGCAGTGGTCAGTGCAGCGAAGGACAAAAATATTCCCATCAGAATCGGCATCAATGCTGGTTCACTTGGCAAGGATCTGCTGCGTAAGTACAAAGAACCCAATGCCGCGGCGATGGTGGAGTCAGCGTTGCAGAACATTGAATTGTTAAACAGGGAAGACTTTCACAACTTCAAGGTTAGCTTGAAGTCATCCGATGTCTTTATGACCATCGAGGCCTACCGGTCAATTGCAGAACAGATTGATCAGCCTTTACATCTTGGGATAACAGAAGCCGGTGGACTGCGTACTGGTACAGTAAAATCTGCAGTCGGGCTGGGACTCCTGCTGATGGAAGGCATTGGTGACACCATCAGAATATCGTTGGCTGCTGATCCGGTTGAAGAGATTAAAGTCGGTTTCGATCTGCTCAAGTGCCTGCGGCTTCGCAGCAGGGGAATCAACTTTGTTGCCTGTCCGAGTTGCTCGAGACAGAATTTTGATGTAGTGGCGACTATCAATGAACTGGAGCGTCGAGTAGAGGATGTTGTCACACCACTTGACGTTGCCATCATGGGCTGTATTGTTAACGGCCCGGGAGAGGCCAAAGAAGCGGATATCGGCATCACCGGTGCCGCGCCAAGCAACCTGATCTACTCCGATGGCAAGCCAGACCATAAGGTAACCAACGATCGGATACTGAATGACCTGGAAGAAATGATTCGTCAGCGTGTGGCTGATAAACAGGCGGCTGTAACTCAAGACTCAACCAACATCAGCAGTAACTCACAGGGAATATCGTGAAAATTCAAGCGCTGCGCGGTATGCAGGATTTGCTGCCGGATCAGAAAGAGATATTTCGGTATGTCGAAGATGCGGCCAGGGAGGTGTTCGCGAGTTATGGCTATCAGGAACTCGGCATGCCGCTGCTCGAATCGACACACCTGTTTAAACGGGCAGTCGGTGAGGAAACCGATGTCGTCGAAAAGGAAATGTACACCTTCGATGATCGCAATGGCGAAAGTGTCACACTGAGACCGGAGGGTACAGCCGGGTGTGTCCGAATCGGCCAGCAGCATGGATTGCTGTTCAACCAGGTACAGCGATTCTGGTATAGCGGTCCGATGTTTCGTTATGAGAGACCGCAGAGAGGAAGATATCGTCAGTTTGAGCAACTGGGTATCGAGTGTTTCGGCATGTCAGGCTGGGATATCGATGCAGAAGTCCTGTCGTTGTCGGCAAGACTCTGGAAAAAGCTGGGCATTGATCCAAATGTCACATTGGAGCTGAGTTCACTGGGTACCAGTCAGTCTAGGGCGAATTATCGAGAAGCACTGGTTGAATATCTTAATAAGGTAAAGAGTAAACTCGACCCTGACAGCCAGCGGCGCTTAGAGACCAATCCACTGCGGGTCCTCGATAGCAAGGTGCTTGAAACTCGCCAGTTGCTGCAGAATGCACCCCTNTTGAACGACTTTCTGGATGACGAGTCAAAGCAACACCACGATGGCTTGTGCGGCCTGCTGGATGAAATGGCTATTCCCTATGTCGTCAATCCGTATATTGTTCGCGGTCTGGATTACTACAACAAGACCGTCTTCGAATGGACCACAAGCGTCCTCGGAGCTCAGGGTACTGTTTGTGCCGGCGGGCGATACGATGGTCTGGTGGAGCAGGTGGGTGGTAAGGCCACCCCGGGTGTCGGATTTGCACTCGGGCTTGATCGAATTGCGTTAATGCTGGAGGAGAATTTTAAGCACGCTTCGAATGCTGATGTGTATGTAGCCTCGGTTGGTGATGCCGCTCGTCAACAGGCGCTGCTGCTGGCTGAAGCAGTTCGAACTGATTTCCCGGGGCTGAGGACAATCGTTCATTGTGGCGATGGTAAGTTTAAAGCACAGTTGAAAAGGGCAGATGCGTCTGGTGCGAGACTGGCGCTGATCATTGGTGAAGATGAAGCTGCCAGTCACCAGGTCAGCATTAAATCTCTGCGTGACGACAGTGATCAGGTCACAATCGGTCGTGCTGATGCCGATGAATATTTGAAGAAGTTTTTTTCGTAAGGAGTTTTTGGGTGGCAACAGATGGAACAGAAGAAGAACAAGTAGAAGCGCTGAAGGAGTGGCTGAATGAAAACGGGACTTCGCTCATCGGGACTATCGTGGTCGTGCTGGCCGTCGTATTTGGATATCGCACCTGGGAGACACAGACCCGGGAAACAGCTGAAGCGGCTTCAGCGATCTACGAGGATCTTGTCGCAGCTGTGAGTGTTAAGCCACTGGAAACCCCGAGTGAANAGAATCTCTCAACCGGCAACTTCCTGGCAAACCAGTTGAAGACGGATCATGCTGACAGCACCTATGCGCATTTCGCTGCCATGCACCTGGCAAAGATCGCGGTCGAGAAGGATGATCTTGACGGTGCGGTGAAGGAGCTGCAGTGGGTTCTGGCTAATGATCCCAGTGAAATGATTAAGGTTATCGTCAATCTGCGTCTGGCCAGGGTCAAATTCGGGCAGGGTGAATCTGATGGAGCCACTGCACTGCTGGATTCGGTGAAACCTGGGGCGCATATGAGCTCCTATGAAGAGCTCCGGGGAGACATTCTCTATGCTCAGGATAAACACGATGAAGCTCGGGCAGCGTACCAGAGGGCAGTGAATGCACAGGACTCAGCGAACCCGATGACGCAAATGAAACTGGAAGATCTGGCGGCGCCCAAAACAACTGTCGCCGCGGATAAACCTGAACAGGACGGTGAGGAAGAGGGATGAGACAGTTTAGAAACCTGGTATGCCTGGTAGCACTGACGCTGGTTGTCTCTGGTTGTAGTATCTTCAACTGGTTTGGGGATGATGAAGAAGAAACCCGCGTTCCGAATGACCTTCAGGCGATCAGTGAAGAAATTCAGCTCGACCGATTGTGGAGTGTTAATGTCGGTCGGGGTGCTGAAGACAAGGCGATCAAACTGGTGCCTGGTCTCTCCGGGAGCCGCGTATTTGCAGCGGCGGCTGATGGCTCCGTCAAAGCAATGGACTCAGGTTCCGGCCGTGAAATATGGAAAATCAATATTGAAAGCTTATACACCAAACAGGAACGCAAGATTGCGTTCTCTGATTCGACAGACACCATTACGGGTGGTGTGGGTGTTGGCGAAGATCTTGTTCTTGTGGGATCTGCAGCGGGTGAAGTTGTGGCGCTCAATCAAAGTGATGGAACGCTGGCCTGGAAGTCACGAACCACCAGTGAAGTGCTCGCGCCACCGCAGGCAACAGGCCAGATGGTCGTGGCACAGACCATTGACGGCAAGGTTGCAGGCTTTGATGCGCTCGACGGTGAAAGGCGCTGGTTGTATTCAACTTCGGTGCCCAGCCTGACACTGCGTGGCACCAGTACGCCGATTATTGGTGATCTTGTAGTAGTCGGGTTTGCCAACGGGCGTATCTCAGCACTCGACAAATCACGTGGTCTGGCGGTAGTTGATCGGCGGATCGCAGCAGCCAAGGGAAAGTCCGACCTGGAACGATTGGTGGATATTGACGGCTTGATGGTACTCGAAGGAACCCAGCTATATGCGGCGTCCTACCAGGGAAATCTGGTTGCACTGGATCTGTCTCAACGGGGCAGAATCCGCTGGGCACAGGAGGCCTCGAGTGCGGTTGGACTGGGATCCGGTTTTGGCAATGTCTATCTTGCTGGAGAAGACAGTGGTCTTGAAGCCATTGACGGTGATAACGGCCGCGAAGTCTGGCAGACAGATGCACTACTGTATCGGGATATTACAACGCCGGTTGCAGTTGGCAGTTATGTGGCCGTGGGAGATTTTGAAGGCTATCTGCACCTGATCGCCCAGTCAGACGGGAGATTCGTTGGTCGGCGGGTTATCGACAAGAAAGGCATCAACAGCCCGGCAGTGGTCGATGGTCGGCGCATCTACATCATGGGCAACAGCGGGCGCCTTTCAGCGCTGGAAATTCGCTGAGAGATGCGAGCTGGTAATGATTCCTGTCGTCGCACTGGTGGGTCGGCCTAACGTAGGCAAATCCACCCTATTTAACCGTCTCACCCGTACCCGTGATGCTATTGTCGCAGCGTTTTCCGGTCTTACCCGGGACCGACAATATGGCAAAGGCGCGCTGGGCGACTTCGATTATCTCGTCATCGACACGGGTGGCCTGAGTGGTGATGATGATGGCATAGACGGTCCCATGGCTGACCAGGCTCGACTCGCCATTGATGAGGCGGACCTTGTTTTCTTTATTGTTGACGCCAAGGCTGGCAGGACCTCGGCAGATGAAGCAATTGCTGAATTGCTGCGTACCCAGGGCAAATCCGTGCTGCTGGTCGCCAATAAAATTGATGGGCAGAATCCGGATTACCTGGCAGGGGAGTTCTCGGGCTTTGGTTTTGGTGAGTCATTATTTATTTCTGCAACTAATGGCAATGGTGTCAGGCATCTGATTAACGATGTCGTTGCTGAGCATGAGGTTGTAAAGGCTGCTCTCGCTGCGGAAGCCGAAGAAGAACCTGAAAACAGCGGAATCAAGATTGCGGTGGTTGGGCGTCCCAACGTGGGCAAGTCGACGCTGGTTAACCGGCTGTTGGGTGAAGAACGTGTGATCGTCTTTGATGAGGCAGGTACGACACGAGACAGTATTTATATCCCCTATGAACGCGATGGCAGGCACTACACGATTATCGATACTGCGGGTGTCAGGCGGCGCGGGAAAATAAAAGAGACCGTAGAAAAGTTCTCGATTATCAAGACGCTTGACGCGATCTCAAATGCACACGTGGTTATTCTGATGATCGATGCCCGGGAGGGGATTGTGGATCAGGATCTGCATCTGTTGAGTCATATTCTCGATGCAGGTCGCGCACTTGTCTTTGCGATCAACAAATGGGATGGCACGGACCTGGAACAGAAAAACCATGTAAAGCGGGAACTTGAGCGTCGTCTGTCATTCATTGATTTTGCGACAACCCATTATATCTCGGCATTACACGGCTCCGGCGTTGGCAATCTCTACAAGTCAGTTCACAAGTCTTATGAATCAGCTACCCGCAAGATCCAGACCAGGGTTTTGAACGATATACTCGAAGGCGCGGTTCGAGAGCACCAGCCGCCACTGGTTCATGGTCGACGGATCAAACTGCGCTATGCTCATATCGGTGGAAACAATCCACCCACCATCGTCATTCACGGCAATCAGACAGATGCTGTGCCGGATTCCTACAGGCGATTTCTTGAGCACCGATTTATCGATGCGCTGGGGCTTGAGGGAACACCGGTTCGGCTGCAGTTCAGAACGAGTGATAATCCATTTAAGGGGCGAAGGAATAAGTTGACCGAGCGGCAGGTTAATCGTAAGCGGCGGTTGATGAGTCATGTCAAGAAAGCCAAGAAGAGCAAGAAGAACAAACGCTGAACTACCACACTTTATATGCCTGATTTGATCCGGCATCTATTCTCGGAGTTCTCCTCACTTAACCGCAGCATCACCTGCGATAATCTTCAGTCAGAGTCTCTCGATCCGAGAAACAAATTGGGGTCAACCCGGACATTGTTCAAACTAACACTCCAGTGAAGGTGCGGACCTGTCACTCTGCCGGTCTGACCAACGGCTCCCAGGATATCGTCGGAATCAACTTTGTTGCCAAGTGCGACATCAATGCGGCTCATGTGACAGTACATGCTGATCAGTCCCTGTCCATGGTCGACTAGTACAGTGTTGCCGTTAAAAAAGTAGTTGCCGGTCACAGCAACAATACCTGGCGCAGTCGCCTTGATGGCAACGCCTTCATCAACAGCGATATCAAGACCACTGTGAGGACTTCGGGGCTGTTCGTTCAGAAATCGCTTTAACCCGAAGGGACTCGAAATAGGGCCGTCAACGGGTAGCTGGAATTCAGTGAATGTAGCTACGTTAACATCGAAGCTGGTGAATACCTCATCCATTTCAGCGCGTTCGTTGGCGATGCGTTCGAGGTCCTGCTGGTAGGGGTTTACCTGGCGGTCGTTTTTAATGGTCAGGTGTTGTTCTCTGTAGCGCTTGGGTTGTACGACGAATTCCCGGGTCCTGTTCCCAACCTTCAGCTTGTGTGTGCCCGGGTCAGCAGAAAGAGGAATGCCCACAATGGCAAAGCTCTGTTCCTGCTCCCTCAGAGTCATTACCCGACTGTTCCGGTAGATGACTTTTGCCCCTGCATCCTCAATTTCAACGATAGCAATACCTCCTGGTACGGGTAGATTTTCCGGGAGACCAAAAACAAGGCAGCTTGTCAGCAGGCAGCACAAAAAAATGAATAGTCTTGGAATCATATTGAGAAACGGCTTCTAAATATCATTGTCTTCTTTTGTCTCAGTGACCTCTGCGGTGAATTCACCCTGTTTTAACCGCGTTCTGACTTTGTCACCAGCGCTCAGGGCTGAGGCCGCTTTTACTACTTCGTCATCTTTTGTCACGATGGCGTACCCTCGATCCAGGGTCCGGAGCGGACTGATAGCATCAAGTCGATCCGCGGTTTGAGTCAAGCGGTGGGTTGAGTTTGCAATAATTCGTTCCGACTGGTGAAGAAAGCGTTGCTCTAGTTGCTGAACAACGAGTTCCTGTTGGTGGATTTTGATACCGGGGCTGACCAGCTTGTTTTCGAGCAAGCGGAGATGAGCCTGGTGATCGTTGAGTGTTTGTTTGCACGCGACCTGCAGGCGAAGTCTCGGACTGTCAAATTCAAGTCCGCCGAGATAGTGGCGGTAACTGTTTCGCAGCCTGGCTTCCAGGTCATCAAGACGTTGATGCATGTCCTGAAGTCGTCGGCCCGGGTGTCGCATTCGACGTTGCAGATGCTTCAGCCTTTCTCTGAGCTGCAGTTGCACCTGCTGATTCAGGCGTGTGAGAGTTCGTTCGATTTGAGACAGGTTAGCGAACCAGCTTTGTAAATCAGGGCTGATTAGTTCAGCGGCAGCCGATGGTGTAGGTGCCATGATATCAGCAACGAAATCTGCGATAGAGATGTCGGTTTCGTGTCCAACGGCGGCGACAACGGGAAGGTCGCTGTCAAATATCGCTCGGGCGACGGGTTCTGTGTTGAATGACCAGAGGTCTTCGAGCGAACCCCCGCCGCGAGTTAAGAGGATGGTGTCAAAAGGCTGCACCTCGTAACGATTGGCAAACGCGATTGCCTCGACGATCTGTTGAGTCGATTCTTCACCCTGTACCTGAACCGGGATGATTGAAACCCGGATGGCTGGAAAACGCCTCTTCAGAACATGCAGCACATCCCTCACGGCAGCTCCGGTGGGGGAAGTCACAATAGCCAGATGTTGTATCAGGCCGGGAAGGTTTTTCTTCTTTTTTGTATCAAACAGGCCCTCGGCCTGTAACTGGCTTTTAAGTTTCTCGAATGCCCGTCGCAAGGCACCGTCGCCGGCTTCCTCCATAAATTCAGCAATCATCTGGAACTCACCGCGAGCTTCGTAAAGACTGATGCGCCCACGGACGATCACCTGCAGTCCATTTCTTGGTACAAATCTCATTAATCGGTTACGGTTCTTGAACATTGCACAGCGAAGCTGTGATTTGTCGTCCTTGAGTGTGAGATACCAGTGACCGGAAGCGGGTGTCGAGAAGTTCGAAATCTCTCCCTCGACGAACACCGTGGGAAATTCACCCTCCAGCAGTCTTCGGGCTGCCTTGGTCAGGTCAGAAACCGACAGAATTTCGCGATTGGAGGGCGAGGCTTGCATGAGTGAATCATAGCAACTGGTTTGATGGGAAGAAAACCATCGCGGTCAGTTCGTCAAATCCGAATTTCTTAAAGCTGCGCTCACTACTTGTCGCATAAAAAAGTTGGATATGTATAATGCGTTCCTTTGAGGGCTGCTGAAACCCATGACTCATTCCGAAGCGCGTTCTTCTTCTGGTGCGCCTGAGTTAAACGACCACAATATTCACGCCGAAAAAATCCTCATCCTTGATTTCGGCTCCCAGTACACTCAGCTGATTGCTCGTCGAGTACGAGAGGTTGGGGTCTATTGTGAAATCCGTCCCTATGACGTAAGCACTGAACTGGTTGATGATTTTAATCCCAGTGGCGTGATTCTTTCCGGTGGTCCGGAATCGGTCACAAGAGACGATACATTTCGGGCACCTGATCATATTTTTGAGAAGGAAATTCCGGTTCTTGGAATCTGTTATGGCATGCAGACCATGGCGATGCAGCTGGGTGGTCATGTTGAGGGTTCTGATGAGCAGGAATTTGGATACGCCAGAGTCAATATTACATCCGATGGTGAACTGCTAAGGGGTATCGAAGACGGAAAGAATGATGGTTGCAGTTTTCTTGATGTCTGGATGAGCCATGGCGATAAGGTCGTTGAACTGCCTCCCGGTTTTACGAGACTTGCCAGTACCGAGACCACAGAATTTGCCGCAATGTGTGACGAGTCTCGTGGTTATTACGGCCTGCAGTTTCACCCTGAAGTTAACAACACCCTGCAGGGGATGGTCATTCTCGATCGTTTCCTGAAGAGCATCTGTCACTGCGAATGTCTGTGGACACCCGCTAATATCGTTGATGATCTGATTACCTCGATTCGCCATCAGGTAGGCGATAAAAAGGTGATCCTGGGATTATCCGGTGGTGTCGACTCATCGGTGGTTGCTGCCTTGCTTTCGCGGGCAATCGGTGAACAGCTGACCTGCGTATTCGTTGACAATGGCATGCTCCGACTGAATGAGGGTCAGCAGGTCATTGAGATGTTGGGGGAAGGATCGGATAACGTTTTCGATCTTAATATCATCGCAGTTGATGCCGAAGATCGATTCCTCAGGGCGCTGGATGAAGTCAGTGAGCCGGAGCAGAAACGCAAGATTATTGGCAATATGTTTATTGACGTTTTTGAGGAAGAGTCACACAAGATTGAGGATGTACATTTCCTCGCACAGGGTACGATCTACCCTGACGTGATCGAATCCGCCGGACACAAGGATGGCAAAGCCCATGTCATTAAGTCCCATCACAATGTCGGGGGGTTGCCGGACTATATGAAGCTGGATCTCGTCGAGCCGTTGCGGGAGCTGTTTAAAGATGAGGTTCGCAAGATCGGGCTTGAACTCGGTTTGTCGGATGAAATCGTCCACCGTCATCCATTTCCGGGACCGGGACTCGGGGTGCGCATACTGGGCCCTGTCACAAAAGAATATGCAGATCTGCTGCGTCAGGCCGATCATATCTACATCGAGGAGTTAAGAGCAGCTGATCTTTATGACAAGGTCAGCCAGGCGTTCGCCGTGTTCCTGCCGGTAAAATCGGTTGGCGTGGTAGGTGATGCCCGACGATATGAATACGTGATTGCACTTCGAGCCGTTGAGACCATCGACTTCATGACGGCGCGCTGGGCTCGTCTACCCTATGAATTTCTGGAAAGAGTATCAGGCAGGATCATCAACGAGATCAGTGGGATATCAAGAGTGACCTATGATATTTCGAGTAAGCCACCAGCCACCATTGAGTGGGAATGAGAATTAATGTTGTAGGAACAAGTGGAAGTGGAAAATCTACTGTTGGTAAACGCATAGCTGAAAGACTTAATGTTCCCTACATACAATTAGATGAATTATTTTGGAAGCCTAATTGGGCTGAATCAACTGATGAGGAATTATTCCCTAAGTTAGAGAAAGTCTTGTCTCCTGATGAATGGGTACTAGACGGAAACTACAACAGAACTACCTCTATTAAATGGAAGCGAGTACAAATGGTAGTTTATCTAGACTTACCTTTCCGTATTGTTTTCTACAGAATAATAAAGAGAAGTTTACGTAGAGGTATAAGAAATGAAGAACTATGGCATGGAAACAAAGAGACACTTTGGAAACATCTCTTCACTACTGATTCCATGATTCTTTGGACAATTAAACGATTCTCTATGAATCGTAAAAGATACACAGAACTATTTGAAAAGCCTGAATACTCACATATCAAGTTCGTCAGATTGTGTTCCGATAAAGAAGTAGAAGATTTTGTTACACATAAGTTACACATTTTTTTTATTGCCCCTGAAACCTATGCACTATAAGGGTTTCAAATTGTGCAATTATTGAGTGGGAATAAAGTGAATAAATTCAATAACTTAAGTTAATGCCTGGCTGCCAAGTTACTTTCGCCATGCTCATGGATTGAGTATCACAAATGCGGGCATCTACTCGGCGGCGCCTTGGCTGACAATGTTTGTC
>PBRC01000046.1 GCA_002725285.1 Gammaproteobacteria bacterium | reverse complement strand
GTGCTGGGCGAACGCGTCACAGCAATGGCGGGAATATCCATGAATGAGATCGACTTTCTTGATCTCTATTCCTGTTTCCCGAGTGCAATTCAGATCGCCAGGGATGAATTCGGTATTGCAACAGATGATCCACGAAAACTGACAGTAACCGGCGGTCTTCCGTTTCATGGCGGTGCTGGTAATAACTACGTTATGAATTCCATCGTGACGATGGTCGAAAAACTACGTCAGCATCCGGGTAAATCCGGCATGGTCACTGCCAATGGCGGTTATCTGGGCCAACATGCTGCTGGCATCTACTCTACCAGGCCCATAGAAGGTCGTTGGCAACGTGAAGATCCAGCTGCCTACCAGAAGCAGATTGATAGTCAGACACATCCAATAATTACAGAAACACCGCAAGGCGTGGGCACAATTGAAACCTATACAGTTATTTTTGGGCGAAATAATACACCGGAGAAAGGCTTGGTTATCTGTCGGCTCGGTGATGGCAGTAATCCGGATGCACTGCGCTTCTTTGCCAATACACCCCCAGACGCTGATTTGCTGGAATCAATGACCCGTAGAGACTTTATCGGTGCGCAGGGTAATGTCGTACAAAATGATGGGATTAATGTTTTCTCTCCATCGGGGTTATGAACGGGACTTAATACCAGGCAACTACATGAAGATTATTTGATTCAGGTTCCGGTCCCAATGAAGATGAAGGACCTCTTGATCAACGAGCAGGGTGATGTAGATGTTTCGGAATAACCGTCATCAAAGGCAATACACCCAGACTATTGAGCATACGCTGCCAGAACAGGTGAGTTCATTCTCAGCAGTGGAATTGATGTAACATCAGTGATGGTTCCGGGGGATCTTGTCTGTCCAGGTTTTGCACGAAGTAACTCACCGTTCTCATACACACGACGCATGTATTTATGGTACAAGAAGTTACGGTCGCTTCGCGACTTCAGATCGCAGCTTAGAATCAGCTCAGCGTCAGGTGATAGCGAAACTCAACCGATCACTGGCACCTTCCCATTCTATCTCCAGCAGCCCATTCTATCTCCAGCTGGCCATTCTATCTCCAGCGGATAGTGCCACATTATCCCAAGAGGCTGAATCCTGATACCCTCCTCCAACTAACTATCGCACAACTAACTACCGTAAGCGAAAGTGTTTTGATAGGTATTTCCCAATCTGCGACGAGAATATATGGAAAGCAACGGCTTCAAACTCTGCAGTGACACTTTTATCTGGGATGATCACTGCGGATTTGAGATGACTCCCGATGCTCCCATTGCCCCCCTGCTCAAACCGTGGCTAGATGCGGGCATTAATTACTTCTCGATCAATGTCTACTACGACCCGGTGCACTGGAGCCGCTGCATGGAGAATATTGCTGCCCTTCGGCGGAGGATTCCACTGGAAGCACCATGGTGCCAGATTGTATCCAGCGTTAACGAAATCGATGTGGCGCAGACTAAAGGCAAAGCCGCAGTCACTTTTGACATCGAAGGTATGAATGCTCTGAACGGCCGTGTGGATCTGATTCAGGTTTACTACCAACTGGGCGTGCGCCACATGCTATTTGCCTATAACAAAAACAACTTAGCGGGTGCAGGCTGTCATGATGAGGATGTTGGCCTGACAGATTTTGGTCGTGAAGTGATCGACGAAATGAACCGGGTTGGCATGGTAGTTGACTGTTCTCACAGCGGTTTCAAAACAACAATGGAAGCCATGCAGCGATCCAGCGCTCCGGTGGTGTTTTCGCATTCGAACGCATTTACTCAGGCGCATCATGGTAGAAACATCGTCGACGAGCAGATACTTGCCTGCGCAGAAACAGGCGGCGTGATTGGTGTCAACGGTCTTAACTTATTTCTGGGTGACAGGAATGAATCCCAGGCCAAGAGTGTTACCCGTCACATTGCCTACATCGCAGACCTGGTCGGTGTTGAACACGTCGGCATCAGCCTCGATTACGATCCACCGGTTGAACCCTATGACGACGGCAATCATAGTGGCAGTATTGAGAAAATGGTCGAAAGTAATCCCGAATACTGGCCGTCAGAGGCTGGTTATGACGGCCCAATGGACTTCCTGCCGCTCAGCAAATTACCTGAGGTATGTGATGAGTTGCTAAAAGTCGGATTCCAACAAGACGAGATAGAGAAAATCCTGGGTGGTAATTTCCGCCGCGTGGCAGAGTTAGTCTGGAAATAACATCCGGGTCGATCTGGCACAGGACATCCACATTTCAGCCATCTCCCGGACCTGAATTATCAATTAGCCTCCATTCCCTGTATTGATCTGTTCGGTTTTACTCCGCAGTGCAATATAGCCACCCAGAATTACTGCCATCCCGCCTACCCAGACGGTGACTGCCGGCAGCTCGTGCCATATCAGGTAACTAGCCAGAGTCAACCAAACCAGCGCTGTATATTCGAAAGGGGCGATCACCCCAGCCTGCGCATACCGGTAGGCAACCGCTACCAGCCAGTGGGTGATCGTTGAACCCAGAGCGACGATGCCAAACAGCAACCAGTCCCAGCCCTCAGGCATGATAAATACATCCCAGCAAAAAAAAGCACCTATCAGGAAACTTACCGGGTAAGTGTAGAACGTCAGCACTGGCGCAGACGCGATATCAGCGAGCTGACGATTGTTGACCGAGAGCAGCGCCCAGCAGAAGGCGGAACCCAGAATCGCCAGAATCGCCGGATGAATTTCCAGACTATCGGGTTGAATAACAAATCCAACACCACTAAATCCAATCAGCACACCTATCAAACGACCAATGCCTATCTTCTCTCCCAGTAAGGGTTTGGCCAGAAGAATAATCAGCACGGGCGAAACGTAGGCGAGCATTAACGCAGTAACCAGAGGCACGAATTTTAACCCATAGAAAAAGCCAAAGTTCGCACCAGCGGTCAGAAGGCCACGCCAAAGTTGCCAGCGCAATGGCAAGCGAGTCAGCTCTCTGATCCCAACCTGATATTGCACAAGCATTATCACCAACGGTATCGCGATCAAACCTCGCAGAAACACAATCTGAGCAGTGGAATAATCACCGCTCAACGCTTTCACAGCAACATCAATCGACGAACCGCCGAACATGGCCGCACACATCAGCAAGGCACCAATACCCTTATGTCGTGACTTTGCAGGCACTAGATCTGCCGGATCAGAAGGTCAAATAAAACGATGATTGTTCTCTCCCTAAATACATGCACTAAACCACTTGATCACCCACGCAGTTGTATGATTGAGTCTAGTGGGTTGTCTGGTGTCGATCGGTGGGATGTTACACTAGAACCGGTTTATGATTGTCGTGTCTACAACTAACTTTTGGAAGTGCGAACGTTCAAACCGACTCAGTTTGAGTGACTGAATGCTTGATATCCACCAAACGAATGTCAGATTAAATTTCCAGCCCGGGGAAACGAGTATCATGAGACTAAATAACAAGGTTGCGATCATCGTCGGCGCGGGACAAACATCGGGTGAAACGCTGGGGAACGGTCGAGCTGTTTCGTTGTTGTTCGCCAGAGAAGGTGCAAGGCTTATGCTTGTAGACAATCGGCTGGAGTCTGCTGAAGAAACACGTGACATGATCCGTGACGAGGGATTTGAGGCTGAGGCCATCGCTGGTGATGTCTTGATTGAACATGAATGCCATCACATCATTGAAGAAGCACTGAAGTGCTTTAATCGAGTCGATATTCTTCACTACAACGTCGGCAAGAGCGAGGGTGACCGCGAGCTTTCAACCTTGCCGGTGGATAACTGGGACGACATCATGGATCTCAACCTTCGCGGCTTCTACCTGTGTGCGAAACATGTTCTTCCCGTGATGCGCGACCAGAAATCTGGTGTCATCACCGGCATATCCTCCGCCGCCGCAGTCGCGTCGGGAACCAATATGACCTACAAAGTATCAAAAGCCGGTATTAATGCGCTGGTTCAATCACTGGCGGTCGACAACGGGAAATATGGCATCAGAGTCAATGCCATCATGCCAGGCCTGATGGATACACCCATGGCTATTGAACGACGTGCCCGGGAGATGGATATGCCACGAGAGGACATCCGTGCCATGCGTGATCGCGTGGTTCCATTGAACAAGAAAATGGGCACAGCATGGGACGTGGCCAATGCGTCTCTGTTTCTCGCTTCTGATGAAGCGAGCTATGTCTCCGGTATCGCATTGGCCGTCGACGGTGCGCTTACGGCAAGAGTTGGATAATGCTCACTGTACCCGTTATCCCGGATGTTGCTAACTACTTCCTAAAGGGATGATAAGCCGTAAGAATCGAATATCTACTATCCTGCATCCGCAAAATTCGGCATAACTTCTTCGGCAAACAACTGCGCAGGCTCCTGGGTGTCTTTGCCAAAAAATTCCGCCACAAACATCGTACATCCCAGATCAATATGTTTTTGAATCGCCTCGCAGCACTGCTCTGGTGTACCTGTGATTGCTATTGGGCCTTTTGGATCACCCATATGACCACCAAAAATACGCTGAGCCTGATCCGCCATGGGACCTGCACTTTCCTCGTCCCTCGCAATCGTCACAAGACACTGCTGACTGACGGTAATCTCGCTAAAGTCGCGTCCCACGTCATCACAATGTCGCTTTAAGACCTCAACCTTGTGGGCAAGCAGTGGCTGTTGAGCAGCCAGGTTGTTCCATATATCAGCTTCTTCAGCAACCAGTTTCAAGGTGACCTTCTCACCGCCACCGCCAATCAGTATCGGTACTTGTCGAGGTGGCTTCGGCTGACAAACAACACAGTCAGCAGTCACAAACTTACCTTCAAAGGAGACCTCCTCCTCTTCTCCCCACATACGCTTAAGCAGCGCCACAGCCTCTGCGAGTTGGGATAAACGCTCTCCTGTTGACAGGAACGGGACATTAAAATCGGTGAACTCACGGCGCATCCAACCGGCACCAAGACCAGCGATAACCCGACCCCCTGCAATATTGTCAGCCGTTGCGATGACCTTACCGAGTTGAGCTGCATTGCGCATTCCCGCTGGAGTGACCAGTGTGCCAATCTCCACTCGCTCCGTTATTGCTGCTACGGCAGAGACCATAGACCAGGCTTCAAGGATCGGCAGTTGTGGTGATTGAGGACCATAGAAATGATCACAAACCCACAGTGAATCAAATCCTAACGATTCGAATCCACGAGCAGCGGCAGCAGCAGCCACCCAGGGCCTTTTGATTTGGGGAAGTGTTACGCCGAAGTGTGCCTGTGCCATCTCTATGTCCTCGAATTTGGTTCCGCACAGTAAAGCCGAGATAGGCACTAAGGTAAAGCAGCTTCTCTGTATTATAAAGGTCGACAGAACCACTTCCGTGCACATCCCTGGAAACCCGGAGAAATTGACGCCAATTCAATAAGATGGTTTATTCTTCCAGGTCTTTGCTTATCACCAGTCATTGCTCGATCAGAGCATCGTGCCAACGGCAAAGACTGACAATTGATCTACATATTTCGAACACAAACAAGGAACCGTTAAATGCATCTCAAATCGAGTCTCCTGATTTTACTTACCATCAGTATCCCTCTCGGTACTGTCCCTGTTCGTGCCGACGAAATGCTGGGTGACCTGATGGTAGATGAGATTGCAACCCAGGTTATTTCCCAGTCAGTGACTGATACCAGGTATCTGACGGAATGGGTTGACCGCCTCCCCGAACATCCAACTGTACCAAGTCCCAGAGACTACCTGGGTTATACCGTGGGCACTCCAGGCAAGCTGACGCAGGTCGAAGAAATTCAGGGTTATTTTCGAGAGCTGGCAAAATACTCACCCCGGATAAAAATCGTTAGCCTGGGCCGTAGCTATGAAGGCAGGGATATGCTGATGGCTTTGATTGCAGATGAACAGACCCAGGAGAACATGGGTGAATATCGAGATTATCTGCGAGCATTATCTAATCCCAGGGAAACCAGCAAAAGTGAAGCTGTCGCTATCGTCGCAAAAGCCAAACCAATTTTCTGGATGACCGCGGGTCTTCATTCACCAGAACTTGGTCCACCGGAGATGGTCATGGAACTGGCCTATCGACTGGTGGTTGAAACTCGCCCACCTTTTACCGGTATCCGGGAGAATGTCATCACCCTGATTACGCCTGTAACAGAAGTCGACGGTCGCGCCAGACAGGTGGACTGGTATCGAAGTCATCAGAAAGGCAGGACAGACTACTTCAACCGTCCACCGCCATCTGTGCCGTTCTGGGGGCACTACACCAAGCACGACAACAATCGTGACGGTATATCAATCAGTCAGCCATTGACGCGCAACTACACCCAGGGTGTCTACGACTGGCAACCGACAATCAGCCTGGATCTTCATGAATCCGTACCGCTGCTTTATGTAGCAGGAGGTACGGGACCTTACAACCCGGGTGTGAGCCCAATTACTATTGGTGAGTGGCAGGCGCTCGCCAGCTACGAAATTTCACGACTGACAGGCCTTGGTCTGGAGGGTGTCTGGACCTGGGGCTATTATACCGGCTGGTATCCAGGGTACCTGCTCTGGACCACCAACAATCACAACGGTATGGGGCGATTCTACGAGACCTTTGGTAATGCCAGTGCGGAGACAATGGACCGCACACTGAAGGGTTCGATGTTTGCCAAGGAGAAGGTCACAAAGAAAACCTGGTACCGGGCCTCTCCCCCGCCGAGAGAACTCAAATGGTCAATGCGCAACAATACCAATTATATGCAGACCGGCGTGATTGCATCACTCGAGATGGTAGCTAACAGCAAGACAATGTTTCTCGAGAACTACTACCAGAAAAGCGTCAACGCACTTAAGGCAGCTGAGAACGGCCCACCTTTCGCTTTCCTGATTCCCGCTGAACAAAAAGATCGCCATGGGGCAAATTATCTGGTTGAGGTGTTAAATCGTCACGCTATCGAGATTCAACAAGCTGAAAAATCCGCTCGCTTCGGCGAGACAAAAGTTGAGAAAGGCGACCTGCTGGTCAAGATGAACCAGCCCTACGGCCCACTTGCCAAAACACTTCTGGAAAGACAGAAATTCCCTGACAAAGTACAGGTACCCCCTTACGATGATATCGGCTGGACCCTCGGCTTATCCTATGGTGTCGACGTAAAACCGGTCAGCGACGAAGCTATCCTTGATCACAGTTCTGTTTCCTTCAATGCCAGCCAGCAGTTTCTACGACCCGTCACGGTTCCGAGGAAAGGTAACTACCTGGTTATTCCTCATCGCGGTCAGGCCGAACTAGGGCCAACCCGATTCGCGCTTGGCCCTGTTCCTGTGGAAATGGCTGACGAGGAATTCAAACAAGGAGGCAAAACCTTCCCAAGAGGCAGTCTGATTATCGCAGTAAACGATGAGAATCGAGATCAGGTGAGAGCGGTACTCGCCAGGCAATTCACAAAAGTCAGCTCCCTTGGAAAAAAACCGGACGTTGCCATGCACGATCTGGACTTACCCCGCATCGCACTCCTGCATTCATGGACCAGCACCCAGAATGCCGGTTGGGTGAGATATAGTCTCGACGAGGCGAAGATACCGTTTACCCTTTTGGCTAAAGATGAGATTCATCTGGGGAACCTAGGGGATAAATACGACGTAATTCTTGTACCGGCATTTGGTGGACGAACAACCTTCAAAAATATTTTGGCGGGTATCGACGCAAAGTGGTCACCCCTGGCCTACACCAGAACTGAAGCCACACCCAACATCGGCCACCTCCTCAGCAGCAATGACATCACGGGCGGTATAGGCTTCGCCGGTATGATGGAGATCGAACAATTTGTCAAAGCAGGCGGTACTCTAATCACGCTGGCCTCTGGCGGGGTCGTCGCCGCAGAATCCGGTCTCGTCACCAATGTTCAGGTGAAACGTCCGGCAAAACTCAATACACCGGGATCAGTTCTCACAGCCAAAGTGACTTCCAATTCACCCCTTGTATACGGGTACGATGAACTGACCCATGTGTTCAGAGGCAACGGACCGATCTTTGGTGTCGCAGATCACAGAAGACATTGGGTAAGCCTGCAGTTTGGTGTTAAGGATTACAGGGAAGACCCCGACGCACCAAAGAAGGATAAGGATGTGGAAAAGAAAGACAAAGAGAAGAAACCACCATTGGTCATCTCCGGTGGTATTGTCGATGGATCCAAGTTAATCGACGGAGAGCCCGCTCTGGTTTCGCGATCTCTGGGACAGGGCTATGTGATTCTGTTTAGCTGGAATCCCATGCATCGTGATGTAAATCGACACGATCATGGTTTCGTCTATAACGCCCTGATGAGTTGGAATGATCTTGATGAATCTCCATAAGATCCGGAAAGGATAAGGAACCAACATGCAAACCTATGAAGCCAACTGGGCATCGTTACGCCAGCACACGACACCACAATGGCTCAGGGATGCCAAATTCGGCATCTATACACACTGGGGTGTTTATTCAGTACCTGCCTGTGGCCCGAACGGAACCTGGTATGCACACAATATGTATCGGCAAGGTAATTCTCAATACGACTATCACGAGAAGACCTTTGGTCCGGCTTCAGAGTTCGGATACAAGGAATTCATCCCCATGTTCACGGCAAAGAAATTTGATGCTGATGAATGGGCAGATATATTCAAAGCATCAGGTGCACAGTTTGCGGGTCCAGTGGCCGAACACCACGATGGATTTTCAATGTGGAACAGCAAAGTGAACGAGTGGAATGCATTCAATATGGGGCCAAAACGCGATGTGGTGGGCGAACTTGCCACGGCCATGCGACGTCAGGATATGCGATTTATGATTGCACTTCACCATGCTGAACAATGGTGGTTCTACCCGCACTGGCGAAAGGATTGTGATGTTTCTGACCCCGAGTTCTCCGGACTCTACGGGCCACTCCACAACGTGGACGGTTTGGAAAAGGGCGGCATACCTGACGAGAGATTTCGCGAATGGTTCTGGCAGGATCGACCCACGGGCAGTTTCCTGAATTTCTGGCGGGAAAAGGCGCATGAGTTGATTGATAACTACCGACCGGATCTGATCTGGTTTGATTTTGGCATTAACTTTGTCTTCGAAACCTATCGCAAAGAACTTCTTGCCTACTACTACAACAAAGAAACAGAGTGGCAGAAAGAGGTCGCAGTAACGTATAAAGGTCATGACCTGGCAGTTGGTTCTGCGCTCATCGACTACGAACTGGGCCGTATGGATGAATTGACCTACTACGATTGGATTACGGACACCTCTGTGGATGATCAGGGTGCCTGGTCCTATGTTCCCGATGCCGCGTTCAAGAAAGTCAGCACGCTGGTTCATAATCTCGTGGACAATGTCAGCAAGAATGGATACCTGCTCCTGAATGTGGGACCGAGACCAGACGGTTCAATACCAGCAGGCGCGAAGATCTGCCTTGAGGGTATAGGTGACTGGCTCAGGATCAATGGCGAGGCAATCTTCGGCACCACTCCCTGGCTAACCTACGGAGAGGGTCCAACCAAAATGGAAACCAGGGGCATGTTCAGCGAAAGAAAAGAGGTCGAATATACGCCTTCAGATTTTCGATTTACCTGCAGGGATGAGCATATCTTTGCTACCTGCCTTGGATGGCCAGACAAGAACCTCGTCATCAGGTCAATGAAAAAACTCTACCCCGGGGAGATCGCCTCAGTGCATATGCTGGGTGTCGAAGGTGACCTTAAGTGGTCTCAGACTGAGAACGGACTGGAGATTACTGCACCTCCGGAGCCGCCCTGCGACAGTGCTTTTGTTTTTAAGATCACGAGGAAGAATCCTTTCTAGCCCGGATAATTCACCAGCGCGTGTTCACTCTCCAGATATCAGGGGAGAGATGTGGACTGCCCGGATACTGAACTCACTTTACCAGCACCCATATCTGATTGATTGATCTGGACCACAGTTCATGTCACAGTTTGCGACGAAACGGATCCAGAAGAAAGCGGAAACCCACCGCTCGTTAGCACGCCTAATATAAATTCTGGAATCGAAATGGTACCAGCCTGACACCGGGGAGATAACTATGTCGGACAACTCGATAGAGGGAAAACAAACACTCGTCATCCTTGGAGAGGACAGTTCAACAGAACTTGCTATCGTCGGAGGCAAGGGCGCAAGTCTCGGTCGGTTAGTTAAAGCTGGTTTCCCCGTTCCTGCCGGATTTGCCATTACAACAGATGCCTATGCGACCTGCCTTGCTGCAAATAATCTTGGGGATATGATCGACAAGACCCTGGCAAGACTCGACTATGAGAACCTTGACGAGCTCGAAGCCCGGACCGCGATAATCAGGGATGCCATCATCGGATGTACAATTCCGGAAAATCTGGCCAACGACATTACAACGGCGTACGAAAATCTGGGCAAGAAGCTGTATGTGGCTGTTCGCTCCTCCGGAACGGCGGAAGATCTGGAAGGTGCATCCTTCGCTGGTCAATACGATACTTTTCTTGACGTCAAGGGACCTGAATCCCTTTTAGACGCTGTACGACGATGCTGGGCTTCCATGTGGACATCAAGAGTCGTTGCTTATCGTCAGAGCAGGGGATTCGGTCACACTGATATCGGCATCGCCGTTGTGGTGCAAAGCATGGTTGAGCCTGATGTTGCTGGCGTCATGTTTATTGGCAATCCCATGAACGCCAGGGCAGATGAGGTTGTCATCAACGCGAGCTGGGGGTTGGGCGAAGCCGTTGTATCTGGCGCTGTGACCCCAGATGAGTATGTGGTCAGTCGTGACACGAAGCAGGTCAAGTCGCGCAGCCTGGGCTCCAAGGAGTTGCGTATTGTAAGGGATGCAAAGGCAGAAACCGGCACTATTGAAGAACAAGTACCGCTGGATCTGCAGAAGCAGTACACGCTCACCGATGAGCAGGCCGGCGAGCTTGCGGAACTGGGTCAACGGGTAACTGCTTACTATGAAGGCCTGCCCCAGGATACCGAGTGGGCGCTGGCGCATGGCTCCTTCTCGCTGCTCCAGTCTAGACCTGTAACAGGCGTTGAGTTTACCTGGGAAGAAGATTTGGATCTCTGGCCATCAATCCCGGAAGAGGAAGATGCAATCTGGACCAGGGCTGCAGCGGATGAGTGGTGGACGGGCGCCATTACACCCTTGATGTGGTCAATACGCGGATACTGGGTTCACGGAGCTGCCGCTGGCAACTACGAACCCTTCGGCATTGGTGACCTCGCCGAGATGCGTTGGATGAAATATCGACAAGGGACCTTCTACTACAACACCCGGGTAGATGAGCTAATGGCTGAATATATGCTTCCACCAAGTCTACGGGCACCCATGCTCAGTCGACTTCATCCATCGCAAATGGATGCTGCCATAAAAGCACCTTTCGATCTCTGGCGTTGCTTAAAGATGTTCGCCAAGATCGAAGTAAACAGTCCCGAACTGGGCGGTGTGACAAGCCTCAAAAACAAGATAGCCATGGAGCGCAAATTCCGCAAAGGAGGTGAACTCTATGAGCAGAGACGCGAATTAGTCAAAGCAATGCATCCCAGTGAAGATGAATTAATGGCAATGGAAGACGACGAACTGCGACAGCAAATTGATCGTCTCTTCCCAGGCGTTACATTGAGAGAGGCAGATCGCGTTCAGCCAGAAAAGGCAAAAGGACGACCGTCGCGACGCGCTGGTGGCTGGGGCGCATTTTTCCTTTATGGCCCCGTTATCCAGGCACTTCTGGAAGGCGTCATGGAGCACTGGTATGACGGAGACAATCCAAACGCTTTTACCGAAGTTGTCAGTGGGATATCAGAGCGAACCCAGCAGTTCCACGATGATTACGATTTCTGGGTACTCGTCGACATTATCAGGAAGTCTGAGAAGCTCCGTGGTCTGATAACGGAATTCGAAGGCGCAGCGTTCTTCGAGGAACTCAAGAATCACGAGGAAGGTCGAGCATTCCTCAGCCAGTATGAGGAGTTCCTCAGGATGAATCTCTACCGTGGCCATGCCGACCGAGATATTTACTATACACGTCGCATTGAGGATCCACAGATCGACTACGAGGCATTTCACCTTCTGGTCACTGCCGATGAGGTCGAACCACCGGGAGAGAGAGAAGAAAAACTCATCCAACGTCGTGAAACTGCCACCGCTGAAGTGATCGAGAATCTTGAAAAGCAACCTCTGGGTGATCTGAAGGTTACTATTTTTAAGTTTCTGGTGGACTACTGTCTCATGATGTTTATGTCACGGGATGATGGTCGCTCGATGGGAGATGCAATGACCTACCGAAAGAAACTGATTCTGAGTGAACTGGGTCGAAGGGCCGTATCACGGGGATTGCTGGAAAATGATCGCGATTTCTACTTCCTTTCCATTCACGAGCTCTGTGAGCTGCTTTCAGGAAAAGAACCGCGGGCACTTGCCCAGGCGAAGGCCAAAGCACGATCAAAAGGTTTCGACGGATTTCTTTCCCACAAAAACGATCCACCCATGTTTCTCAAGGGAAACATTCCACTGGACCTCGATCTGTCGACCCGGGGAGTCAGCGATGGTGTGGTGACAGGTGTCGGCACAAGTCCGGGGACGGTTACTGGGCGAGCGAGGATCATTCCCACGCAGAAAGATATCGGCAGTCTTGAGAAAGGCGACATCCTGGTCTGCCACGGCACGGATCCGGGCTGGACTTCGGCATTTAGTATCGTCAGCGCCGTGGTTGCCCAGACCGGGGGAATGCTCGCGCACTTCTCATGCCTTTCTCGAGAATATGGTATGCCGGCTGTATCACTGCCCAACGCCATGAAACTCATTGAAGACGGCGCCATGATTTCAGTGAACGGCGGTAACGGTGAAGTACGAATGTTGGATGATAGACAACAAACGAAATCAGCGGGGTGACTATGTCTGACCTATCGTTAACAGATAAAGAGAGGGGCGCCTTTTATCGCGAGATTACCCGGAACATGGCACTCGATTATTTCTTTGTCTTCGACAGTGCACCCTTACACTTCCTGTACAGAGACAAGGTACTTCCGGGTGAGTTAACAGATATAGAGAAACGCAACAAGATCGTTACCGAAACCGTATGGACCAGCGCATATCATGAATACCTTATCTGTAATGTGGCCTATCTATTCCTGTATCGAGGTGCAGTACTTCAGATGCCGCTTCAGGTTCATGAGGTGGGCACGGGGATTTTCGCAGCACCCCCGGAAGACGACAGCAGGGTTTATGTGTCTGCTGAAGGCGTCGAGGCAAATTTCAATGCCTTTATGAAAGACAAGGGCTGGAGAATCATAGAGAAAGCCCGTCAGTCGGATCCCCGAGGTTCCTGGCAGACTGTGGTGAGCCTGCCGGACAGGACCATGCGAATTGCCTCACTTATTCCTTCAGGCAACCACGCAGTAGTGGAACTCATCGTCACCTGGAGTGAAGACGGCGTTCTGAAACAGACTGCATTTGCTGCAGTGCTGATTTACGATGTGGACGGTACAGTTCTTATGGATCGAAGTTACATTGAAATGTCAGCCTGGCCTTCAGGTCGCAGATATTCATATGAGAGATCCAGGGCACCACAGGATCGACCTCAAACCTCGGGGGTGATGGATGAATTTTATCGCTATTCAAAAGACCACCAGTTGGATATCACTCTCTCACGACCTGAACAACGAAATCTATCGATCGTCGAAGGTGCCTGGCTTGATACCTGGAATACCAGTACCGGATCCGGCACCGAAGTTTTTCATCCGGAACGTTTCAGGACACAATTGCCACTTCAGAAATGCTCCTTCAACCTGGATGTCTCGGCTGCCGTTCTGACTTTGGCCAAAGAAGCCGCACCAGACAGCGAAATGCGTATAGGTCAGACCTATGCCAAGGGTAATCAGGTAGCCGTTGAGGGAATCGTTTCCTGGCACCGGGATGGGATCACCAGAGAGTCCCCTTTCCTGTCAATTCTTCTGCTCGATGAAGATGGCCTTATTATTCGTGAGCGGCGCTATATGACGAGGGAGAACTGGCCCGGTGCTGACGAGGTGATGACGAGGCTTGGATTGTAAGATATTAGCTGAGGGAACAAACTACTAAACAAAGTGCAAAACCCGGTGCTGTTTTCTCAAGAAAATTGAGCCGGCAGGTTAACCAGCTAGACCTTGCGCCAGATCTCCCCTCGTTGCCTGACAGGCTCCAGCAGGGAAAGATCCCCTTCATCCACTTGGTTTCCCTTTGGAAAAGGTGGTCGTGGTTCTAACCCGAGCCCTCGCATAACCCTGTCATCCTGGTAGTAACATGCCATCACCTGGTTGGTCAGTCGGTTGAACAATTCACCTTTCGAGCTTCTCAAACTATTCACCAGATCCAGTTGATCAGATTCGTTGATTTCAGTAAAAGATTTGCCGTGACTCGAATCTGCTGCATCAACGATTGCATTCAGAACCTGCACCAGCTTTGGCAGGAAACCTGATTCATCACCAACCAGATATCCCAGAAAATCCATCTCAGCAGCACCCGGCATTCGACCGTCTCCACTCGACGGAATAATCAGATTCAACAGTGCATCAAGAACAGATTTCTGATCTTCGCTGAGGGGGTGATCCGTTTGAATTATTTTGTCGTCAGTCATTGCATACCTCAGTCGAAAAGATTAGTAAGATTCTTCTTGATTGCGTCAGCAACATACAGCGCCAGCGCCTGAATGGTGGTGGTTGGATTTCCCGCAGCTGATGTGACAAAAAGACTGCCATCAACGATAAACAGGTTTTTTACATCGTGACTTCTACCCCATTCATTAACAACCGAATTGTTGGGATCGGTTCCCATTCTTGCAGTACCCAGAAGATGCCAGCCTGCATACTGAATCTGACCATGATCATGAATTTTCCATGCGCCTGCAGCTTCAAGCAGTTCCCTGCTTTTGATTCTCGCATGGGCCAGCATCTTCTGGCTGTTCTCGCTGATGCGATAGTTGATCCTGGGGGCAGGAATACCATTTCCGTCCGTAAGGTCTGAATCCAACGTCACTGAATTGTGCAGCTCAGGCAGATCTTCGATACAGATGCTGACGGAAATATTGGTCCCAAAATGTTTCCGGAACGCCTCGTGATGACCTCGACCCCAGGGTATGTCGCCACGGGCATAACCATTGATTGCGGTTGCGATTGGGGGTGATCCGCGAGTGACCTGGATTCCATAGCCTCTATCAAAATCTCGCGTCGGGTCGGTCTCATAAAACTGCTGGCTTAAGACACAGCTCCCCTGAGGACCCAGATGTGATTCCAATCCTTCATCAAAGAATCCGTCCATAACATTCCAGGGATGGAGCATCAGATTCTTGCCAACCAGCCCGGATCGATTCGCCAGGCCATCCGGGAACTGCGAGGATCTGGAATTCAATAAAAGTCGAGGCGTCCCTACACCGTTGCAGGCAACAATCACGACTTCTGCTTTCTGCTCCCGTTCGTTGCCTTCATCGTCATAGTAGATCACGCCGGTCGCCATCCCCTGGTCGTTTATGGTGATCTCGCGAACTCGACAGTTGGTTTTCAGTTCAACACCTTTTCTGAGTGCCAGCGGCCAGTAACTCACATCTGCACTCGATTTCGCACCCTGGGAGCAGCCTGAATTACAGGGACCAAGGTTGATACACCCCTCCCGACCCTCGTAAGCCTGGCTGATGATGGCGGCATCAGATGGCCACCAATGCCATCCCAGCTTGTTAAAACCTCGACCAATCACATTACCCATCTTGCTGATCGGTATGGGTGGCAGGGGTAGCTTTTTATCTGGATAGGCAGGATCACCATCCAAACCGGATACACCGATGATCCGGTCATTCTCCTGGTAATAGGGTTCTAACTGGAAGTAGTCAATGGGCCAGTCATCGGCGACCCCATCAAGCGTTTTGACCCGAAAGTCCGATGGGTGAAACCGAGGAAAATGAGCCGAGAAAAGGACTGTACTGCCACCAACACCGTTGAAGTTCACGATGGATATGGGTGATTCCTTATCGTTAATTGGGTAGTCAGTCTTGAGTCCTCGAATATTGGGGCTGGATTGTAACTGTTTACCACGGCGCACTTCCCAGTTTCTGAAATTGGTTGCGTATTCAGACTGCCTGGTCCACCCACCCTGCTCCATACACATGATGTGCATTCCGGTGTCTGCAAGACTCCAGGCTGCGGCGGCACCGGAGGCTCCTGCACCTATAATCAGAACATCTACAATTTCATCAGCCATCAGTGGCCTCACTGCCTATTCTGGCTTTTACTCACGGCAAAGATTCTAACTCGGACCGGAATGACGCGTGCTTCAGCCAATATGTGGAGAATCCGCATAGATATAATGCCCGGGAGCCGTTTCCCTTTACAACTAACCGCAATCATCTGTCACTCAGCTTCGTCAGCATTACCCATGAGACGCTAGGCTGAACGCAAACCTCAATCAAATCAAGTTCAGGATTCCTGGTGTTACTGTACGCGGGATTCGAATTATTCAGGGATATTCAGGAATCCTACCTGGCTGAAATCTTTTTTATGCGAAAAAACTGGTGGATTCAGGAAGCTCTATGAGTCTGTTATTAAACCTTATACAGCAGCGGCTTGTCTGCCAGATTCTTACCCTGGAACTCTACTGGTAGAAACCCGGCATGGGCATCCAGCAACTCTCTTGTCATTGCCCTGATCTCATCCAGCGTAAGAACTGACGCGGTCAGCGGATCCATCGCCATTGCCTGAAACACAATTTCCGGATCAGCTTCCTGGCTTGCCTTGACTGCCAGACGCTGGACGTTGATCTGGTTTCGATTGATGGCCGCCAGATGCTCGGGCAGATGACCAACTTTCATGGGCTGAATACCACTCCTATCAACAAGGCAGGGAACCTCAACACAAGCGCCCGCTGGCAGATTGTCTATCAATCCATCATTTCTAACATTGCCATAAATGATCTCCTTCTCACCACTCACAATTGCATGAACAATTTGAGAACCGTATTCGGCACTGCGTTGAAGATTTACCGGCGTTTCCCAGGTTGCCATCTTTTTCATCTGCTTGCGCCAATTCGGGCGATCGTATAATTCCTTAATAAAACCAGGTCCCCCATTCCAGCTTCCGCCTGGACAGTAACGTTCAACCAGCATTTCATTCTTTCGGAACCAGGGAGAATATTCAGAATTGTGGCCAGCCATTTCAGTGACAGGAAAACCGAAGTGTTTGACATATTCCATTCGTGAAGTGTCTTTCTGCCACTCATCCTTCTTCTCGGCAAACGCCCGAATATCAGGAAGCAGATCTTCCCCTTCATGTTCAAATCGAGTGATCCAGGCCTGGTGATTGATACCTGCACACTGGAAGTTGATCTCATCAATGGTATGCCCAAGTCTGCGAGCCCACTCGGAAGTCGTGCCCTGCACAGAATGACACAGACCAACCAGATTCAGGTCTGGAACAGCCTCATACATGCCCCAGCACAGCATCGACATGGGATTCGTGTAGTTGAGTACATATGCGCCAGGCGAAATCGCATCGACGTCCCTGGCAATTGCGCTCTGAACAGGCAGAGTCCGCAAGCAGCGCATAATCCCACCCGGAGTCAGCGTGTCACCGATCGCCTGACAGACTCCGTAACTTTTTGGAATATCTATTTCTTTCTCGATAGCGTCAAAACCACCGACCAGGATACTGATGATGACAAAATCAGCGTCGATCAACGCCTCGGGTCTGCTCTGGTGCAGAGAATAACTTGCATCTCCATAGTCACCCTCAGCAAGTATTCTGGCGACGATCTGTCCCGCGAGGTCAAGACGCTCTTCGTCCACATCTACCAACGCAAAATGTCCACAAGAGAGTGCTTCATAGGATAATAGGTCGGCCGTGAGTCGACTTGAAAATACGAGACTACCCGCTCCGATGATGACGATTCTTGGCGAACTCACCGACATCTCTTTCCCCCATGCTTCTCGCAGACTTGCCCGCTCAGTTTCTGATTTCTACCCGCCGTAATCCATTGTCTCTTTTAACCACCTGATCGACCTGGGCATAGGGTCACTCAGGTTCTCTGGTGCGCAGTGGCCATCGGCTCCATACAGCAACCCATCCTGCAACACACCTTCTTCACGGACTACATAAAAGTCAGCCAGAAGTATTAAGAGAGCAATTCTATCAATCATACCTGTTGTTAGTACCTATCCCCTGTCGAATCAATTCAACGGAAGATATTTAATTCCCGAAACGATATCGCAGTTTCACGACGAAGAAATCAAGTACCGGATCTGTGAGGGCATCACGAAAAAGGTCACTGAACTCATCATCCAGTACAGCATGGCTACTACCCCTTGTGTAGACAAGAAACAGATCAGATAATGGTGCGATCTCCCAACGATAACGCAGTTGCGCGGTAATTCTGCTGATAGCAAAGTCGTCAGTGAATGCACCAGGCGCTTTAACATCTGCTATTAAATCGCCATCATTTACCGGAACCAGGTAAAAATCCATCTCTTCGGCACGCATTCCGATCCACTGCATGGTGAACCTGATCTGCTGTTTGGCAGTCAGAAAGACGTCCATCGATATACGCGGTTGCCAGATACGGGCATCAAAGGTTGTAAATTCCCTGCCAGTCTGATGCAGAAGCCATCCATGTCTCCTCATAAAGTCAGCATCCAGATCAAATGAGAATCTGTCATTGGGTTTGTAGGTAACACCTACCCTGGCGCTGTAGTTCCAGCCGGACAGTTCTTCCTGCTGAAGCCCGGCGAACAGACTGAGACTGACTTTCCGTGAGGAATCAGTACCCCATGACAATTCACCGACCCAACGATCGTGAATCCTGAAGGATCCATTGCCATCGCTGTTACGATCGTCCCATCGTGTCGGGAAATAGGCCAGCTGGGTATTGATTGCATTACGGCTATGGAAGGTATAGATCGAGCGCCAGAATATGCCGCTCCTTGTTGCAAACCAGTCGGTATTGTATTCCTGAGAAAAAAAGACCGAGTGAGAGCGGCTCCGTAGTTTTTTCAGATTGGAATTGGTTATGTTGATCGCGTATCTGAAATTGACCGAGTCATTTCTGCGGATAAAACCAAGGTTATTAATGTCGAGCGTGTCATCAAGGTAATCAATGGAGAAACGGTGAAACAGTCCCCTTTTTGGAATGTAGTCGAGGTCAAAAAAACTCCCAAAACCTTCAAGATTGTCAACATCGCTGTACATGAACTGACCATCAAGGTTCCAGCGACGACTCGCTGTCTGATAGTGCATATCAAGACCATGCACATATGCATCCGAGTCCGGGTGCATCGCGGCGGTCGTCATCCATCCAAGAGACCGTCGGCCCTTATTTGCGTTTTCGTACAGAAATCGAAGAATGCCAAAGTCCCGGCCAAGCTGCTCCACCCGAACCGGGTTCCCGATAGCGTCTTCGCCTTTGAATTTTGTATCTTCTTCCGAGGCGGCAAGTACGCCATAGCGGAATGGACCTTGTTGACCGGTGAGTTTAACAGCGCCCATAAGATCGGAAGGTTTTCCTAACTGAACAGCTGAAATAGAAACATCGCTTGGATACTGCCCCCTTTTTGTGTCACAGGATATCGACCCGGATTCACATTGCGTGGGTGAAATCGGCGCGCCCCCGATACGTCTTGAATTAAACAGCGTCGTTGGTTCACCCCGAAAACTGGACGCGCTGCGTCTGGCACCAGTGCCACTAGTAACACTGGGAGACGAACTGGTGACATTTGATCTTGGGCTTGTAATAAATATGTCACTGCCTTCGAGGAAAAACAGTCGCTTTTCAGGAAAAAAGGTTTCAAAGGCCGTGAGGTTGACGACCACGTCATCTGACTCGATTGCACCAAAATCGGGGTTGAGCGTCGCGGTCAGTTGCAGGTTGGTCGACGGGCGCCAGAATATATCCGCCCCAAGCCTGTATTTCGTCCCATTTTCCATATTGTCATAGGTCGCTGCAGAAAACGGGAACACTGCAAATTGGCGACTCGGCCTGACGCCATGTATCTCTATCGGCTGCATAGCTGACATCATTTTCGAACCCGTCTTTGGCAAGGCAGGATATCCCCACTCTTCATCGATATGAGCAACTCGCCTTCTCGCATAAATGCCCATACGACGATCATCCCCGGTATCAGGCATCGCCATCATAGACCAGGGCAGAAACATTTCCGTGGAATAGCCATTTTCGGTGACTGCTGATTCCCCATACCATGGGCCGTCCCACTGAACGCTGAACTGCTTCTCCGGCAGGACCGTACCGTCTATTAAGGAACCACCGAGGTTAATGCCAAACCACAGGCCGTAAAGACCTTCACCTGAAGTATCTAGGGTGATACTGATGCCGTCACGATTAATATCAGAGTCTCGTGAAGACAGCCGGGGAACCAGCGTGTCAAGCGGCTGCTGATTAATCGTCGCAATGTACAGGCCCTTGTCCGTGTAGAACATCTTGACCTCGGAATTGAACCTGGCATCGTCAAGTGTGTCCGGNTCAACGACGAAGAAGGTATCCAACACGGGCGTGCTCCCCCAGGCAGACTCAGTGAGTTTGCCATCCACATCGATGCCGGCATTTGCGATCTTCGATAGGACAATGGCATCAAGGGAACTGACCGGAGTTTGCTGTGATGACTCCGACTGCAGACGCAGATTCATTTTTTTGACAGGAGAACCAGCTGTCTGATTTTCNTCAGCAGCNGGCGTCGTCGCTGAAGATGCCACTCTNACTTTTGCAGCCAGTTCCCGAACCGCCAGCTCACCGCTGACTTCAAGGGTGGACCTCAGTACCCAGGCGCCGGGAATGATTGTTTCTCTAACGACCCTAAGAGTACTCTCAACGTCATTCAGGGCTGTATCCATATGGCTCGTTACCCTGAACCAGGTTCTTTTGTTTATTTCGACTTCATGAATCCGCAGCTGAAGATCGATCTGGGTCTGGAACCTGGCTAACGCATTTTCCGCCACACCACGACTACTGAAGCTGCCAAACACAATTGATGCAGCGGGCACTTCTCTGGCCTCGCATGGGGCTGCGACAAGTGCCCATCCGAGTGCAACTAGCTGTAGGATCCTCATTCGTCGACTGCATGGACTTGATAAAGCATGAACAGAAGAGTATGAGAACCTGCTGGCCAGTGTCAATGACCTGGCGCAACTTGACCTTCCGTAGAATAATCCTGTCCCTGAAGGCCCCTTTATCGCCGACTCCTGGCATTAATACGGGTCATTTCAAGGTAACCTCGACCCACCAGATCCAAAGACTCCGGATCATAGATTTCGACCGCGCCTTCCCAGTAGGGGACCGCAAGATCCATAAACTGATCTTCTACCGCAGCTTGAATAATCCAGCGCTGGTCCAGATAATCCATTTGCCAGCGGGTCGGGTACTGCTGCCCAGCCGCCGTCTGCCATTCTTTTAACACCTCAAGTTGCATGTGATTCTCTTCAATCCTGGTTTTGATACCCATGCCATCAATCCAACTGCCCTGACTGTTCCCATCAGCAAAACCCTTTTTATCGCGCAACTGGTAGTACATCAGATCCTCACCGCTCTCGAACTGCAGTGAAAACCAGTCCCAGCCGGTTTGCCCGGCATCCAGCGAACTGGTACTCCATTCACGATCAAACCAGCTGGAACCAGTGACCGCATGATCTCTGTTTCCGATCCGCACCTTTCCTTTTGTATGTAATCTTGAATAACTGTAATAGTACGAAGCATTACCGGGAGCGGTGCTCTTCCGGCTCAGCCCCTGATCACCTTGTAAGACCGGTGGTTTCGCTGCAGTCAGGCTTAATTGAAGTGAAAACTCATCGGTCCTGACTGAGACCTGCCATGGAAAATCATTCCCTCGTCCAACGACCTGCCAGTCATCAAGCCACATTTTGACAGGATCCAGACTGACCCCTGCAAGCGATGGACCCCCGCGGGAAAACCTCTGCTTCGAATAGTGCTTTTCAGTCTGGATATCGGTCACTGCAACATGTGCCATCCAGATATCCTGAATCATCCATTTTGATTTCGGATCTGATGTACGGCCTGGTTTGAGTGAGGTTCTAAAAAAAGTGATCTGGTAACCGAAGTGCCTATCATCCTCGGTATTCAGGTTGCCGGTGAAATACCACCATTCATTCCGAAACCCCGGATGTGAGCCGTGATCTCCCGGGAAATGAAACTGCCTGATATCAACGGCCTGTTCAAACCCTTCCGCCGCTTCACCACCCAGAATATCCGTTAGATCCAGCGTCCCGATCTGACTGTCTCTACCCTCGCAGGCCGGCAGTAACACGATAAATGCCAATAGCAGAGAACCAGATCTAAAGGACATTGGACTACTCCTCCCGCAACGCCATAGATGGCGATATGGTCGCTGCCTTGTGAGCCGGGTAAAGCCCGGCCAGAAAGGCCGAACCCAGCGCCAGTACCATTGCCTGAATCAGCACATCCACCGGCAGCGTCTGCTGCATACTCCAGCCAAAGGCACGACGATTGATCACCTCAATTAAAACCTCGGCCATCAGCAATCCCAGGGGAATCGCCAGCAAACCCGCGAACAGTCCAATCAGCAATGTCTGCACAATAATCATTAACCTGATCTGACCAGGTGTCATACCTGTCGCTCTCAGAATCCCGAACTCACGTGTGCGTTCCAGCTGTAACGCGATCAAAGCGCTTAATACACTGACCGCGGCGACCAGGATGGCGAGTAATCTCATCACATCAGTGATGACGAAAGTACGGTCGAATACACTCAGGGCGACTTGCCTTATTTCTCCGTTTGAAATGACTGTAAAATGTTCCAGGTCTAAACCGATAGCTCTCCGGGTTTCGCTGAGCAGCTTGTCTGCGGTCACTCCCTGTTTACCAACTACGGTCAGTCCGGTAAGGCTGTCGTCACTCCACCAATGACGGTAAAGCTCATGCTGCATGACAACCATCCCCTGGGAAGATGTGTAGTCAAAGTACACACCAACAATTGGGAACTGCCTCGGACCTTCGCTGGTATGCAGCGATATCGTATCTCCCGGACCACGCTGCCGGTGATAGGCCAGGGGTTCCGAGACCAGCACACCTTGCCCTTCAAGAAATAGTTGTTCTGCGCCAGGCACAGCCTCTTTCATGGGCATACCTGTATCAACATCAGTTAAGGTTCTCGCCATGAGGCGCAATGGACCGAATTCAGATTCAGCATTTAACACTCGACTACCCACAACGTGTTTTATCCCATCCACGCCGGTCAATTGCTGCTTCACACGACGCAGGGCGTCGTCACTGACCAGACCTGTGGGTGAAATGTAGACATCACCAACTAAGGCCTGGTCCAGCCAGACCGCTACTGTATGTCGGAAGCTCCCCACCATGATGCCAACGCCGACGGTAACAGACACGGCAACCGTCAAGGCAGCGACTGCTAGACCAGTCCGACTTATTCCTGAGCTTATGCCGCGAATCGCGATGCGAACAATCTGATACGGCAGGGGTGCGATGACCAGTATTGTTGCTCGACTCAGTACCACAACAATACTTGGTATCACCAGGCAGAAACCCATAACTATCATTGTGAGAGCAGCAAATCCCTCTAGCAGTGAACCATGCTCCCGGTTTACCAGGAGCATTCCGAGCAGCAAGAAGACAAGTCCAACCGTCACGAAGAATGGCAGGCGACTGCGCCATTGTTCCTCCAGCGCAGAACGTTGCTGAACAGCAATGGGTTCGGTTCGATTAGCCTCCCAGGCTGGTAAAAAAGCAGAGATCAGCGTCATCACTATACCAAGTGAGAATCCCTTCAACAGGGACCATGGGTCGATCAAAAAGGCACTGACATGCAGACTGAAATACAGGTCGTTGATCGTTCTAGTCACCAGCTGGACAAGCAACTGTCCAAGCAAAAGACCAGCAACCAGACCGGCGGCACTGGCGATTACCGCCAGTGCCAGGGATTCACTTAAAACCAGATTGAATATCTCTCCCCGGCTCACACCGAGCGTACGGTAGATCCCGAGCGTCCGGCGTCTTTGTATGACAGACAGTGTCATCGTGTTGTATATAAGAAGTGTCGCCACCAGAAGTGCCAGCAGACTCATGGCAGTGAGATTGATGTGAAATGCATCACTCATCTGTTGCATCGACTGATTTCGACTGTCACTTTCGACCAGTTTGAGTTCGTCTGGCAGCCAGGCTTCCAAACGAAGTTGATCGTCTCTGTCGATTACAAGATCAATTCTGTCCAGCCTGCCCCAGCGTTGCAGCAATGTCTGAGCATTGGCGATATCGGTGAAGATTAGCCCCTCAGTTGCTGCCGGATTATCCGCTGCGAAGGTAGCAACCAGTTTGACCTCAGGCTCTCTGCCTGTAACTTGCAGACTAAATGTCTGATTCAGCGAAAGTTCAAGTCTGTTTGCACCCCGCTCGGACAGAACCACGGCATTTGGATTAAGCAACGCTTCTTTCAACTCACCGCGATGAAGGCCAAGCACATGACGACCAATGGTGGCTTCGCTTATCGGATCACTGCCGATCAATCTGAAATTCTGACCCTTAATCCGAACCACCCCGGTAACCATTGGCGCACTGTTGCGAATAGCAAGTTCTGTTCGTATACGGGAATAGACATGCTCATCAATTCCCAGCGGACCACCTACTATCTGGTGTGTCACGTTCCCTGCCACTGACGTGAGCGATAGCGCGAAGGCGCGACGGGCACTGCTGTTGGCCAGGTCAACCGCGACAACCATGGTAACGCCCAACATGATGCCTGTGAACGTCAGCCAGCTTTGCCGTTTGTGATGAGCCATGAAACGCAGGCTGCTGCGCTGAAGAAGCGAAATCGGTAAGCTACCAGGCAAAAGATCCCTCCTGTTCAGCCAGCTGACCATCCTCAAGGGTGAGGACACGATCAGCAGTTTTGGCGACCGCCAGACTGTGGGTCACGAGCAGCAATGTGCCACCCTGATCGGAAACAAGTTTCTGCAATAATTTCAATACAAGCTGACCTGTCTCAGCATCCAGCGTACCTGTCAGTTCATCGGCCAGAACAAGCCCTGGCGAATGAGCAAGCGCCCTTGCGATAGCCACTCGCTGTTGCTCACCTCCAGACATTCGATCTGGAAATCGATCAGCTGCCTGCGACAGGTCTACAGCCGCCAGCATGGTTTGAGATATTTCCCGGACGGCAGTCGGACTGTATCCATTCAGTTCGAGTACAAGCGCAATATTCTCACGCGCTGTCAGCGTCGGGATGAGATTGAAGAACTGATAGATAAAACCGATATGCTCGCGACGAAACAGTGTCAACTCACGTTCAGATAACGCCGTCAAATCAATCCCATTGACAACCACCTGCCCCTGATCCGGTTTGTCGATGCCGCTGATTACATTCAGCAGGGTTGATTTGCCTGAACCGCTCCGACCCAGCAGCGCAATGATTTCACCGCTGTTCATTGCTAATGACAGACCCTTCAATACGGCGTGGCTTCGCCCTGCCTCCTGGTAGGTCCGGTGTACATCATCGAGCAGGATATATTCGCTTCTGGCCACTGATTACTTCCAAATTTCCAGCTATGTTACTTCACTACCGGCTAAACGAAAATCGCCCTCCTATCGTACACCCTGCAGCTGCGTTATCCTCCCTACTCCCTAGATCCTTAGAAATGATGAGGTAATACCATGGCAGACGAGCACCCGATACTCACTGAACGACGCGGTAACCAGAATGGCATACTCTGGATCACGCTGAATCGACCAGAAAAACTGAATGCGCTGACCTTTCCCTTACTGCACGAAATGCGTGACATCTGTGTTGATGCCCGCAATGATCGTTCACTCCGCTGCGTTGTGATTACCGGCGCCGGTCGAGGGTTTTGTGCAGGTATGGATATGACGGGTGGTGCAAATCCCGATGCGCCAGCTCCGGTTGATGATCATCCTGATCCCGAAGGCCGACGGCTCAATATGCGTAATGAGGTTGAAGCCTACATTGCCCTCAAGAGACTGGAAGTACCCGTGATTGCAGGCATCAACGGACCGGCTGTGGGAGCTGGGTTTGATCTTGCCTGCCACTGCGATCTGGCAGTAGGCTCAACGGCTGCGCGATATCAGGTCGCCTACGTCAGGCGTGGGCTCTATGCAGACCTCGGTGGATTCTGGTCTATCCCGAAAATCCTCGGCTGGCGTAAGGCAATGGACCTGATGATGACCGGCCGCTTCATGAGCGCTGAAGAAGCCCATGAATCAGGCCTGACCAACTTCCTTGTGACGCCTGATGAATTTGAAGAGAAACTCATGGACTATGCGCTTGAAATTGAAGCGGGGCCACCTATCGCACAGAAAATAGGTAAGGTGCTTGCCTACAGAACCTCCGCAATGGAATTCGACGCCGCGATGGCGTGGTCGGAGACAGCGATCCCGCTCGTGGACATGTCACAGGACTTCGGCGAGGGAGTGCGGGCATTTCGGGAAAGGCGAGATGCCAATTTCAAGGGTCGTTGAGGGACTGCTCAGCTCCTGTGCCCTAACCAGAGGGTAACCATGGCAGCAGTTTCTTGATTACAGCAATGACTCAGAGTATTGCCAGGTACCCCCTGGTTCTTCTATCCAAGCAAAGCAACAAGGACTTATACTTGTGTAACCGATCGGTAACCAAATGGTAAAAGAAAGGAATACCCATGTCTTACGAATTTATCCAGTTGGAGAAAAAAGAACAGATTGCCACCATCACGCTCGATCGCCCTGAGAAACTCAATTCCTTTAACCCGCAGATGTATCAGGAACTGGCAGAGGCTGCAGCGGATGTCAGCAACGATGATGAGATTCGAGTCGGTATTCTGACCGGGAATGGTCGGGCCTTCTCAGCGGGTGCCGATTTCAAGCAGCGTTTTCAGGCTGAAGTGGACAGTCACGCCAGCGGCCAGTCCAATATCACTCACAAGTTGCCTCGCTATCCCGCAGGAAATACAGATCTGACAAGCGTCCGCCAACCCCTGATCGCAGCAATCAACGGTTTTGCGATCGGAGTGGGATTCAACTACACCTTGCAGTGCGATATTCGAATCATGGCAGATACGGCCAGGATCAGGCTTCCGTTCACCTCACTGGGACAGACCCCCGAGGCATTCTCCACCTACTACCTACCAAGGTTGATTGGTCTGGGAAAGGCGTTCGAGCTGTGGTTTACCAGCCGCTTTATCGAATCCGACGAAGCTCTGGAGATCGGTCTGGTCAACAAAGTGGTCCCTGCTGCTGAATTGATGGAGGCGGCCAATGATCTTGCCGCAGAGATTGCCAAAAACGCACCTACGGCATTGATGCTCACCAAGCGACTTGGATACCTGGGCGTTGGAAGCGACATCTATGCTGCCAGACATTTTGAAAATTTCGCTCAGGATTATGTTTATGGTCGTGAGGATTTCAAAGAAGCCGTCTCCGCCTTCAATGAGAAACGAGAACCCAAATTTTCCGGGGAATAACAGGTCACGAACTGCTAAAGCACACCTAACAGATAATATCTGGTGCGGCATTCTATTTTGCCAGTAGTTAATTCACCCTAATTCATCTCCAATCCACCTGCCACGGAGAGTGAAACGCCCGTGACGTTGGCTGCCGTAGCCAGATACAGAGCCGCTTCTCCCATGTCCATCTCAGTTTGAGGACGGCTGAGTGGGATCATCTGCTGCATGCGCTGCTCGAACGCAGACTCACCCTGGTTCGCCATCAGATGATCCAGCCACATTGCAGTGCCAACTATGCCAGGACAAAGAGCGTTCACCCTGATACCGGATGGAGCAAACTCGAGGGCCAGAGACTGGGTCAAGCCAATCACAGCAAATTTTGACGCACAATAGACCGACAGGTTTGCACTGCCTTTCTTACCCGCAATTGATGCCGTATTGACAATTGCGGCGTCTGTTGATGTCTTTAACGATGGCAGTGCTGCTGAGATCATGTGGTATATGCCTTTGACATTAACATCGAAAACACGGTCCCAGTCGGATCCGGCAAAATCCTCTATTGGGCCGCTCGCAACCACGCCAGCGTTGTTGGCCAGAATATCCAGCCCGTCAAAGGTGTCACAAGTTACTGCAACGGCGTTTTCGCATGATGATCTGTCGGTTACATCGAGAGGGACGCAGGCTATTTCACCAAATTCTTTGAGTTCATCCACGGTCTCTTTCATCGTGCTGCTTGAAGCAAGATTATAATTCCATTCGGTATCATCACCCAGGTCTGCAATCATGACCCTGTGATTGGCCTCTAAAAACGCCCTTGCGATGCCCTTACCTATGCCTCTGGCGCCCCCGGTTACAAGAACGGTTTTTGGTGTCATTTCATACATCCTGGTTCATTGTTGATTAAAGGGATTGGATCACTGGCTGGCCCAGATAGCAATTCCTGTTAAATAAAAGTGACCTGTAAGACTTATCACTTGTGTTATGTAATCAGGCTGTCGCCAGTTACCACTGGGCGTATCCTGGGGGCTCTTGCCCTTCCTGGATGAAACCTTTTTAATTGCGAACAGGTCGTCAGCATCGTTATGATGATGTTCGACTAACCCCGATGGAAAGAGAAAGGAGTGAGGCCCATGAGCGAGATACCACGTATTCACTTTAGCCATATTGGTTTGCATGTTCACGATATGAAGGTTATGGAGGATTTCTACACCAAAATACTCAGCCTGGAAGTCACAGATCGTGGCCAGTTGCCGCTGCCCGGTGAACCGCAGATTGTATTTCTTAGCTCAGATCTCAGTGAGCATCATCAGATTGCTCTTGTCGAGGGTCGCCAGGATGGAGGGATTGAAGGCGGTATACTCAATCAGATTTCCTTTCATGTAAACAATCTTGCTGAGCTGCGAGAAATGAAGGCTGCGGCAGAGGACGCCGGTGTTACTCAATTTATGCCAATTTCACACGGTCGCGGCTGGTCCATATATTTTCCTGACCCGGAAGGAAACAATATTGAGTGTTTTGTTGACACGCCATGGCATGTCCGCCAACCGGTCGTTGATCCCCTCGATCTGTCGCTTTCTGACGATGAAATACTGGCGCAAACCGAGGAATCATATAAGTCGACACCGGATTTTAAGTCGATGGGGGCCTGGACGGATGAGTGGGCACAACGCCTGTCCAACAGGTGGAGTGAATAAAATCTTATGCACAAGTGCAATCAAAGGGCAGACTCTTAGTATTTACCGATACTGACAATGACTGACCAACAAGTATGGATTGGCCAGGGTCATTAACAAGCAAGGATCAGCTACCCGGTCATTCAACAAAGTGGATCTACCTTCGGTAATCCCAGCATCGCACGCGAATAGGATTCACCTGCCGTATCCCAGTCAGCCACCACATGAGAGGCCAGAGCCTGACTGTCGCGAAGCGCACGTTGCATAGGATCGTCCAGGAATATCGCGTGTCCACCGGCCGCCGGGGCGAGTCTGGCTACTGCTTCGGTACAGGTTCTGATGCACCAGGCCGCATCCCGTCGATAGCGTCCCCGTTGCTCTATCGTGGCTACTCTGCCTGACGTTGCATCATCCATCATCTGCTCCAGATCTCGCATCACCATCAGTTCAGCGGCGTCGACCTGAGCCGCAGATTCTGCGTAGCGTAACTGAGCGCCAATCTGCTGTTCCCCCGTCTTCTCGGTAGCCACTCTCAATTTACCTGTTAGCCGTTCCCTGAAGCGCTCCAGCGCACCCGTTGCGATACCCAGACCAACACCCACCAGACCCAGCGTCGCGATCGACGATCCCGGAACGCCATCAGCCAATCGACCTCTTGCTGTCGTGTCGCGATCACCCGTCACGGCCATATCCAGCACCGTTGGCATCATCAGGTCTGGATCGACTATCACGTCATCAACCAGAACACGCTTGCTGCCCGTTCCCGCGAGCCCGGAAACATACCAGTTATCTTCGAGCGAAAAGTCTGACCGTTTGATAAGAAAGCTGCCCATACCGGTTGTTTCTCCGCCCGGTTTATCCGCAATGAAAGCAGCCAGGACCGCGTAATCGGCATGATCGCTGTTGCTGGCAAAATCCCAGCTCCCCTTGAGGCTATATGCCCCGTCGACCCTGGTAGCAACCCCGCCAGGCATGAAGACACCACAGATCACAGCATCGGGGCCGTTGGCGAAAACCTTCTTCACACCAGCCTCTGGAAAGCCAGTTACGATATGGCTGTGGAGTGTGCAGATCGCCAGACACCAGGCACTATTTCCGCAGACACGCCCGATCTCTCGAGAAGTTTCAATGACTGTCTTGAGTTCCATGGAATAGCCATCGTACTCGGTGGGTACGAATACCCGAAAGAGTCCCTCGCGCTTAAACTCCTCGATAGTCTCATCGGGGACTCGACGAAGATTTTCACACTGCTGCGCTCGTTCGGCGATTCCCGGTGCGAGTGCACGAGCCTTTGCAACCAGTTCTTCCCTTGTCATCTCTGTCATTTTCACCCTCTCTATGAGCTATTTACTGTACTTGCTATCGTACTTGCGCATTTAATCTTGCGCATTTAATGTGAGGCGCCGATGGCACTAATCGCCTGTGTAAAATCCGGATCGGAATCTTTCATGGTTTGAATACGCGCCGTGCCTTTTTCAACACTCGGATGTGAATAATCAAGTATGCCAGACTGATAACTGTCTCTGGTTTGCAGTTCCCGCCAATATTTATTAATCAACGGGTATTTCTCTGTCAATAGAATTTTGAGCCAGTCTGCCTCCCGCAGGCGATGAAAAATAACCATCCAACTCACATCGGCTAAGGAGAAAAAACTCCCCAGAATATTGGGACCACCGCTGTTTGCCAATTGAGACTCAAGTTGGTTAAAAAAAGAATATAATTGAATCTGACTCTTATGGATGATCCTGTTTGGTGGACCGCTTTTTACGCCTGCCAGTCCCCTGAACTTCATGGCCAGGAATAACAGAGGGCGAATTTTTAGGCGATGGAAGAGCAATCCTTCAACAATTTTATACACTGCGATTTCCTCCAGCATGGCCGAGAAAAGAGGCAACGTTAATCCAGGTATACAATTGCCAGCACTCTCCGCCATTCGCGCAATTGGATCATCACCGACAATTGAAGAATTATCGATCCATTGCTGCATTTCTTTTGCTTTCTCAGGATCATCGGGAATCAGTTTTACGCCAGTACGAGCTTGTACGGCGGCATAACGGATCTGTTCATGGGATTCATAGACGGGATGTCCATTATGTAACAGTACGGGGACGGTGGCCCCCGGGTTGATTTTCAGAAAATGCCTACTGATATTCTCATACGAGCCGGTTTCAATCAGGTCAATATGATGACTCTTGTATTTGATACCCAACTCATCCAGACAAACCCGACACTTTTTTGAACAAAGTGAAAGTGCATTGTGATAAAGCTCGAACTCCTCTTCATGGGGCAGGGTAATCGACTCATCAAGACCCGCAGGCATGGCTCGAGTTCTGCGACTGGCTCGCTCTGCCAGGTACCAAAGCAGAAGAATGGCAGTAAGGGCGACAACGACAGGTATCAGCGTGCTGAGCAATGGCTCACTCCAATTTTGGGGTCATCATAGCTGGTTTAAACATCAACCTGATACCGTCTGACCACTTCATCATCGAGCTCAACGCCAAGTCCTGGCGCACTCGGCGGTGTGATAAATCCGTTTTCAAACCGGATAGGTTCAACAAATATCTCACTGTGCAGGTCATTTACATTGTATTCCTGAATCAGGAAATTCGATGAACAGGTATCGAGTTGTACGGCAGCAGCTGCAGCAATCGGCCCGACATACATGTGCGGTGCAATCATAGCAAAGTGTGCATCTGCAATTGCAGCGATCTTCTTTGACTCCAGTATCCCACCGCACTGGGCGACGTCCAGCTGAATAATCTGCGCTGCTTGTTTTTCGAGCAGCTCAGTAAACTCATACTTGGTAACCAGGCGCTCACCTGAGGCGATGGGAATACTGGTTTGTTTAGCCACACGAGCCATCTCATTAATATTTTCTGGTGGAACCGGTTCTTCAAACCAAAAAGGATTAAATTCTTCGAATATCCTTGCGACACGAATCGCACCCGCAGTACTGAACTGACCATGAGTACCGATGCCAATCTCTAGTTCATCACCGACAGCATCCCGAATAGCACGAAATATCTTCGCAGCATGATTTAGTGTTTTAAGGGGAATATCACGCGGTAGCGGAAACAAGGGCATGAAGGGATCCAGCTTGCACGCCGTATTGCCTTCTTCAACCAGCTTTTCAGCAATTTCACCAGCTCTGGCCGGATTCTCCCAGACACCTTCAGCAGGCATATACGCATAAGCACGTAATTTTTCGTGATATTTCCCGCCCAGAAGATTGTATATCGGTTGATTCGTCGCTTTGCCTATGATGTCCCAGCAGGCAATCTCGATGGCAGACAATGCTGGGGTATAAAATAACGATGGGTGCCTGAAATCGTGACGTGATGCGTATATCTTCTGCCACAACTTTTCGATATTGAATGGATTCTCACCAATCAAGAAGGCCTCGGCAAGTTCATGGAACAGTGTTATCTGAGGCGCAAGGTTTGTAGCATGTGCCGTTGGTCTCTCACCGAGACCAACAATTCCCTGGTCCGTCACCAGTTGAATAAACAACCATTTGGTGCCACCCCGGTAGGGCTTAATGTTTTCAATGACTATTGTTTTGAGCTCAACTATCTTCACGTTATGCTCCTGATCAAAGCAAATTCCAATTCAGAGAGGTTGATTAAACTCAATCATGTTTCCACTTGGGTCATGAGTAAAGGCCTGCAGACAGGCACCAGGAATCTCTCTTGACTCGGTCAGTGGCACTCCCGACTGTTTCAGTTCTGCTCTGATCGCTTCTATATCGTCCACATGAAACGCAAAATGCTGCTCCTTTACCGGTACATCGAAATCTAACTTCATGAGGTGTATCTGCTGCCTGCCAACCTGGAGCCAGATGCCGGGAAAACCAAGATCAGGCCTCTCGAGCGCCTGTAAACCCAGCACGCCGACGTAAAACTGTTCCGCGGCCTCTACATCCTTAACGTTGATTGAAACATGATGAATTTCATTGAGTTGCATTTTTCATGACCTCTCTTAGGTGCGTTTCGATTCATTGAGCAGGAGACTGATTAAGCACGATAGTATCAGCCAACATTGCAGGATGGCTAATAACAACCTTTACACAAGCCAGTCAGCTAAAAAACGTGTTAGATTAAAAAAAAACTTCTTTTTGTTACGCCAGGCTTGCATGTCGAGATCATCTATTTCTAAATGGCTTACGGTCTTAAGAGCTTGTTATGTCTAAACTGATACCAGAGATTGATTTTGAGCAGCTATCTGCCTTGATGCTGGAGCCAAACTGGGCGGACGTGAATCCATCCAGTCATATCGCCCTTGCCGTTAATCTCCCGGGAAATTCAGTGACAGAAGCTGAAGCCCTGGATATACGAAACTGGATCTTTCGCCAACCGGTACCCGTGATCGGTATTGCAGAGGATGGCTGTACCCCGGGGCTTAAGAATAGTTTGGATATCGTCGTATCAAACGATGAAGAAAAAACCTTCTTGCTTGAGAAAATTGCGCTTAATCCGCAGGCTTCCTCTGTCCTGGTGCAGGTCAGTCGCTCGACCCAAGCACTATCAATCCCGCAGGCACTCGCACTGGAATCCCTCGCCTACTCCACGCTGCAGGGAGGTGAAGAGTTTGCCCGCTGGTTGCAGGACTACCGTTCAAACCGGGGCGACAAGTCACCAGTACAGATTAGTGAACCTGCCGTGCTGGTTCAAAGACGTGACAGTCAACTTGAAATTATCCTCAATACGCCGGAAAACAGAAACGCATTATCGGTTCCAATGCGGGATGCCCTGACTGACGCTTTCAAGCTGGTATCCATGGACCCATCCATAGAGCAGGTGCACGTTTCCGGCAACGGCCCCTGCTTCAGCGCCGGTGGTGATCTGTCGGAATTTGGCGCGACAACCGATCAGGCCCTGGCACATCAAATCCGACTGTTGCGAATGCCTGCTCAGTATCTTGCCCCGGAAGCGTCCCGTTACACCTTTCACCTGCACGGCGCCTGCATAGGAGCCGGCATTGAAATGCCGGCATTTGCCGGAAGACTGGTTGCGTCTTCGGATACGTTTTTTCACTTGCCAGAAGTCGGCATGGGTCTGGTTCCGGGTGCCGGGGGATGCGTCAGTATTCCACGAAGAATAGGCAGACAGAGAATGAACTTCCTTGCAATAACGGGTCAGCGCCTCTCAGCAGAAGAAGCGCTGGAATGGGGTCTTGTTGATGAAATTGCCAAGTGAGCAGATGACAATTAACATCCGGCAACGGCTAGAGGCGTTCTGTCCGCCTTATTCAAGTGAATTGCGAACCAAAAAGCGGGGGCAACTATGACAGGCGCACTCTCACATTTTCGAATATGTGATTTCACCGGGCAACTGGCAGGGGCAGGGGCAACCAAATGGCTTGCTGCTTTTGGTGCAAACGTCATCAGGATCGAAGATCCGGTAAAGCAGGGACGCTGGGATATTCTGCGAGGTACGGGACCATTTATTGATGACCGACGCGGCATAGACATGGGCGGTGCATTCAACAACCACAATACCAATAAAAAGGGCATCACTTTGAATCTCCGAACTAGTAAAGGTAAGGAGATTCTGACTGAGCTTATTAAAATATCAGACGCCGTGACTGAGAATTTTGCTGAGGGGGTGCTCAACAAGTGGGGATTCGGTTACGAGTCGCTGAAAGCCATCAAACCTGACATTGTCTATGTTTCAAATTGCGGTTTTGGTCACAAGGGCCCCTATAGCTCATTTAAAACCTGGGGCCCCATTGTGCAGGCCGTGTCCGGGCTGACCTTCTCATCGGCACTACCGGGACAACCACCTGCTGGCTGGGGATATTCTTACATGGATCATACCGGTGGTTACTACATGGCAATGGCAATTATGCTGGCGCTGCTGGAACGCGACAAAAGTGGTGAAGGTCAGTGGGTGGACCTTGCCTGTACTGAAGCAGGCCTAAGTTTAAACGGTCCGGCATTACTGGACTGGACGGTAAATAATCGCCCCATGCGGCAACCAGACGGGTTCAGTTCCAATCGCAGTCAGTATTCGCTCATGGCACCTCATGGGATGTATCCATGCTCTGGCGACGATGAGTGGATTGCCATTGCCTGCCGTGATGACAATGACTGGCAGGTGCTGGCATCTTTCATAAATGAAGTCTGGTGTGGTGACTATTCAAGCCTGGAAAACAGACTCGATCGCCAAGATGAGTTGGATGAAAGTATTGAAAACTGGACGAAGCAGAAGGAAAAATTCGACCTGCAGGATCGTTTACGTCAGCTAAGCATACCAGTGGCTGCCGTGCAAAAACCCGGAGAGCGAATCGACCATGACCCTACCACCGGGAACTTTGCTCTCTGGCCAACCGTGACTCATTCAGAGATGGGTGATGTCAGGGTTGACGGTCTGCCAGTGCATTTCTCAGAGACCGACTGGGAAATGACCGCCGGGGGACCCTGCCTCAGCGAACACACTGAGGAGGTGCTTGTTGAACTTCTGGGAATGACCTCAGGCGAGGTTGTTAAGTTGCGTGAGGAAGGTGTTATATGAGTGCACTTGATGGTATTCGGGTAATCGAGATCGCCAGTGAAAAGATCGCAATGGCTGGAAAACTACTGGGTGATATGGGTGCCGATGTTATTCTGATTGAACCCACAAGCGGTGACCCGAGCAGGAGTTTCCCACCTTTTGTAGATGATGAACCGGGTGACAACCGCAGCCTGCATTTCATGCACTACAACACCAGTAAACGAAGTGTCGTACTGGATCTGGATTCTACAAACGGTCAGTCAGTATTTTGTAATCTAATCAAAACAGCCGATGTACTCATTGAATCAGAACCAATCACCCGTCTGGCAGATCTTTCACTTGATTATGCAGACCTTGTTAAAATCCAACCCAACCTCATCCATGTTGCGGTCACGCCTTATGGTCGGAATGAACCTTCAAGCGATTTACCGGCCACAGATCTCACTTTAATGGCGGCTGGAGGTCCACCCTGGAGCTGCGGATACGACGATCACTCACTTCCACCAGTTCGTGGCTGGGGTAACCAGGGATTCCAGACGGGGTGTCATTATGCCTTCATGTCTATCCTGACAGCCCTGCTTCATCGGAATATCTCGGGGATTGGGCAATTTATTGACGTCTCCATTACTGCAGCCCTGAATGTCACGACTGAGGCTGCCAGCTATTCCTGGCTGGTGAATCAATCTACAGTACAACGCCAGACAGGTCGCCATGCCCAAATCGTGATGACTGCTGAAAGTCAGGTATTGTGTGCTGACGGTCGCTATGTCAACACAGGTGTACCACCGCGCTTTCCTGCAGAATTTCAGAAGTTAATAACCTGGATGACTGAAACAGGTCTTGCAGAAGATTTTCCTGAGGCGGTTTTTCTGGAGATGGGAGCAGCCTGGGATGGACCATTTGATCTCTCCAGAATCGGCGAGGATGAAACGATTACTGCAATATTTATGGCGGGTCGAGAAGCCCTGCTGCTCATCGCCGCTTCTGTCAGCGCCTATGAATTCTTTACGGGTTGTCAAAGAGCAGGTTTATCCGTCGGGGTAATCTATTCCCCGGAAGAAGCATTTGAAGATGAGCATTTCAAGGAACGCGGATTCCCCGTTGAGGTAGACCATGACGATCTCGGAAGGACACTTACCTACCCCGGTGCACCCTATAATTTGCCGCTGAATCCCTGGTCGATCAGTCGTCGTGCCCCACACCTGGGTGAACACACCGAAGAAATCATGGCATCGCTGAGAGATCTTTCTTAGAAGCAAACCAGTTGATACACCTTAACGGTCACGCTTCGATGCATGGCCTGCGGTGAAAGAAAAACCAGGCTGACGTTGAACAGGGCCGACGCTAAAAGGCTGTCTCATTTAAGTTCAGGGAATAGAATACTGTAGTGAATTCGACCAGTACTAAATCAAGAGGTATTGCACCACTCTACAATCGGGACTTCCGTCTGCTGATCGTTGGGTTCGCCATGGGCCAGATGCTGATGCCCCTGCAATTCTTCACTCAGATCCTCTGGGTGCAGGAATATGCACCAAAAAATGTCTGGCTGATCCTGGTCGCACTGATTGGTGCAAGTCGTGGCGTTGGTGCACTTACATTTGGTTTATACGGAGGCGCTCTGGCGGATCGTTTCGATCGCCGGTGGTTGCTGCTCGTCACCCAGATCCTATTGATACTGACAACACTCGTGATCTCAGCGGTGCTCTATTTCTCCGATGGCAGTGCCCTGACCTTCATATTGTTTTTTGCTGTGACCTTTATTTCTGCGGGTCTGCATAGCATCGATGCGCCGACCCGACTGGCGCTTGTACCAGACATTCTGGGCCCATCACTCACTCCAGCAGGACTTTCACTCAATCAGGTCGCTGGTCAGCTTGCCATGCCAGTCGCTCTTTTTGGGACCGGTTTTATCATCGAAGGTCTTGGATTCAGTGGGGCCTATCTGTTCAGCGTCATCGGCAATCTCATCATGATCGTATGTCTTGCACTGATGACACACCGGTCAACTAAAAGGGAAAACAACCTCGAGAGAAACAGCTACGGTTTCATGGATACGATCAAAGACGTCAGGTACGGACTGAAGTATGCACGCCATCATTCAGTTGTTTTTTGGACCATTATGTTGCTGGTCTGCATGATGGGGCTTGGATTTCCAGCAACGGCGAATCTGGGTCCTACCTGGCTCACCACGGTGGTTGGCGTCAAAATCTCACATGTTGGTATCGTGGCCATGAATTGGGGTATCGGTTCGCTAATTGCTGCACTACTTCTGACATACTTTTCTTCAGTTGAGCGCCGGGGTGCTCTGATTGCAGGAGGGGCTATTTTGTTCAGCCTGTCATTCATGATATTCGTGATCGATCACAAGGTAGTCAACGCAGTCATCGGCAATCTGGGACTTGGCGCAGGCGTTACCATCACGACGGTGTCCAGCACCATTCTCATACAACACATTGTGCCCAACGAGGTACGAGGTCGAATCATGAGTATCCTTCAGCTCAATATGGGCTTTGCTCAGCTGATGACAATGCCAGTCGCCATTCTCGGTCAGTGGCTCACTCTGCCGGTGTTGTTTCCCATTCTGGCGGCACTCACGGTGACCGTCGTCGGCATGATTCTAATCACTCAACCTCAACTCATTAAAGCCAGGCTGGACAATTCGCATCAATGAATGCGGGATTGCTTCAACTTCTCATTGTTTGCTCTATCCTGACGTGCTGGAGAACTCACTGACAGTTTTCTCATTGCGTGTTGCAGGTCTGACGAAGTTGAGTTCTGGCTTCAGGCCCACATTTGCAGGTGAAGACTCTGTCATCTGCTTCGTTTGGACTAAACGTATAGATTCGATCGATCTTCATCGACCTTTAGACACCCTGGTGATCTGACGGGTGCTTGAGTATAAAACGAATCTAGCCAGCTGCCAGAGTCAGGTGTGTCAGTCTGCCCCTTTTTCTTTTTTATGTTGATAGACTAGGGAAATCACATATTCGAGATGGCAAATATGGAAACGATTATTTACGAAAAGAGAGGTCAGGTCGCTTACGTCACCCTTGACCGGACTGACAAACTCAATGCCATGAATGATGTCATGCACCGAGAATTGGGTGAAGCCTGGGCTGACTTTCGTGATGACGATGATCTCAGAGTAGCGATACTCTCCGGCAAGGGTCGATGCTTCAGTGCTGGTGCAGACTTGTCAGGCGGTGCTCCGGAGACTTATACATACACCGGTGAATTCCCTGATATCAGTCAGACACAGAAAGTCTATAAACCCATTATCGCCGCCCTTCACAGTCACGTGGTTGGCTATGGTCTGTGGATCGCCCTTGATACCGACATCAGGATTGCAACGGAAGATACCTCCTTCTGGTTACCGGAACCACAATGGGGTATTGCGACTATTCCCTGCGCATGGTTTCCAAAAATCATGCCCTGGGCGATCGCTTCAGAATTACTCCTTCTGGCAGAGCGTGTAAGCGCAAAGAGAGCCTACGATGTTGGCATGATAAACAAAATCGTTCCGGACGATCAGCTAATGGCAGAAGCTGAAAAGATTGCTGAACGTTTTTGCGAGCTCAGCCCCGTTGCTGTACAAGGCATGAAGGAATCCATGATTCGTGCTTCTTCGCTCGATTATGCAGCAGTCGATCACATTACCGATTATGTACAAACCCGGGTGATGAATTCCGAGGATCGCAAAGAAGGGAGCAAGGCTTTTCTGGAGAAACGGAAGGTCGAATGGCCCAACAAATAGACGATGGGGCCCTGCATCACATATTAGCCGGTCACCGCTTTGCAACAACATTACAGGAATTGTAAGCCGGATGGTTTAGAATAGCGGCTTAATTAGAGGTGCGAGAGACAGCCACCATTGGCATGGTAGTTACCCACCTCCGTTTCTGACAGGCATGGATTGAAACAGGTAAGTAAAAATGAACTTTGGCAAACAAAAAGGTGCTCTATATTTCGGTATTCCATCCGGTAGTCTTTACGACCAGGTACTCAGGATTCTGGACAAGGCCGGATACCCCTTAACAAAGAGTCGGCAGTACGAACTCACAACACCCTTCGATCAATCTGTCGTATTCAGGATACTGGATCGAAAAGAGATGGCCGATAAAGTCAGTAAAGGAATCGTTGACTGCGGCATCACCGGCAAAGACTACATCTTTGAAGCCGGGCTGGAGTCTGAGGTTGAAGTTATCGGCGACTTCATCTTCTCAAAACGCACTAATCAACCATCCCGAGTCGTCCTGGCCTCGCGTCCTGAGAATGGCATAGAAAAGCCTGAAGACTGTGAGGGCAAGATCATCGCCACCGAATTACCCAACCTGACCCGTCGCAGAATGAAAGAACTCTACGGCATTGAAGACATCGAGATTCTTCACTCGGAAGGCAAGACTGAAGCCAAGGTAGTCATGGGAGAATCTGACGCATTTACCGATATCACCGAAACCGGCGAAACACTGAGAGCCAATGGAAACAATCTCATTGCGGAGATCTTTACATCCAATCCGCAACTCATCGCCAACAACGATGCAGTGGCTGATCCACCCAGACGGGAAAAAATCGAAGATCTGTGCATCTGCATCAATGCCGTGTTAAGTGCCGAGAAGGAACCTGTCTATATGGTCTTTATGGACGTGCCAACCAGCGTCCTGCTTGAAGTGGAACAACTACTGCCTGCGGTAGTTTCACCAACGGTCAGCCCCGTGGTGGACAAATCCTGGCGAAGTGTCTCTGTTGTTATCAGGGAATCGGAGTTGAACATACTTGCCCCGAGATTACTACGTCTGGGTGTTGACGGCATCGTGCCAGTGCCTGTACCTAAAGTTTTTACCCAGGAAATGGTTGGAAACCATAAGTGAGACTATAAGTGAGAAAGAGGGCCAACCCATGCAGCCGTTGAGCCATCTTAAAATACTCGACATTTCCACAGGAACTGCAGGACCCTTCTGTTCGAAGCTGCTGGGTGATCTTGGCGCAAGCGTGGTAAAAGTTGAAAGTCCGGAAGGAGACGAAACGCGTCGTCAGGGCCCGTTCCCGGGTGGCATCAGCAATCCTGAAGCCAGCGCATCTTTCTTTTTTCTGAATACCAGTAAACGAAGTATCGTGCTGGATCTCACAACGGAGGACGGTCACAAGCAGCTCAGCAGACTCGTCGCCCGCTACGATATCGTTATTGCATCCGAAACTATTGAATCACTGGACAGAAAGGGGCTGGGCTACGAGAGTTTCAAGAAGTGGAATCCCGCCTGCATCCTGACGACGATTTCGGGCTTTGGTTCCTTTGGTCCTCATTCAGATTACGAGTCCTCACATCTGATTGCCTGTGCGGTCGGTGGCTGGGCGAACTTGTGCGGAACACCAGATCGGGAACCACTACAGGCAGGGGGTGCGATTGCTGAAACACTGACCGGGGCCTTTGCGGCCGTTGCCACATCAATGGCAGCCTTTGGTCGTGCCCATCATGGAAATGGTGAGCATATCGATGTGAGTGCACAGGAGGCGGTGCTGACAGGAGCGCAGCTACCCACTCTCCTCTATGAATATCTCGGCATAACCCCCGGCAGATATTCAAGTATCGGTTCAGGCGCCGGGGCTGCTTTCATTCTGCCGACCGAAGAAGGCTATATCGGTCTGAATGCACTGACCCTGGCTCAGTGGCAACTGCTCTGTGATTTTCTCAACCGGGGTGATATTGCGGCTAATCCCCGATACCAGGGTCTTTCATGGACCAATCCCAGCGAGAAAATCGAGGAAGTACGGGTCGCTTTCGCTGAAGCATTAAAAGGAAAAACTGCCACACAGCTTTTTCACGAGGCTGAGGCTGCCCGGGTGCCTTTTGGACTGATCCCCAGCATGAAAGAGATCTTTGAATTGGAACCCCATCTAGAGAGGAAGTATTTCATCACCCTTGATCACCCGGAAGCAGGTGCTGTAGATGTTCCAGGCATCCCGTTTAAATCGACAGTGACAACGCCAAAACCCTACAGACCTCCCCTGCTGGGCGAACATAATGAAGAGGTTTTTGCAGAACTCGACGCTGAAGAAACAGAGGACAGTAAGACCGCAAGTAAGCCCACAGCACCCCTTCACGGGATCCGAATACTGGATCTGTCAATGTTTTTTGCCGGTCCCGTTGCAGCACAAATTGCCGCAGATGCCGGTGCCGAGGTGATCAAGGTTGAATCGGTTCAACACATCGACGGCTGGCGAGGTTCTGGCACGGCAGGAGGCCAGGAGGGCGTACCAAGTTGGGAAGCTTCACCCTACTTCAACTGGGTTAATCGAGGTAAGCGTGCTGTCACACTCAACTTAAAAGACCCGCGTGGCCGAGATGCAATCAAGGCAATGGTTGGCAGTGTCGATGTATTGATTGAAAACTACACACCCAGGGTGATGAAGAACTTTGGCCTGTCATATGAGGTACTGAGAGAAATCAACCCCGGACTTATTATGATCTCTCTGTCTGGATTCGGCCAGGAAACCTCATGGCGGGACTATGTGGCTTTCGGGATGTCAACCGAGCAGATGTCCGGCATTTCTCATTTAACAGGATACGAAGATGGTGAACCCCTGTTTACCGGCATGACCGGCGGCGACCTATTCGCCGGTGTGATGGGGGCAAACGCTTTGATCGCGGCTCTGCATCACAGGCATTCAACCGGAGAGGGTCAATACGTTAATTTAAGCCAGCTGGAGGCCTGCAATCTTTATGTAGGTGATGTAATGACAGGTTGGTCGCTGGCCAGGGATGATCCTGGCCGGACTGGCAACCTTCACCGCAACTACTCCCCCCAGGGTATCTACCAGTGTGCTGAAGATACCTGGATCGGTATCACCTGCAAAACGGACGAACACTGGCAAGCCCTGTGCGCAGAGATTGGCATCCCAAACAATATGAGCAGCTACCAACCGGCAGATCGTCGCAAACACCAACACGAAATTGATAACGCCATTACCAGCTGGACGAGATCGCAAAATCATTTAGAGCTTATGAAACGATTGCAGCGCAAGGGAGTCCCGGCTGGCGCCGTCATGCGTGGACCTGAGTTGCTCGACGATCCTCAGCTTGCTGCCCGGGGTAGCTTCATTGCCCAGGATCGTCCAGGCATTGGCATCAAACACTACCCCAATCAACCCTATCGATATCGTTTTGCTGAATCTGTTCAAGGTCGGCGTGCACCATTACTTGGCGAACATATCGAAGAAGTGTTAACAGAAGTCGCCGGGCTGAGCGCCGAGGAGATCGTTGAACTTGTCATTGATGATGTCGTCGGCACCGTGCCTATGGCCGCCAGGTAATCCCTACTCAAGACCGCTTTGCCAATTCACGTCGTCTTTCGCTATCGGCATGATCTATTAGCGACTTAATTTCTTCATCAGTGAAGCCAAGCTCGATCAGTACTGATTCTGTGTCTGCACCAAGATCCGGGGGTGGTCCCTTGATGGAAGCCGGGGTTCCGCTGAACGATATGAGATTGCCAACCACTGATGTCTCGCCAATGTTTTTCACCTCAATCGTCTCAACGTAACTGTTGGCGAGGATCTGCGCATCGGTTCGAACCTCATCATAGTTCTGTATCCGTTGGTAAATCATCTCGTGCTGGGTTGCCAGGAATTCTTCCCATTCAGCTGTGGTCCTGTTCTTAAAAGCAGTTCGCATCTTCTCCTGGATCAACATCGCATCTTCCTCTGTCGCGCCTGCCCCAAATCGCTTACTTGGAGTGTCCCAGGTCGGATTTATCGCTTCGATCGGGTTATCCGCGAAAACCCAGAATGCGTCCCAGGCTTCATTTGTCATTGCCACCGCAAGCAGGAAGTGCCCCCCATCGGCAGTCTCGTAGATACCGTAGGGCGCGTAGACATTGGTGTAATGAGCGCCGCTTCTTTTTAACTGTTTACCTGTCATCCAGACATGGCAAAGCTCCCAACTCTGTATCGACAATTGCGCCCCTAATGCAGAGGTTTGCACCCACTGGCCCAGGCCAGTATGTTCGCGAGCGGCAAGGGCCGTGACAATTCCGAGAGAGAGCTGCATCCCTCCGGCACCATCGGCAATCATCGCTCCCGGGATAATGGGTCCATCTCCCCTCATCCCCGTCACGCTGGCCAGGCCACCACGAGCAATAGCAGCACCGTCCAGCATGGGTTTATTCTTATCGGGTCCGATAGGACCGAAACCACTGGCGGTCGCGTAAATGAGTTTCGGGTTCAGAGATCTGACTGATTCGTAATCGAGTCCCATTTTTTCAAGTGCAGGGGCACGATAATTACTCAGGAAAATATCTGCCTCTTTAAGCATTGCCTTGACTGCCTCCAGACCGAGTGGTGTATGGGCATCCAGACATACGGATTTCTTACCTCTGTTCATGGAAACAAACTGCGAACCAGGTGCTTCCAAAGGCAGGTCATTGTTGATCCCTCGACTGTACCGGCTTGCATCTCCCAGCGGGGGTTCCACCTTGATAACATCTGCACCCATATCACGAAGATAAACTCCCGCCGCAGGACCCTGGATGGCGAGTGTCATTTCCAGGACTTTAATGTGACTTAAGGGGCCGGGCATGTTTTCTGATTCCTGTCGAAAATCAGCAAGAAAATGTCAGCTGAGTCATAAATTCTCCTGGCTCCTTTATCTCAATTTGTAGTTCGGCTGTCCGATTCCATCACGCCGTTCAGGCAAATACGATTGGGGTAATAAAACAGTACGAATATACCTGATTCACTTAGTCTCAAGAAATATCCTTTCCATGGCTGTGGCGTCTCCAGAATCAACCGGTTCGCATTCGGGGTCGTTTCCCAATAATACCCATGGCCTCCAGGCGTGCCAGCTCACTCGCATCCAGTCCGAGAATATCTCCCAGTACCTCTTCATTGTGTTGTCCCAGCGTCGGTGCAGGAGAAGAAATTGCGTAGGGATCGGGGCCTTGCCTGTAAGGGGGAGAAGGATTCGGTTGCCTGCCAACCACAGCCCGTTCCAGCCACTGCCAATAGCCACGAGATCTCAGATGCTCATCACCAAGCAGACCTGCTGAAGTATGAGTCGCTGCGGCAGGAACGCCACTTTGTTGCAACCTGAACATGAGTTCCCGGGCATCCTGATCCTGCGTCCATATTGAAATCGTCTGGTCAAGTCGTTCACGCTTTTTGATTCGGTCGGCAAGCACACCAAACTGCTGCAGAGGATTTCCCACAAGTTGCTGGAGTCTTTGCCATTGGTTCTCATCCATAATCTGGATCACAACCCAGCTGTCTTCCTCTTTGCACGGATATGTACCGTGGGGAGCCATTGATTGCGAGGCATTACCGGTTCTGGCGGGAGCAGTCTCTGTTGCCGCATATTCAAGGATGCCATGAACTGCCAGTGCAAACATCGACTCAACCTGGGACAAATCAACGAACTGACCTTCACCTGTGCGATTCTGGTGACGAAGTGCAACGAGCAGTGCAGCAGCCCCATTCAATCCACCGTTAGCATCACCATAAGCCACGTGGTGCATTGTGGGTGGATCATCGCTTTCACCATTCAGGTGTGGCAATCCCGAGGCCTGCTCAACAGTTGAGCCATAAGCGCGGAAATTCTTCCAGGGTCCATTTGAGCCAAATGCGGGCATTGACAGGAGAATGATATCTTCTTTCGCCTGTTTAAACTCCTCGAAACCGAGGTTCAATTTTGGCAAGACCCCCCCGGAGTAGTTCTCCACGACCGCGTTGGCTGTACCAACGAGTTGAAGCAGCAGTTGTCTGCCTTCCGGATGTTCAAGATCCAGCGTTATGTCGCGCTTGTTACGGTTTACGGTATTGAATGCCACTGACTTCTCCGCACCATCGTCTTCAATCCACTCAGGTGTCGCCTCCCAACTCCGCCACCAGTCGAACCGCTCACAACTCTCAACCTTAATGACATCGGCACCCATGTCAGCCATATGCCTGGTGGCGAGTGGTCCTGCCCAACCCATGCACAGATCAACAATACGTACCCCTTTAAGTGGTGCCATGCCAGGCGTGCGGGTATCAGACATTCGCAAATTCCCCGGTGTGTGCTCCCAGCGATGCGACCGTACCGCCAAATGATGGCGGTGTGGCATACAATCGAAACGGCACGGTCGGTACCTGCAGCTTCCTGTTATCGGGCAGACTGGCCTGTGCAAAGGCATGGCGGTGCACAAACTGATCAACCCCGAACAGTTCCTCCATGGTCGGTACCCTGGCTAAGGGCACCGCATTTTCCTGACCGCGGTAGAAGAGTTCTTCAGCCGAGTGCTCAAGCAACTTTTCCATGATGATCGGTTCCAGGATATCAATTGACTGCAGACGACCCACGGCTGTCTGGAAAAGCTCGACATCAGCATACTCATCGATCTCAAGAATCTTGCAGAACGCATCCCACTGTGACGGTGTCAGTACAGTCAATCCAATCCAACCATCCCGGCAGGGGAATATACCGAGTGGGTAGGTCGGGGGAAAACGGTTGATACCAAGGCGAGGTACTTCAATATTGGTATTGTGAGAGCTGACAGCACCAACATCTGTAAAACACAGGCAAGCCTCAAAGATGCTGGTTTCAAGTTCTACCAATTCCTGTCTGTTGCCCAATTCAGCCGCAAGCACATGGACCATTGCACCAATAAATGCAGACAGCCCGCCAACGATCTGCGCCTGGTAGCCGGTAGGGATAAGTGGTGGTCCCTCTACCCGACCGATACTTCGCAACATGCCATTCAATGCAAAGCACTGAGCATCCGAACCTGTAAAATCAGCATATTCACCTGTTCTGCCGTACCAGCTAATACTGGCCCGGACATTTCTGCTGTACGACGTTAATTCAGTTTCAGTACCATCATCCAGGATCAGATCGGCACTCTTGATCAGACTGGTGAGTTTACTGTGGCTCAGCTGTTCCCTGTTGAGACTCAGCTTGTTGGTACTCAGATAAGCGTGCATTGCACTCTTGTCAGCCTCAGACGTGTGCTCAAGGAAAGGATGCAAGCGTCGGGTCTGAAATCCTTCTCCAGGTTCGAGGTTGATGACCTCTGCACCATAGTCAGTGAAGAGTTTCGCGCAATAGCTGGTGGCAACCGTTCCGCTGATATCTATAACGCGTAATCCGCTTAGTGCCGAACTCATTTCATGACTCTTCTATGCCAGTACCTACTCAAGAGCGCCGGCAACAAGTAACTGACCGAACTTCTCATCATCGTATCCCAGCAGATTATTCAGTACATCAGCCATATCTCTCGAAAATGTCGGTGCACTCGAATCAACAAAGGTCGCTGAACGTGACAGGTGGATCCGTGAGGCTTCAATTACCGTTTCACCTCCTTCCGGATGTGGCAGTCTGATGAAATGCCCCTGGTGAGCAAGTTGTGGATCTAGCCACAACTCGGGGCTGTTGAGTACGACTGAAGCGGGCACACCGACGGATTGTAATGCAGTTTCCAGATCTGTTGCGTCGAGATCAGCTATCGCGGCAGCAACCAGGGAATCCAGTTCATCCTCATTGGTCAGTCTTGCGTTCAGATCTTTGAAGCGAGCATCATTTACATCAAGACAAGTCAACACACTGCATAGCGCCTGCCAGTGCACCTCGGTTTCACAGCCAATGGCAATACGATTATCTTGACCGGATGTAGCATATACGCCGTGTGGAGCAGCATGAGGGTCCCGATTACCTCTTCGCGACTGAATAACATTGTTTGCAGTGTAATCAAGAATTGCTGGCGTCAGAAAGTGTAACGCTGCCTCGCTCTGAGCCAGGTCGATGTACTGACCCTTGCCTGTGCGCTTGCGATAATCCAACGCAGCCAGTATTGCGGCAGCATTGAACCGAGGTGCAATGTAATCAGTATAGGCGCCAAAGGGACCAGCGGGTTCTCGATCCGGCCATCCCGTGATCTCATAGAATCCCGAGATAGCCGCAGAAAGATTACCGTAACCGGCAAACATGGAAAGCGGTCCGGTCTGACCCATTAAACACGTGCTTAACATAATGATCTTCGAATTGACCTTTCGCAGAGTGGCATAATCGAGACCCAGTCCCTGCATTGCTCTGGGAGAGAATGATTCCGCTACAACATCAGCCCAGCGAACAAGATCAAGGATAACTTCACGCCCTTCAGGTTTCGTCAGGTCAACCGTTAACATGCATTTCCCGGCATTGGTGCTATGGAAGATTGCGGATTTCTCTGGCGACTCATCACTGTCGATAAAAGGGCGGATCGTCCGGCAAACATCAAGCCGCGAAGTGGATTCAACTCGTACGACCGTCGCACCATAATCCGCCAGCATTCTGGTCGCAGCGGGACCTGCCAGAGCCCACATCAAATCCAGCACCTTGACACCTTTAAGCGGCAATTCACCAGCCTTGCTTTCAACGCCTGGAAGAGAAATCGGGGGCACACTGGCAAGCTCAGCCAAAACCTCTGACGAATGTTCACCGACACGCGGTGGCCTGCGACCTGCCTGAAAGGGCGTTTCACTGAACTTTGCAAACGCACCAGGGTAGTTGACTGATGCTGAGGGTCCATCGCCGTCCGGACATCTAAAATACTGACGACTGGCAAACTGTTCACTATCGACGACATCAGCTACCGTCGACATGGGTGCCAGCAGCAGGCGACGCTGCATCGCGACCTCAAGGAGTTCGGCTTTGGTTTTTGAGGCAGTGCATGCAGCGACACAATCCTTGACCCGCTCCCATTCTGACATTGGCTCATCGCCGTTGGTGATTAACAACCCGTATTCAAGCCAGTCTTTATCGCGGGTTGCCTCATCACAGAAACCCTGCTCACAGACATATTCCATCAGGCGCCTGGTGGCGGGTCCAATTGTGGCGCCGAACAATAAAGTGATGGAAACCTGCCCGTCTTTGGCTGGGAAGGTCAGACGAATCATCAGATCACCCGCTTTCATACCACCTGCGGTCCGTGTCGCGGTCTCCTCATTCACCGCTGCTGATAGAACATACCCCTGAGTCGCTATGGTAAGCGCCTGTTGTACTGACACCTCTACATGCTGCCCCAGACCAGAACCGGCTCTATCGTGCAGCGCCACCAGCGCACCCGCTGCCCCTTCTGCAGCGACATGATTCCATGCCTGATCCACAGAAACACGCACAGGCGGGCGATCATCATCACCTGTAAGTGCCAGCGGACCTGCACTGGCCAACAGGGTCAGATCAGTTGCTGCCCAACCGGCCTTGGGACCACTGCTACCGAAGGGTGTCATCGAGACATGAATCAGGGCGGGATTATGTTGAGCCAGCACATCGTGACCTATACCCCGTGCCACAAGGCTGCCAACCGGCTCAGACTCAACGAGGAAATCAGCACGCGCGACAAGACGCAGAAAGACCTCTCTTTCGGCATCAATGTCCAATTCGATGCTGCGTTTACCTCGCGCATATCCCCACCAATTCAACGAAAACTCCGGGTCGACCCGTCCTTCAAAGAAAGGACCCTGCTCTCTTCCTGCCGCGCCACCGGGTGGTTCGATCTGAATGACATCTGCACCCAGATCGCCAAGAATCTGCGCGCATAACATACCGTGCCGACTGGTCAGGTCCAGAACGCGATAAGGTTTTAGTAACATTCGGCGGCTCCTTACGGCCAACAGGCAGCGTCACACCATTTAGTCTTAACGGAAACTGAGCCCCATACTCTAAGCCATTCCATACTCTAAGCCATTCCATACTCTAAGCCATTCCATACTCTAAGCCATTCCATACTCTAAGCCATTCCATACTCTAAGCCATAGTACACGTTGGCTCCTAGCACGAAAACAATTGACTATCGTAGATCTTCTCACCATCCAGAATGGTCGCCCTGACATCGGAACTCGATAACTCAAGCCGGGCGATATGCCAGGGTGATTTGAGTAAACAAAGATCAGCAGGTTCTCCGACCGTGATTGATCGGGGCTCCGCCGGGTTATCGAGTTCCCCTAAAAAGCCTGCCAAAGCTGATTCCGGTGTCAAGGTTTCATCCTCACCCAGTGATCGTCCGGAGCTTGTCTGCCGCCGGGTCGCTGCCTGCATGGCGATCCAGGGATCTGGATGACCAAACGGCAGATCGGTGCCAAAGGCGAGTGGAACGGAATTTTGAAGTAGAGTTCTGCACCGATACAACCAGGCATGCTCGTGCTCCGGTATTTCGTTCAGGTAGGTGTCGCCGCGTTCGAGCACAAAATTTGGCTGGGTTACAACGCCAAGGCCGGTCTCACACAGTAACTCCAATGTGGCGGGAGACACTACCGAGGCATGTTCAATTCGGTCTCCCGAGCGGATACCGGAATCCTGCAGAGCCGCCAGGGCAAAAACGAGCGCTGCTTCAGTAACGCAATGAACAGCCACCGCACGATTCTCATCGTGAGAGTCTCTGATAACCCGGCAAAGATCATAAAAGTCCGGCAGGTCTGATTCATGGAGGTGCAATTTGCATTCACCGATTTTCAATTTCCCACCGACACTCCCGGTGACTTCAGACAGCTCTCTGGATCCCGAGAGCCGCACTTTCTGCCGGAGAGCAGCCTTTGCCTGCATCTCGACAAACCAGTTACAGGTACTCACATTGTTGCTGGGTGTCATATCATTAATGCCGGTTACACCAAAGGAAGCGAGATTCTGACTGGCAGCAGCAACTGACAGAGGGGAATCTCCGGTCAACTCCCACAGAAAGTTGTCAACGTCATACAGGCGTCCGTCTTCAGTATCCAACCTTGCATGATGTTCCCGGGATAATTTATCTGGTGGGCTATTTCTTATTACTTCCAGCGCATTTGAATTCAGGATCCACAATCTGCCCGAGCGATGCTGGATTCGGATGGGTCGTTTCGGACCGTACCTGTCCAGCCAGTAACGATCGATATCGCCAGCGACACTCTCATGGTAGTTGATTCCACGAAGCCAGCCGTGACCACCGGCAGCCAGATTAAGTTGTTCTATCAGATCTTTCTCGGAGTGAACGGTGGGGGGACCACAGGCAACGGACCTTAAGGCTGCTGCATATGAGGCAAAGTGCACATGGTGATCGTGTAATCCCGGCAGCAGAGCCGCACCAGTCGCATCCAGTACCGACTCGCCATACCGGGGTTCGAGAGCTCCAACGGCGACTATAATATTCTGCTCGATCCGTACATCCTGATAGCTCAGTGAAAGACTATGGTCCGGTTTTAATTCGAGGCACTCAGCATTGCTTATTAACATAGCAAGCGACCACTTAGCGGCTTAGTCGAACCAGGTTTTAACGACCCGGCGCAACAGCTTACCTGTGTCACTGTATGGTAATTCGCTGGTGAACCTGATCACTTCCGGCACTCTCGAGGAACGCAGACTGGTCCGTATCAATGACACTATCTCATCTTCCGAGAGCTCAGCACTGTTTTTCAGTACAACTGCCAGTGCAACAGCCTCACCCCATTCTTCAGAAGGTATTCCTACAGCTGCTGCATCGTCGATCGCATTGTGGGCGTGCAGCAGATCTTCAATTTCGGCTGGCGATATATTCTCACCACCTCTCACAATGACATCATCAGCACGCCCGGACAGATAGAGGTAATCGTGATCATCCAGGTATCCGGCATCCCGGGTTGGAAACCAACCCTCATCAACCAGGGCGTTGCGCTCAAGGTATTCTCCTGACACCTGCGGGCCGCGCACATAGATTTCCCCGGCTTCAAAAGGACCCAGCTCGTTCCCCTCATCATCTCGAATCTGGATTTCGACCGAAGGTAACGCCTTGCCAACAGAACCCAGCCTTGCACGAATGACGAGATCGTCATGATCAAGCGCCTGTCGATGATCATCCGGATCCAGCAAGGTAATCGTCGAACTGGTTTCAGTAAGACCATAAGCATTGGTGAAGTTGATTTCCGGCAGCAGTTCAAGTGCTCGCTCGATGACCGGCACGGGCATCTTGCCCCCGCCGTAGGCAAGAGCCTCCAGCGACATCAGAGTCGCCGGGTCGAAGCTGGACTCATCCAGTTCCTCGATGATACGTTTCAACATAGTTGGTACAACGAAGGCGTTGGTCACCCTTTCATTCGCACACAAACTCAACCATTCAGCAGGATCAAAGTCAGGAAGCTGCACTATCCTGCGACACGCATATATTGAACTCATCACCGCCGAGATCCCGGCAATGTGATAGGGAGGAACGGAGACCAGAGTTGATTGCTCCTCTGAAGCTCCCATGAATTCAACTGAACCGAGAATATAGGATACAAGGTGCTCATGCCTCAAAATAGCAGCCTTGGGGGTACCGGTCGTGCCACTGGTAAACAGCTGAATCGCAACTGCTGAAGGATCTTCCTTCCAGGCGACCGACACTTCCGGGGAAGACAGGAGATCATCGAGTAGAGCCTGTCTGCCCAGCACAGTCGCCTCGACTTCATCAAAATCGTTTGTCCTGCTGTCGTCAACGATGAGGAAAGCCGGTTCAATACGAGCCAGCAGTTCACTGAGCTGCTCGGTGCTCAGGCGATAATTGAGTGGAACGTAAGGGATACCAGCCATTGCCGCACCCATCAGCGCAATGGGAACAGCAGGGCTACTGACATCAAGAACCGAAACAAATTGGCATCCACTGTGTGAAAACCTTTCAGCAACCTTGTTTGCCGATTCAAACAACTCCAGATAGGTGTAATGCTTGCCATCATGGGTTAACGCTGAACGATCAGGACAAGCTTCCGCCGCCATCTGCAGAAACAGAGCGATATTCATGAAATTAATCCGATGAGGGCAGCTTTTTAGTGTCTTTGGTCATCAATTCATCACCGTTGTAGTAAAGCGAACCGTCTCCACTCTTTACGCACAGCACTTCAACCGTTTGCCCTTCATTGACATAACGTTTCCCAATCACACAGGCGTTCATGTGGTCCGGATCACCTGATGCTTTTTCAGCTGGCGCTTCCGCGGCTAACTCCATACCACCACAGGTGAGTGAGTCCCCATCTGTTGCCTTAATGACCATGATCTCGGCATCGCATACGGTGCTCTTCAATCTTAGACCTGGTTTTAATTCCATCTCTTAATTCCCCTAATTCTGTTGTTCTTTTAGATCCATACTAGTGATGACCAGCTCAGGAATGTAAGACATCTTGCCACGAATGTCGATTCTCTTTGGCAAGACCTACGAAAAAAAGGGCCAAAAGCCCCTTGGCTTTTGGCGGGGAGAGAGAACGCCATAAGCGGTACTGCTAACTTAACTGTCAGAAATTGCTGGAATCGACGGTTGAATATATATAAACGCCACTGATTCCCGCCAGACATCATTTCGTGGACCGTCTGGCTCTATTTTCGATTCGACTTGAGCCACCGCGATATAGAGGATCTCCTAGCCGAACCAGGCATCACAGTAAGCCGCGAAGCGATTCGCCTCTGCTGCATCAAATTCGGAGCCATTTATACACACCGATTGAAGCGAAAATATCAGGGATGCGGCGATACCTTTTACATCGATGAAGTATTCGTAAAGAACAATGGCAAGCAGCATTACCTGTGGCGGGCTGAGTTAACTTGCCAGAACCCTTTCATCCTTTCATAGTTCCACATCGAAGCTCTAAGCCACTAACGATTTAGTTCCATCGACGATTCAGATCGACCGTTATTTTCAGGGTGTCGGATCGTAAATGATCTCCCCATGTACGACAGATGGATCTCCATTATTCAGAAGTTCCGTCGGTTCAGGACCAATATAGTCAGTGAGTAGAGAGCTTAGCTCCGGCTCTCCATCCTTCACAAGCGCCACAACGACTTCCGACAAGACGCTGATATCGAGATCATCGCTGAACGAAAGGTCCAGGAAGTAAGACCCTATTACCCGGTCAGTCTCGGTATTCGCTTGGACGAATTGTTCGAAGAAGACAAAAATGGTGTCAGTGTTTTCGACGTTCATTTCCAGGAAGTCCAACATCTCGATCGTTATCACGTTCGGAGGGCTCGCAATACCGTCCAAAAGGGTAATGAAATCCTGAGCGGCAATGTCAAAGTTCCAATCGAAGGCGAAGGTAGTCCCGTCCGCACCCCCCGAGGGGTCTAACACCGTCAGCGTCGCGGTCTGTTCTGGGACAGTCACGGTCACATAGCTCGATCCATCGGACACCCAGTTCAAATCGATCGATGACTCAACCCTGCGCTCGCCCGAATCATGGGTGGCGTCTATTCCTTGGGTGACCGTAAAGGTGAGGGTCGCGGTGCCCCCATCATTCTCCGCCGGCATAGCGTTTATGGAAAACCCCAGCTGGGGATCTCTTTCATATTCCCCCATTTCAGTATTAACAGGTCCTCTGTTCCGCAATACTGTGGGTGTCAGAAGCTCGTCAACCGACCCGGAATAGGTCAGGTTGCCTATCGAGCCTTCCGCTGAAGCCAACCATTCTTCCCCCTCCAAAGCCTTTACTTTGTAAGAAACGTCAGCGCCTTCAGCATCTTTTCCGGTAAGTGCCCCGCCATCAGGAATCGTAAACCGAGGAATGTAACGATACGTGTCTTGCCACTCGTTTACGAACTCACCTATATTTTCCCCAGTCGCTGTGTTAAGGACATACCCGGGTATGCCGTGTAGTTCGCCGTGTCCCTGATAGTCTAATGAAACTCTTTTTCCCGCGTCAGCACCGTAAAGCGTTGCATCCTCCGGAATATCGTAGTACATCTTCTTGGGTAGACCGAAGGTGATTAGAGTGTCGTCTTGATCAGTGAGTTTGTACTGAGGACGTACCTCAAACACCAGTTGATAGGTCGTATCGGGACCATCAGGGCCATAAAGATTATATTCGCATAATCGAAGTGCCGTTTCGTCAGCTCCGGTATACGACGGATGGTCATCATAGCTTGGCGTCTCTAGACCACCTCCACTCTTACGACATTCCATTTCCGGCGAATCTAGAACGGCGTCAGTCACTAATATACCGCTGCGCACACCCCAGCCAACATCATTAGTCCACCCTTGCGAGGTCTGGTAACTGATTCCCTGTAGCGCCATTTCTGGATTGGGCACGCCAGCGCTGTATGCAAGGAAAGTCTCCCCGAGTGACAGTATGGTGCCTGAAGAATCGAGCGCGTTACCACCCGTAAAAGTGTATTCCGCGACATCGGTCGCCAAGACGCCATCCATAAATTGGCCGGCCTCCCAAACATTGCCCCACTGATCGGTGACTTCTTCCTTAATGAACGAGCCTACCGCCGGGTCGAAGGGACTTGGCACATATATGGGGCTACCATCTTCGTTGAAACGTTCGTTCTGAGCAACCCCAGCCAGGACCGTAGCAGCGTTAAACGTTGTCTCCATCGTTGCAGCGGTCGGACAGTCCCCAATGCAGTTGAGACCACCTGCTAGTTCATCTGCATCAAGCGGAATAAACGTTTCAGTCTGAACTATAATCCCTGAGTTCAACGGGGTGGTGCCATCATCGCCTAGTATCGGCAGGCCATCGGCGTCTACTGGGGCAAGAGTATCCGGATAGGTCATGCTGGTATGGTTAATGTCGTACCACTGATTGGTATCTTGCGACCAAACTCCCATCCCCCGCCTCTGAGTATGTGCCCAATCCTCCCCTTCGTCCCAGATGCGCTTCATGTGTAGCTTCCAATTGGCGCAGGTAACTGTCACCGGGTCCGCCAAGTCCGTCTCAGTGTAGCCTCCGGCGAAGGACACACCTTGGGTAAACGTAAAGCTGCACGTCTCAGAATCAAACGAGCCCTTATATTCGTTAAAGGTAACTAAATCTGTAAAACCAAGTAGCCCGTATTGCTCTGACCACTCTTGGTCACCCACCCACAACCCAAGCGATAAACCATCTAAGCTGTTGAGGGTGACGAACGATTTTTCCCTTTTTTGCATTCGTACGGTGACCGGATTCACCCGATAAGTCGTTGACGACGCCTCCTGATTTCCAAATGTTTCTTTCGTGAATACCGTATCACCATCAATAAGTCCTCTGTTTATGGTGTCGATCCACACACCCCAATAGTCGGCATAGCCAAATACGTTCACAACATCTAGAACGCCGTCTTCATCTTCATCGGTCTCCAGCGTCACCTCGGCGCGAATAGGAAACCCGGGATTGCTCATCTCCACCCTAGATCCGTCCGAATTGTATACGCCATAACGGTATACGTTGCGAATCGCCGTTGAGCGGTCCACCGAAAAACACTCCTCTTCCGACGTAATAGCTGCCGCCACCTGATCGCTCCAATCTTCCTCCAGATACGGCTCTCGAACGGGCGCGCCTGTTTCTTCGTCAAAGCTATCGAAACTCATTGTGTCCGCGCTGAGGAAGTTCCGACAATAAACCTTTGTCGCTGCGTCCATCCCGAATTCATAGTACACCAGGATGTCGCTGTGGCCAGCCTCTTCACCCCCTTCAGGCATAACATAAATGAACTCGGCATATACGCCTTCCACATTGCCATCCGGATCGAAGTTAGCCGAGATATTGCCCTCGCCACCCATCGAGAACTCTAAAAACCCCACTTTGCTGCCGCTGGCCGTGAGATATCCCCTGCCTAATTCCATGCCTGCTACAATTCCTTCCCCCCAAGGCATTTCTTTATCTTCGTTTGAATATATGGTCCAACTCATCTCAAAATCACCGTACGGTGCGTCAGCAGTAGGGCTGGCTGTTTGTTCACTCCGGACATACACTTTCTTATCGAAGTCGTACTGATCTTGTGCAATCATCGAAACCCATACTTTACCGATCATCGGAAGGTCTGCGCCTTCTTTCGTGGCATTCACGATGGCTGTCTGTGCAGTTTTTGATTTTGCATCGGAACTACTCGAAGATGAAGCCGTACTCGACGACTGAGAGCTTGTCGCCGTCGCGGAAGACTCCTCGCTGCTCGCATCGGCATTGCCCATCGTGCAGTCTTCTTTGTAGATAATCGCCTTGTACGCACCGTCGTTCAGCAAGGCATCTGGCCGCATATTCTTCATATAACAAACCATTCTGTTTACTGAGCCCAACGCGCTGTTAATGCCCTGGCCAGTTACCCAAAAGTTCTGCGAGTCCGTCTCGTAGTCTGTCCCAAACACCGAAGTAGCGCAAAAAAGCGATGCGAACAATACTATCCATTTTCTTTTGCCCATTTCTAATTCACTCCTCCGTCTCAATAACGGTAACGTTTTCGGGTAGCGTATAAGAGGTGCTATCTCTTGCAACCATCGGATTAGAATCTACACTGTCTTCAATGCCGTCGCCATCATCATCGGTGTCCGCCGTCATACCCGTTGCAATGCAGTCGCTATCACAAGCATCCGGTGCACCATCTGCATCCGTGTCCGTTTCACCTGTCACACTAATGGTTGGGTACGCATCGGCATCGTCCAACACGCCGTCGCCATCATCATCGGTGTCCGCCGTCATACCA
>PBRC01000045.1:57647-143214 GCA_002725285.1 Gammaproteobacteria bacterium | reverse complement strand
TTTCTCGTTCATTGTCATTCCTCTTGGGGTTAACAATGAGCAAAAACTCTCTCTTATTCAAAGTCGTACTTTTGTCCAGTTAGTGCTGACGGGCTACACTGTCGTTCATGTTACTGGCGTATATAACCTTTTAGTATCTGGACTTGAGTAGTGTTTACAATGGTACGCATACCGCCTACTTTGCTATTGAATTCTGCAAAAGCAGGATGAGCGAGCAACTTTTCGCTTATTGAACTAAGTTCGGGTATGGATCTTCCGCCGGTCCAAACCCAATGAGTAAATTTATCTCTTCCAAAGTAAATTGAACCCAGCCCATATGAACGCAGATCCACATCCTTGGACACTTTCTCCATCATTTCCGAGTAAGCCGCAGCATAAGCAGCCTGATTCTGTGGCTCTACGATAATGTCAAACTTCGAAAACGTTGAATCCTGCGTCCAATCGTTTTCGTCAACAGCTGCGGGGCCCATGTATTGATTTATGGCCTGAACGCCAGAACCATAAAGCTCTTCAAGAAAGGCCAAGGCATCTGGACAAGAACGCATAATTTCAGCGGCTTTCGCCTGGTCATCCGAATTTTGAAAGGTGTTTATGATGAAGTGAGTCGAAGTATTGCCTCCATTAAAGACTTCTTCAGACAGAGCGACATCCGCAGGATATTTTTTACCACAGTCCGATGCCCAAAATTTGTCCATAGCAGCAACTAACGCTGCGGGGTTTGTACTTTGGATATGGTAAAACGCATAAAATGGCCCAGCCTGAACATGATCGTTGCCAAACGCCTTAAATCCAAATGCGCTTAACACCAGAACTAGTAATAATCGAATTTTCAACGTTTTTTCTCCTATTATTGTGATGTTGAACACTTGGAGAATAGTTTAGAAACCTTGAAAGATACAGATTAAAAGACACCTATTCTTGGCTTTTACCTAGATGCCCCCAGTCTAACCACGCACTTTGATGCGTATACCGGCCGTTCGCGCCCTAGAAGTAGTGACCCTCGGATCATAATATCCAGAATTCGCAAGTAGCCATCAAATCTTATTTGCAGATTTCTCAGAATAGGGCGTTAATGGTTCCTATACTCGCAGCTGACCGGGGTAAGTCGTTGCCAACTTTTGATAGCGTTCGTCGGATGATCGGCAACCACCGATTTCGTCAAAGTAGTGCATTGGTAGGTTTCTTACTTTGTGCTATTTCAGGTAATCCCGACAACAACCAGCCGAGGATACCGACGCTGGACTTGTGTTCATTTGGCATTGGGCGTGAGGTTTGTGACGGACACAAACCGGAATTTCCCGTTGAGCCTCGTGTCGATGTTACGACCATTGATCGAACCGTAACTCCGACGATTCGAACGAGATCTTCGCTCGTTCCAAACTCGGAGCGCGGAGTCTTGCGTAGTTCCTTACGAGTTCGTCCAGTCGTAGACGGGCAGCGAATTGATTCTGCCGACAGGGGTCCTACGCGAGTTCAAAATGATTCAGGAAGTTCCGCTCTTTGTTCCGGTTGCTTCCACTTCGACATTGATCTCGATGGACGAACCGATGCACTCACGGATGGGTTGCTCATACTTCGGTACCTGTTCGGTTTTTCCGGCTCAACGTTGACGAATGGGGCGACATCGAGCGATGCGACGCGGTTGGATTCGGCAGAAATAGAGTCATATCTCCTTACCAATCTCAACGAGTTTGATATCGATGGGGATAACCGTCAGGAAGCGTTGACCGACGGGTTGTTGTTTCTCCGTTACCTATTTGGATTTCGAGGATCGACGTTGACCGAAGGCGCGACTACTGACGCGTCGAGTCGAACGCACCCAAACGAAATAGTGGAATTTGTCGAGGCGCGTCTGGATTCTGATGTTGATGGGGACGGAATGGGCGCCGTACCGCTTTTCGTCGACAAGTTCCGGCCGGGCAACATCAATGGTCCGACCCTCGAGCGGTGGACTATGCAGGGTTCCTGTACCACATCTGCCGACAACTCAGGTGTCAACCTGGGCGCCTACTGTCTGGGCGCTGCCACGCCCAGCCATCTCCAGACCTCTTTCAACACAACAGGCTACTCGAATATCCGCTTGTCGTATGGTCGACTCCCAAACCTTGATGGTGCCTTCGAGGATGGCGAACGATTTGTTGCCGAATGGTCTGCGGACGGCAGTGCGCCCTGGCATCTCATTGAGGAAAGCACCGCAACGGAGTTCGCGGGTGTCAGTTTCGAATTGCCTGAAGACGCGTCCGGTCACCCGGATTTTACGCTCAGGTTCAGCGTCGAAGCCGACGGAGTGGGCGGCAGCGAGCTGTTCTGGATGGACAATGTGGTCGTCACAGGCGACGTGCCACAATGCGTCGACCACCAGTGGAAGGAGCAATACGATGCACCGTTCACCGACGTGAACGGTGAGTTCGTCGGCGGCTCGGAGATCTTCCGCATTGTGCGACATGGTTCCGATCTGTTCGCAACCAATACCTACTGGTTCGACGAGAACAATCCGTGGTATGGCACGGGCGATCAGTGGGGGCAGATTCTGGTCAAGTCAACAGAAGCGGAAGAGTGGCGCGAGGACTACGATCTTGGACAGGGCGTGCTGAGGCCTGAAGTACTCCAGTCCGTCACTTTCGACAGTGCTGGCGTGAATCTACTGCTCGCGTCGACCTACCGCCTGGAAAGCGGCAACTATCACATTGATGTCTGGACCCGGGATGATTCGACCGGCAACTGGACCAAGACGACGCCACATTCCGGCATCACACCTGCTGATACCCACGACATCTCGGTCAGACAGGTCGTGGTGCATCAGGACACGGTGACTGGCGAAGAGCTGATTCTGCTGACCGTGGGTACGCAGGGCATGCTCGAGGGACGATATGACGCCGATGAGCCGGGTCAGATCAGTTGGGATCCGCTGATACCGGTTAACTTCAACTCTCGTGCCATGGGCATGGCTATCGCTAACGACATCGTGGTGGTCGGCGGCGGCAATCAAATCTGGCACCGGGTCGATGGGGCGGCCCCAACATACGCGATGGTGCATGACATGGGAGACCTGGTGGCCGATGAGAACCTTGAGCCACCCCAGGGAACCTACCGCGGTATGACCACGATCGACAATCCTGTCGGGGCGGGAGAGTCCATTCTATTCAGCTGGGTACCTGATCATCGCTCAACCGGGATCATCTGGCGGCTGGACCCGGACGGAGTGGGTTACACGAGAACCGCAGAGACAGATATCGGCGACCTGCTGTCGGCGTACCTCGAAGTACCGGTCTACTTCAGTCTGTGCACCTACAGCTACTTCCTCCCCGTGACCAACCCTGCGACCGGCAACCTGGAGCACCTCGGCGGCTGTCTCAACGTCATCGGCGGTAATGAGTACCCCACCTGGGCACAGAACGAGGCAGGCACCTCCGGCCACTACATGGGTGGGGTCTACTTCATACGACATCGGGATGGTTCCTACACCCTGCGCGAAGTGAGAGGTCGGCACAATGGGGAAGACGACCCGCGAGACTCGATCAGAGCGATAGAACTGTCGCCGTTCGATGACTCTGTCTATTTCGGCGGCCATGACTCCGCCTTTCTGCCTTCGACGAATCTGGCCTGGATGTACAGTGCTTCGCTGGAGGATGTGCTTGAAGTCTGCGCCGACTGAGGCACTGAGGCGATGTCCAGCGTAGAGCGTGCCTCGCTCCTCAGCCGCGCAAACCACGGGCGCCACGCATCGTTTTGAAAAAGCTCAGGCCGACTCACGTCGATTTCCTCTAGGGGTACTGCGTCCACAGCCGCTTGCTGATCTGTCAACGTGTTCGTATCAATCTCCTTCTGTAAGGAATGGTTCATATTTGGGAGGGAGGGATACACTGGCATGTAAGGAAGAGATCAAATGAACGTAACTGGCGCGGTAATTGACCTGAAAAATCTTATACCGTTGCAGACATGACCAAGTCGATTGGGGACATTCGATATCGACCCATGGTCGCGAGCGATGTCGGGCCGGTGCCGGAAGACTGCCACGGGAGTCGCGAAGCGCTGCTCGGGCGAATCGAGGATCTGGGTGGCGCCGCCATGCTGGCATTCGATGGCGAACAGCACGTGGCGCAACTCCAGTTCCGTCGCTACGACCCGATGTGTCGGTCTGCCAAAGGCATCTGGCAACCCGATTACTGGGGTGACTTCGGTGAGCATGCTCCCAAGCTTCCCGAGGCGAGTGTAAACGTCTTCTGCTACCACGTGGGCCAGCTATCGGCCGGTGAGGAACGCAGCCCCGACTATCAGGGCCGGGGAATTGGACTCGCGCTGTTGGACCATTTCCTTGATTGGGCGGCCTCTCGAGAGTTTGCCGGAGTCGTCTACTCAGATACAAGCCGCAGCATTTCCACCTTGTCCTCAAATAGAGAATCAAAGGACTCATTACCTTCCATTAGGGTCTCAAACCCCACGCCTGAGCATAGTGCCTTGCGCCCGGCATTGGGACCGAACGCCAGGTGATAAGTAATCGAGCTTGGGCCGAAAATTTATCCAATTCAGCAAAAACCGTGCGGTACTGGACAGAGAGATACATGGTAAACAACGCTGAAACGTGGTTAATTCTTCCTATGCTCGTCAACCGGCACGCCCGGGCATGGAAGCGAATAACTGTAAGCAACTGTATTTAAGGGGAAGCAGAATGAAAAAAGATTGGATACTTCATCACATAGGAATGGTAGTCAGGGATCTGGACAAGTCAGTTGAGTATTATCAGTCTATGGGCCAGGTTGAGAAAGTCTCAACGCTTCTTACGGCCGAAGGCAAGAGTGCCAAGCTTCTGGGAAAGTTTCTTCGTGTTGGTTCTCTGAATATAGAACTCTGGCAGCCCATCAGGGGCGCGACTGTTCAGCAGGAGTTTCTGGATACCCGGGGTGAGGGCATTAACCACCTCGCCTACATCATTGACGATTATGAAAAGGAGTATGTCGACCTGGTCGAGAACCGAGGCATCCGGCTTGTGTTTGGTTCGAAGCCCCCTTTCTCGGGAAGTGGGCAAGCCGGTTATTTCGACACGCGAGAGGACGGCCATAACACCCTTCTGGAACTGATGGCCATACCTCCCGGTCGTGACATGATACGGTGGGAGACCTGAACGAAGGTTTACCGCATCAGTACCCGATGGCTTCCTGTTACTCTTTATCCCAAGCTACGCAGTGGCGCTTTCCGATGCATCGTTAAAGTGTAAGTCGTCAGCCCATATGGGACCACTAGCACTGTAGCCATCAAATCTTACTTGCAGATTTCTCGGAATAGGGCGTTAATGGTCCCTGCCCTCGGAAAGTACCCTGAAGTGTATCTGCCTCCTACAGCCAGGATATGTGGGTTTGATTACTGTTGACCCTGCGAAACATGCCGTCCTATTTTCGATTTCGCACAGAAAGGGCAACCTCTCCCTTTGCCCGCCCTATGATTAAGACTCGCCATCCACTTGTGATTGGAGTCCAGGGAGGAAGTGCTATTCTGATCCGACCTGACTTAGGCTGGCGTTTGTGCAGAGATGCTTCGAATTTCACGCTGACTGATTGCGACCCAGATGATAATTGCCAGATAAACAGTTATTCCTGTAGCAACCGCAACTGGGGCTGAGCTGAAACTTGCGATCCAGCCGGCCAGTAAGCCACCCAGTGCCATCAGGCTGAAAGTAATGCCATGAAATCCCATCACTCTGCCTCTTAGTTCATCCGGCACCCTGAGTTGCAGGACAGTCATCGTGCTGATCAGGAACATCGAGGCAAACATGGATGCGAGGGTCGCGAATAAAACGGCAAGCTCGAAGGCAATAGATAGTTCGGTTGCGAAAGCGGTAACCAGGGCAAACATGTAGATCATGATTCCAGAAGTAGCTGTTGACGCTAATATGATAGCTCCCAGTTGTTTCGAATGCTGAAAGTTACCAACAATAATGGTTCCTAATACTGATCCGACACCAGTTGCGGAAATGAGAAAGCCATATCCTTGCTCGTTAGTCTCTAACAGTGCAGTGAAGGCTGGCATAAGTTGAATATGGGCCATGCCGAAAAACATTGCAGCGTACGAAAGAGAGATGAGCAGCAGGAAAATTCTGTTGTGAAGGATAAAGAGCAGACCTTCCTTGACCTGGTGTGTTGCTGAATTCGATATTGCGAGTGCCGGTAAACTCACTTTGAGTCCTGCAATAACAGCGAACATGATCAGGAATCCAATTGAGCAGAGCAAAAAAACCAACCATGTATCTACCAGAGCAATGATGATTCCACCAATAGCAGGCATCACCATCCGACAGCTTTGCCAGATAATGGAATTTAGTGCCACGGCACTCATCATGTCCTGGCGATCGATGAGCGCAGGAAGGATAGCCTGTCGCGTGGGCCAGTCAAATCCGGATGTGAATGAAATCAATCCAGCGACGAGTATCACATGCCAGGGCCTGACCAGAGCAGAGGCATCCAGAACAGCTAGAGAGATAAGCAGGGCAGCGACCGCCAATGATGTAGCCATCAGCACATGCTTCTTATTCAAACGGTCAGCAATTGCCCCACCATAGAGTGTCATGATAATCGCCGGAATTGATGCAGCTGCGCCCAGGTAGCCAAGGGCTATCGTTGATTCCGTGAGTTCGAATAACAGCCAGCCCTGAGCCATAATCTGCAACTGGGTTGCACCCACAGATGCAAAGGATCCTGACCAGAAAACGAAGTAGTTGTGATGGTTAAGGGCGCTCAGCCGCCCGGTGAAATGAAGCAAATCTAATCCTACATAAAGTCGGTATACCGGATTTAATCCGGATGGAACAGTGACAGGCTGGACCGCTATCAAGGTGTCGTTAGCAGTGTTTCACGACACCTTGAGAGATCAGGCTATCTGACTATGGCTGATACCAGATCGGCGATGACCAGGCTCGATCCTGGATCGTGGCATGCATGTCCGGCCTTGGTGCAACGCCTGCACGAATCGCATCCCAGGTCGACCAGCGGCACTTGGGATTCTCCAATACCCGCACGTAGTAGAATGCCCGCTGTTCAGGGTCAAAATTCTTATCTTCCCAGAATGTCATCATTTGAGCTGATCCCTTGTCCTCAGATGCGGCACAAGTGGTTAAATCGACCCTGGCACCATTGTCAGGGCAGCGCCGGGTTTCAGGATTCACTTCTCCGCCGTCAGAGCAGGCCACGTCGATGACGGCTTCCTTAGGTTTTCCATCTTCGATCCAGCCTTTGATGATCTGTAATCGCTGCAATGCGACGCTGTCGGTGTCGCGCGTTGCCCAGAGAAAGAAACCGGGTGATGCATCACCTTTTTTCGCCAGATCTGCACCCATGGGCACGCCATTCTGGTAAGCAAGCTCAATGGCGTTCTTTGCCGATACGATTTCTTCATTGATATCGTAACCAGCAAAAAACCTGACCTTGATATGAGGCCCGCTGGTGCTGAACGTCTCCTTGCGTCTGAACGCATCAAAAATGGCGTCACGGGTATTCGATTCAGCCCAAACGCCAGCCAGACCCGATGCGCCCCAGTGCTGGGAGGCAGGATCAGCGTACTGAGGATCGCCGTCGCTCGAGTCTGGCAATGGTACCGAGCCGCGCTGAACAGGATTAATATCGAGTAGACCGGTTTTGCTCCAGTAATTGTCCTCTTCAAAAGAACCTGCCGCGTTGTGTGTATCGGATGAGCCAATCACGCCGAACCGATATGGATTGATTCCTCTCTGTTCTTCCATTTGCAGGCCATTCAGATAAGCCTCCCGTGTATAACTTCCCTGAGGTCGTGAAGATAAGGTGCTGGCGATACGTCGTGGCATAATCTCGAAATTTGCCCATTCATCGTTGGGAGAGAGTAGTGGATGGGTATCAGACGTGCCTTTCACCTGGGTATTCTCAACCAGTGGCTCGTTGCGCATGCGCTGTTCAGCATAGGCGGCGTCAATGGGGTCGCCTGCGAATTTGGTTGTCTGAAACATCCAGCCATTTGATCCATTTGAGTTATGGGGAATCGCAAGGACCTCCATACCCTGATTCCTGACCTTGTCCATCCATGCCCATAGATCTTCGGGATTCAGCGAATCAAAGCGGCTGAATGGCTCCTCCGGATGAGCACTGCCGCGGAAGATCACATTACGATGCAGGTTTTCGAATTCAGGACCAGAACTCGTGTATTCATAACCGATAAATGCGGTGAATTTCCCCGGGTCGTTGTGACGTTCCGCCGATTCAGCAATCTTCTCCCAGGCACTGCGCATAACAGCACGGTCATCCAGATCATTCTCTCGCCCTTCAGTTGCCAGGGCGCCCAGGTAACCGAGTATTGACGCAAATGCGGCGCCGGAACCTGCTGGATCCGTCGCCCCGCGAACAGCATCAGCGATCTCATGATTGCTGTATTTGTTACCTGGTTCAGCGATGGTCTTCATCATGCCGAGGAGAAACCCATGATCGGAAACCGCCAGAAAATCCAGTGGTTTTTTCATCTGCATCTGGAAACCGGATACATGTTCAATAGCACCACCTTTTGCAAACTCATAAGCGTCGTCGGGTGTACGTCTGGTACCAAAAAGGAAAGCGTCGAATGAGAATTCAGTATGTACGTGCAGATCGCCGAAATAAGCATTGCGCAAGGGATCGGATGGAACAGATTGCTCGGTCCTGACTGCTGTTTTTTCAGGTTCTGCCGACTGCTTCTGTTCGGAAGGAGCGGGCGAGCACCCCAACATCAGTAAAAGCGTGCCGGCACAGGTTAAAAATCGAAAAGTTTGAGTCATGGATCACTCCTGAAGATTCATATTTTGGCCTCACTCTAGCGACTTTGGCGTCGGAATGGTACTGCGAGTCCGGCTGTTTCAGTCGTATCACGAGAAACATTTAGGAACATTTATATGTGTGTAGTCAGCTCCGTGAAGTCAGTGCCACACACTACTGGCGACGACCAGCTAGCTAAAAGATTGAATATCCTCCGTCGATGAGAAAGTTCTCACTGGTATGGTAGCCGCTGGCTTCGCTCATGATATAGACCGCAACCGCAGCGAAATCTTCTGGCTGCCCCCACCGACGCATTGGTATGCGAGGCATAACGTTGTCGACGAACTTATCCCAGCTGAAAGATCCCTCGGTCATCGCGGTTTCGATCCAGCCAGGTAGTATGGAATGTGCGGTGACGCCGTACCTGGCGTATTCAACGGCCAGTGCTTTCACCATGGAAATCATCCCACCCTTGGTGGCGGCATAGTGCTCGCCTCTAGGTTGACCTGAGATCGCAGCCAGACTTGCAGTGCCTACCAGTCTGCCAAATGCATCGCCATCCTGGGCACGTTCACGCATATGTCTTGCCGCCGCTTTAAAGGTGTAGTAGACACCGTCCAGATTGACACCAATAATTCGATCCCATTCCTCCCTCTCCATCTGATCGAACTGTGTACCGCGAGAACCAATACCGGCATTGGCAAAACAGCCATCGACCCTGCCATGGTTCTTGAGAGTTTCAGTGAAGGCATCTTCGACCTCCTGCGGGTTTGATACATCACATTTCTGTGCGGTAACCTTTGTGCCGTATGTGTTGAGCACCTCTTGTGCCGCGGCGTTCTTTTCAACATTGGTGCCCCAGATACAGATGTCGCAGCCATGTTTCGCCAGGCCTTCGGCCATCCCGAGCCCGATTCCGCCGTTGCCGCCTGTTATAAGAGCGACCCGACCACTTAGATCAAAAAAACTTCCCATGACAACACTCCCGTTTGACAAGTGTTGGACCATAGCAATAGCTGGCTGGTTGAACCAGCCGCATAAGTCACGGATATTTATTGACTTCACATTTTCCTATTCCCGTTTCTCCCCAGGGTCGCAGGAATGATCGTTGGTCACCAGGATTCAGGCTTTTTTGATTCTTTTACAGAGGTTACTATGAGGCCATAGACGTCGTTAAGGTACCCGATTATGCCAAACGCCAAGTTAGAAGGTTTTTACAAGGATTCCGAGCGCTATCCGTCCGCGATGGTGAACGTTACCAACCACTGTAACCTGAGTTGTCGGCATTGTTTCATCTTCAGAGAAGGCAACCCGAATGAAGTACCGCTTTCGATTCGAGATGAAATGGCTGATGACGCCATGTTGCTGACCCTTAAAGAGCTGAGAGACAGGCACGGCATAAAATCCATGATGTGGATGGGTGGTGAGCCGATGCTTCGCAACAAATTGTTGAGGAAAGGTATTAAGCTATTCAAAAGTAATACCATTACAACAAACGGGACGGTGCCGTTGATCGATTTTGGTCCTGACCTTTTGTATGTGATTAGTCTGGACGGGCCAGAGGAATACAACGACTCAATTCGAGGAGAGGGAGTTTTCCGGAAGGTAATCAAAAACCTTGAAGGTTTACCGGAGGGCTTTAAGTCACCTTTTCAGGTCCAGAGTGTCGTCACCAAGTTTAATCAGCACATGCTTGAAGAATTGGTGATCCAATTGATGGAGACGCCGGTGCGCTGGATGACATTTTCATTCCTTGTGCCTACTGCCGGAGGAGAGAGCAGCCCCGATGCCTGGCAGACCAACGAGGAACGTGAGGAAGCGGTAAGAATCGTGATGTCACTTAAGGAGAAATATCCTGGATTTGTCCGAAACACAGGTCGAAGTCTCGAACTGATGTTATCGCCTTATGCCGAACGAGTGACCAATGCTTGCCTAGCCAGAGCAAACATTCTACCGCTGTATCTTGAAGGTGATCATTTCACGACCCCTTTCTGCTGCTATGGCAATGATGTTGACTGTAGCCGATGTGGTGCATGGGCCGTATTTCATATTGCCGCAAAACAGGAACGCAATGGCGTCGTATCCTGGGAGGAGTGAGATCTGCCGGTATCTGATTACTTTGAAGAAGGAGAGTGTAAATGGCAACGAATGCGGTAGGTGAACCCCGTCGGTTCTGGGGAATAGTGGCTGCAATGGATGCATCGATCATCAGCATGCTCGCCAATCAGTCCGAGGAGCAGGGAATGGAAGGATTGTTTGCTGCTCAGGTTTATGGACCACCTTTTATCCCATTGGCAGCAGCAGCAACAGCAACCCAGCGTATTAAGCTTGCGACCGGGATTGCGATCGCCGCAGCCAGAAGCCCAACAGAAACTGCAATGGCAGCGCTGGATATGGATCGCGTGTCCAGTGGCAGATTCATACTCGGTTTAGGCTCCTCGGTTTCTGCCTGGACGAGCGGCGTATTCGGTGCGCCGCATATAAAACCACTCACGCATTTAAGAGAGACCGTGGCCGCGGTGCGACATATTGTCGCCAATGCCCACACACACCTTGAACCCTTTCATGGCGAGTATTTTTCAGCTGATTTTGCAGAGATATCACGAGGCGAACCACCAGTCAGGGAAGTGATCCCAATCTGGATCGCAGCCTTGAGAGAGAAGTTAACAAGACTTGCGGTAGAAATTGGTGATGGCGTAATCGGACATCCCATGTGGTCTGTTGAATGGACGACTGAAGAGATGGCACCGGTCATCCTGGATCAGTTGGAAAAATCAGGTCGAGATCGAAAAGATATTGAAGTCAATATCTGGCCCTGGGTAGCAGTGAACCCCAATGAAAAAGAAGCACTGGATGATGCTCGACCGACGGTTGCCTTTTATGCCGGAATAAAGCAATACGAGTCCTTCTTCGAGGCTCACGGATTCAAAAAAGAAGCTCAGGCCTGTCAGAAGGGTGTGCAGAGAGCTGATTTCATGTCGGTGGTAGATGAGGTTCCCGATGAGATGGTGAGGTGTTTTGTCGCCATTGGTGACGTTGACAAGGTACGAGAGCGTCTGGAACCAATATGGGGGGTTGCCGATTCCATGTGTATTGTTCCACCGATATACAGCATGACACCTGAAAAGCAGATGTATTATGCTGGTCAAATTGGTCAGCTGCTGGAATAAGCTGGAATAAGATGTCTGCTGGCCATTTATGTTTCGTGACGATATTGTGGACCGTTGCAGGCAGTAATTGCTAACCAGGATGGTGATACGAAAGTGAATGAATACAAACATTTTGAGATCATCCCCGCGTCACCCTGCATCGGTGCGGAAATCTCATCTCTGGATCTTTCGACACCTCTGCCGAAAGCCGTTATCAGCGAGCTTGAACTCGCACTCAATGAGTATCTGGTATTGTTCTTTCGTGATCAGGAATTGACAACTCTCCAGCATAAGCAATGTGCTGAGCAGTTTGGTACACCGGAACCCTATCCTCTGGTCAAGGGATTAGACGAGTGTCCTGAGATAGTGCCGATATTGAAACTGCCTGATGAGTTGGTTAACTTTGGCGGGGTATGGCATTCGGACACAGCCTACCTGCAGATGCCGCCCAGGGCCGCTTTACTATATGCCAGAGAACTTCCAGCGGTAGGAGGCGATACCCTTTTTGCCAACATGTATGCAGCTTATGATGCGCTGTCTGACGGTATGAAAAATCTTCTTGCTGATTTGAAGGCTGTTAATGAAGCCGGGAAACCGGAGATAGCAGATACAAGAGTGCATCGGAATCCGGACCCGGCAAAACAGAAGCTTCGGGCGGTACATCCGGTTGTTCGAACGCATCCTGACACGGGTCGAAAACTGCTTTTTGTTGATCGGGCTCATACCACCAGATTTGAAAACATGACAGTGGCAGAGAGTGAAGGCCTGTTGGAGTATTTATTTCAGCTTCAGGTTCGTTCTGAATTCTGTTGCAGATTCAAGTGGCAGAAAGGCAGTCTGGCTTTTTGGGACAATATGGCCTGTCAGCATTATCCCCTTAACGACTATCATGGTCAGAAGCGATTGCTACACCGAATCAGTCTGAAGGGTGAGATTCCCGTCTGACCCGAATGGCAGTGACTTAAAGAACAAGTTGCTGCTAATAATCCTTTGCTTAACATGGTCGCGAGTGTAGAGCCCGGGTTTCTCTTTTTGCATTCTCTTTTCACATAGTTCTGCAGCGTGCGAAGGCAGGAGCCGCGAAGCTGTCTGAACGAGTGGAGCACAGGGATGGGTTGAAAGGCGGGCGTGAGCAGCTACAGGATGTGGTCAATCAGTTGATGTGATCCGCCGAATTTATCGGCCACTCTGGTGAATCTGTATCAACGCCGGAAAAATGGCAGGCAATATTCTTTACACTTGCATAGAGAACCCGGGATGGGAAGGGTACTTGCCGACATGGTGAAATGCTGACGACAGGCCATCCGGACTCTGTTCAGAAGGATAATCGGTATCTGGTGCGGGTGCCGCGTTGAAAGTTGATTGAAATCTGAGTTTGATAATCCGAACATAGTGAAAGGTAGTTCAAGCTATCAGTTGAAGAAGCCGTTGATTTGATCTGTATAATGGGGATTGTGATGGGGACAGACTACCTGATTGTTGGCAGCGGATTATCGGCTTTGGTATTTGGCGCATTAATGGCCAAAGCAGGTAAGCAAGTCTTGATACTTGAGGCACATGAGTATCCAGGAGGCTTCGGCCACACTTTCAGTATGGGAAAGTACCACAGGTTCAACGCGCAACTGCACTACGTCTGGAATTGTGGTGAAGGGCAGACTGTCAACAGGATCCTTCGCAAACTTGAACTCGAAAAAGACGTCACTTTTGAACCGTTTGACCGCAATGGTTTTGATCATATGCGGATGCCGGGCTATGCACTGGATATCCCTGCTGACAGCCAGCAGCTAAGTGATCGGCTGTGTCAGCTTTTTCCTGGCCACATGAAACAGATTGCGGGCTTCCTTAGAGAGGTTGAGCGTACCGCTTCTGGTCTTGGTGTACTGTCATCACATCAACCCTTCAATGAGGTGTTTGGTCATGTTGGTGATACCTTAAGTTCGCTGAGAAACCTCAACTGCACCCTGCAAGATGTATTTGATCGGCATGGCCTGCCGCTTGAAGCACAGACCTTATTGGCATTGCAGTGGCCGGACTTTATGCTGCCGCCCGATCAACTCGCGTTCTACTCATGGGTTCTGCTTTTTACAGGCTATCAGGAGGGAGCCTGGTACCCCACGAAACACTTTGAACATGTCGTTGACTCTTTAGTAACCACGATAAAGTCTGCCGATGGTGAGATTATGTACGGGCAACAGGTAGATAAATTCGTGCTTGCAGGGAACAGAGTAGTGGGTGTTGAGGCTTGTGATCTGCAAACGGGAGAAAGTATTCGTTATGAAGGCAGTCATACAATCTGCAATATGGATCCTCAAAAAGCAGCAGGAATCATCGGTTTGGAGAAGTTTTCATCCGGGATTCGTAAACGATTGGATTATCCATATTCGTATTCAAATTTCATCGCGTATTGCACGGTAAAGGATATTGATCTGGAAGAATATGGATTCGGCAGATGGAATATTTTTCATGCCAGTAGCAGCGATCTGAATGCCGCAATCAACAAGATGTACGTGCATCACGATTATTCTGAGCCCAGTTTTGCGATCTCAACTCCGGGATTTCTCACAGATGACATCTCGGACAGACCTCAGGGACAGCAGATAGTTGAGCTGCTGACCATCGCTGACTATGATTATTTTAAGCAACTGAAAGAAACCGATGGGAAGGCATATAAGAGAAAGAAAAAGGAAATTCTGAATGCCATGCTTGATCAGATTGAAGCGAATTATGTACCTGATTTCAGAGCGCACATTGCCTTCAAGATAACCGGCAGTCCGACAACCAATGAGGATTATTGCTGGTGTCCCAGGGGTAATTCCTACGGATCATCCATGACACCGGCGTATTTCGGTCTCGGCAGGCTGACTCATCAGTCTTCACTCGAAAACTTCCATTTCTGTAATGCATCGAGCGGGTATCCGGGATTTGCAGGTACTTTCTGGACCGGCGCGAAGCTTTATCAGACCCTGACAGATGACAAGGTGTTTTAGATGAGTACCTTGTCATGAAGATAGCGGTCATCGGGGGTGGCGCAAGCGGCATGGCAGCCGCCTATTATCTGAGTAAGAACGGTCACGGGGTTACAGTCTACGAAAAGCAACCCATGCTGGGTGGACATATCCGCACTATCAACAGAAATGTTGAGGTTGATAGTCTTGATTCAGGTATTGTGCTGGAGGGCGGTGTGGTGGAGTTTTCCTCCAGGTTTACCAACTTCATCGAACTGATGGATGAACTTGGCGTGGAATTGGAATCCATGGAAATAGGCACCGCTATCTTAAAGCGCGATGGCAAACGTTACCTTTCCCGGTCGATGATCGCCTGGAACACTGGTGGTCTGTCAGCCTTGTTGGAGATATTGAAATTAGGTGCCGTCTACATCTCCGCCACCTGGGTCTGGTTAAGAACGTTCATCAATCGCTCTTCACATTTTCATGACCAGTCATTCTCGGAATATGTAAAAGAAGAACATGTACATAACACCTGGATGAAGCTGCTCGCCATGTACTGTTATTCAATTCCCTACAGAAGTATCAGCAAGCTACCGGCTGAATTGGCGATTTCGGCACTTCAAGCTTATATGTGGGCAGATTGGATGAGGATTAAGGGTGGGGTTTATAGCTATATTGAAAAGATTGAAAGTTTGCTGAACGGCGAGGTTGTGCTTAACGCGGAAATCAAGACCGTCACACGGTCCGATGAAGGAATAGATATAACTCTGCAGGAAGAGCAAACAGAGCATTTCGATAAAATCGTATTCGCGGTGCCTCCCGACCAGGTATTGAAACTACTATCTGACCCTTCGGAGAAAGAGAATTGTTATTTTGATCGGTGGCAGGAGAATATGGCCACAACTGTCGTACACATGGACCCGCTGACATACCAACAGTTTGAGATTACTCAACCATCACAGTTTGATTTCATCCAGACTGACAGTGGCTGGGGGTACAACGCATGTCTTAACCAGATTTGTGGTTTATCAGATAAAATAAGATATCACCTGGCCTACAATATTGAATCTCTCATCGATCCGGAAAATATTGTCTACAAGGTTTTGCATCATACACCCTTGTACACAGTGGAAGCCCTTCACTGGCGGGATGGTGTGTTAGCCAGCAATGGTGAAAACAACACCTATCATGCGGGTGCTTATCTCTATGACGGTCTGCATGAGGGTGCAGTGATTTCAGGTAAACACGTGGCAGAACTCATAGGATCGCAGGTCTAAATCCATCATTTCCATTCAACGTAAAATAAAGAGGAATAGGAGAAGATTTCAAAGCTGGCGTGAACCTCTGCACGGATTGCTCCGTATATATCATTTGGGACAGGAGAATCGGTGAACAAAAGGGTCGATGAAGAGTATCTGGTTTTAAAAGCCCAGGCCGGAAGCGAAAAAGCCTTCAGTATTCTCTTTCGCAGTTACAACCCGTCTTTACTGCGGTCGGCTTTCAGACTATGCCGCAATGAGCAGATGGCTCTCGATGCGGTTCAGGATGCGTGGCTAACCATATCAAGAACCCTGGGAGCTCTAACCAAACCGGCAATGTTTCGGGCTCGCGTTTTCAAGGCCGTGCGCTGGCGCACAATAGACCTCATGCGCAAGCGGGATAATAACCTGGAAACTCTCGACGAGGATGTCCTGGATGAATCAGCAGAAGATCAATCCTGGGCGACGACCAATCAGATCGTCTCGATGGTTGAAAGGTTACCGGAAGTAGAAAGGCAGGCAATCTATCTTTTTTATCTGGAGGAAATGAGCATCAAGGAGCTTGCCAAGGTGTTTGACGTGCCAACTGGAACCGTGAAATCCCGCCTTAACCGGGCGAGAACGCGACTGAAAAAACTTGTGGGTGATACAGAGTAAAGGAGAAGAGATGGTCAGTATTGATGAACGAATCAAACAGGAACTCGAGCAACAGGATGGTGTTTTGGATGAGTTGTTCCCTGAAACCGCGATGGCGGAACTCTTGAATTCCATCAGAAAGTCGAGAGTAGCTGTAATTTTTGTCATAGTTTTTGGTGCCTTGTTATTCTGTACAGTCATCTGGTGCATTGTCGAATTAGTTGCCGCCGAGAATGTACTGGATGCCGTCAAGTGGGGTGTATGGGTTCTACTTGCGTTTAGTTTCTCGGCATTTGTGGAGCTGTGGGTCTGGGTTCAGATTGACAGAATTGCTACCCGTGGTGAAATGAGACAGATGGAAACGAATATTATGAAAGCTCTTGAAAAAAGTCAGCATCTGCCTGGGGGTTAAATTTTTGCGCGGAGGTTAGCCTCGTGCCTGGCACGATCAATGTTGTAGTAGCGCAGGGCATACCATGACAGAAGGTACATGGTGATGAGAACGGGCAGGTACAGGAGTACAAGATTCTTCACGATGTCTTGATTCACTTCTCCAGGTATCGCATTTTCCGGGAAGCTCACGATCCACAGCAGCAACCCGGCAAACATAATACCGGCACCGGAAACTGCCTTGTTGGCAAAGTTTCGAGCAGCGAAGATCAACCCCTCACTGCGCCGACCTTCATTTTCTACTTGCCGGTCTTCAACAACATCTGCGTTCATTGATGCGAAGATAACCTGAGTGGTTATGATAGCGGTTGTCTCGATTGAGAAGTTTACCATTAGCAGAGGAAGAAAAACGCTGCTCTCGCGAGACGGAAATATTCCCAGAAATTCAGCGATAAATACCAGGGGTAAAAACAGAATTGCGAATAGAAATGTATTCATCGCCGCGGCTTTCTTGCCCAGGCGAGTTGCCAGGCGGGGAGCGATGAAAAATGCGGTCGGAACGGCGATCAAGCCCAGCATTGGAATGAGGCCAAGTTCCTGGGTCTCAAGCCGCCAGAAAAAGCTGCCGATATAAATTGAAAAAGCTGTCGACATACCCGCCGCGACCCCAAAGAACAACGCAGAGATCAGCATCGATACGAATGACTGATTCTTGAACAACCCGAACACTTCTCCGGTAATGATTTTTGGTTCAAAAGAGAGACTGCCCGGAGGTTGATAGAGTTGGGGAATGTGCCGGTGAGTACCGGTGGCTGAAACAATCATGGCAATTCCCATTGCAATTGCACCGATAATGCCGAACATCTCATAACCGGTTGGTCCTACCTGCTGAAGAGGATCAAGTGCAAACAGAACCATATAAGCCAGTACTGCCATGGTTAAACCTCCCAGCCACCCGAACAGGTAGCGAAATCCCATAAGACGGGTGCGGTCATCATAGTCTGTGGTGAGTTCCGGCCCCAGCGCAGCATTGGGTACTTCAAAGAATGTGATACAACTTCGGACCAGTACTGCCATGATGAGAAGGTACAGAAAGAGTGTTAACTGGCTATCTGCCGCCAGCGCAGGTGGATTCCAGAGCAGAAAAAAGGTCAAAGATACGGGTAAAACTGCTGCATACATAAACGGGTGTCGTCGACCTAGGCTTGAATGCCACTGGTCAGACAGATATCCCGCCGCCAGATCTGACAGTGCATCGACTACAACAGCAATTGCGAGCGCCAGTCCCGTCAGAAATGGGTCAAGTCCCAGAACCTGGTTATAGTAAATAAGCAGGAAGTAGTTAAAACCAGTATCCTTGATTCCAAAAGCGGTGGCCCCGGAACCATAAAACAGCTTAGTCGAAAAAGAGGCTTTTGCTGACACAGGTTTAATCTGCTTTTGCGGCATAGTCGTGCTCAAGTGCGGTCATTCGTTCTGTCTGACCTTCGGGTATTGCAAGTCCCAGAAACAATACATTTCTGACTGCTTGTTCAACATCCGCCGGATCGACGTGTTTACTGAGTTTTCCTGTGAGGCCGAGTGAGACCACACCATGGACAGCTGACCAGATCACATGGGTTTGAATGTCCGGATCTGGAGCAGCCTTGAAGGTTCCCTGATTAATCAATTCCACCACAACTGTATGCAGCGGTTTCATTGACTCATTCTCCGCTTCTCTGAGTTGAGGATAGGTGACAGGATCTGGCTGAAAAAACTCAAACATCAAGCGATATTGAAGGGGATTTTCTCTGGCATATTGAAAGTATGCGACCCCTATTTCGACTAATCGTTCCAGGGCGCTGGTTTTTGAAAAATAGGCCTTCTGCTGCGATTCGGCGAATGACAGGTATGCGGCAGTCCTGACCATCATGAATATTTCGTCCTTATCACCGAAGTATCGATAGGCTTTCATTGGACTGCACTTAAGTTTCTTGGCAATGGCTCTCATGGTGACGCCCGCATACCCGTTCTTCACGAACAGGCGGGTCGCTGCCGTCACCAGCTGCTGCTTGAATTCAGATATCTGCTCATCGGTGAGTTTTACTCTAGCCATCAGTTGCACACAGGTTAGTCGTAATTATCGATAGGTAGATCCATCGTTGCCTGACTGCTGTCATGCGTCCTGGAGTACTTCCTTGGCGGTATTGAATCCCGAGGCCATGGCGCCACCGAATCCCGGGCCAGGAAATGTCCAGGCTCCTGCCAGATAAAGGCCCGAGACACTGGTCCTGGGCGCAGGTCTGTGGATGGTATGGCTGCCCTGTTCGGAAGCGTAACCATAGATCGATCCTTGAGGGTTTTGTGTATAGCGAGCCATTGTATGGGGTGTGCCAACCTCGCAGACTTCAATCCTGTCTCTGACATCAGGGATTGCTTCCTCGAGTCGATCTATCAGGTATTCCTGCAACTCCTTTTTACGCTCTCGATAAAGCTTTTTGTCGAGATCCATCCAGAGGGCACCATTGGCAAGTTGGGTAGCGTGCAGGATGGATCGACCTTCTGGATGGTGGCCGGGGTCAGCGAGATTATGGTTACCCAGGCCGTAGGACTGATTTCTGAAATCACCTTTTTTAATTGCTTCCCACTGGGCATCATAGTCATAAGTGATTTCACAGAACCGGCCCCTGTCAGCAAGGCCCAGTTTGCTGGCGTCTCCCTTGATACCGATGTAGGCCTGGCTTATAGAAACGGCGACCGGCAGTGTTTCATCCAGCTTGCGTTCCGACTCACCCAGATTTTGATTGTCGAGTAGTTTATTAAATGTAACCGGGACGGCAGCATTGCTGATGATCTGGGGAGCGAAATATTTGAATCCTTTCTTTGTCTCAACACCGGTAATCGCACCGTTGCTGTTGGTCATGATAGTTTCGACCTCGTTTCTGCGTCTTACCTTGCCTCCGTTTTCTTCAATTACCTCGACAAATGCATCGGAGAGTGACTGGCCGCCACCCTCAAAATAGAAACAGCCACCGAGATGATAACTGCACCACATCTGGGCGAATAGAAATGCTGACAATCGAGATGGGATGGAACCGAGATATCCCCACAATGTACAGATAATGCCGACGACTCTCTCATCGGTGATGTTGTGCTGACTAACAAGTTCAGCGAGGCTCATATCAAGAGCGGCAATAGCTTCTGGAGAAAGCTCTTCACCGCCAGACTGGATACGAGCGAGTGTTTCAAATAGATCTGTTATCCCTTTTCGTTCGTGGGGGTAAACGGCGCTCAACTTTTCCAGCAGTTTATCTGCCGCTGCTGGTACTTCAAAATCATGATCCGGGCCGACGGTTCGGTAGGCGACATCAAATTCCCTGAGTACCAGTTTGTCCAGTATGCCCAGTTCCTTGAATCGCTCATAGGTGCCCCGGCCAGGTTTCAGATCACCGGTTTGATGAAGAGCAACGTCGAAGTCATAGATAATTCTCGTTCCGCGAACCCGGCGTGGGAAGTGATGAGCATATCCGCCTGCGAAAACATGCTTCTCAAGAACCAGCACTTTCTTTCCTGATGTTGCCAGTCTTGCTGCAGCAGAGAGCCCGCCCAGTCCAGATCCAACTACGATTACGTCCCAGTGTTTGCCTAGGCTCGCCATATCTGCTCCTTTTTATCTGCCAGACTCACCCTTGGTAGGGAGGTGAATTGGAAGAGTAATTTGTATATCTTTATAACATACAATGTATATTAAAAAAATTCCATCCTGAAAATACCTGTGTGATTTTAAGGAATAACTCCTTTCTTAACAGCTGTCTTAACAGCTTTAATATCAGGCTGCTTGACTAAATAATATAATATACAAAGTATTATATAATCACCTGGAAGGTACCTGAACCAATCCGGCGTCAACACCCCGAGGGCAGCCGGATTTTGTCAGTGATCATTCAGTCCTCAGTTGGTCTAACTAGTCGCCAGTAATGGTGATGCGTTGATTTGTAATGTACCGGCCGTCTTTAGAACAAAGGTGGGCAACCGTTGCTGCAATGTCAGCAGGGGTACAAACGAAGCCAAAAGGCATTCTTGCATCTACCTTGCGAATATCTGACCCGCCGCCGGTCGCTTCAACGATGCGACGTCCCATATCGGTGTCTACCAGGCCCGGTGCAATCATGTTGACGCGCATCCCGTGAGATTTCTCTTCTCTTGCCAAAGTGTGTGCCATTGCTTCAAGTGCAGCTTTACTGACGGCATAGACACCGAACCCGGGATTCAGCGCCTGGGCAGCGATGGACGAGATCATGATGACATCGCTTCTGTCAGCCTCGCGCATATGTGGTACCAGACTTCGGCAGAGATAAATTGGGCCCCAGAGGTTTACATCCAGCAGTGTATTCCACTGCTTATTAGTCGCATCTGCGATTGCCGGTCGATTCACCGCAGCGGAACCAAGTCCGGCGTTGTTAACCAAGGCATCTATCTGACCAAAATCACTGATAGCCTGCTCAACCATCGCCGAGCATGCTGTTTCATCACCGACGTTCGCCTGATAGATGTGTGCTTTGCAGCCCAGTCCTGTCACCACCCGAGCGACTTCCTGTGCTGCAGCCTCGTTGCTGCTGTAGTTAATGGCAACATTAGCACCTTCTTGCGCAAAGCGTTCTGCGATGGCACGTCCGATGCCACGGCTTGCACCGGTGATCAGCGCGGTTCTTCCTTCAAGTTTACTCATCTTCACTCCTTCTCCTGGTTGCTTTTTAAAATACCACTGTGATGATTGCTGATATGCGGGCTGATGGTCACACTTTTTGATAGTTGAGTCGAGAACAGCAAGATCTCTGAATTTTTGTTAAATGGCTCAACCTGCGCAGACTGTCGAATACGATTTTGGTGATTGTCGCAGCGGAAAGAAAAATTTTAACTTTATGGAAATTTTTTCTGACGAAACCTCAATTATCCGGTAATGGCAAACTATGGCATGATATAGCCATGCTAAGCCCATATAGAATTCTGGACCTGACTGACCACCGGGGTGAACTCGCCGGTATGATACTGGGTGATCTTGGTGCAGATGTCATCAAGGTCGAACCACCGGGGGGATCTTCAGCGCGGCGTGAAGGACCACTGATTGAGACTGGTTCGAACCAGCAGATCAGTCTGCAGTTTCTGGCTTTCAATCGGAATAAGCGCTCAATTGTATTGGACCTTCAAAATCAGCCAGATCGCGACACCCTGATGGCGATGGCAGCTGGTGCTGATTTCATCCTGGAATCGGGTGATCCGGGAGAACTTAACCAACACGGGATCGGTTTTGAGGAGTTGCGAACTGCAAATCCGAAAATCGTGCACGTAATGATTACACCCTACGGCGTGAGCGGTCCGGCTGCAGGTCGACTTGCCAACGATCTGACCTTGTCGGCGATGGGGGGGCAGGCCGCGCTGCAGGGATCACCTGATCGAGCACCGATAAGAGTGAGCGTGCCGCAAATCTGGCGGCATACGGGCGCTGAAGCGGCTGCCGCAGCTCTAATTGCCCATGCTCGCATGCTGGTAACCGGCGAGGCACAGTTTGTTGATCTTTCTGCCCAATGCTGCGCTACCTGGACCACGATGAATGCCATGGATGCTTATGCGGTTCAGGGTTTTGACTTTGAGAGAATGGGCTCAACTGTGCAGATGGGAACGGCAAATATTGATCCGGTGTTCTCCTGTGCTGATGGTCATCTTGTTGCCCTGCCGGTGGGCACTGTGATTGAACCGTTACTCGGACACCTGATTGGTGATGACATCATAGACGCAAGCTGGCTTGAAGAAGACTGGTCGACCCTGCATGCGCGCTTGATGCTTGGCGAGCAGACAATGATTTCTGCTGAACAGGTGCGGGAGGCACTGACAAGTTTCTTTGCCTTGCACACCAAAGCAGAGTTGTTTGAATGGGGCCTTGAAGCCGGTGTCACACTTGCCCCGGTGAATACAGTGGCTGATCTGTTGCAGTTCCGCCAGCTGGCGGCTCGTGACGCCTGGGTTAGTATGGAGTTGCCGAAAGGCAGCGAAGTCCTTGCCCCAGGAATATTTGCTCGTCTTAACCTTTCGCCGATGTCTATACGAAGATTCGCGCCAGAACCCGGTGAACATAGTGAAGAACTGTTAGCTGAATTGGCCAGTAATCCTCGCCAACCTGCAGACGCCACAGAATTAGACATTCGCGGTGACAGACCCTTTGCCGGTTTGCTGGTGATTGATCTTACCTGGGTTATTGCAGGCCCGGCTTCTGTACGCTATCTGTCGGATCATGGTGCAACCGTGATCAAAGTGGAATCAGAACTGCGTCCCGATGGGTTGAGGTTCCTGGGTCCGGTAGGTGGTGATGAACCTGGTTGGAACCGGTCTCATTTTTACGGTGAATTCAATGCAGGGAAAAAATGTATTCAGCTGAATCTGAAGAAACCAGAAGCGGTCGCAATGCTAAAGCAATTGATTGAAAAGGCTGATGTCCTGATAGAAAACTGGGCACCCGGCGCCACTGAACGACTGGGTATAGACTATGAGGCTTGTCGAGAGATCAACCCTGCTCTGATTATGTTGAGCACGAGTTTGATGGGACAGACAGGGCCGGCCGCAGAAGTGGCAGGTTTTGGGTATCACGCGGGTGGTATGGCTGGATTTTATGAAGTGACGGGATATCCTGATTTGCCACCCCATGGGCCCTGGCTCGCATACACTGATGTTATTGCGCCGCATTTCATTGCGGCCATGTTAGCTGGTGCTATTGATTATCGTCGCAGGACAGGACGAGGTCAGTACATTGATGCATCACAATTTGAGATGGCGCTGCAGTTTCTTGCCCCGGAGATAATTGAATCCCAATCAAACGGGTACACAGCAACACGCCTGGGTAATCGTGCGCGAGATGCAGCACCACAGGGGATATATCCATGTAAAGGTGCAGATCAGTGGTGTGCAATCGCAATAGACACAGATGAACAGTGGCGCGCCTTGCGCAATGTGTTGGGCGAACCCGACTGGATGCAGAATTCAAAGTATGACTCGACGTCCGGTCGGCTGTCTGACCATGACTTTATCGATGCGCAGCTATCAAGCTGGACTCGAACTCAATCTCCCATGGCGATCATGGACAACTTGACAAGTCACGGAGTTCCCGCAGGTGCTGTGCAGCGCAGCAGTGATCTGAGCCGCGATCCTCAGTATGCTCACCGTGGGTTTCAGTGTTTTTTTGAGCATCCGGTGATGGGACAAGTACCGTATGCTGGTAATCAATTTAATATACCCGGGTATGCTGCTGGTCCTTACAGCTATGCGCCCTTGTTGGGCGAACACAATGTAGAAGTGTTAAAAGATCTGCTGGGGATGAGCGATGAGGAAATAAGTGAAGCTGTTGAGACCGGGATTATTCAGTAGCACTTACTCAAATAGGTAGAAGCAAGAGCCGTATCCAGTCCAAACCATGTTATGGATATAAATTGCCTGAATCCTCAGACCTGATGGCAAAGGATTAAGACATTAAGACTCCTCTTGCCATAGCACCCCTTTGCTTGTTAGTGATGCCACCTCATCAGATGAATATCCCATGGCCAGCAGGAGTTCCTCGTTGTGTTGCCCCGCGAGTGGTGGGGCACCGAGTGGATGCCGCTTGTCGTCAAACAACACCATTGGGCCCTGACGCCGATAGGTCCCCAACTTGGGATGCTCGATCTCGGCGGTGAGTTGCATTGATTGGGCATGATCGTCCTCAATCCAGAATTGTCCCTGTGGTGCCCTGTCAGCCCGGACGCAGCCGATGCCAGCGGGTACAAAAAGCTGTTCCCAGTAATCGCCATCTTTGCTGCTAAAAAGCTCACTTAATGCGGTAGTGGCAGCTTCACCACCTTGAAGCAGCAGTTCTTCACTGGGTCCGCTGATACCCGCCTGATTCAAGGTTGATAAAAAGCTCTGTCTCTCTCGACGGTTGATCAAGGCGAGAAAAATCCATTGGTCTTCTTTACATTGGTAGAGTCGATAGGTTGCCGATAAGCCATGCAGTTTTTCGTCAGGCATTGGACGAGGCCGTTTGCCGGGATACGAGAGGAAATCATCGTGATTCGCATAGGCATTGGCACCGAACATATCGATAAGAATCTGCTGCCCGATTCCGTTCGTCTCACGAGCGACCAGTCCGAGCATCGCCGAAGTCGCAACGACAGCGGCAGTGTTAGGATCAGGGTTCACTTCATTGGCTTTCATCAGACGCCTGGTCCAGAGACGCAGCCCGTCTAAATCCTGCAAGGCTTTGGGTACGCGCTCACCCAACTGATACATGACGCCGCCCATGGCAGCGCCCGGTATCGGGTGGGTGCTGGGACGAAGGGCGCTGGGTCCATCCGGACCATAACCATTGCATTGCAGATAAATGATTCCGGGATTTGTTTTTGAGACTTCCTCATAACCAATGCCGAGTCGTTCGGGTACTCCCGGACGGTAATTGTGAATAAGTACATCTGCATCATTGATAAGATTCAGCACAATCTCTCGACCAGCATCTGACTTTAAATCAACGCTGATGCTGCGTTTACCAGCATTGACCTTGGCCGCCCCGATACCAAGGAACATGGCGCGAAACGGATCACCGCCAATCTGTTCAACCTTGACGACATCAGCACCCATGTCAGCGAGGAAAGAAGCACCGAGCGGCGCGGCAATAATCGTTGCCAGTTCAACAATTTTCACACCCTTCAGGGGTAACTCCCCTGAACTCTTCACAGTAGGTGCATGGCGGGGGCTTGCCTGCCACTTATTAACAATGCCGTCATCGAGTGAGATTGCACTGCCCGGCTTTGCCGGTGTCTGCTTCAAACGCGCGACTGGGCCTAGCTCTACACCGCCTTCCTGGCGAGGAATGACATGGCCATTTGCAACGATGTCCGGGTCTTTGAGTGCCGTTTGCGTGGTCTGGTAGGTTGTCGCAACCACGCCACCGTCTGCAATGAAATCCTTCATCCAGTCAGTGGCTTTGCGTTCCTGTATTCTGGCAAGCATGCGTGCACGAAATGTCTCGTGTTTTTCTCCTTGCAACAGCATCTGGGTTGGATTGAAATCAGGATCAGATAGTACGTCCACAAGATCTGTCACAATCAGAAAGTTATCAAACAGATGAGGCAGCAGGTTGCCAAACTGCATCCAGCGTCCGTCACCAGCTTGGGCCGGATGGTAGTACAGACTTGGCATAGGTGGTTCGTTAGATGTCGGTGGCGGAGGGAATACATCACCGAACCGTTCTCTTAGCTGTGCGCCAATTGATGCACCCATATCATATGGCTGCATCCCCTGTAGCAGGCTGGTTTCCACCAGACGTCCTTCGCCTTCATTGCCCCGTTCAAGCAAAGCAGCGAGGATGCCTGTAGCGGCAGATTGTGCCGTTGCATGAATGCCTACCTGCACGGCTGAGAATACTGGTCCTGGTCGATCAGTAATGCCTTCAAATACCATCATGCGTCCGCTGTAAGCGGCAACAATATGCTCGTATCCTGGACAGGCCTGCATCGAGCCACGATTGCCGAAACCACTGATATGGCAAAATATCAGGTGCTTGTGGCGTGCATGCAGACTGTTCCAATCAAGCCCTTTCTCAACAAGTGAATTGCTACGCCAATTACACACGAGCACATCTGCTGCTGCGCAAAGATCGTGTAACGTATCGATATCGTTAGGTGACGTGAGATCAAGTGGCAGGCGTCGTTTGCCACGACGCCACATGGGTGCGGCGGGAAGTTCTGTTAATGGGTCGCCATCTGGTGGTTCGATGGTTAGTACTTCGGCGCCGAAGTCCGCGAGTATCATTGTTGCGATGCCACCGGCAGGGCCCCGGGTGAGATCCAAAATGCGAATTCCTTCAAGTGCCTGTGGCATGTGTTACTCCGTTTAACGAGTGTCGTGTCGTACGAGTATTGACCTGGTTAGCCAGCAGTTGCGACTTTGCAAAAGAGTCAGAGCACTCACCTCTGGATTCGCTAATTTCATCCGACCAGTCACGCCGCATATTTTCCTGGGGTGGATTGAGGCGGCAGGTATCAAGATTTTCTTTTCATATAGATTGGTATTTCCCATATTATGAATGAGTTTCGTAATAATTGCGTCAGCCATACAAGATACTACCTGCCAGCGATATTGATTCACATCCAGGCAGTTTATTGTTGCAAGTCAGAAATTTTCTTTATANGTTCGAAGGTCAATCTCATGTGTCCAGGCTGTTCTGGGTTGTTTGTACAGGTACATGAACGCCTGTGCAATTCCATCAAGGCTGATCAGGCCGTCTTCACCAACTCTCTCGGCAAACTGTGGTACGCCTTTGATGATCTTGTCACCGGCTATTCCACCATCAATGACCACATGACCAACATGAATGCCTCTCGGTTGGAATTCTCTCGCGAGACTTTGAGCCATGGCGCGAAGTCCGGCCTTTGCCGCAGTAAATGGTGCGAACATGGGTTTGCCTCGCATCGATGCACTGGCCCCGGTAAAAATCAGCGTACCCCTCTCACGCGGCCGCATGGCTTTAAGTGATTCCCGGGCGAATAGAAATCCGCCCAGCGTACATACGCGCCATGCTTTCTCGAACAGGTCAGCTTCCATGGTCAAAAAATCACCGTTGAAGTTGTTGCCTGCATTGTAGATGGCAAGATCAATCTCTCCGATCGTCTCGGTTTTGCTGATGAGATCAATAATCTCAGATTCAACGGTTGCGTCGCATATAATTCCGGTTGCGTGACCACCTGATGATTTGATGGATGCGGCGACCGTGTCCAGTTTCTCCTGGGTTCGACCCGCGATAATGACATGTAAACCCTCTTTGGCCGCGTATTCACACAGATAGCCGCCCACTCCTTCCTGAGGTCCAACACCAATAACGACTGCAGTTTTCATTTTCTTCTCCATGTAAGACACTATGACCGTTTACGATGCTTCGCTACCAGGTTTCACCAAAGGGTCGAATAACAGACTCAAAGGTCCATGCGGATCTGGGTTGATGGGCAACTCCCCAGATATGTTCAGCAATATCCTCCGGGTAGCAGAAAAAGTCATCAGGTTTATCCGGGAATCGTTTTCTTGTCCATGGCAGGCTGATGACGGCATCTATTGCAACATAGGCCACATGTATCCCCTGTGGCCCTGCCGCCCTTGCGATTGATTCAGCAAGGATTCTTTGCGCCGCTTTCGTTGGCGCGAACCCGGAGAAGTTTGGCTTACCTCTGAATGCGGAAGTATTGCCGGTACAAATGATTGCGCCCTTACCCAGATCTATCATGTCGGGGGCCAACTGCTGCGCAAGTTGCAGCAGGGACAGGACATTCACTTCAAAATTGCTCTGCAGAGTATCTCGTCCGATACTGAGGTAGTCGCCGAATGCGCCACCGACAGCGTTGTGTACAACGACCTCCGGATTACCCAGATCCGATCTTACCTTCTCGATTGTAGCTGAAAGTTGTTCAGGATTTGCGACGTCACAGGGATAGGCATGGGCATGGTTAACTTCCTCAGCCAGATCGGCAATCCGTTCTTCACTTCGAGCCAGCATCGCTACTGCATAACCTTGAGCAAATCGCTGTGCTAACGCCTTACCAGTACCGGGACCAACGCCGGTCACAAGGCAAACTGGTCTCATAGACAATTCCTCTGAATTGAAACTGGTGAAAACTGACCAGACGACCTAATCTTTGCCTGGCCGGAATGTTTGTTTGGGATATAAGTTTGTAAGCGAAGGATCTCCCATCCCTTTAATATCGTCAACGTGCTATTGATCACAATATGGGAATAATTCATATTTATTCAGGCTGCAACACCCCGGATGAAGATGCGACGATGAGTATTGAAAAAATGATGAATCGAAAGTTTATTATCACAAATGTTTTTTTTGCGAAGGGCCATACAGTGGTAACCAGTGAGCGACGGTCATCGAGGTAGATGGGCTAAGTGGTGAAGAGATGCAGAAAATAGTCCTGGAATTCAATTTTTCTGGAACTACCTTTGTTTGTGGAGGTAACCTAGCGAATGGATTCGATGTGTGAATTTTTTCGCCGATGGATGAATTCCCTTTCGCTGCTCACCCGGCTCTCGGAACAAATAACAGAAAACCATGGGAGATGTTGAATGCCTCTAAAGCTGATAGGTGCGGGATTCGGCCGCACAGGAACACTGTCTATGAAACTGGCGCTGGAGCAAATCGGATTGGGCCCTTGTCATCACATGATGGAGGTCTTCGGCAAACCTGATCATATTGCGCTTTGGCAGGCTGCAGCAGATGGTGAATCTGTGGACTGGGAAGAGGTTTTCGAAGGTTATCGGAGTGCAGTTGACTGGCCGGTATGTTATTTCTGGAAAGAGCTGGCCGAGCTTTACCCGGATGCAAAGCTATTGCTGACGAGGCGGGATCCACAAAAATGGTACGACAGTGCCTCTAATACGATATTCAAGGGCCTGGCAAGTACAGGTGAAGAGAACGATCGAGAAAGCCTGGATTCACAGCGAAGGATGGTAAACAAGTTGATTGTCGACAATACGTTTGACGGGGATCTGACTGACCGGGAAGCAGCCATTGACGTTTTCAACAAACATAATCAAGAAGTTATCGATACAATAGATCCTAAACGTCTGCTGGTATTTGAGGCATCGCAAGGATGGGAACCGCTTTGTGAATTTCTGGGTGTTGATATACCCGATACAGCATATCCCCGGACCAATACAACGGAGGATTTTCAGAAGCGATTTCGTCAGGATGCCGAGAATAAGGGTTAGGAGATGAAGAACAAACCCACTTTTGATTTGCCACCTCATGCGCAAGCAATTGGAATCGAATTGGTGAATTTCGGAGATCGTCGATGCGTGCTGAAGGTGCCCTATGCAGAAGACCTTGTGGGTGATCCTGACACAGGCGTGTTACACGGCGGTGTGATTACAGCGACGCTGGACAATGCATCGGGGTGGGCTGTGCGAGGGCATGAAGACTGGTTTGAGGGGTTGAGCATGGCGACATTGGATATCCGTATCGACTACATGAGGCCAGCTGAGCCCTTAAAAGATCTGATTGTACAGTCCGAATGTTACAAGATGACCAAGACCATAGCATTTGTNCGCGGAATGGCTCACCAGGAAGATTTAGAAGATCCTGTCGCCACATCTGTTGCGGCTTTCATGCTCGGTACTCCCAATACTTCAGGGAGAAATCTGTGAAGATACTGGAAGATTTGCGAAAGGCTGAAGGTGAACTGGACCTGCAAGCGGTTATCGAGCACATCCCTTACACCCGTTTCCTGGGTATCCAGATAGATCAGAAAGGGACTGAAATTACGACGATATTACCCTTCCAGGATATGCTGGTTGGCAATGTTAATCTTCCAGCAATTCATGGTGGTGCCATAGGTGCCTTTCTTGAGGTGACATCGATAGTGCAGATCCTGTCCGACACTTCTCTTTTAAGGTTACCCAAGACTGTTGATCTGTCGGTTGACTATCTTCGTTCTGGTCGACCGGTTGCTACCTATGGACGGGCTGTTGTCACCCGTCTTGGAAGAAGGGTCGCCAATGTCAGGGCGGAGATATGGCAGGAGGAGACGCATAAACTCATCGCTGCTTCTCACGGACAGTACTTGCTTGCACCGAGCTGATCTCGTTATGCTACCGTCCTTGAATTCATTATCACAAAATCCAACGAACGAAAAAGGAGCCCGCTATGGGTGATGTATATATTGTCGAGGCTTGCCGAAGCCCCATTGGTAAGCGAGGAAAAGGGCTGGCAGGACTTATGCCTGCAGATCTCCTGGGAGCAGTCCAGAAGGCTGCATTAGATAGGAGCGGCATTGCGCCTGAGAAGATCGATCAGGTTATTGGTGGCTGTGTCTCTCAGGTTGGAGAACAGTCCTTTAATATTGCGCGAATTGCCTGGTTGTCTCAGGGATTGCCACTCGAGATTCCAGCGACCACTGTTGATTCCCAGTGTGGATCAAGCCAGCAGGCAACCAGCCTGGGCGCTTCCATGGTTGCTGCCGGTATTGAAGATATTGTTATGAGCTGTGGGGTTGAAATGATGAGCCGGGTACCGCTTGGCTCCAATATGAAAGATGGTGTGCCCATGGGTGAAAGCTATATGAGCCATTATCAACCTACCAGTCAGTTTCAGGGCGCGGCAATGGTTGCTGAGGAATATCAGATTACCCGCGAGCATACGGATGCTTTTGGTCTGGCAAGTCAGGAGAAAGCTATCCAGGCCTGGGAAGAGAATCGATTCGATCGTGAGGTGGTGCCCATCGAAGCGCCGGTTNTGGGTGACGATTTCAAACCCACCGGCAAAACCNGGACGGTGACTAAAGACGAGGGNCTTCGGGCGACNACGCTTGAATCGCTGCAAGGTCTCGATCCCGTTCCGGGCCAGGANCTCCATACGGCGGGAACNTCCTCGCAGGTCTCAGACGGTGCCGCGGCGGTTATTATGGCTTCCGAATCTGCCGTGAAGGACCTGGGTCTTCAACCAAGAGCGANAATAGTGGCNACCACGCTGGTGGGAGTAGACCCGGTGACAATGTTAAAAGGCCCGATTCCTGCTACACGCAAGGTCCTGGATAAAGCGGGTCTGACTGTAGATGATATCGATATTTTTGAGGTCAATGAGGCGTTTGCATCCGTGGTGCTAGCATGGGAGAAGGATCTGGGAATTGATCCGGCAAAAACGAACGTTAACGGTGGCGCTATTGCACTGGGTCATCCCACAGGAAGTACTGGTGCGCGTTTGATAACGACAGCGTTACATGAACTTGAACGTGCTGGTGGTAAATATGCGCTGATTGCCATGTGCTGTGGCGGTGGATTAGGTACTGGCACCATCATTGAGCGTCTGGATTAGTTAAGGCACCCGTCGAAAAACAGTATCCAGGTATTGAAGAAGGGGCCAACAGCACTGGCACTTACTTTAGGAACAACTTGCAGCTGATAGTCCTATCTTGACAAGGTCGTGAGCGGTTTCTCTTTTCGCGTTCTCGTTTTACATCGTTCTGCAGCGTGCGAAGGCAGCAGCCGGAGCCGCGAAGCTGTCTGAACGAGTGGAGCACAGGGACCTGTGAGACGAGTAAGCGAAAAGAGAAACCTGGGATCGGTAACGTCGTAAGAGCATCTCGTAAGAGCATCTCGTAAGAGCATCTCGTAAGAGCATCTCGTAAGAGCACCTCGTAAGAGCACTTAGGTAAGTGCCATTCAGGTCAGCGGCGCGTTTTTTGTGAATGCCTGTGCATCGAAAGAGGGCGTAGTACTCATATGCGCCTCATAAATGTGCGTTGAGCTGGTGCCAATATAAGCCACCAGCATTCGGCGAACACCTCCAATCCCACTGTATCTGGGGCTTCCACGGCTACCTGCTGATCTGGCAAACGAGCTTGGCATCATGTTTGCTCCTGCACCGTTCATGGAAATTGCCTACTCGGAAACCAAGTGGGTGAAGACGCTGTGNTAAGCAGCAAACATGTGCAGATGCTAAGAGGATTGATAATGAAAATAAGTATTACCACAAAAAGATGGCAGGGGTTATTTGCCGTATTGCTCTGTATGTTGCCTGGATTGGCATCAGCCGATGGGGTGGATACCGGAGATACCGCATGGATGATTGTTGCAACCGTACTGGTGTTGTTTATGACCATACCAGGATTGTCTTTGTTCTATGCGGGTATGGTTCGAAGCAAGAATGTGCTCTCAGTTCTGGTCCAGTGTTTTGCGATAACTGCTCTGATGAGCGTCTTGTGGGTCGTCTATGGTTATAGTTTTGCGTTTGGTGATGGTGGCAGTTTGAATTGGTTCTTTGGTGGATTTGAGAAGATGTTCCTTGCCGGGGTCACGGTTGATTCGGTTTCCGGCACCATTCCCGAGACGGTATTTATGACTTTTCAGATGACTTTCGCAATTATTACCCCGGCGCTGATCGTTGGCGCTTTTGCAGAGAGAATAAAGTTTTCCGCCGTGTTGTGGTTTATGACCATCTGGCTGACGATTGTCTACACACCGGTTTGTCATTGGGTCTGGGGTGGTGGCTGGCTTGGAGAGCAATTCAGTATTTTCGATTTTGCCGGTGGTACTGTTGTACACATCAATGCGGGCGTTGCCGGGTTGGTAGCGGCAATCGTTTTAGGTAAGAGAAATGGTTTCCCTCAGACACCTATGGTTCCACATAATCTGACCTTGACGATCATTGGCGCCGCCATGCTTTGGGTTGGCTGGTTCGGTTTCAACGCGGGTAGTGAACTTGCGGCTGACGGCACAGCAGGAATGGCGATGGCGGTGACTCAAATAGCAACCGCAACCGCTGTGTTGGGATGGATGTTTATGGAATGGATAAGTCACGGCAAACCAAGTGCACTGGGACTTGCGTCTGGTGCAGTCGCAGGTCTGGTTGCTATCACACCAGCATGTGGCAACGTCGGGCCGATTGGCGCGCTCGCAATTGGTGCCGCAGCAGGTATTGGCTGTTTCTACGCGGCGACGAAAGTGAAGCGCACTTTTGGCTATGACGATTCACTGGATGTATTCGGCGTCCATGCAGTAGGTGGAATTATTGGTTCGTTGCTGGTGGGTGTATTTGCAGCAGAGTCCTTTGGTGGCACCGGTGGTCTGGATGGTGGTATTGGTGGTCAGGTGTTTAACCAGGCAGTCGGCGTCCTGGTCACAGTCGTCTATTCTGGCGTGCTTAGCCTGGTGATATTGAAGGTCATCGATAGGGTGATTGGACTACGAGTAACTGGCGAAGAAGAAGAGGAAGGTCTGGATCTCGCATCACATGATGAGCGAGGCTATGTCCTGTAATAGACGGCCTGTAACAGAGCTGTTCAGAAGCATCTCACTCAACTGAAAAAGCCGGGCTTGTCCCGGCTTTTTCTGGCTTCCAGCCTGGTTAAATCGAATGAAAAGCCTAACGTCTATACTTTAAGTTCTCCCTGCTCAACGGCTCCAAGTGTGACTTCGTGATGACGCTGATTATGCAGGATCGGGTGCAGAGTAGCCTTGTACTGCAGTGCAAGGGATCAGATAAGCTCATGATTAATCGCCTGTTAAGATCGGTATTGCAAGAAATCAAAGAGAACAGCACGACTCAGGCAGGCCGGTCAAAGCAGGGATTGAGCCCCTGATCTGATGATAATAAAAGGTCGGTCAGCGGATAGATGGGTATTGTTTGCTGACAGACATGAATGTTTGCTGACAGACATGTATGGTTGTGTTGGAATTGATAGATATCCCACTAAACAGGAGTGNAACATGATTACCGGCATGCCTCGCATAGCAATTGCAGTCAATGATTTTCCTAAGGCGATTGATTTTTTCAAAGAAAAGCTGGGCATGCCTGTTGTCGATATGTCTGCAGGTAGCGTTGATTCGCTGGGTGCCAAACTTGCCATGTGTGTGCCGGAGAACGGGAGCAATATCGAACTTATGTCACCTGCTGATCCTGATGCGCCGTTGAGTCAGAGTCTTGACAGATTCCTGGATCGACGTGGCGAGGGCTTGTTTGCACTGATGCTGGAAGCCCCGGATCCGAATGCCGAGGCTGAAGACCTGTTACAACGTGGGCTGAATGTTCTTCCTCTGATGGCAGGCGCAGGTGGTCGAGATATACACCCAAATTCAACTCACGGTGTTTTGATTCGCGTCTATCCAGTTAATTCATTTCAGGGATCGAATCAAGAATCCTCGTCTGACGCTGACTCCCCGGGAATATCAGGTATTGATCGGGTGATTATTGCGGTCGAGGACATCGACCACGCTGTGGCAGTCTATGGCGACAAGTTGGCGATGGACATCTCGACGGCTCAGGTGGACAGCGAAAGAGGTGTGAAGTCGGCGTTATGCAGCCCGCCTTCCGGCGGGCAAATCGAGCTGGTCGCGGTAATAGATCAAACCCGACCATTTGCGCAGTCAATCGCTGAATTTCTGGAGGGCGGACGGGAAGGTATGTATACACTGGTTTTGAAGTCAGCCAGACCGGAAGCTCTGGCCTCAAGGGAACTCGATGTGCGAGCTTCCAGTGATTCGTCAGAGATCCAGGAGATCCATACCGATTTTGGCGTGTTGCTACGTATTGAACAGGACTAGTCCCCTTGAGATGGGTGGCAGGGATGATGCCCTGATTAATGTGGATTTCAGATTAAGGAGCGGATAAACCAGGCTGTCCCTAATTGCGTCAAATTACTCTCGTGTCAGCATTGAACCAGGCTTACTCTTCTCCGGGTGATCAGGTTGATCACTTCAACCACACAAACTGGAGCTGGAAGAAGATCTGCAGGATATTCTCGAAGGTGGAATCGATGATCTTGAAGATGAGGTTTACCAGCTGAAGCAGGAAATAGCCAACCTGAAGTCAACCGAAGATCGGGACGCATTAAAAAACGTACGCGCGATCTGGAATCGCAACTCAGAACCCACAATGAACCGTGATATACACGCGCTCGATAGGTTAAGCTGCAGCCTGCTTAGCTTGCTCTAATCGTTCCTGGAGTTGACTGAGTTCTTCCCTGAATACGACCGGCAGGTGATCGCCATACTGGTCAAAATATTCACCGATCAAGGGAATTTCGCTGAGCCAGCCATCAATTTCAACTCGAAGCAATTCAGCTTTTTCCGATTCAGACAGATCAAGACCATCGAAGTTGATGCCGTCAATGGTCGGGAGATTGCCAATCGGCGTCTCGACAGCGTCAGCGCTTCCATTGCATCGGTTGAAAACCCATTCAAGTACGCGGCTGTTGTCGCCGAAACCTGGCCACATGAAATCGTCGCCATCATTTTTGCGAAACCAGTTCACACAGTAGATTCTGGGTAGAACAGCGCCAGCCTTGCNACCTATTTTGAGCCAGTGTCCCCAGTAGTCCGCCATGTTATAGCCGCAGAATGGCAACATTGCCATTGGGTCACGACGCAGTTCGCCGATTTTACCGGCTGCAGCAGCCGTCTTTTCTGATGAGACAATTGCCCCAAAGAAAGTCCCCTGTATCCAGTTACTTGCCTCATTGGCCAGGGGCACAACAGTTGCTCGCCGACCACCAAAAAGAATGGCACTGATAGGAACACCCTTCAGGTCCTCCCATTCATCTGCGATTACCGGGCACTGACTGGCGGACACGGTAAATCGGGCATTTGGGTGTGCGGCAGGGGTCTCTGTTTCTGGTGTCCAGTCTTTACCGGTCCAGTCTATCAGGTGAGCAGGAGGTTTGGCCGTCATGCCTTCCCACCAGACGTCGCCATCATCAGTCTCAGCAACATTTGTGAAGATGCAGTTCCCTGTGAGGCTCAGCATTGCGTTAGCGTTCGAATCCATGCCGGTGCCCGGCGCAACACCAAAGAATCCTGCCTCAGGATTAATGGCATAGAGTTGACCATCCTCACCAAACTTCATCCAGCAGATATCGTCACCCACTGTTTCGACGGTCCAGCCTGGAATACTGGGAATCAACATGGCCAGGTTGGTCTTGCCACAGGCGCTCGGGAAGGCACCGGCGATATACTTTGAGTCTCCTGCCGGATTGGTGAGCTTCAGGATAAGCATGTGTTCTGCTAGCCAGCCCTCATCTCGTGCCATCACGGAAGCGATGCGCAGTGCAAAGCATTTCTTGCCCAGAAGGGCGTTGCCGCCATAGCCTGATCCAAATGACCAGATTTCTCGGGTTGTGGGGAAGTGAGCAATATAGAGGTTGTCCGGATTACATGGCCAGGCAACATCTTGTTGGCCGTCTGCCAGTGGTCGTCCGACTGAATGAATGCAGGGCACGAATTCACCATCTTCACCGAGTTCTTCCAGGATCCTGGTACCCACTCGTGTCATGATATGCATGCTGGTTACCACATAGGGTGAATCGGTTATCTCAACACCAATGTGGGCGATTGGTGAGCCTACCGGTCCCATGCTAAATGGGATGACATACATGACACGGCCGCGCATGGCGCCCGCGAACAGACCATTGAGGGTTGATCGCATTTCCTCCGGATCTATCCAGTTATTATTCGGACCCGCTTCAGATGCGGTTTCAGTGCAGATATAAGTTCTACTTTCTACTCGAGCTACGTCAGCCGTGTCAGACCGAACCAGGTAGCTGTTTGGACGCTTGCTTTGGTTTAGTTTTTTTGCGGCGCCTGCATTGATCAGCAGTTCCCACATATTGTTATATTCTTCTGAGCTGCCATCACAGATGATAACGTCTTCGGGCTGGCAAAGGTCCACCATTTGGTCAACCCACGTCTGCAATCCCTTATTGTTCAACATCAAATTAAGCCTTCTNATTGGTTGATTTTGTTNGTGCCTGACTCAGGGCAAAAAAAGGGTCACTGAAGAGAGCAAAGGATAACTGAATTGATAGGGTAAATCGACGGTGCAACTATTGTAATTGCTACCCGGATGCATAAACGTTCCGGCAACCTCGGAACTTAGGATGACTTAGCTTCGGAACTTAAAGTAACAACTGAATGTTAGACAGCTCATTAAACCCTGTATGATAGTCAGGAATGGTCAGTTAAGAGAAATCTCATGCCAACCTTAACCTTATCCTCATCATNNAATGTTGAATTGAATTACAGTGTCGATGGTGATGGTGATACGACCTANTTGCTTTTTAATGGCGCGACTCTGCCGCTGGAATTCTGGGGGAGTCTCGCGACCAGTCTTGCCGAATACGGACGAGTTATTCGATTCGATCAGAGAAATGCAGGGCAGACGAAGTTCCAGGGTAGGTTCACCCTGCTGGATGTTGCAGCTGATGCTGCTGATTTGCTGGCGTATCTTGAAGTTGAATCGGTGATTGCTGTCGGGCATGCCTGGGGTGGGCGAGCAGCACAGGTATTTGTAAGAGATTATCCGCACCTGACAAGAGCGATTGTGATCTGTGCCAATGGGGGTCAATTTCCTGCGGTGGATATGTCAGAAGCGAATCTGGCNGCTCGAGAAGCCCGAAAGAAAAGGGANAGGGANGCATGGGATATTGAATATGAAAGGCTGTGGTGCGCAAAAGGATTCGCGCAACGCGACCCGGCAACGTTTAAGGAAATGGCAGATCTGATCTGGGGAATGAAAATCAACCGGGAAGCCAGATGGAACACTCAGGTTTCACCCAGCGTGAGCTACTGGGGTACAGCAAAGGTGCCTGCACTCTTGCTCTATGGCGATCAGGACAAGAATGGGACACCTCAAAACGCACAGGATCTGCATGCCAGGTTGAAAGGCTCGAGGCTGGTCAATTATCCGGATGCTGGTCACTATGTCATTCGAGAAAAGGAAGCTGATGTGCTGAATGAGATTCTCAGTTTTGAGCGCAGCTTACACTAGTCTAACTTTGTCCTGTGAACCACATGTCTGGTCCTGCTGATATTCCCAAACGACTATTCGACTACCGACCCTATTGGGCGGAGTGTTTTGGTGTTGCCCCTTTTTTAGCAACCACACGCGAAGAAATGGACCAACTAGGTTGGGACAGTTGTGATGTGATAATTGTGGCCGGTGATGCTTATGTGGATCACGTGAGTTTTGGCATGGCGGTTATTAGCCGGGTTCTCGAAGCTCAGGGATTCAGAGTCGGGATTATTGCCCAACCGGACTGGACTTCGAAAGCAGCCTTTCAATCTCTGGGGAGACCAAATCTCTATTTTGCTGTAACCGCTGGCAACATGGACTCGATGATTAATCGCTATACAGCGGACAAAAAACTTCGTCACGACGACGCCTACACGCCAGGTAATGTTGGTGGGAAGCGACCCGATAGAGCAGTCATCGTGTACTCGCAGCGATGCCGGGAAGCATTCAAGAAAGTATCCGTTGTCATAGGTGGCATTGAAGCCAGTCTGAGGAGAGTCGCTCACTTTGATTACTGGAGTGAGAAGGTTCGCCGGTCTGTCCTTTTGGACGCTAAGGCGGATATGCTGCTCTATGGAAATGCGGAGCGCGCCATTGTTGAATTGTCTCATCGACTTGCCAGCGGTGAAAAACTCTCTGAGATAAAAGATATTCGAGGCACAGCCTTTGCCATAAGCGATTTACCNGCGGACCATGTTTGCGTTGATGCATCCAGNTTGATTGATGACCGGCCTCTGCCGAAAGGGGACGTTGAAACACAGGTAATAAAGATTCCTGGTCATGACAAGAAATCTGAATATGAAGAAAAGGTGTTCCTCAAATTACCGGACTATGAGCAGGTCAGGGANGATGAGGTCTTGTACGCGCATGCTTCTCGGCTGCTGCATCGTGAAACAAATCCNGGAAATGCCAGACCNCTGGTTCAAGGTCATGGCAATCGCTATGTCTGGNTCAATCCACCTCCCATTCCTTTGTCGACTGAAGAATTGGACTGGGTATTTGAGTTGCCGTACCAACGATTGCCGCATAAGTCATATGGTGCAGAGAAAATTCCTGCTTATGAAATGATCCGGTTTTCAGTCAATATCATGCGAGGCTGTTTTGGTGGTTGCAGTTTTTGCTCGATAACAGAACATGAGGGTCGGATTATTCAGAGCCGATCCAGGCAGTCTGTTTTTAATGAGATAGAGAGTATCCGGGATAAGACACCTGGCTTTACGGGTATTATCTCAGATCTGGGTGGTCCAACAGCGAACATGTGGCAGCTTGGATGCCGGAGTAAGACCATCGAGAGTAACTGCCGTCGTTTTTCCTGCGTCTATCCTGGAATCTGCACAAACCTGCATACCGATCAGACACCTTTGATTTCTCTCTATCGAGGAGCGCGTGAGATAGATGGGGTAAAGAAAGTTCTGATTGCGAGCGGAATTCGCTATGACCTTGCCGTAGAGACACCCGAATATATCGAGGAACTGGTGACACAACATGTGGGTGGCCAGTTGAAAATAGCACCTGAACATACTGAGCAGGGACCCTTATCCAAAATGATGAAGCCGGGGATGGAAACCTACGATAGATTCAAAATGATGTTCGATAGGTTCTCAAAGAAAGCAGAAAAGGAACAGTATCTAATCCCCTATTTTATTGCCAGCCACCCGGGTACGACAGACGAAGATATGCTGAACCTGGCGCTTTGGTTAAAGGTCAATGGATTTAGGGCTGATCAGGTTCAGAACTTCTACCCATCACCCATGGCAACAGCAACAGTAATGTATCATTCTTCCCGAAATCCCCTGAAAAGAATCTTGAGGCGTAGTGAAATTGTTAGTGTGCCTCGCGGCGCGAGGCAGAGACACCTGCATAAAGCATTTCTGCGATATCATGATCCAGGGAATTGGCCATTGCTGCGCAGAGCACTGAAGAGAATGGGTCGCAATGATCTGATTGGCAATGGCAAGAGACAACTGGTGCCGTTGTCGCAGCCTGTTCAAAAACCACGGGTAAATCGGAGTTTTCAGACTCAGCATACGAGACGGCCTGCCGGTTCTGGAAGAAATCCACAAAAAAATTAGCATGAGTGATAGATTTGTTCTGAGATCTGCGTAGGGAAGGGGGCGATATGTTATTGAAAGATCTTAAGGTGATTGATGCGGCATCTTATGTTGCAGGTCCTGCTGCGGCGACAGTGATGGGAGACTATGGTGCAGATGTCATCAAGATTGAACCACTGGGTGGTGATGGTTATCGGGGGCTGGCTGCCAGGTACAGAACTGATTACAACTGGATGCTGACCTCCAGGAACAAGCGTTCCGTTGCTCTGGACATTGGTCAGGCAGAAGGGCAGGAANCACTGCTGGCGTTGCTTGATTCTGCTGACGTATTGCTGGTGAATTTCAACTCGGATCAATTGAAGAAGTACCACCTGCACTATGAAGACCTGAAGGCAAGAAATCCGCGTCTTATTTTTGCCCACATCACAGGTTATGGTACCCGGGGCCCCGAAGCGGGTCGACGTGCGTTTGATGTGGCAGCCTGGTGGGCTCGTTCGGGCATTGTGGATATGATGAAACCCCTGGGCGGAGCCCCTGTGAACGGGGTTTCAGGTGTGGGAGATCATGCCAGTGCCATGTCATTGTTTGGTGCAATCATGCTTGCGTTGTACCAGAGAGAGAAAACCGGTGAAGGTTGCTATGTCGCAACTTCACTGGCTGCCAATGGCGTCTGGTCGAATGGCATGCATTTACAGGCGGCGTTGGCGGGGTATGACCTGAGTGTGATTCTTGAAGAAAAAGGCTATCGCTCACCTTTCTCTGTTTCGTACAAAACCAGGGATAACCGCTATGTCATTCTGGTGGGTGCTAATCCCCTGAGGGAATGGCCGAGAATCTGTCGGGCCCTCGGACGTGAAGAATGGATAACAGATGATCGTTTTACTGATATTGGTGCGATCATGAAGCAGCGAGACAACCTGAGGCAGATGTTTGCGGAAGAATTCTTGAAGCTGCCACTGGTAGAGGTCGTACAGAGATTGGATGAAGAGGACGCCACCTATAGTGTGATAGAAAAGCTGGCGGATGTAATTCAGGACGCGCATCTAATCGAAAACGATATTTTGATTAAAACCAGTTCGGAAAATNCCGACTATCAATGGACGGTCAACAGCCCGATTGAGATGCGAGGAATCAAGAAACGAGCCGCTAGTGAAGCACCTTCTGTCGGTCAACACACTCAAGAGGTATTGATGGAAGCGGGTTTTTCAGATGCCGAGATAAGTAAATTACTGAAACTGGGCATTATTAAAAACTGAACGGTCGAATCGATGGGTTAGTTTTTGTTTAGTGAAACACCTCACTACCCTGTGTATATTGAGCATCTTCTTGATCAATCAATGTTTCCAGGAAGTTTATCAGCAAGGAAAGAACAATGACCAAAGTAGAACTGTCTATAGGGAAACTACAAGGACTGGAATCTGACCATCATGTGGCTTTCCTGGGTGTGCCATTTGCGCGTCCTCCGGTTGGCCCTTACAGATTCCGTGCACCAAGTGAAGTTGAGCCATGGGAAGGTACGCTCGACGCAACGGAGTACGGCTACTCTTGCCCCCAGGGGCATCATCCGATTCCAGGGATGGCGGCATCAGGACCAAGAGACGAGAATTGCCTGTTCTTGAATATATACACGCCGGCAGCNGATACAAAGAAGCGACCCGTGTTGTACTGGATTCACGGTGGTGGTTTTCGTCTCGGCTCGGGCTCGGAGCTTCTCTATCGCGGTGGTCCACTTGCGGAGAGAGGTGATGTCGTCGTCGTTGCTATCCACTATCGCCTCGCCTCTCTGGGTTATGCCTGTTTTGGTGAGGCAGGAAAAGGAATGGGAATGAGCGCTAACTGTGGCCAGCTCGACCAGATTGAAGGTTTACGCTGGGTTAGTCGTCATATCGAGAGATTCGGTGGTGATCCAAACAATGTAACAATCTTTGGGGAATCGGCTGGGTCAGCCGCGGTTGGTACTTTGCTGGCGATGCCAGCAGCGAAAGGATTGTTTCACAAGGCAATCATGCAAAGTGGTGTAGGGCGGGCGTCATCCTTTGAGACAGGCAGCGAATTTGGCCTGAAGCTACTGGACGTTCTGGGTGTTTCTCCAGGCGATAACGAGGCAATTTTGGCGCTTGCGGCAGATGACATTGTAGATAAGTCCAACGAAATAAGTGGTGATTTTGTTGCCGCCGGGCTGGGACCGGTGATTGATGGTGAAACTCTGCTACAGTCGCCCATGCAGGCAAATGAAGAAGGCTTCTCAAAGGATATTCCTTTGTTGATAGGGACAAATCGTGACGAAATGAAGTTGTTTAACGCCGTACCGGATCGAAAAGTGATTGATGATGAAGATCTCGTGAAATCAGTTGCTGCCTCCGTACAGGTGCCTGAAGAAGTGGCAGTGGAAATCGTCGATGTGTTCCGGGCGGTCAGGAAGAAGAATAATCTGCCCTCTGATAACAATGATATTCTGGATGGTGTACAAAGTGTCGGCAGGTTCAGAAACCCTGCCATACGTTTCGCTCTCNATCATTCGAAACACCAGGTGGACACTTACGTTTACTTATTTACCTATGAGTCACCTGCGCGAAGGGGTGCGTTCGGCGCCTGTCATGCACTCGAAATGCCTTTTGTATTCGGTACATTGGATGCGCCCACCCAGGATCGTTTTGCCGGGAAGGGACCTGAAGTGGAGACCCTGAGCCACAACATGATGGATGCCTGGATAAACTTTGCAAGAAACGCGAATCCGGGGCATCGGGTATTGGGTGAATGGCCTCGTTTTGACGAATCAAGACGAACTATGATCCTGAACAGGCGGTGCCAGATAGAAGCTGACCCCTTCTCCGAGGAAAGACTGGTCATTGANAANCTGACCTCTTGAGGTCAGNTCTTTGAAGTCATCCTGGTTTGAAACGAACCTGAGCTGATGGCAGACTGTCGGTCCCGTTTGACAGGAGATATACATGGTTGACGGCATCAATGCCAACAGTGTTACGGGCTGGTTGCTGGACGCGATTCCAACCATAAAACCGCCCATTGAGTTTTCACTGATAACAGGTGGACACTCCAACCTTACCTATAAGTGTACCGATGTGAATGGCTCAAGTTATGTCTTGCGGCGACCGCCTTTAGGTCATGTCCTTGAGAGTGCCCACGACATGGGACGCGAACATAAAATTATTTCAGCATTGCAGGATTCAGATGTACCCGTACCCAGAACCTGGGGTCTATGTGCAGACGGCGAGGTAAACGATGCGCCTTTTTATGTGATGGACTACGTCGAGGGCATCGTGCTCAACGATGCGAGCATTAGTGCTGAAGTTCTTGAAACTGATCGCAACAGTATCGGTCTTCGTGTTATCGATATCCTGTCAAAACTCCACGCGACTAATCCGGACGATGTTGGGCTTGGTGATCTGGGTCGCAAAGAGGCCTATCTCAGCAGGCAGTTAAAACGTTGGACCAAACAGTGGGAAGCAACAAAAACTCACGAAATACCAGCCATGGAAGAAAGCGCGAGGATTCTACAGGAAAGAATGCCGGATCAGATCGGCGCAACCATCGTCCACGGTGACTATCGACTCGGTAATATGATTGTAAATGGCGGTGATGTACATGCGATCCTGGACTGGGAATTGTGTACTCTTGGCGATCCCCTGGCAGACGTGGGCTATCTGTTAAACAACTGGGTTGCTCCGGAAGAAGTTAATGAGGAGCAATTGCCGGGCGCNCCGCCAACCGCGGTCGGTGGTTATCCGGGTCGGCAAGATCTGTGTGAAATATACGGTCGTAATACGGGTCGTGATCTGGNCGATATCAANTACTATCGTGCCTTCTCTCACTGGCGACTTGCAGCGATTGGNCAGGGTGTCTACAAACGGTATTTAGTGGGTGCCATGGGCGAGAATCGTGACGTTGATCTGGATCTNCAGAAACAGGGTGTTAGTCTTCGCGCAACATCAGCGCTGGCATTACTGAGTTAGAGGTATCAACTTCACCCAGCGAAAAACCTTTGCTCCTTAATATCTATTAACATTAATATTAGTCACTTTCTGTATCGTCGACCTATTCAGGTGATCGAGGAATTTTCACATGCCACAGACAAACATTTCAGAACATGTACTTGAGACTGAACGACATCGGACATTTTATTTGAGTGCGGGGCCGGAATATGGACCCCTGGTCATTCTTACCCATGGGTGGCCCGAGTTGTCACTGAGCTGGCGACATCAACTGCCGTTCCTTGGTGCGATGGGATTCAGAGCTGTCGCACCGGATATGCGTGGATATGGTCAGTCATCTGTCTATCCGCACCACGCTGATTATTCTCAAGAACTTGTTGTTAAAGATATGCTGGAATTGATCGACAGTCTTGATCGCGAAAAGGCGATCTGGATTGGACATGATTGGGGGAGCCCGGTCGCGTGGAATATGGCAAGTCATCATCCCGAGAGATGTTATGGTGTCGCCAGCCTGTGCATACCATATTCGACGATAGAACTCGGCCTGGAATCATTGATTAACATGGTCGACCGTTCAGTTTACCCGGAGGATAAATATCCTGCAGGTCAGTGGGACTACATGCGTTTCTATGAAGAGAATTTCCAGAAAGCCACAGAGCAAATGGACGCCAATCCTTTCAACATGGTTCAATTGTTGTTCCGCAAAGGAAGCCCCGAAGGTATGGGACTCCCAGCTGCAACCGCTTCGATAAGGCAAGCGGGTGGGTGGTTTGGGGGGTTGCCAGAAGCCCCGGATTTCCCCCGGGATGAGGATGTTGTTAGCGAAGCAGATTTGAATTTCTATGCTGATGGGCTGAAGAGAAATGGCTTTTTTGGACCCAATTCGTGGTATATGAATCACGAAGCGAATGCGGTGTTCAATCATGAGGTCGTCAATCATGGCGTTATTGAAATACCTGCTCTTTTTCTTGCGGCGAGATTTGATTACACCTGTGAGTCAGTGGCCTCGGGACTGGCTGAACCCATGCGGGATAAATGTGTAAGATTATCTGAAAAGATTATTGAGTCGGGTCATTGGATGGCTCAGGAGAAACCAAGAGAGGTCAATCGTGAGCTGGTGAAATGGCTTGTACGAGAGCTCCCTGAACTGTTGGCCTGAGTTATGTCTGATCAAAATGAAAAAGAGATGCAGGAGATAATTTTAAGTATCCCGGGTATGTTTCTCATCAGCTGCAAGACTGTCTGGAGGATGAAAACAGATACTTGCTGTTGGTGAATTGGCAGACGTTGGAAGATCGTACAGTTGGTTTTCGTGAGTCTCCTTGTTATCAGGAATAGCGATCTCTGCTGCATCATTTTTGTGAACCCTTCCCAGTTGTACAGCACTATGAAACACTATTCGCAAATAATGATTAGCCACTAGTGAATTGTTGGGCTGCCTTGCATCGCCAATAGTCGTTTACTGGCGATATTCCTCAGTTGCTCGTCGCTGGTTTCCTGAAGGACTGTGGTATAGGTGTGCTGTGCCAGATGCAGATTTCCCTGCATTTCGTATACCGCACCGAGTTGGACAGAAAACTCATCGTGAGCAGGACGCAGAAGCATCTGGCGTTCAATGCAAGCTTTGCTTTCGTCCCAGGATTTTTTTTCCCAGAAAATCTTTTTTAAATTGTCGAGAATTCGGATGAGGATGTCTTTATTGCTGGCTATTTGAAAATAGTACTGTTTTAAAACTGCCTTGGATCCGGCGATCTGTTTGAGCAGAGTTGCGCAATCGGGTTCGCTGAGTATTCGACCGGAAAAAGGATCGACGATAAGATGTGGCTCGTCGCCATATCTAACTAAAAAGTGGCCAGGAAAATTGATGCCTTTGACGGGAATACTCAGTCTGGCACCCAGTGATATGTGGATCAGTGCTAATGTGATTGGAATGCCGATTTTGGTTTCAATGACCCGGTTAAGGTAGCAATTCCGTGGATCGAAGTAGTCTCGGACATCTCCTCTGAACCCTTCTGCATTATGGATGAAGTCGTTCAGGCTGGCGACTGAAATACCGAATCCAGTCGTGGTATCAAAAGCTGTCTCGAACTTGCTCGCCAGGGTATCTAATCGATGCAGGAAGTATTCAACATCAAGGTCTTCCTGGGTCTCGGCGGCAATAACCAGTGCAGCTTCATCCAGGTGAATCTCGTCATCTGCCAGATTGGCGATTGATTCGAACCTTGCTCTGTTGTTCGATTTCTGCATATGCACTTCCTCGCATTTATCTTTGCAAGGTTGGTGCTGAGATGCAATGCTGATTTACCTGTGCAACGATGCCAGTCTAAAATCGACCTTCAGTTAAGTCATCACCAAACAGCATTCTTGAGAAAGGCTCGACGTTGGGTCCCCGCCTTAGATGGTGGCCGCCATCAACACTTAAATTGACACCTGTAATCCAGCTGGAATCGGGCCCACAGAGAAATCTCACCGCACCGGCAATATCTCCCACTTCACCGGTTCTTTTGATGGGCATGCAGTTAAGATAGTCATTGTGAACTTCTTCTGTCGTCATGAGGCCGGTGGCTAACTCGGTATCGACCAGACCGGGGCAGACACTATTGACGCGAATGTTGGCGATGCCCAGTTCATCGGCGCTATTTCGGATCAGCATATCGATGCCTGCTTTGCTTACGCAATATGGGCCCATGAATCGATGGGTTCTGACACCGGCAATGGATGATACGGCACAGATGGCGCCGCCGCCGGATCGAGCCATGGCGATACCCGCATGTTTGAGAGTATAGAAAGTTCCAGTCAGATTGGTTTGCATGATCTGCTCCCAATTCTCTGACTGGGTTGCCATGATAGGTCCGAGCCCGCCGGTACCGGCATTAGCGACAGCGATATCCAGATTGCCATTGATCGCGGCGGTATCCACAGCCATCCTGATTTGTTCTTCATTTCCAACATCACCTTGGTAGGATGCAACTTTGTTATCTTCGGTGAGTTCTTCAAGTTCATTCAGGGCCGAATCTAATTTTTCCTGATTCCTCCCCATTATCAGTACGTTGGCGCCATCTATGACGAAGCTTTTTGCGCAGGCCAGTCCTATTCCGCTGCCGCCGCCTGTAATGAATGTGTTCTTGCCCAGTAAGGATTTCATCAGTACTCCTGTTTTGCTATGGAAAAACGTTTGTGTCCATCGGCGATGCCAATGGCGTCCGGATCCCATTCTTGCCAATAATATTGCACTTTGGCGCACATGCGTGTCCACATTGGCCNNCATGAAATCNCTGCTGTGGATTTTGATAGATTGTATTAATATGAGGGTATCCNGATTCNGGAAATCAAAGGATTGGTTACACTTGTTATCGGAGTCTGTTGACTTGGCTGGGTGTTTNANGTTTGTGGTGAACATGGTATCGACACCGATGCGGCTATGAAGGATGTTGGATATCCGTCGGANCANCTTCCACAGNGATCATATGATNCTAAGAAAACCCTNNAGATCTGGTGATGTGGTGCGTTGTGTCAGTGGAATTATTGAGGAAAAACCTCTGTCGAAAGCGAGCTGCCAGATCTTTAGTACATGTTGTGTTTATCACTGCACGGCGTTTTGAATNTGACGTTATTGAATCCCTGTCGTNGCGTGCGCAATACATGCATAGAGGTTAGTATATCTGCCTGTATTGAACTCTCGTATGATGTTGTCGGTAATGAAAGCATCGTCGACTGAGTACCGGGATGGATAGAATATTGAGTTAGTTTAGGNGAATAGGTTTTTCAACAAAGAGAAGGGGAAATATTGTGGCGATTAANCCAGATGCTGTTGGCGCAAAAGGCCAGCCAGTGAAAAGAAAGTGGACCTCAAAGGACGCATTAGTCTATGCNGTCGGTGTGGGTGCGGGTTTAGATGAACTGCAGTACACAACTGAGAACACCAAGGATACTCCTCAGAAAGTACTGCCGACTTTNGCAGTNATAATTGGTGGCGGTGGNGCACCCATGGACAAGGTGGGGAGTTTCAATCCTGCTATGATGGTNCACGGTACGCAGAGCATTGANCTNTTCGGTGAGATTCCGCCAGANGGNGAAATNGAAAGTGTTGGTGAGGTCACGGGTATTTATGACAAGGGCTCGGCGGCGGTTCTTGAATTCACCAGTGAATCAAAAGACGTCAANACGGGAGAGTTACTAATCCGTACCCAGATGTCTTTGTTTTGTCGGGGTGAAGGGGGTTTCGGTGGCGACCGGGGGACGACGGAAAAGTTGCAGTTTCCTGATTCAGCGCCCGACCACCAGACCGTTTATAAGACACGTGACGACCAGGCACTGACCTATCGATTATCCGGTGATCGAAACCCGTTGCACTCGGATCCGTCTTTTGCTGCACTGGGTGGCTTCGAAAAACCCATTCTGCATGGCCTTTGCACCTATGGATTCACCGGTCGAGCGCTGCTCCATGCTTTGTGTGATGGTGATGCAAGTCGCTTCAAGTTAATGGCTGCCAAGTTTTCGAGGCCGGTTATTCCAGGAGACGAGCTGACGATTTCCATGTGGGTTGACGGAAATACTGCATTGTTTAGGACCAGCGATCAGAATGGTGACATTGTGATCGATCAGGGTAAATTTACCTTTGAATAACGGATACCCAACGTTCAGTGATTGCGCGTTTATGACGGATCAATTTTCATAAACGTGCAATATCCGGTTGATATCGATGAGATCACGTCGGAATTGAAACAACACAGACGATTGGATTGAAGATAGGCAGAACTGCTGGATTGTCTTTATCTGACTCAGATTTATTCACAAAGAAAAACCGACCAACCACCAGGTTTTTGACGAGTCCGGGTGTTGTAGGTGATGTGCACTCAGGTGAGTCAGAAATCGAAATTACTGGTTTACGTAATCTGTGTAAACAGCTTGATGAATTTCAGGAGGGATTGAGGGATGCCCTCCTGATTCGAACTGACACAGGTTTGATACGCAAAGCCGGGGTTATGGGGATTGTCAAAGCAGGTGGCGAGATCTCGGTTGCTGACGAGATCGAAGTCTGTCTCCCCGAAGAGCCACATAGAAAGTTGATCCCGGTATGGAACTGATCAACCTGCCTTACTGAAACAGGTCCTCAGTTCATTCACGAAAGAATCCGGCTGCTCAAAAGCTGCAAAGTGACCGCCCTTGTCCAGCACATTGAAATGGACAAGGTTTGGGAATCGCTTTTTAGCCCATCGTTCAGAGGTTCGAAATATCTCCTTCGGATAGATGCTGCAGCCAACGGGTATGGACACCGGATCCTGATTGGTACTTCCGAAACTTTCCCAGTAAATTCGTGCACTTGATGCGCCGGCATCTGTTAACCAGTACAACATCACATTATCCAGAAGCTCATCTCTGGTTGCGATGTTTTCTGGATGTCCATTNCAGTCCATCCACTGGTAAAACTTCTCCAGAATCCATGCAGCCTGACCAATNGGGGAGTCCGCAAGACCGTAGCCNAGGGTCTGAGGTCGGGTGCTTTGTTGTTTGGAGTAACCGGAATCATGTTCCTGATAGAACTGCATGCCTGCCAGGGAAGCCTGTTCGAGTTCGCTCAGATCATTCATGGTCTCCGGGTCTGGTCCAACAATAGGCATGTTGACGTGAATTGCCTTACAGTTTCCCTTGTTCTGTACACCAATCATCGTCGTTACAATTGAGCCCCAGTCGCCGCCTTGGGCAAAGTACTCGTTGTATCCCAGTCTCAGCATGAGATCGTTCCATGTGCTTGCGATTTTCTCAATGTTCCAACCTGGTTTGTCCGGCTTGCCTGAAAATCCAAANCCGGGCAGTGTTGGACACACAAGGTGGAAGGCATCATCCGCGTTCCCCCCGCATGCCTCCGGGTTCGTGAGAGGTTCAATCACTTTTTGAAATTCAACGATGGAACCGGGCCAGCCGTGAGTCAATATCAAGGGTCTGGCAGAATCATGCTTGGACCGAATGTGCAGAAAGTGAATATCCAGGCCCTGAATATTAGTGATATAACCCGGCCACTGGTTCAGTAGGGACTGTCTGTTTTGCCAATCGTATTCNTTTAACCAGTATTCGTTGACCTCTTTCATATAGGACAAAGGTATACCCTGTGACCAGTCATCAGGCGTCTCTGCATCGGGAAATCTGGTGGACTGCAATCGGCGTTTCAAATCGTCGATGTCGTCCCGNGGGATGTCAATTTTGAANTCATCTATTTNGGTCATGATTTTGACTCCATGGTAATTACNNTTTTTCCAATCGCCTTTCGATCTAACATTTNCATCATTGCGAGCCCGGACTCATCCAGGGAAAAGCTCTCGCCTGCCTTCGGATTGAGTTTACCCTCAGCGATCCATTCAAGTAGTGTGTTTAAAACTGGTCGGGACTTATAAGGGTTGGCGGCGATGAACCCACCCCAGTTAATCCCGATAATCTGGCAGCGTTTCAACAATGGAAGGTTCAAAGGTATTTTCGCGATATCACCGTTTGCGAATCCAACGACGAGAAAACGACCATCAGGACCCAGGCAACGAAGCGCAGGTTCTGAGTACTCGCCACCCACTGGATCATAAACGATGTTCAGTGGCTTTCCGTCTAAAATCTCCTTNACCTGNTCTCGCCAGTTTTGTTGGNTATAGTCGACAACGTGATTAGCGCCAAGNTCTTGACACGCATCACGTTTTTGCCTGGTNGATGCTGCNGCGATAATTTCGGCACCTGCTGCATTGGCAACATCTATTGCTGCAACACCAACACCACCTGCTGCACCGAGTATCAAAACGGTTTCGTTTGCCTGAAGATTTCCGCAGTCAATGAGGCCGTGATATGCGGTACAGTAATTGATTTGAAAACTGGCAGCACCTTCATGACTTANTGCATNCGGGATTGGAATACATTTNGTCTCTACAATNCAGACCTTGTCAGCCAGACCACCCTGAGAAGGCATCGCCAGAATNCGTTGGCCNACACGCAAGTGTTTTACCTTGCTGCCNATATCCTCGATGATCCCTGAGATTTCACTGCCGGGGATGAATGGCAGGCTGGGTTTGATTTGATACAAACCAGCGACGGTTAGCGCATCAACGAAACCNAAGCCAGTTGCCTTCACNNTAACCAGTACTTNATTAGGTAGCGGAACTGGTTCTTCAATCGATGAAACCTGAAGATTACCAGGACTCACAAATTCTTCGCAGATAATNGCGTGCATACAACTACTCAAAACCTATTGGCTACAGATACTAGCACAGACACAAGGATGCTTTTTAGCTGCCAATTGCCCTATTGTTAATAACCAGCTTTATTGGAAGCCGGGCCATGGATGAACAGATACCTTAAATGGCCCCCGCAAGGTTTGGATGACATACTGAGAAACGCCTTCGCCGCGAAGGATTGGATCAGCAGCAAATCTAACGAAATAGAGATGTCGCGGAAACTCTCTGATGATGTTGTCAATCTGCTGATCCGGATTGGTGCATTCCGGGTGAACATACCACCAGAGTGGGATGGTCCTGAACTAGATTCCATCGAGCAGGCAAAATCATCGAAGTGCTGGCTCGGGCAGATGCACCGGCTGGCCGGTACACAATGCAATCTGATACCGTCATCAGGCACAGAATTCTAGGGAAAGATGGTGTCACAGCTACTCTCGATGGATTGTTTTTCTTCCAATCACAGCACCATCAGCTGATATTAATAGAACATGCTGTGGAAAATATGAATAAAAACAATCGTTTAGAGCGGATATCTAAAGGAAAACCAGACCCCGGGTTCAAGGTCTGGTTTCCGTAGGTAATGCAGAGACCTATTTCCAGAATTGAGTCTTAAGTTCAGCTTCAGACAGATCGAGCACATCGTCCACTCTGCCAAGAAAGTCCTCTTCTGTGGCATCGGAACCGAGATCGACACCTGCATTTGAATACACTGCATCGGATGCAAAACGCCCCCCGGCGGCCTGGATGATACGGCCGTTAGGCGCGTCTTCGGATGCAAGGTATAAGATCGCCGGACTGACCAGACCCGGGTGATTGCCCTCATCTGGGTTGTCTACATCAATGCTGCTGCCTGGGACACTCGCGGTCATTCTTGTCGCAGCCCCTGGCGAAAGACAGTTTGTGTGAATATTGTGTGATGCACCCTCGCGAGAAAGATTGTTCATGAGTCCAACCATACCCATTTTCGCGGCACCGTAGTTCGCCTGCCCGAAGCTGCCGAGAATGCCGGAAACGGAGGAGGTGAATACCACACGACCATAGTTCTTCTCATACATTATCGGCCAGGCATGCCAGGTTACGTAGGCTGAACCATTCAGGTGAACATTTATCACGATATCCCACTCATCGAGAGTCATCTTCTTGAACGATTTGTCTCGAAGAATCCCGGCATTGTTGACAATAATGTCCACCGTTCCGAATTCACTCACTGCTGTATCGACTATGCTCTTGGCGCCATCGCGATCTGAAACGGATGCTTTGTTTGCAACTGCTTCACCGCCAGCGGCTCTAATCTCTTCAACCACTACATCGGCTGCATCACTCTGGCCTGTACCATCCACGGCACCGCCGAGATCATTGACAACAATTTTCGCGCCGTGTTTTGCCAATAGAAGTGCATGTTGGCGACCAAGACCACCCCCAGCGCCAGTAATGATCGCTACCTTACCCTCAACACTCATGATGTTTCTCCTGATTTAAATTGCTAGAACTGTTGAATATTGAATTCACCTGCTGATGGCGAAATAAATCATCTTTAGCCGCAGAAGACAACCGTAATCACCTTTGGGAATGTAGACCTTCTCTATAGGGTGATCCATCCAAAGGGATAAGGAATCAGGGCGTGTATTGATCCTGACCTGAAGTCATTATTCGTTGAGGTTAATCTGATCTATCGAGAATGGCCTTCAAAGGCGAATTGCCAGGGCCAATGAGTTTTGTAATGTCTGTTTTTGAGATCCTCCATAAAATAAGCTTGTCGTTGGGGTCTGAAGTTTGCTTCCAACGGGTTTTTGTCCTGGCATGGCCTGGAACAAATACCACCTTGCCCTTTTTGGATTGAATATCAACAGCCTTTACTTTTGTGTAGCATGAATGCGACTTGAAATAATTAGACAGCGGGATCTGCCTCCTGATTAACCGTTTGCTGTCTGAGGCGCATTAAACCTTCCTGCATTGAGGAAGCGATGAGTTTGCCATCGCGAGTGTAGAAAGATCCCCGGTTATATCCTCTTGCCATGCCCGCATTGGTGCTGCTTTTTACGTAGACAAACCAATCACAGATATCGAATTCATGATGAAACCAGAGAGCATGATCAAGGCTGGCCATCTGAATATTAGCTCGATGGACTTTGTGGTGGTGGGGTATCAGGGCGGTTGATACAAAACTTATATCCGAGGCATAGGCAAGTAGGTGACGTTGCAGCTGATGACCAGGTGGTACCTGCTGCTTGAATCGCATCCAGATAGGATTCTCCAGAAGATTCTTCTGTGTTTGGATGTTCTGATTCACTGATCTAAGGTCAAATGGTCTTTCTCGAGTATCCCGGTGACTGGCCGAATTACCTGCCCGGCGCGCAACCGCGGCGTCATCTTCCAGATCATCCGGATCTGGAATGTCGCCTAAATTGATTTGATGTTCCAATCCCGTCTCTAACATCTGGAACGAGGCGTCCATACTAAAGATTGCCTCACCGTTTTGAATAGCGACAATCCTTCGTGTTGTGAAGCTTTNGCCATCTCGAATTCNTTCNACACGGTAAACCACCGCGATATCAGAACGTCCAGGGCGGAGAAAATATCCGTGAAGAGAGTGGCAGAGTCGATCCTGTGGGACTGTTTTATCTGCAGCTGCTAATGATTGTGCCAGAACCTGTCCACCAAACAGGCGGCTATGGACGACGGTCTCATGTTCACCGCGAAACAGATTGACGTCTATTTGCTCCAGGTCCAGGATGCGGATGAGATCTTGTGCGATATTTGGTTCAGACATTTGCGGAAGAGTTGCCTTTTAAGGCGCGCTAGTCTAGCAAAGTAAGCAGGTTATTGTTGGCGAGTGTCTGGCCTGGTTTGCTATCGATCCACCGTCCAATGGTCCGTTACATCGTGTCTCGATTAATCGGTTTTGAGATATAGTTGTCCATTCCAGCTCCCCGACATTTTTCGCGATCACCTGTTCACTAGTTTCAGTAAGTGCCAGGCATAAAAGCAGCGTGCCCGCTACGCGAACCATGAGGGTGACTCATTTCCAGGATATCCTACGTTAAAGTGTAGTTGCTTAAGCCGTCTGTGGGGCAGGGTTACTGATACAGATTGAAATCGTGTCGTTTTCAACCCTGACCGGATAGGTCTTTATGGGTTCCTCAGCCGGTGGCGCCTGTACCGAGCCATCCTTAAGGCTGAATTCAGCGCCGTGGTATGGACAGGTAATGCAACCGTTTCGCAGAGTACCCCCCTCGAGTGCGAATTCCCCATGACTGCAGAAATATGAAATGGCATAGAAGTTACTTTTGTGCAGGCATAACAGAATTTCATGCCCATGCAGTTCAACGTACATTTGCTGACCATCCGAAAACTCGGATCTACTGGCAACCACATGAAAATTATTCGACATAATCAGTCTTGAAAACAGCAAAAAACGTATCCTATAGAGTCAGTATTAAGAAATCATCCTTGATCTCGACGACTTGACGCGCATTGGTTTCCTGTCAGTTCTGTCTGGATTAGAATCATTGAGTCACTTTAGGCGGAAATTGTGGTAATGAATGAACCCTTGTGGATACCGGGTGAGTATCAGCGTGCCGATACGCGAATGTGGGAGTTTCAGCAACATGTTGATGTTAAAGGCAGCTATGATCAACTGCATGCATTCAGTGTCAGAGAAAAGGAGCTGTTCTGGTCAAAATTGTGGGATTTTTGTGATGTCATCGGGGAGAGGGGCGATCAGATTCTCAATAACCATGATCGCATGCAAGGTGCCGAGTGGTTTCCGGAAGCAAAATTAAACTTTGCGGAAAATCTGCTCCGCTTCAATGATGATCGAATTGCGCTTGTTTCCTGTCTGGAGAATGGATCGAGAAGGAGTCTGAGCTACGCTGAAATTCGTAAGCAGGTGGAATGTGTCGCCTGTTGGTTGAGAAATGCCGGCGTTGAACCAGGTGATCGCATTGCCGCACTGATGCCAAATGTACCGGAGACGGTAGTGACAATGCTGGCAGCAACCAGCATAGGAGCAACATTCTCCTCATGTTCGCCGGATTTCGGCGTTAGTGGCATTCTTGATCGATTTGGTCAGATCTCACCGAAGGTGCTGCTGACCTGTGATGGTTACTATTACAATGGAAAGGTTCTGGATATCTCGGATCGAGTAGGTGAAATCGTCGCCAGTGTGGATTCAATAGAGCAGGTGTTGCTGGTGAGTTTGATTGGTAAAGGGTCCTTAGACCTGCCCCGGGTAACCGCATATGGCATTGCGAGTACAACGGATGCCGAGGGATTCAATTTTCTTCAAACTTCTTTCGATCATCCGCTTTATATCATGTATTCATCGGGTACAACCGGGACACCGAAGTGCATCGTTCACGGTGTCGGTGGAACCTTGCTGCAGCATCTGAAAGAACATCAGTTGCATGTGGACCTGCGACGGGATGATGTGCTGTTCTTTTTTACGACCTGCGGTTGGATGATGTGGAATTGGCTGGTCTCGGGGTTGGCCAGTGGTGCTACTTTGGTTCTGTATGATGGCTCACCTTTTTACCCTTCACCAGCGGCAATGATGGACCTGGCGGAACAGGAGAAAATTAGTGTCTTTGGCACGAGTGCCAAATTTCTGTCCAGCCTTGAGAAATCTGGTGAAAAACCCCGCGAGAGCCATGATCTTTCAAATTTACGCAGCGTACTTTCAACGGGGTCACCGTTGAGTCACGAGAGTTTTCGGTATGTCTACAGGGATATCAAGCAGGACATCTGTTTAGCCTCGATTTCTGGTGGGACGGATATCATCAGCTGTTTTGTACTGGGTAATCCTTGTCTGCCGGTTTACGCAGGAGAATTGCAATGTGCCGGACTCGGTATGGATGTGCATATTTTTAATGATGAAGGGGAAGGTATCTCCGAGAGTAAAGGTGAAATGGTTTGCACCTCTACATTTCCGTCAATGCCGGTCGGATTCTGGAANGATGCTTCAGGAGAAAAATACCACAACGCCTATTTTGCCAGATTTGAAAATATNTGGGCTCATGGNGACTATGGCGAACAGACTCAGAACAACGGATACATCATCTATGGACGATCCGATGCTGTGCTTAATCCTGGTGGTGTTCGAATCGGGACGGCAGAAATTTACCGCCAGGTTGAAAGGATAGNGGAGGTNGTTGATTCGATTTGTGTTGGACAGGACTGGGACGACGACGTGAGGGTGATCTTATTTGTGGTCTTGAGGCAGGGCATTCAACTGACGGAAGACATCGAAGCCAACATTAAAAAAACCATCAGAGAGAATACATCACCCAGACACGTACCGGCACGAATAGTCGCTGTACCTGATGTGCCGAGAACGATTAGCGGAAAAATTGTCGAACTGGCGGTCAGAAACGTCATACATGGTTTACCCGTAACCAATACGGATGCGCTGGCCAATCCTGAATCTCTGGCATTCTACAAAGATGCCTTATAGATCTGGATCGTCAATTCAGCGGGGCTGCAGGTACACTCTGGTGGTCAGAACCTTGCTGTTGATGGGTTTTGGTGTGTATCAACAGGCGAATGCGGAGATTTCTGCTGAAGTGGAAAGTTTTTTTGCCTACGAAATCAGTTCAGCTTGTGGAGTAACCAACGTCAAATCAATCGCTGGTGCCAGTGTCCCTGCNACATGGCCAGAGCTGCTGNATTATGACGAATCACAGGATTTTGTTTTCGTTGCTGGCGTGCGACGCAGGGTAAAGCGAATTGATGTTATGCTGTATCGAAGTGATACTAAGCCGAAATTACTCACTTGTCGGGTTGACTATGCAGGTGTAGTCCTGTCCGCGGCTATCACAGCCGAAAAGACTAACAAGCCCGGTCGCGGTCCTGTAGATAGGACGCGGCTGACGATCCGCGATGGGAAATTACCGGATCTTGGGACTTTTACCCGACGAATAAACTAATTTTGGGGTCAGAGTAGAACGGCATTTCACTCTGACCCGAATGGTCTTATCTGCCAGGATTGACTACCAAACGCACAACATCAGTATTTTGACTGGCAAGCCTCTGCAGTGCTTCATTGATACCGGATAAAGGATAGCTGGATGAAATAGAGCGACTGAGATCCAGCCGCTTTCTTGCGATCAGAGTCAACAGGTCTTCAATATCGCGTTTATCCATGCCAAACGATCCGATAACAGAGTGCTCCTTGCTAACGAACCTGACCAGGGGTGGCAGTTGTGGTGATTCCATTCCAACACCCACGACCACGGCCCGCCCGCCCGTAGCCAATACGCTGATTGCAGTATCGACAGTATTTGCCCGCCCAACGAACTCCAGCGAAACATCAACACCGTCACCGAGATACTGGTGAATAGCCTTGCGTGCGCCAGGGTCAGCGGTTGGGTCAATAGCCAAATCCGCACCGAGTTCCAATGCCCTCGATCTTGCAGCTTCCTGAGTATCAATTGCGACGATGAATCCGGCTCCCATCATTCTTGCAATCAGAATTGCATGTGTTCCGAGCCCGCCACAACCTACTACAGCAACCGACTCACCGGCTTTTAGCGCAGCGCGAGAACGAAGCGCATGAAAAGGGGTTGAAACACCATCGGTGACAATCGCGGCTTGTTCAAATGAGACGCTGTCTGGAATTCGAATCACCGACCAGACAGGTGTGGTGACATATTGGGCAAGCGATCCATCACGGACCATACCGTAGACCTTGGCGGATGCGCAGAGTGATTCTCTGCCAGCCATGCAGTATCGACAGCGGCCGCAGGTTGCCGAGGGAAAAAGCGCCACTCGATCACCAACTGCATACTCACTGACTTCAGGACCCAGTTCAGCAACAATCCCTGCCGCCTCGTGACCCAGTGTAATGGGNGATTTTTGAACCGGGATGTCGCCATCNACCGCCAGGTGAATGTCAGTCCCACACAGACCACAGGCTTCCACCTGAACCAGGATTTCGTTGCTTGCTGGCACCGGTATGGGAATGGATTCGATCTTCAGGGGTTCNCCAGGTTTGTAAAGGCGCGCTGCTTGCATATTGTTCATTTTGAAAGTCCGNTATTCACTTGTTTTCTAAAAAGCCGTATTTCANCCAGTCAAAGGCAGTTTTTCGATCCAGTTTGGTATTTCTTACGTCCCCGTGTCCGAGGTTGACGCGGNATTCACGAAGTAACATCAGCCCCAGAAATGTTGCCCACATGGTATCTGCCATATGACGTCCATCATCGTGACCGGTCGTCTCTTCAAGCAGGTTCGCCAGACGTTGAAAATTGTCACCTGACTGCTGAACGATTCTTCCCTTTATTTCTTTTGAGACGCCATCCAGCGAGTTTGGTTGGGCCAGGTATGCGGAAATAAGATAGTACTCCGGGTGTTCATCATTAACTTTCTCATGGAAGCGCCAGATCTGATTGAGTTTTTTCTCGGAATCGATGCTGGATCTGGCAATCTTGTCGAGTCCTTCCCCCCAGAAGCCGATGCTTTCGAACAGCAACGAGGCGAGGATCTCATCCTTGTTGTTAAAGTAAAAAAANAGAGTTGCCTCCGAGAGCTCACAGCGCGCCGCAATCGCTTTTGTTGTGGTTCCGCGAAATCCTTTCTCGAGTAGTATTTCTCTTGCAGCATCCAGTACCGCATCCTTACGGGCTTCTCTTTCTCGTTCGCGACGTTCCTGGACCCCCATTAACTCNGCCCCATCTGTCTGAATATGGTTTCTCGCTGTATTTCGCTGGTCCCCTCACCAATTTCCAGCACCTTGCAGTCACGGTAAAACCTTTGCACAGGGCTTTCTTTCATATAACCCTGTGCGCCACACAGGTGCAAGGCACGTTCACAAGCCCAGGTGCACGTCTCAGTGGCGAAAAGCTTCGCCATTGAGGCTTCCTGATCGTGCGGGTGACCGGCATCAGCCAAGTGTGCGCTATGCAGACACAGTTGCCAGGCAGCCTCAAGTCGGGTTGCCATATCTGCCAGTGTGAATCTTATAAATTGATTGGCTGTCAGAGGGCCGCCAAACTGGATGCGTTGGTTGCAATAGAGCTGTGACTCGTTCATCGCTGCTCGTCCCAGGCCGACACCGAATGCAGCGCTTGCAATACGTCCTAAAGTCAATACTTTTAAGGCTCTAATAAATCCTGCTTCTTCCGGGCCCAGCCTGTTTTGGNCTGGAACTCGACAGTCCTCGAAGACAATTTCGGCCATCTCTGACGCACCCATGCCCAATTTCCTCAGGGGCGTATTGACTTTTACCCCGGCAGTATCAGCATCCACATAAAACACTGACATGCCCTTTAGTCCCAGATCAGGATTAGTCATTGCAACCACAATCATGAAATTCGCAAAGGGTGAGTTGGTGATATACATTTTGGTTCCGTTAATGACATATTCGTCGCCGTCACGAACAGCACGAGTCTGTACCGTGGAAACATCAGCACCTGCATTAGGCTCGGCGTACGCCCAGCAACCAATCTTCTCACCGGATACGGTACCAGGGAGCCAGCGTTTTCGTTGAGTCTCATTGGCGAGATGAACGAGTGCGGAACTTGCCAGTGCAGTGTGCACATAAAAACCAAGCGCTATACCAGCCGAACCCCGGGCCAGNTCGGCGCANAGCAGTGCGTAGAGAACCGATCCACCACCCGAACCGCCGTAAGCTTCTGGNACAGTGACTCCCAACCAGCCCAGATCGCCGAAACGGCGAAGCAGGTCCTTTGGATAGGCTTCTTTAAGATCCCAGGCAGTTGCATTGGGAATAATTTCAGTGTCGACAAAGCTGCGAACAGATTCGGTAAATTGGATTTGCTCAGGATTCAGCAATAGACCAGTCAAGTTCATCCTCCCCGTTTTTCAAAGAATGCAGCAACCCGTTCACGATGGACTTCGCTCTGCAGGCATTGGACCTGTGCGAATATCTCGTAATCAAATTCACCGGTGATATCGTTGTCCATGGATCGTCGAATGGCGCTCTTTGTAAACGCAAGTGCACGCGCCGGACCAGAAGCGAAGTTCTTCGCGAGTGACATTACCGTGCCGTCCAGTTCATCTTCACTGACCAGTCGACTTAACAGACCCGTTTCAAATGCTTCCTTCGCATCGACAAATCGTGCCGTCATCATCATATCTGTCGCCCGACCCATCCCTATCAGTCTCGGCAGAAAATAACCCGATGACATATCACAACCGGCAAGCCCCAGGTTCACAAATGGCGTGCAATAACGGGAGCCTTCGGCGCCCACTCTGAAGTCACAGGCAAGAGACAGTCCAAGCCCGCCGCCTATAACATCGCCATGGCAGCGGGCGATAATCGGTTTTTCGATTGTTGAAATGAGACGAATGGGATCCAGGTAGTGATCAACTATGTCCTGCCAGTCGGCGGGCGTTCGATCGATCATCTGACCAATATCAGCGCCAGCACAAAAAACGCGCCCGGCACCTTTGAGAACAATGGCGCCAATTTCATCATCTTTTCCGCCCTCGTCTAANGCACTGACGAGCATATCGAGCATATCGATGTCGATCGCATTTAGCCGATCGGGTCTGTTCAGTGTCAGTGTCAGGACGCCGTCCTGGCGTTCGCTAAGTAGTTTGTCAGACATTATTTTCTAGGCCTCAATGCGTAGTTGAACGTTCCATGAAAAACAGATTGATCTTTATGGTCAGTAATATCGACTTCGACAGAGAAATCAGCGCGACTTGATTCACTGAAAAGCTGTCGGGCTATCTCCTTTCTCCGGGCAGATACAAATCCTCTGGCGGCAAGATCACCCAGAGCCCGTTGCGTGTATTTTACATCAGCGCCCCTTAAGAGAATAAAGGCATCCATCGACTGAGCAAGACTGTCTGCCTTAACCCCGGCGGCTGTNTCTGCCAGTGTNTAAATCGCACCAGCATGACCCGACCCCACGTAGTNCAGCATGTCGTCTCTCGCTGACATATGCATCATCACCGNGTTTGTGGTGTCGTCGTTATCAGTATCCAGGTGCTTTATGTCATGCCAGGCGACATACTTGATATTGTCAAGTGTTTCCTGAATTGACGTTGTTCGCGTTGGCATTGTTATACGTCCAGTTTCAATGCTCTGACGACATTATCCCGGACAAGCTTCCTGTAGATCTCATCCGTTACACCAAGTTCTTCGAGTTCAGTCAATGTCCGATCAAAACTCAGTAACGGATAGTCTGTTGCCCAGATGAGTTTGTCCTGTCCCCATCGGGTTGCAAAATCAACCAGTGCAGCTGGCCACTGCCTTGGGCCCCTGGCTGAAGTCTCGAGGTACACGTTTGGGTGTTTCCAGGCGAGAATCATCATTTCCTCGTGCCAGGGTTGACCCACATGACAACCCAGAATCACAAGATCGGGAAATGCCAGAGCAACTTCGTCAAGATAGATGGGGCGGCCACATTCAGAAGGTAAAAGCGGCCCTGTGTGCCCAACCTGAATCGCCACTGCCACTCCCAGTTCAGAGCACTTCATATAGACTGGCCAGTAGTGCTTGTCGTTAGGTGGGAGTCCGGTTGTGCCGTCNCCATACATATAGGGCTCAAGTCGGATACAGCAGAGATTCAGATCCTTCACCATGTGTTCGATTTCTGCCGCTACTTGCATGGGCTTCTGCATGATGTTGACAGTTCCTGCCCCGGTAAAACGATCGGGATACTGCCTGACCAGGTCGGCGACCTCTTCGTTGCTGAGAACCCACTCTCCCTTGTAGTGAAAGGCAGAGAGGATAATACGATCGACGCCAGCCTCGTCCATTTCGGCAATCAGGGCATCAACGCTCTGACCCTCGGTCATCACTTTTGGAGATCTGTATTTGTCGAAGATATGCTTGAACTCTGCCGGCCACTTCGTTGCACCTTCAGGTGAAATGTGAGTTGCCCAAGCATCAATGGCGATTTTTNGCCTTGCCATAATGGATTTCCTCGNTTCNGTAGGTTTANGTGTGGATTTTGATTTCTCTNGTTTATTTGCCCTGGAAGCGGGGTGGGCGCTTTTCAATAAATGCCTGGACACCCTCATTGGCATCCTCGGATAAGCGAAGCGGCTCTGCATGGTACTGCTCAAGATTCAGAGCTTCGTTCAGGGGAAGTGTGATGCCCTGATAAACGGCGTCTCTGGCTGCCCGGACTGCCAATGGACCATTTGCCGCAATCAGTTTTGCAATTCGAGTCGCCTCCGTCAAAAGGTCTGCAGATGCAACGATATGACTGACGAGTCCCCAGCGAAGTGCAGATTGACTGTCTATCGGCGCGCCGCTCAAAATCATTTCCAGTGCCACACCCTGAGGCAGTGAGCGGGGCAGTCGTTGCGTACCCCCTGCACCAGGCAGAATGCCTCGAGTTACCTCTGGTAATCCAAATGTGGCATGTTCGACCGCAATTCTGATATCGCAAGCCAGTGCCAGTTCGAGTCCCCCTGCCAGGCAGGGACCGTTGATTGCCGCAATGATGGGCTTGCGGGGATCAAAATTTCTGGTGATGGCGCCAAGACCTGGTGTGCGCACGCCCAGTTCTCTTCGTTCAATGGGCGTCATTGACCGGTAGTAGTCTCCGATCTCCTTGAGATCAGCGCCCGCACAAAAAGACCGGTCTCCCGAGCCGGTCAGGATGCCGACTCTCGCATCGTTTGAATCCCTGAACTCTTCCCAGACGGCCAGAAGCGTTTCTCGCATCTCTGAATTAAGGGCATTTCGCGCCTCGGGTCGATCCAGGGTAACGGTAAGTACACCGTCGACCAAATCAGTTTTGATAGACATGTTGTTCAACCCACCAGATCGTTGCTTCGCGCAATGATGTTGCGCATGGTTTCACTGGTTCCCGCACCAATAGTCAGAGCGAGTGAATCCCTGTAGAGGCGACCGATCAGGCATTCCTCCATATGACTGAGACCACCTTGTATCTGCGCACATTCTCGAGCGGTATCAAGAGCCATTTCTGTGGAGAACAGTTTTGCCATTGAAATGATGGAGTTTGCGGGTTCACCTTTGACATAGGTATCGATGGCTCTGTAGGTGAGAGTTTCTGCNGCTTCTATTTGAGTCAGTATATCGGCTAATCGATGCTGCCAGACCTGAAATCCCAGGATTGACTGACCAAATGCTTTACGATCATGGCCCCACTGCCTGGCCTCTTCAAACATCAGGCGGGCCTGGCAACAGGCCATCACCGAGAGTACCAGCCGTTCACTTTCGAAGCCTTCCATGATCAGACGAAAGCCTTCATTTTCCTTGCCGACCAGGTTTTCAGCAGGAACCCGGCAATCCTCAAAAAAGAGCTCCGCCGTATCGGAAGAGTGAGTGCCTATTTTCTGTAAGCGTGAACGGGTTAACCCCNTGGTGTCTGCAGGTACGACAATAAGCGAAATACCCCGATGACCTTCATCACTCGTGCGAACCGCCGTGGTGATGTAATCGGCAATTGTGCCGTTGCTGATATAGAGCTTGGACCCATTGATGACATAGTCGTCACCATCACGCTCAGCCCGTGTTCGAAGACCGGCAACATCGCTACCGGCATCCGGCTCGGATACGCCAAGTGCGCCAATAAGTCTACCCTCGGCGGCAGCCTGAACATACTTTGACTTGAGTTCGTGTGAACCACCACGCTCAATAACTTTGGTCGCAAACTCGGCGTGCGCCATGATTGCAACTGCCACACCAATAGAACCGCTGCGCATGAGCTCCTGCACCAGAACCGCTGTGAACCAGAAATCCTGTCCGCTGCCGCCATACTCCGGTGGCAGTCGAACGCCAAGGAATCCGAGATCAGCAAGTTTGGTGAATATCTCCCTGGGAACTTCGCCCTGCCGTTCCCAGGTAAGGGTATTTGGCTTAATTTCGCGGTCAACAAAGTCTCTCAGCGTACGGCTCATCGCCTCATGTTCTTCTGTATGTTTAAGGTCCATCAGNCTGCCTTTNAAGATTTTTCTGAATGGCGACAACTTATGAAACTATCACTTGATTGTCAAGTAACACTCAATATAATTGTGTTATTCAATTTATTGCCTGATTTGCCGGAGAGATTAACTGGATGACTGATAAAGTACTGATCGCAGGTGTAGGAAACTCACCCTTCGGGAAACTCACTGGCAGAACTNCTCTGGATCTCGAAGTCGAGGCTGCNGTGAAGGCGATGGAGGATGCNGGACTTAATCCACAGGATGTAGATGGACTCGTGACTGATCCGGGCCCTGCACAAGGAATTGTTAATGGGATTACGCCACACTATCTGGCACTGGGGCAGTTACTGGGTCTGGATCCCAGCTATACCGGATCCGAGATTCTGGGGGGCGCTGGCAGCGTCGCGATCATTCAGAGAGCCGTGATGGCAATTGAGGCAGGGCTGTGCTCTGTATGCCTGTGCGTCTATGGGGATGCACCTCTGTCTTCACCTGGTTCGTTTGACTATGCGCGAGGTGATGAAGCAGCGTATGGGTTATTTGGTGCCGCAGGAATGCATGCACTTGCAGCGAATCGTCATCAGCATCTTTGGGGCACCAGCGAAGATCATTTTGCCGAGGTTGCTATTGCTGCCCGGGCTCATGCTGTCCGGAACCCCGGTGCTCAGTTGCAGGATCCCTTAACTCTTGAGGATTACCGTGAATCGAGATATATAGTCGAACCGCTAAGACGTCCTGACTGTTGCCTGGTATCCGATGGCGCTGCGGCTGTTGTCGTCACGTCTGCTGAGTACAGGGGAAGCCTGCGCAAGCCCCCGGTTGAGGTGCTTGGCTATGGTCAGGCACATAGTTTTGGAACCTGGTCATCTCCGGATCATTTTGACAGTTCACCAGCAGTCAGATGTGGACCCGCGACCCTCGCCAGAGCGGGCTTGGCTCCTAACGATATTGATGTGGTGCAACTCTACGACTGCTTCACTATAGTTGTCCTCATGCAACTTGAGGCATACGGATTTTGTAAGCAGGGTGAATCAGGATCCTTCGTAGAAGGAGGCCGTATCGGCCCTGATGGAGATTTGCCGGTTAATACCAGTGGGGGATTGCTGGCAGAAGCCTATGGAGGTGGTATGTTACACGTCATCGAGGCGGTACGTCAGCTGCGAAATGAGGCTGAAAGTCGTCAAATAACTGATGCTGAGACCGCTCTTGTCAGCGGTCACGGTCTCGGGATGAACACACATTCAACCCTGATTCTTGGGAAGTAGGAGATATCAATGGATAACGAAAATCTCTACCCGCTACCTCAGCCGAACGCTTTTACATCGCAGTTCTGGGATGCCTGTCAGCAGGAATCACTTGAAGTATCCGTCTGTTTAACCTGTGATCATGGCTTTCTGCCAGGTNGTCCGGTGTGCCCNGAGTGCTGGTCCCAGGATCTTGGGACAAGACCTGTTTCCGGTCTGGGCAAAGTATTCAGTTTTGTCGTTTACCACCGCACCTATCATCCAGCCATTCCCGCACCCTATGTCGTCGCCATCATTGAGCTTGATAGTGATACTCATCCTGGCGTCAGGCTGGTTTCCAATGTGGTAGGCTGCCCTCATGAGAAAGTGACGGTAGGGATGCCGGTACAGGTGGTATTTGAGAGGGAGTCCGACTTCGTATTNCCAAGATTTGAGCCCGTTCCATCATCGNTGGCATAACAGNGGNAAGAATAATGTCAGAAGAAACTAAACGGCGACATATTGGTCAGTATGTCGCGTCCGGTGACTGGAGTGACTACTGGACGACTCGAATCAGTCAGGNTCAGAGTGGNAAAATCAATGTGCGTGGTTATCCGGTTGAGGAGTTAATCACCAACCTCAATTACAGTCAGGCTGCCTTTTTAATACTATCCGGTGAACTACCTGATGAGCGTGAATCGGCATTGTTCGATCTGGTTCTGCGCAGCGGTATGGACCAACAGTTCATCAGTGCTGCGGCTGGTGCCGCCAGATTTACTGCTTCTGCGTTTCCCGAATCAGCTATCCCGGCACTGGCGAGCGGTATGTTGGCCAGTGGTTCGATCACGGGATCTCCNCAGGAACCAGCAGAAATGCTGATGGCATCAGTTGCGCAGGACCTGGATAGCGTTGCTGCCGTCAGAGCAACCATACAACTCTGGTTGGAAAAAAGAGGCGCTGTACCTGGGCTTGGGCATCCGGTACATAAAGAAGGGGAGCCTCGTGCCATTGCAGTGCGACGCATCGCGATTGATCTGGATGGTTGGCGGAGCCATGGTCAGCGCCTGGACGAGATTGAAGCTGAACTGGCGAATCAGAANGGGAGGAAGATTCCGGTCAACCTCGCAGGAGCCATCGGTGCGGTACTGGCTGATCTTAATTTCGACCCACTGATTATCGGTGGGTTGGGGGCTCTGGCCTACGGCATGTCACTGTTGGCTCATATAACCGAAGAGATTCGTGAGGGCGTACCTTTGAGGATTATCCCGGATGAGTTGGGTGGCCACTATGCCGGTCCCGCTGAACGTCATCTTCCGGACGAGGATAAATAACCATGATTCATCCCTATTCGCACTATCCTGCAAGAGCTGGTCGACATTGGCCAGAGCAGGTGGCACTGATTGATGGTGATCGCAGTAGAACCTACGCTGAACTCAATACAAATGCAGACATTATTGCCCGTGGGCTGATTAAGCTGGGATTAGAGCCAACTGAACGCGTTACTCTGATACAGAGAAATTGTATTGAATATGTCGAATCAGTCATCGGCATAGCAAGGGCAGGCGGTGTGCTTGTGCCCATGCTGGGTGCTCTCACTGAAGCTGAACATGCTTTCATGCTGAATGATACAGAAGCCAGATTTATTATCGTGATGGCAGCCGATGATGATGCCCGTGCCCTGGCAATTGCTGAAGATCCGGTAGAAGTTCTTTCGTTTCATTCAGCGGAAGGTGTGATCGATCTTTCTGAGCTGGATGAATCCGGTGACGAAGACNGCCCNTTGATTGATTTGCCGCCCTCGTCNCTCGCTCACATCCTGTACAGCTCGGGTACGACCGGACGACCCAAGGGGATTACTCACAGTTATTCAGGTGTGTCTGCGGCAATGAATTTCTGGGCCGAAATATTTGACCTGCAACCAGATGACAATCTGCTGGGTCAACTTGCCTTAAGCCATTTCTGCGGTAGGGCCATGGACAGCTGCTGGATAGCGGGGGGCACCCTGGTTATCCTCCCCGAGGCAGATCCAGAGGCGATTCTAGGTGCCATTGAAGAACACAAGGTGACCATGATGCTGGCCGTGCCAACATTGCTTCGAATTCTGCTCGATCATCCTGATGCGGATACCCGGGATCTCAGCAGCCTGCGAACAGTTGTGTATGCAGCGTCTCCGGCAGCACCCTCATTGGTGAAAAGGGCCCGGCAAAAACTGGGATCTATCCTCAATACGGGATTCGGACAGACAGAAGCCTATGGCCTCAACACCTATATGGGCCCGGAAGAGCATGAGCTGGCTTTGTCGGAAGCTGAAGCGCGGCTCACTTCGGTTGGCAGGGAATGTACACACGCACAAGTTCGAATTCGCGATGACGAAGGGCGGGATGTTGAACCTGGAGAAGTCGGTGAAATCTGCATCTGTGCTCCGTGGACGACGCCGGGATTCTGGCGTCGACCTGATCTTGACGAGACGAGGTTGCAAGATGGGTGGTTGCGTACGGGTGACCTGGGAAGAATGGAAGCGGACGGGTATTTCTATCTGGCTGACAGAAAGGAAGACATGATTATCACAGGTGGATTTAATGTCTATCCCGCAGAGGTCGAGAATGCCTTGATGGAACACGAAGCCGTGGCTGAATGTGGTGTTTTCTCGGTGCCGGATAAGAAGTGGGGAGAGGCGATCAACGCATCTTTGGTACTGAGGCCCGGCTATGAGACAAGCCCCGAGGAACTGCTCGCCTTTTCGAAAACCCAGTTGGCGAAATTCAAAGTGCCTAAAGAGATACACGTTGTTGAAGAATTACCGAAAACGCCGGTNGGGAAGATTCTGAGGAGAGTATTGAGGGAGCCTTTCTGGAGAGATCAGTTTCGCGGCATACACGGNGCTGAATAGCATCCGGTAACGAGCCGCTCACNCAGGGAAATAGCCAAAATGAAAACTCAAGCGGCAATAGCCCGTTCAAGTAATGCGGACTTCACCATTGAAGAGGTTGACCTGGCTGATCCAAAACCTGGCGAAGTGCGTGTCAAGGTGAGTGCCTGCGGAATCTGTCGTAGTGATTTAAGTGCACTTGAAGGCAAGGAAACGATTCAGTTTCCGGTTGTTCTGGGTCATGAAGCTGCAGGTGTGGTTGAAGCCGTGGGAGATGAAGTCGGATCTGTCAAAGAAGGTGATACTGTGGTGCTATCATGGACTCCAGCATGTGGCGAGTGTGCATCCTGCAAACGAGGTGAAGTGCATTTATGTCGGGGCATTAACATGACGACAGAGGGAAAGGGTCCCCTCAGTCAGGGTGGTGAGGGACTCGACCGGTTCATGGGACTCGGGGCTTTTTGTGAACATGTCGTGGTGCCAGAGGCTATGGCAGTCCCTGTTTCCACCTCACTTGAACCCATTTATTCCTGTCTGATTGGTTGCGGTGTTACGACGGGTTTCGGCGCGGCGGTTAATTCGGCAGTTGTACGCTGGGGTGAGTCAGTGGTGGTACTGGGCTGTGGTGGTGTTGGACTCGCTGCTGTTCAAGGGGCACGGATAGCGGGTGCTGCGAGAATCTTTGCGGTAGATCCGATCCAGGAACGCAGGCAAGTTGCCCTTGCGGTAGGTGCGACCGATGCGCTTGACCCTGCTGAGACTGCAAATATTGTCGCAGCAACCCGGATTGGAGCCGATGTGGCGATAGAATGTGTTGGCCAGATTTCAACCATGCTGGATTGTTTTAACCTGGTGAGAGAAGGAGGTCGGGCTGTCATTGTCGGTCTCCCTGGTTATACCGAGCTCTTAACTATCCCTGCTATTATGTTGTTGCGTGAAAAAGTGCTCACGGGTTCTGTGTACGGTTCTTCAAAACCGCATGTCGATTTTCAGAAGATTGCCGCNCTAGGCGAAAGCGGTCGGCTTCAGTTCGAACCACTGGTAGACAAAACCAGACATTTTTCTGAGATCAACGATGGCTTCAGAGAAATGAGAGAGGGGAAACTGACACGTGTCGTGTTGACGTTCTGAATAGTGAGAGGTCAGTAACTGCAATTTCTTGGAGTTGATACTGTCTTAACCAACATTTTCCTTTCCAAACATGCTTCTTGCCACGATAAGTTTTGATACCTGTGATGTACCATCACCGATCTGCCAGCCTAAAATATCCCTCAGTCGNTGCTCNAAGGGTAGTTCATTCGAATAGCCGTAGTGCCCATGGAGGGTCAGGCATTCTCGTACTATTTCGAATGTAAGTTCGGGTACCCACCACTTGCACATGCCACCTTCTTTTGAGTTTGGAAGATTCTGGTCTCGCAGCCACAAGGTTTTGTAGCAAAGCAAACGAGCGGCTTCGAGTTTTGTCTCTGCTTCGACCAAAGGAAAACTCACACCTTGATAGCTTGATATCGGATTACCCATGACCACTCGTTGCTTGGCATATTCACAGGTTTCATCAACTGAGGCCTGGGCGGCGCCGATGCATTTAAGTCCAATATAGGCGCGATTGGTATCAAATAACTGGGCCATCTGAATATAAGCCTTGCCACGCTCACCAATGAGATAGTTCTTTGGTACCCGCACGTTTTCAAAACGGACTTCACCTCGAGCGGCTGCACGGGTGCCGAGATCTTCCCACATTCTGGGTGGATATACGCCTTCGGTATCCCCGGGTATAAAGAAGTTGCTCAGAGACCAGATCCCTTTCTCTGGACTCTCTGTTTGACAGGTTATCGTAAAGTAGTCTGCATCAGCCCAGCTGATCGAATTTTTTGCCGCGTTGATAACCCATTCATCTCCATCCAGGACAGCATTACTCTGAAAGTTGGCAACATCGGTACCGCCACCTGGTTCCGTAAAACCGACGGCGATGATGGTTCTTCCCTCACGCACTGCATTTCGAACTGGATCACGTACCTCGTCAGGCACACCGTCCAGACGGTTTAGTTCAAAGGGCTCCGTGCTGACGAGGAAGGGGAGCGCACAGTTGAAATCCGCATAGCCAACTTCCTCAATCATGATTCCTCGGCTCACATGGTCCATTTCCGGATCGAGCAAGCCGAGAGATATTGCTTGCTGAACCTTATCTTGAGGGCGTTTGCGTTCACGGTCCCATTTTTCTCTCATGGGTGAGAGTTCAGTCCGTGCGAACCGTCGAATCTGGTCTCTGTAGAGGCGTTGAGATTCACTAAAACCAAAGTCCAAATTCATGGGCTGCCCCTCTTTCGTTGCTTCTACTTGTGAATGATCCATGTTCACCCGTATCCTTATTTCTGCTGTTAATGTCCCTCGAAATCAGGCGGACGCTTTTCAAGAAAAGCAGTAGCTGCTTCCTTCAAATCATCAGTACCCATCGTTGCGGCTTCCAGAAACATGCCGGTATCCAGTGCCAGATTTACCTGCTCCCGGATCAGTTTATTCATGGTGTATTTAGTCCATCGGATGGCCATGGGTGCACCTTTTGCCATTCGTTCAGCAAATGCCATCGCTGCCGGTAGAACTTCTTCTGTGGGTAATGCAGCGTTGACTAATCCAATGCGCTCGGCTTCACTGCCTGTTATCCAGTCGCCTGTGAACAGATACTGTTTGGCTCTCGCCATGCCGATTAACATGGGCCACAAAACTGCGCCACCATCACCTGCTACCAGTCCCATCTTGACATGTGTATCACCAATCCTGGCTGAATTAGCGACGTAGGTTATGTCGCACATCAGAGCCAGAGAAGCGCCAAGTCCGGCAGCATCACCATTAATTGCACCGATGACGGGCTGCTCCACATCCAGCATGCTGTGGACTAACCGGCGCACACCATTAAATGGAATCCTCGGCCCGGTGGGATTAAACTCGCCGGAGTCCATCGATGTTGCATCGCCACCGGCACAGAATGCTTCACCGGCGCCTGTGAGGACGATAGCACGTACCTCATCTTCAGAGCCGATATCGGAGAATATTGTTTCCAGCTCCTGATGCATTGGATCATGGGCGGCGTTTCGACGTTCNGGTCGATTCAATGTGATCTTCGCAATTTGATCTTTAAAGTCAACAGTCAGGTACTGGTAACCGCTGTAATCCCTCATTTCTTTTCCTTGGTCTGTTTTTGTTCTTTGGGTTTTACTCTCTTTGTGAAACTCTCACAAGATCAATAAAACCGCTATATCCACTGGTGTTTTGACAGGGATTACTTCCATGCAAAAACCGGTTGATCATAGTGCGACACTCTCGTGTCGTTACCTAAAATGCATACTTCGCGAAATTGATACAACATGGCGGCAGTAGGAGAATAGATCCGATCGTTCAGATAATTCATAGATAGTACCTGACGATCACTTTCTGGAATTGTTTCCAGATTCGGTGAGTCTTTGCGAATCAACTCGCTGAATGTGAAGGCATGAATTGATGCAACCTCATCTGGATTCGGATTAAGGTTTTTAATATTGACGTCTGACCAGACCACAACTGGCGTGATAACAAAACCTGATCTTGTCGTGTAATCATCCAGCAGGCCCAGCACGGATGTACTGATCAGTTCCAGATTCACTTCTTCATGCAACTCTCTGAGAGCAGCATCAACCGCGCTTTCACCCGTATCGATCCTGCCACCCGGCAGAGCCCATTGGCCGCCATGGTCTTTGAGTCGTGGTTGTCTTTTTGTCAGAATCAGGGCAGTTTCCTCATTATGTTGGGATACTGTCAGGGCAACTGCTGCTCGTGTCAGAGACTGACTTTGGTGCCTCTGGTCCTGAAAGTCATTCAGGTTAGAACTCAGCAGTTCCCTTAGTTCAGCGGAATAAGCGATTGCCTCCAGCGATTGCATGAATGCTAGGCAGATCTTAAATCTGGGAGCTGGTAATTGTCTTCTGCCAGCTGGGCGCGAATGGTCTTCTTATCTATCTTGCCCGTCGATGTAAGAGGAATCTCTTCGACAAATATGACATCGTCTGGTANTTGCCATCTGGCAAATATCTCTGCACAGTGTTCAAGAATCAGNTCGCGTGTGACGTTAGTTCCTTCAACCAGAATGACCAGAGCAATCGGGCGCTCGTCCCACTTAGGATGGGGCTGCGCAACAACGGCCGCCTGTGATACACCCTCGAGGGCAACGATGTGATTCTCCAGGTCCACTGACGAAATCCACTCTCCACCAGACTTGATAAGATCTTTTGAGCGATCGGCAATAATCAGATACTGTTCGGGATCGATTTTTGCCACATCACCGGTGATCAGCCAATCATCGTGGAACTTGTCTGGCTGTGGGTCGTTATAGTATTCAGAGGCAATCCAGGGGCCTCGAATCAGCAACTCACCCACTGCTTCACCGTCGTGAGGCAAGGTATTCCATTCTTCGTCAAAAATCTCCAGTTCCAGTCCAGGCATGAGCAAGCCCGCCTTGGCGATATTCTCAAANTGCTGGTCTTCTGTGAGTTTTAGGTGAGATCTCTTGGCTACCTTGCGGGACAAGGTTCCAAGAGGATTGGTCTCGGTCATACCCCAGCCCTGCACCATTTCAACGCCGAGGGTTTCCCAGTACCAGCGCATCATGGAAACCGGTGGTGCTGAACCTCCGCAGGTCAGACGTGACAGTTTACTCAGGTCAAATTTACTGCCTTCATCGGATTCCAGAATTGACTTCACGCCTTGCCAGATAGTGGGTACACCAGCAGAAATTGTGACTTCTTCATCGGACATAAGTTGCAGAAGGCGATCCGGTACCATGTATTTATGGGGATAAACCTGTTTGCATCCCAGCATGGAGGCGGCAAATGGCAATCCCCATCCCATCGCGTGGAACATCGGTACTATCCCGCAGAGTGAATCCAGAGCCGACAAGTTCATTGCATCCGTCATTGCCTGGGTAACGGTATGAAGATATGTTGATCTGTTGGTGTACATCACACCTTTGGGTTTGCCCGTAGTACCGCTTGTGTAGCACAGTCCCATCGGTGCGTTCTCATCAATAGCTGGCCAGTCGAACTCTGTGGCCTGCTCGGAGATGAAGTCCTCATAGTCGACGCAAGTTTTAAATCCTGATTCTCCGCCGTCGCCATGCCCGCAGATTATCAGGAGCTCCACTGTTGGAATCTTATCCAGAAGCGGCTCCAGCAGAGGCAACAGATCTTCATCTGCAACGATGATGCGGTCCTTTGCATGATTAATGATGTATTCCAGATCATTGGGTGAAAGCCTGATATTCAGCGTGTGCAGGACCGCACCCATGGAAGGCACTGCCTGGTAGAGTTCGAGATGTCGATAGTTGTTCCACATAAAACTGGCAACTCGATCACCGACGTTAATGCCATGTGCTTTTAGCGCGGCTGCCAGTTGATTGGCTCTNTCCCAGGTCGTTTTAAGGGTCTGCCGATGGGTTCCGTTTTCCAGCAGTGTGACGACTTCTTCATGTGGATCTAATTGAGCTCCTCTTCCAACAATTCTCGACATGAGGAGAGGTGTCTGTTGCATTGTCATAATAACACTCCTGTTTTTGGGACTACCGGCAAAAAAGGCGCTAAGAATAGCTGAAATTGAGCCGAAAAGTCACTGGCTCTGCATGCCCTGCTTTAAACCCATCGTCCCCGCGAAGGATCAGGTAGAGTTGCTTATATTTAAGCGATCACGCAGTATCCCTCAAACGTACAGTTTAAGGTGAATATGGCAGTTGTAACCCCGGCAGATCCCCGCAATTCGAATCATGACCGTTTAGATTGGAACACCGTCGTCGCCTATGGTGCACCGGGTGTTGGTGCAGGTTATATGTACCTGCTCATTAACCTGTACATCATGAAATTTTCGACAGATATCTTGCTGATCGCCCCTGCAGTCATGAGCACGATTTTCTTTGTTTCAAGAATATGGGACGCGGTATCAGATCCACTGGTTGGGTATATGAGTGATCGAACCAGACATAGTCTGGGGCGACGCAGGATCTGGCTGCTGTTTAGCATTGTTCCTGTCTCTCTCGGGTTCATTATGGTGTTTTCACCGTTGACCACTCTGGAAGGTGCGGCTCTCATTGCCTGGATGGCGGTAGGCGTCATCGGTTTTTACTCTGCGATGACGATATTTATCGTGCCCCATATGTCTCTGGGTGCTGAATTGACGTCGAACTACCATGAGCGCAGCCGTCTTTACGGATTGCGTCATGCGGCGTTCACCGTTGGTTCGATTTTGTCTCTGATCAGTATGCAGTTGCTGATAAACGCCGAGCGTCAAGGTGCTGATCAGGTTCGAAGCATGGCTTTTGAACTGAGCGTCCTGGCTTCTATTGTCACGGCTCTCTTGATTGGCTACGCGGTTTATCAGCTGAGAGAAAGACAAGATTTTCAGGGCAGAGTGAATGAAAATCCTTTTATTGCCTTCAGAGATGTCTGGCAGAACCATCATGCCAGGCTGGTTCTGGTGGTGACATTTATTGAAAACACCGGCAGCGCGGTCATCGGGTTGCTGACGCTCTACGTGGCACAGTACATTGTAGGGCGCCCGGAGTTAACCGCATTATTTATCCTGTGCTATATGGTTCCTTCTTCACTGTCAGTTCCCATTTGGATACCCCTGTCAAAAAAATTCGGTAAGATTCGACTGTGGATATTCTCAATGTTACTCACTGGAGTATCCTTTGGAGGCATGTTCTCTCTGCCGTTCCTTGACACCGATCTCCGAGTACCAATTATTTCATTCCTTGCCTTTTTTGCAGGTCTGGCTGCCGGTTGTGGTGGCACGATCGCGCCTTCTATTCAAAGTGATATCATTGATTATGATGAATATACAACTGGCGAACGAAAAGAAGGTTCTTACTTTGCGGCATTCAATTTTGTGCAGAAAAGCGCCGTTGGTGTCATGATATTTATCACCGGTTATGTGTTGCAGTTCTCTGGGTATGTTCCAAACCAGGACCAGACCATGACGGTTCAGGTTTCGATTGCATTCCTTTACGGCATGCTGCCGTTGATTTGCTACGTGGTCGGTGCAATCTTGTTTTCGAGGTTCTCACTGGATGAGGCGGCTTACGAAAAAATGCGAGCGGAAGTAGATAGTCGCTAATCAGGCCCGTGGACTGAGGGCTTCAGGTTTGCTCCAGGATGATGGCCAGTTGTCGGGAACGCGCTAACAAAATGCCCGTCTCGGTCCAGAGGAATCCATCCTCAACCAAATACCCGTCTGCAGCAGTTTCATTTTTGAACGCCACAAGAATGAAGTGATCTCCTGCATCCCAGGGCAAGGTATGTAAGAAATGTACAGTGTGATCGATAGTTGGCGAGTGTACTGACTCGTTGGTTCGAGCATACATGGCCGGATACCAGGAGTCCGAAATGGCCAGCAGGGCAAGGTCATCGAATATTCTCGTATCCCTGAACCGTGTCCAGCCTCCGACCAGCGCNTCATCGGCAATCGCGGGAGGGATTGGTCCAATAGCCAGTCGTTGATCATAGTTTGATCGAAAAGCAGCGTGGTATTTCATATTGGGGTTCATGTGATGAGATGTCGGTATTTCGTTTGGCGCGGGGACGACTGGCATCTCAATATCATTGAAGCTGAGCATCTCTCTGCTGTTAGCAAATGAAACAACGGCGATGGCAATTGATCTTGATCCCTGGGACAGATGGACGGTGCCGGACGATAGAGTCCGGCCTTTCTTTTCGAGGTTGACTGTCAATGTGGCGGGTCCCGGCGTTGAAGGAGACAGAAAATGACAGGTCAGGGATCGAGTTTGAATCTCTGCTTTACCTTCAGGATTAGTTGTCTGTTTAAGCGCGTTCAACATGATAGCCGCGATGTAGCCACCATTTGGACCAACATTTATCTGCCAGGTATCTGTGATGATTGCCTGGTATTCGGTTTCTGAGGTTCGTATCAGTGATATATCTTCGTCAAATTGACTCATACTGTGCCAGGCAGTCGTCGATGATGATAATAAGTCTCGCAGCTAAAGATAACTAAAGCCATCCAAATACAGCAGAATGTAATGATTCGATCAATGCCAAAAGGTTCGCCGTAGATCACAATGGCAACAAGCAGAGNGATGCTTGGTGCAATGTACTGAAACATGCCTNTCGCCGTGAGTGAAAGTCTTGCTACTGCCGCAGCAAAACACAAAAGTGGAAATGAGGTGACAAAGCCAGCCAGTGCAAGGAGAAAGTCGGTCTTAAGATCAACATGGGCGAATTTCATCTCACCTTGCAGATATAGCCAGGTAATCCCCGCCAGGGCGGCGGGAGCGATGATCAATGCTTCAAGTGTCAGCCCGCCGACCGCGTGAAGATCAAGGTTTTTTCGGACTAAACCATAAAAACCAAAGCTGAAGGCAATCAAAAGTGCAATCCAGGGCATTGCTCCATAGTAGATCAGTTGGAAGCCAATGCCTGATGCCGAAACTGTTATTGCTGCCCACTGCAACGGTCTCAGTCGTTCATTGAGAAAAACCATGCCAAGAAATATGCTGACAAGGGGCGTAATGAAGTAACCAAGGGTTGTCTCTACGATGTTGTTGTTAACGATGGCGTAGATGAATGTAAGCCAGTTGATGGACAGTAAGGTGGCACTTAGAAACAGAACCGCGAGTTTATTCTTTGTTACTCTAAGGGTGTGCAACTGACCTGTGTAAGCCAGGATAGAGAGCAGCAGGAGGATGGACCAGATGATCCGCTGTCCAAGAATCTCAAAGGCGGAAACATGTGACAGCCATTTGAAATAGATGGGTACGAATCCCCAGAACATATAGGCGGCTAAAGCGAAATAGGCACCCTGGGTAGTTCTATGGTCGAACACTGATATTTGACCTCGATTTCATCATTCAGCAGAAGAGTAAGCCGGATCGAAACCTGACCATCCTCAACTTGAAAAGCGACGCACTCTATCTCTGACTTCCGATTTTGGCAATAGCCTTTCGAGAAAATGTTTTATTCATTATTCGAAGCAGGTGTAGAAGCAGGTGTAAAAGGGATGAGGATCCGATGCAATGGAGCTTTCAGACCCTAGTTGCCTCTAATCCAGTCGATTTACTGCCTGTTCAGCCAGATTGAGTGATCCTGCGATTCGCGTTCGGAGTTCATCCAGATCGATACCTTCGGTACTCTTTTTGCCTTCCATATATCGGGCATAAACACCATGCACGATCGCGGCGCTTTTCCAACGATTAAAACCAATATAGTAGTCAAGTTTCGATAAATCCCTGCCAGTATTGTCGGCATATCGTTGCGCGAGTTCATTGCGAGTAGCGAAACCTGGCAGTGATGTTGCACCTTCCGGATTAGGCGGGAGAGCATCGGTTGGATCCGGCCAAAAATTGAGTGCATAGGCCAGATCTGCCAGGGGATCTCCCAGCGTTGAAATTTCCCAGTCGACAACCGCGGCGACGGTGGCGTCAGGTCCAATCAGACAGTTGTGAACACCATAGTCTCCATGAACCAACCTGGCTGGTCCCTGTTCCGGCATGTGATCGAGGAAAAACTGCTGCAGCTCATGGGCTNTTGGATCATCATACTGGGCTGCTTCAATTGATGAGGNCCAGGAGCGATACCAGGTCTTTAATTGTCGGCCAACATAATTCTCTTTCTTTCCAAGATCACCCAGACCGATTTCATCGGGATCAAGTGAGTGCAGCTCCGCCAGAACGTCGATAAAAGAACAGGCAAGACCGCGTCTTTTTTCTTCCGGCGCATAAAGACGGGTGTCCTCGGCATTGTAGAGCGGATGACCATCAATCAGACCCATCACATAGAACCAGGCGCCAGTGACGTCAGGACTTTCACAGAATCCGAGGGCAGCAGGGACAGGCACTGGCGTAGGTCCCAGTGCCGAGATACAAGCCCATTCTCTGCTCATATCGTGGGCCTTGGGCAGCAACTGCCCCTGGGGAGGTCGTCTGATAACTGCCTGACTACCGTCAGAACCATCGATCTGGTAGGTGAGGTTTGAGTGGCCACCTTCCAGCCTGGTCCAGGTGAAGGGTGGTGTGAGGCTGGGGATGTTATCGTTGATCCAACTCTCCACAGCTGATATGTCATAGCCTTCAGCTTGCTGACTGTTCATGGTTTACCTTTTGCTGATATATCCAGAGTGGGTATGGTCTAACACTTCAGTTTCACTCGCAACTGAAAAATGAACAGCGTTGGCAACTGTGGCGGAAGGTTATAATAGATTCAATTTAAAGCNGTCCCAGTGTCCCATTCTTGGAATTCTGATTCACCCCCCTTTTGGTGCGTTAGGGTTAACGTAATTGAAGTATGTAAAATCTCTCGGTTGTCTTGGTTCCGTTAAGAAACCGTTCCGTGTTTGTATTCAATGTCAGACGCCAGAGTGAGATTGGATGTACAAACGAGAGTACCTGTCAGAAGGAAATGAATAAGTAATCTAGTGGACCGAGAGATCGAACGCTGCGCTGATAAGCGCGCGGGTATATTCAGTTTTTGGTGATTCAAAGATCTGATCTGATGTGCCGCTTTCTACTATCACGCCATCCTTCATTACAATGACGTGGTTACTCAAAGCTCGTACAACCTTAAGATCGTGACTGATGAACAGATAAGTTAACTGGTGCCGTCGCTGTAAGTCCCTGAGTAAGTCAACGATCTGGGCCTGCACAGACATATCAAGCGCAGAAGTGGGTTCATCCAGAACCAGCAGTTTCGGTTTGAGAATAAGTGCCCTCGCAACGGCAATTCTCTGACGCTGGCCACCGGAGAATTCATGTGGATACCGGTCCTGAAGATTGGCCTCCAGACCTACTTCTTCAAGCGCTCGGGCAACAGCCTCGCGGCGTTCCTCTTCGCTTTTATCTTTTTCGTGAACCAGCAACCCTTCTGCGATTATCTGGTGAATCGANAGNCGNGGTGACAGGCTGCCATAAGGATCCTGAAAGACAATCTGCATATCTCGNCGATAGGGACGAAGGTCTTTNGACTTCAGCCCCTGGAGATTGCTGCTTTCCAGCAGGATATCTCCTTCTGACTTCACCAACCTCAGGATCGCCATTCCGAGGGTTGTTTTACCCGAACCGGACTCACCCACAATACCCAGTGTCTGACCTCTGGCGACTTTGAGCGAAACATCATCCACCGCCTGCAGATATTTATTAACGAAAAAGAATCCTTTGCTCAACGGAAACTTCACTGACATGTTATCGCATTCCAGCAGAACAGCAGAGGATTCATCCAGCTCAATGGGATTGCCTTTCGGTTCAGCGGCAAGCAGGTGCCTTGTATATTCATGTTGGGGATTGTCGAAGACTTCTCCGCACTTTCCTTTTTCGACAATTTCACCCTCGGTCATCACGCAGACTTTTTCAGCCATCCTTCTTACGACGCCCAGATCATGAGTGATGAGAAGCATCGCCATACCCAGTTTCTGCTGCAGTTCACTTAAGAGTTCCAGTATCTGGGCCTGAATCGTTACATCGAGGGCAGTGGTAGGTTCGTCGGCAATCAGCAGATCGGGTTCATTTGCGAGCGCCATGGCGATCATGACTCTTTGTCTCTGACCACCGGATAACTCATGGGGAAACGAACGCATTTTTTCCTCTGNTTTCTGCAGACCTACAAGGTTCAGAAGTTCCAGTATTTGTGGTCGGGATACATTTAGTTTGATCCCCTTGTGAACCAGCAGAATTTCACCAATCTGTTTCTCAATCCTGTGAAGCGGATTCAGTGAAGTCATTGGTTCCTGGAATATCATCGTGACCTTGCTGCCTCTTATTGTTCGCAGGGCATCGTTGTCAGCACCAACAGACTCGAAGCCACCGACGCGGACAGAACCGCTTGGATGAGTGGCGACCGGATAAGGCAACAACTGGAGAATGGACAGTGCAGTGACAGATTTTCCTGATCCCGATTCACCGACAAGTGCGACGGTTTCACCTTTTTGAATGTCAAAGCTAACGTGCTTAACCGCTGGTACACCGTGAAAGTCAACCGATAGATCATTGATCTCAAGGATTTTTTCCGCTGAAGNGNCGCTGATGCTTTCAGTGGGATCATTCATAACAGAAATATTATTGCTCCNTTCGATCTACTAAANGTATCTTTAATACAGTGTCCCAATAGAATTAGCAATCATTCCTGTGGGGAAGCGAGGTAGTATTACACATGACGAGGAATAGTCGAGAAGAATGGAGAATGGATATGGCTGAACTATCTGAAGAACTGGCAGGCGCATTAAAAGCATTGGATACTCCCACAGTCTGCAACGCCCTGGAAGTGGTCGATCCCAGTAGAAGAGCTCGCGGCTTCAACATCAAACCGCTTGTCTGTGCGCATCCTGAACTTCCCCCCATTGTGGGATTTGCGCGAACCGTCAGAATGAGGGCGACTCATAAACCAGAGAAGCCACAGGATAGCGTGGGTTACTACACCTATGTCGCTGAGGGTGGTCCAAGCCCAAGTATCGTAGTTGTTCAGGATCTGGATGAGAACCCTGGCTTTGGCGCACTCTGGGGAGAGGTAAACACCAATGTTCACTATGGCCTCGGTTGTATTGGTTTAGTGACAAACGGCAGTATCAGAGATCTGCCGGATTCCCAGGAGAAATTTCAGATGCTCGCTGGTATGGTCAATCCTTCCCATGCCTGGGTTCACGTCGTTGACTGGGGCTGCACGGTGAATGTGCATGGCATGGAAGTCAACGAGAAGGACCTGATTCATGCAGACCAACATGGCTCGGTGGTTATACCCCTTGAAAGTGNACAACATGTGGTCGAGGAAGCAGNGAAAATAATGGCAAGAGAGCGTATCCTCATCAATGCTGCCAAAGAACCCGGATTCAATATAGAGAAAATGAAAAAAGCCTGGGCCGGAATGGCAGAGATTCATTAATTAGAACTCATTAATTAGAACTCATTAATTAGAACTCATTAATTAGAACTTATTGTTGTGGATAATATGTCGAAGAGGGGATTTGATCCCCTCAAATACCAGTTCGAAGATCAGGTTCCCAAGCCTGGATCAGTGACCGAGGTTGCTGATGGTGTCTACTGGGTTCGGATGCCAATGATGGGCCGTCTTAATCATATCAACACCTGGTTGCTGCGAGACTACGATGGGTGGACGATTGTTGATACCGGTATCCCGAACCAGAAAATTCAGAAGCACTGGCAGACGATATTTGATAATCATCTTGACGGCAAACCTGTCACCAGGGTGATCGCAACCCATCTGCATACTGACCACACAGGTAATGCTGGTTGGATCACCAGCAAATGGGACTGTGAACTCTGGATGAGTCGAAGTGACTTCTATATGTGCAAAACCATGGCTGCTGATGGTCCCTCCGATGTGCCCGANGACGCAATCCGCTTCTATCGTCGGGCTGGGTTTACGGAGGAGCGATTGGATCGATACAGGCAGAGATTTGGTCACTTCGGCGCCAGCATGTTTCGATTGCCTGCAGGATATCGAAGAATTAACGACGGTCAGTACATTGATATTGGTGGACGTGAGTGGCGGGCTGTTATTGGTCACGGTCATGCACCTGAACATGTCTGTCTGTATTGTCCCGAGCTGAAGTTGATACTGGCTGGCGATCAGATTCTCCCGAAGATCACGCCCAATGTCAGTGTTCAGCCTTCTGAACCTCACGCCAATCCGTTGCGGGACTGGATAAATTCCTGCCAGAGATTTCGCGAGTTGTTACCGCCAGATCTTCTTGTGCTGCCTGCTCACGAGAGTATCTATACAGGTATCCATGAGCGACTCACGGCGTTGATTGACTGGCATGAAGTTGCGATTGAAAAGCTCTACGAGCTCTGTGATTCGCCTAAACGCGCAGTTGATACGTTTCCCGCGNTATTTAAAAGCGAAATCACTAACATGANTTTTTTNCCGGCNACAGGTGAGTCTCTGGCCCACCTGCANTGTGCACTAGAGAGAAGGATGCTGNTGGTTGAAGAAGATGAGACGGGTGTTGCCTGGTGGCGGCAGGCATAGGGGTCACCAACTTCCATTAATACCAGTTCCAGGTTCCATTGCTGCGAACTCTGCTTTTGATCAACAAGACACCGATGGACCCCTGACAATGAAGGAATCAAAATGATGAGTAGAACCGGTGCTGAAATAGTCACAGNCATCCTCAAGAAGGTGGGCGTCCGNCATGTGTTTGGGATTGTCAGCATTCATAACATGCCGATAGTCGATGCGATCTGTCGTGCTGATGGAATTGAGATGGTGACGGCTCGCAATGAACAGAGTGCAACCCATATGGCTGATGGATATGCTCGTGCAACGGGTGGCCTGGGTGTATCACTTGCCAGCACTGGTCCCGGGACTACCAATACGGTAACCGGGCTTTATGAATCAGCCTATGCCTCATCCCGGGTTCTGGTTGTGACGGGTCAGGCCGAGACAACTTTTTACGGTAAGGGAAAGGGTTATGTTCATGAAGCAGAAAACCAGAAACCGATGCTCGAATCGGTCGCTCGGTCGGTGGCGTCACCGAAGTACATATCTGAATTAGAGACTCAACTTGTCTCGGTAATCGAAGATATTTTCAGCGCAAGGCCTCAACCGGGTGCAATCGAGATTCCAATCGATCTGCAGTATGCGAGNAGCGAGGCGCTGCCTTTGGANATATCTTTGCCAGCGCCCGTAGAAGCAGATGCCGAGCTCATCAAGAAGGCAGTGACTGAAATAAAAAATACTCGTCGCCGTGTCATTCTTGCAGGTGGCGGGATCGGACTGTCGGGCGCTTCTGAAACCTTGCGGGAGTTTGCCGAGAAATTAGATGCGCCAGTTTTGACTACATTGAACGGTAAGGGTGCGCTTCGAGATGATCACCCGTTGTTACTNGGACCGGTACTAATGAGCGGTCCGGTACTCAAGGNTCTTTCAGAAGCAGACCTTCTGATTGCGGTTGGNACAAGATTTCAGGCGTTTCAGGCAGGAGTTGCCGGTAACCAGATCTCAGCGCCATTGCCGAAACTTATTCATATTGATATAGATCCCCGGAATATTAATCTTAACTATAAGGCAGAAGTTGGCGTTGTTGGTGATGCCAGGGGAACCTTGAAGAGTCTGACTCTCGGTACCAGTGAAGCGGGAGACGCACAGTTTCGTGAGAAGATAAAAACTGCTGCAGCTCAGACGAAATCAGCAAACCGTGAACGGATTGGTCCGGATCATGCCATCCTGCTTGATTCCATCACCAGGTATATGGATAGGGATGCGTTTTTTGTCAGGGATAACACGATTCCTGGTTACTATTGGGGAAACGGGCTGTTACCTGTCTTCAGGCCTGGTGGATATATTGTTCCAACGTCCGGCGCCATTGGTCCTGGGTTACCACTGGGGATGGGTGTTGCCGTCGCGACAGGCACTAAGACCATTATTATGCATGGTGATGGCGGGTTTATGTATCATGTCGGGGAGTTGGCAACAGCAGCTCAATATCAAATGCCAATTGTGGTTTTAGTGTTCAACGATGGTGGTTTTGGTGTGCTGCGAGCACTACAGGCCAATCAGTTTGATGGTCGTATCAACGAAACCGAGCTCAATACACCGGATTTTGTGATGCTGTGTGAAAGTATGGGAGTGAAGGGTCTCACTGTGGATGATCCGGCAGCATTTGATAGCTGCCTCGCACAGGCGATGGGTCATTCTGGCCCGGTGTTAATCAATATCAATGTGCGTAACATGATTCCTCTGCAGGGCATTGTGCCTGCACCTGCTGATAACGGTTTGGGTCGATAATATCGAAATCTGGCTGAAAATGAGACTGTATTCTTAACCGTCTTCAGGGTATGTTACTTTTCGCGGAAGTTAAGCTGGCGGGCCTTACCTGGGTGTTCCCAGCATGATTGTGGATACCATATGCTCATCGTCTCTGGTGGCCGGCCCTCAAAGTACACTGAAAACACCTTGAAGATTGCCGCCGATTACACAGCGAACTACGAAGACCACGGCGACATACAAGGTACGAAGTACTAGAAATAGATACAGGGAGTTGATAGATGAAAGCCACAAAGTTAAAGCAAACGTTAAAAGATGGCGGTCGTGTGTATGGCTGTATGCTGTCCGCCGTGGCGTCGACACGTTTTGCAGGAGTGTTAAGTGGCAGCACGATAGACTATGCCATTATCGATACAGAGCATGGGTCTCGTGGTCGAGCTGAGATTCAGCAATTGTGTACCATGTTGAGACAGGCCGACATTGCACCCATTGTGCGAGTCCCGGTACCCAAAGCCGAGTGGGTAGCCATGGCATTGGATGCCGGCACTGCGGGTGTGCTCGTACCCTATTGTGAAACTGTCGAGGAAGTGCAGGCGGTCGTCGCAACGGCGAAGTGGCATCCCCTCAAAGGATCTTATCTGAAACGTGCAGTCGAAGAAGATGTGCTTCCAAGTGAAGCCTCAAGAGAATATCTGGAACAGCGCCACCGACACACCTTTGTCGTTATCGGTATTGAGTCCGTGCCGGGATATGAAAATCTGGAGAACATTCTTGCAATAGGTAATATCGATGGTGTGTTTATCGGGCCAAATGACATGTCTACATCCCTCGGTATACCAGACGACTACTCTAACCCTCGCTATATAGAAGTCGTGACGGATATCATCAGGAAGTGTGAAGCGTCAAACGTGCCCGTGATGGTGCACCAACAGACGATTGAAACCTCAACCATGGCCATCAATGCCGGCGCCAGATTTGTTCTGCATGCGATGGAGTCGAATATTCTGCAGCGTGCTTTGCAGCGTGAGTTTAATGAGTTGCGAAAGATTGCCGGTGAGGATCAGTCAGCAGCTGAAAACACAGTGGATGTTGCGTAACTGGTTCTATTTGGAGAGTAGAGCCAGGAAACTTCATCCAAGTCAGACAAAACCTCCNCNANNNNTCTCTTCACCTCANCGAGTAAANCA
>PBRC01000045.1:0-57640 GCA_002725285.1 Gammaproteobacteria bacterium | reverse complement strand
TGGGGCCGTCAGAACCCGTTAGGAATNTGATTTTNGGTATAACCAGATTATGTTGAAATATGAGTGCGAATACTCTGAGTGAATGTCANCCAATCNGGAATCTCNANAAACATCCTTGATAATACATCCGAAAAAGAACTCGCGAGCTCTACTCTCGCCCTAAATCCCTCAGATCCATAAAAGCAAGNGCCAGTTCGCTGGCAAACCTGCGAGCCTGCCCGGTTCGAGCCTGCAGGTCTGCCGGTCGATGCGCATCGGAGTTCACAATCACCTTAACGTCATGGGTTGCAGCTTCTTCCCAGAATGGTAACCAGGGATACATGGGGAAGGGATTGTCCTTCTTTTTGTAAGCTTGCTTCCGAAATCCCAGGGCATTGATTTCGAGACCAATACCGAGTTCGACAGAGGCCTTGATAATGTCTCGGGAACAGGCGAGAGCATCCCTGTCCCAATTAAGGTAGCAGTTACCGAACAGGTCCGGATGAGCGATGAAACTGAACAGACCGGTTTCCATCATATCGACAGTGTAATCGGCAAATGCCCTCAGCCGCTGAGGAGAGTTAGTACCACCATAGGTACCATGCCACCTGTCGCCCTCAGTAAAAAAATGTGCAGCCCCGACAAGGTAGTCAAAGTTGTATTCGCCCAGTAATTCGTCTTCGTACCATGATCGATATTCCGGGATGTATTCACATTCCATACTCTTGAGGATTTTGAGCTGCGGGAAGTCACACCGGGCCTGATCAATTGATGCTGCGTATTCCCCGAGTTCGGCATATGACATTCTTCCTGCGAGCCAGCGATCGTCTGGTAACGCGGAATGATCAGAAAAGCCCAGGACCTTCATGCCCCGTCTGCTGGCTTCCTCACAGTAATCAATTATATCGCCGGTGGCATGTTTACAACGATAGGTGTGAGTGTGGTAGTTCTCCTGCTGTTGGTCATCAGAGAATTCAACGTCTGTTTCAGACATCAGTTACCCAGCTATTCAATTGATTCTACTCATACTCAAAGTAGGCATTTGACACCACAACCTTGCCGTCAACTCTAGCTTCGAAAAGAACGCGACCGGGTCCGTCCTGCCAGGCAAGTACATCGAGCTTGTCGTTCAGGAACACGGGTGAAGAGAACCGAACTTTAATCTTGCGAAAACGACGGGCGTCATTGTCACAGAGTGCAGCGAGCAGCAATTGTCCGCAGTGACCGAAAGTACACAGCCCATGCAATATAGGTTCATCAAATCCGCCGAATTTAGCCGCTTCCGGGTCAATATGCAGCGGGTTGTAGTCACCTGACAGTCGATAGATATGAGCCTGATTGTCAGCGATTGATGCACTTGTCGTAACAACCGGTTCTGTTTCGGGAACAGCGATTTTTGCAGAGAACGTCTGACCTGCGCCCTCGAAGGGTTCAATATCTCCCAGTTCCTTTACACCGCGACGAAATGATCCGTTGACCATTTTGATACACACATCACCATTGCCGTCCGTGACGACGCTCTCTGATTCGACAAACCCGTTTCCCTTGCCTCTTGGATGAGCACCGATCAGACGCGAGCGGACGGTTACCTCACCTTCAATGGGCAGAGGCTTAATCATCTCAAGATACCGCTCTGCATCAATATTGAGGGGCCCTGGTGAAGAGGGGATCAGGTTCAGGTCGATCGGTGCGCCAGCACCGCCCCAGCGTATTGGGAAAGTTGGAAACACGCTGAAATTTGCATGTCCTTCAAACACAAATCCCAGGTCGCGAATTCCTATGCCGACGGCATACAGCAATACATCACGTCGATCATATCGAATGGCAACCGGGTCACCCCAGGGGCCAGGTTCGCCATCTGGAAGTGCTGAAACTGCATCATAAGTTGCCATCGTTGCATTACTCCTGTCGGGTTCTGTTGTCGTTGTTGTCAATCGTTCGTTGCTGGCCAGATCAGATCTGATGGGTGCGGCTCTCTTGTAACCAAGGGTATCACTTTTGGCACATACAGTTCCTGAAAGGCTTTTGCTTCCCTGTGTCGGTCAAGATGATCCTGGCTTTCCCATTGCTCGATCAGCATAAAGAAGTGAGGATTCGTTTGCGAGTGGTACACCTCAAATTGGGCACAGCCTGGTTCTGTACGGGAAAGACGAGCCTGCTCAGCCAGCAGTTCTGTTACGGATGAGATATCAGATTCTCTGGTGACCGTCAGCACCACGTTGTTGAAAATCATATTTCTTCCTGCCAGACTTTTTCCCAGGTCCTGGTTTCAACCGACCGGTACATGGCAAGAGCGGTGCGTAACTCACCCAGAGAGAATTCCGGCGTAGCCTGTAATGGGGTGCCTTTCAGAATTGCCTGACTGAAGTCATGAATTTCCAACCCATAGCTCGCACCTTTTCCGGCAGCTGTTTTCATAATGACCTCACCTTTTGGGTATTGGTCATTGAATAGCAGCAATCGTCCGTTCCTGCCATGTTCTATCAGTATTTCACCTTGCTTGCCGGTAAGCCTGAAAGCCACATTGGGGCCCGATCTGGCATCGGATAAAATCGCACTAAATGTAGCTGTTACTCCGTTCTGAAATCGAAACAGGGCGTGAGCGAGAGACTCGCCTTCCATATGATCGACAGGGTGCTGCGTTGAGGCAATAACCTCGTCTATCTCACCCAGCCAGATTCTCAGTGGTCTGATCCAATGAGCACCGCCATCGATACAGATTCCGCCACCTGACTTTGCCAGTTGAAACCGCCATGGGATCGGGTCGTCCGGATTTATTCGAAGCATGTCAAAGAAATAACCTTGTGCGGATATGATCTTGCCGATGTCACCATTTTTGATAAGCTCCAGCGTTTTGTAGACGTCAGGCCAGTACTGTGCCTGTTCTGCAATCATGAAAACAGTTCCGGCTTGTTTCGCTGCATCCAGGATTTGCTGGCACCCTTTCAAATCTGGTGCCATCGGTTTTTCAAGCAAGACATGCTTGCCTGCATTGAAAGAGGCAAGAGAAGCCTCTACATGAAGATCGTGGGGCAGCATCAGATCCACTGCATCGAATTCACCGCTCGTTAAAGCAGTATCCAGTTCGGTAAAAGCTGATGCGCCNGTTTGTTCAGCCATTTTTCTGGCAGCANCCTGATTGGTATCAACGACGGCAGTGACTTCAACATAAGGTGCGTGGTTTTGAATGCCGTGCCAGTGGGTCTGGGCAATATTACCGCATCCGACCAATGCGATTTTAACAGGTCCGGGATCAGTCAAATTTTTTTCCACTCTTGTTGTTGTGTTACAAAATGTCTTGTTTAGGCGTAGCTGTCAATATTCACAAGCACATGATCATTAGAATCGCTTGACAGTAATTGTTAATTTCAACGATAGTTATTTCGTTTCTTAAGGCTGAATGATGAATCTCAAGGCCAACACAATCGGGCAAACAGACATCAAAGTAACATCGCTTGGATTTGGTGGCGCTCCCCTGGGTGCAGTTGGCGGTCGAATTACAGATGAAGAAGCTGCGGCAATATTAAAAGCGGCTTATGATGGGGGCATTCGATATTTTGATACGGCGCCCTTGTATGGCCATGGTCTGTCGGAAAAACGGATTGGGACTACCCTAAAATCCTTCAAAAGAAGTGAATTTGTATTGTCAACCAAGGTAGGGCGTTTGCTTGTGTCTCTGGCCGAAGGGCAGAGAAATGAAGGAATGCGTGACAAGGAACCGTTCTCCATTCGATACGACTATAGCTATTCCGCCGCAAGAACATCGTTGGAAACCAGCATCGAACGATTAGGATTCGATAGAATTGATATTCTGCTTTGTCATGATATTGATCTTTGGACCCATGGAGACGACCAGCCTGAAATCTTCAAAGCTGCTGCTGACGGTATTCTTCCTGCACTGAGTGACCTGAGAAAAGAAGGTGTTATTGGTGCTTTTGGATTGGGAGTCAACGAGTGGCGTGTCTGCAGTCAGGTGATGGATTTGTTTGATGTTGACTGCTTTCTTCTGGCTGGCCGATTCACGTTGCTGGAGCAGGAGCCGCTTGATGAGTTTCTGCCGAAATGCGTTGATAAGAATGTATCAGTTATCGTCGGCGGACCTTACAACTCAGGGCTTCTTGCGTCTGAAGATCGGAAACGGGCAACCTATGACTATAAACCCGTCGACGATAGCCGCTGGGATCGAGCACAGAGAATTCGAGCTGTTTGCCAGAATCATGATACGGATATGCGAACTGCGGCACTTCAGTATCCGTTGCAGCATCCAGCAGTTGCATCGGTTATTCCCGGTATGTGGTCGCTTGATGAAGTTGAGATGAATCTTGACCTGATGGGGCAGGATATCCCGTTGGAGCTATGGAATGATCTGGCAGGCGCGGGATTAGTCCGGAAGATTCTCAGCTAGTTTTGCGCATCTTTCACGGTAACGGTATTTAAGTCGTGAGACGTTCTTATAGTTTCGATTAATCTGGTCAAACATATCTTTGAGATAGAATTGCCATTCATCGTTGAAAATATCCTTTGCTTCATCCGGAAAATCTTTCTCCGCAAGTTCACGAGAGTGCTTAACGAAAGCCTGCATCTTCTCTGTCTCAACGATCTGCAGCGATTCCAGTCCGGATCCGAACCGACTTGAGAAAGAGGCGGCCATCATGCGATGTAACATCGCGCACCTTACATAGTCAGTTAGGCCAGGTTCTGTAACTTTTTTGCCATAGGTGTAACCTGTGAAGGTTAAAGAGAGGTAAAGAAGAAGAGTGACTTTTGTTTTCATATGTCCAGCCGGTGAACCACCTGCAATTCTTCACAAGTGTTCTTGAACCAGTCAATGATATCGGGATGATAAGGAATTCCCTGTTCGATGCGTTCCAGTTCAGATTCATGTTCCGGTATGCCGGGGTAGACGACGCGAGACTCCCCGGGTGCTGGCTTGGATTCTCGCAGTCGCTTTAGGTATGTATCCATATCATCTTTAAACAATGAGGTATCGGTAAATGCTTCGACATTATACGCCATAAAGTAATGGGTCGAATCCCCGCGACGATCAGGCCCCCCACCAGTACCTGCCAATATCGATGTGAGTACTTCAACCATCAGCATCAGTCCATATCCCTTATGTGATCCTATGTCTCTGGTCCCCCCGAGTGGCAACATCTTGTAGTCTTCAGGTACCTCTGCTTCCTCCATTACTGGTTCGCCATCGGCTTTTGTGACCCAACCGGGAAGGACCTTACCGCCAATTCTCTGTAGCAGTCTGATTTTATTGGCGGCTACAGAGCTCATTGACGCATCGAACAGAAATGGAACTTCTTCTTTCGAAGGTACAGCAATACCAATCGGATTTAGCCCGAGTAGTGGTTCTGCACCCTGGGTTGGCGCTACCAGCACACCACCCGTGGTCATTGACATGCCAATCATGTCATGTGCCAGGGCCCGTTGTGCGTAATAGGCAGCAGCCCCATAGTGGAATGCGTTGAACGCGATGGCAACACCAATACCGTATTGTTTTGCCCGTTCGATCGCCAGATCCATTGCTCCAGGACCAACTGCAAGCCCGAGTCCTTTATCGCAGTCAATGGTAACAGCAGCACCGCTGTCCCTGGCTATCTTCACGTCTGGTGTTGCGTTCAGAATCTTGTTTTTTAGCCAGTGAACATAAGCCGGGGTCATATTGCTGACACCGTGAGAATCGATACCTCGAATATCCGCGTAGATGAGTACGTCAACTGATGTTTTTGCAGCCTCTTCAGTCATACCAAGCGCTGTAAAGAGGTTCTCAACCGTCGCTCGCATATCATCCGCTTGAACACGGACCGCGATATCCTCGGGGACTTTAAATCGATCTAACAAGGTTCTGCTCCTCCGGACAACTATTACGTCGACAACAACATTTTCTCTATTTTCCCTGCCAGTTAGGAGGGCGTTTTTCAGAGAAGGCCCTGGGGCCTTCGATAAAGTCCTGGCTGGATACCATTGCCTTTACCGAATCGTATTGAGCTTCCATTGATTCTCGCAGATCAGCGTCCAGGCTTTTATAAACAACATCTTTACTGGCTCGGATGGATAGCGGGGCGCATTGTGCGATCTGTCCGGCCCAATCGAGTGCTTTCTCCATCAACTGGTCATGAGGTACGACTGCAGTGACAAATCCGAGAGTATAGCCTTCTTCTGCTGGAACGTGACGACCCGTGAGGATCATACCCAGGGCTCGTTTTACACCAATCTGTTTCGGCAGACGGTTAAGACCACCCGCCAAAGCGGCCAGCCCAACTTTCGGTTCGGGCAGGGCGAATGTTGCCTTATCTGAGGCGATGATCAGGTCACAGGCAAGTGCGATCTCAAATCCCCCACCCATGGATACGCCATTCACAGCGGCGATAACGGGTTTAATCAGGTCCCAGCGAGATGTCAGCCCGGCAAATCCCCTGGGAGTTGCAACTCTTTCACCACCTTCAGCCTGGTAACGCAGATCATTACCGGCGCTGAATCCTCTTCCTTCTCCGGTGATAATAGCGACCCACATGTCATTATCTGTGGCAAAGTCGTCAAATACTTCACCTAATTCGGCATTTGCCGGAGGATGTAAGGCATTCAATCTCTCGGGTCGATTGAGACGAACAGTCATGATGTGATTTTCTTTTTCGACAATGCAGAATTCAGTCATTGCTATTCCTCTTGAATTGGTTGGTTTGTATTAATCTGTTCTTAACGAAACATATGTGTGCCACCACAGACAGCCAGGGCTTGCCCGGTAATATATGAACTTGCTTTGGATGCAAGAAACACCACGATACCTTTCAGGTCCTCAGCTTCGCCAAGACGTCTTAAAGGTGTCTGTGCATTTGCGCGTTCTGCAGCCTCAGGATTGTCCCAGAGAGCCTGGGCAAAGTCAGTCTTGATGAGTCCGGGGCAGATCGCGTTGACGCGAACGCCGCTTGGACCCAGTTCAGCCGCCAGGTTTCTGACCAGCGCGATATCTGCCAGTTTAGAGATACTATAAGTACCAAGAAATTCTGATGGTCCGAAGGCACCAGTGCTTGAGGTGATCATCATCGATCCGGAACCCGCAGCGATCATATCGGGTGCAACCATCTGACACAGCCAATGGTTTGATCGTACGTTGCTACCCATGATCTTATCGAATGCTTCATCCGGAATCTTGGACATGGGACCATAAAAAGGATTGATCCCCGCATTTGCAACGAGTATGTTGATGGGGCCCAGTTTTTCATGAGTCTCATCAACCAGGTTTTGTAGTTGTTCTTTGTAGCCAATATTACAGGCAATGGCGATTGCGCTTGCTTCGCCACATTTCTCGTTGATTTCCTGAACAGCAGCTTCGCATTGATCTATCTTTCGACTGGAAACCACGACTTTTGCGCCGTGTTCTGCCAATCCGAGCGCCATCTGCTTTCCCATGCCTTTTGAGGCACCGGTTAACAGAGCAATCTTGCCCGTAAGATCAAATAAGTCCGTTGAAATCATGTCGTTTCCTGTCTTTTTGATGGTGTAGGGGTGACAAGATAACGTCAGTCGACGGAAAGATCACCTTTTTTTGTTCGTTCATGAGACAGTGATTCTGCTGGATCACCCGTTTTTATGATGAGCAGGTAACTGGAGTAATACTGAAAGAGAGTCGTTGTGGTAACCGGGATCAGATACGAATGGCTTGCAACTTATAGTCCTGCGTTTGACGGGGTTGTGAGCGTAGAGACCGGAAAGTACCGTGATCCCGCAGTACTGGATCGCTCAATACCGAAAATAAGAACAAGCTCATATGTGATTGGATTACCCTCTGATAAATTGATCAATTTTCTTCGGATTCTGTTGTATGAAATAACCCGGGTGATGCAGGCGATGCAAAATAATAATGCGAGACCGATGATAATAGGAATCAACACCCCGGCCATTGTTTTTCCTGGTTTGGTAATGGGTATCAGTTCTATTCGGAACAGATAAATCGATCTGGTAGTATTTCCATAGACATTTTTTTGATTCAGGAGCAGCTAATACCATGCTTAAACCAGTTCAACTCGGCAAGAACAGCGGCCTTCGCGTATCGCAGTTGTGTTTAGGCACAATGAATTTTGGCAAACCAGGACAGGGACACCAGGCGGACTGGACGCTTGGACTTGACGAGAGTCGGGAGATCTTCAAAGCGGCCATTGAAAGAGGGCTTTACTATTTTGACTGTGCCGATACCTACGGAATAGGTGCCTGTGAGCAAGTAGTGGGGCAGTTGCTGAAAGAACTACTGCCAAGAGAAGAGTATGTACTTGGTACCAAGATTGCTATGCCAATGGGTTTGAATCCGAATATGGGTGGCCTGTCGCGCAAACACATTATCGAAGGTGTGAATAACAGCCTGCAACGATTGGGTCACGATTACATTGATCATCTGGTTATTCACCGACATCCACACGGTGTCCCGGGCCAGATCGCAGTACCCATTGAAGAGACCATGGAGGCTCTCCATGATGTCGTCAAAGCAGGCAAGGTGCTTTATCTGGGAGGTTCTTCCATGTTTGCCTGGCAGTTCGTCGAGTTGCAGATGACAGCTGAGCTAAATGGCTGGACCAGGTTCATCTCCATGCAAAATCATTACAACCTTATCTATCGGGAGGAGGAGCGTGAAATGAATCCTTATTGCAGGAGCTCCGGCGTTGGTATTACGCCCTGGTCGCCTTTGGCGCGGGGAATCCTGGCGGGAGCATACAAGGGTGGATTTGATGGTGGCACGACCAATCGATCAAAAGGCATGGACCGAAAACGCACCGAGGGTCTTTATCGTGGTGAGATGGATTTTAAGATTGCAGAACGAGTCGTGGAAACCGCTGATAAATATGGTAAATCACCCGCTCAGATCTCAGTGGCCTGGCTGTTAAGCAAACCGGAAGTTTGCGCCCCTGTGGTCGGTGTATCGAAAATATCACAGCTTGATGATCTGGCAGGTGCCACAGAAATCACGCTCGAACAGGAAGATATTGATTACCTCGAAGAACTCTATCAGCCACTAGACAACTTGCTGTCACTTGGCTATTCATGAGATTAGCCTGCTGACCGACGCAATAGTAACAAGGCAACATCACGGTCTGGTATGATCCCAGGTCATTTTTTTCGCAGGGAACAGGAGAGAGGGCATGTCAGACGCACTGCAGAATGCTCATGAAATTATGAGCGCCAGGATTGGAGAGCAGACATCACAGAGCGAATGGTTTGAGATCACGCAAGACAGAATCAACGATTTTGCTGATGTCACAATGGATCATCAATGGATTCATATTGATGTCGAGCGTGCGAATGAAGGCCCATTTGGTGCACCCATTGCCCACGGGCAATTAACGCTGTCAATCATGGGACACTTACCTCGCGCAGCCGAAGCAGCTACTCAAGGTCCGGCTCTTGAAGGTCAAAAGCTGACAATCAACTACGGATTCGACAAGGTTCGCTTTCCGGGACCTGTCCCGGCAGGCTCCAGGATTCGAACCACCAGTACCTTGAAGCGAGTCGAGATAAAAGGTGGCATGCTGGAGACAATGAACGAGATAGTCTGTGAAATAGAAGGTCAGGAAAAACCCGTTTGTGTCGCTGAAAGCCTGGGAAGGTTGGTTTTTTAACACAAACGTGTCGATATTTCGAAGCACCACAAGGTTACAGCGCAACCAGCGGTGACTCGTTGGCGCGGTCGTGCCGTTCCTGTTCTTTGTAGAGTTTTTTCTTTCGCAAGAGTTGGATATTGTGGGCTTTTGGAAGGGGATATTCGCTAATGGTGCCGCCGGTGGATTTGCTGCAGATCTCCTTATCAGTTCTGCGATATTCTGGATCTATCTGGGCGTTAATCGAGAGCCAGGCATGTGGCGTTACGTGGCTTTAAAGCTGACGCTGGGACTTTCTTGCGCGCTACCCTACTATCTCTATGTAAAAGCAAGTGAGCAGGAAACGATTTCAGTAATCACTTGAGGTTATTAGGCATCTTCGATGACGACGGCTGTTCCGGTCACGCTAACCATCATCATACCGTTGCTCTGACCGAAGCTTTCGTAGTCTATATCGACTCCCACTACCGCATTAGCACCCAACTCTTCTGCCCAGTCCTCAAGATCTTCCAGTGCAATCTCACGTGCTTTCCCCAGCTCTCTTTCATACGCAGCAGAGCGACCTCCGACGATATCTCGAACAGCAGCGAACATGTCACGAAATATGTTGGCACCAAGTATCGCTTCTCCGGTAATGACACCGAGGTATTTCACAATTCGTTTACCGTCGATCGAAGGGGTTGTAGTAACGATCATCATTTCTCCTCTTGCGCAGGCTCAGCACAAAGCCAAAGTTGTTCTACCTGATTATCAGAATTTCACCCGATGTATGAACTGGATGTTTTAACCATTTCTCGACAACTTCTATGTCGTCATACTTTTTCTTGCAGCGTTCAACCAAATCTGTAAATGGTTGGCGGCACGGATCTGCGATGACAACTTGTTTCACTCCAGCTTTTTTTGCACGACTGATGAGATTGTAAAGGACGCTGGTCATTTCATTCCAAAAACATATATCAGCGCCAAGAATAACATCGTAGTTCTTCAGGTTCGCAACAGTGAGTTGCTGGAAAGACATTTTTCTGCCTTTGATTTTCACTTTGTTAATTTTTGCATGCAAGTCAAGAAATGGCAGAACATGTTCGTCGGCGTCTATGCCAACCACCCTCGCGTCATATCTTTTGGCACAAAAAACGCCCAGCAGGCCCCATCCGCATCCGACCTCTAATACTCTTGCTCGCCTCTTCAATGGATTCTTCTTCAGGTAGTCCATGACCAGGAAACTTGAATTCCAGAATTTGTTTCCGTGAATTTCTGCGGCATGCCCGTCTCGTTTAATGCGACGAATATCTTTGTGATGCGAGTTGAGTATCTTGATACCAAAGGCAGTGCGTTGGCTGACTCTCGATGTCATTCTTACATCCGCAGGATTGAAAAGGGGTGGTATTCTAACAGGCTTGGCCGGTGAGAAACCAAGGTGGATAACCAGACCTGGTTTTGACTTGAAAGGCAGTCCATAGCGGCACTCAGGCAGAGGTCTTCTTGGTCAGGTAGAGCAGCAGTGAGTCATCTAACATAACCTCAACGTATTTGCGCATTGGCTCATCGTCATAGTGTACTCTCTTGCCATCAGGGATATAGCCACGAGCAACATACATTCTCTGTGCCGCGTTCTCTGTGCCGCGTTCTCTGTGCCGCGTTCTCTGTGTCGCGTTCTCTGTGTCGCGTTGTACCCAGCATGCAGACCAACACCGATACCGACTTCTGTGGATGTCTGATTATCGGTACCGGTATATCGTCATGATTGCGGCCAGTGAAATACGGCGATACACTGCTCTCAAGCTCACAGAACGGAAACACAAGATGCTAAAGCAAGCTCGAGATCTGTTGGAGGAGGGAGAAGAGCTCCATCAGTTACTGAAGACGATGAGTGATACCGATTATGAAAAATCAACTCCCTTCAAGAGCTGGACCATCAATAATGTGGTGGGTCATCTGCATGTATCCGACAAGATGGCGGTGCTTTCCCTGAAAGATCCCGATGAGTTCAAGCGGGTGATCACAAGCGGTGAAGCAGGTCAGGCAATGACTCCCAGGGGTGCAGGCGACAGCCTGCGACAACAATGGTGGGAGTATTTTTCAGAAATGTGTCAGTTGCTGGGAGATTCAGATCCCAAGCGCAGAGTTCCCTGGTTTGGTCCGGATATGGGCGTCATGATGTTCACGACCGCAAGGCAAATGGAAACCTGGTCGCATGGACAGGATATCTATGACTTAATGGGGCAGGCGCGTGTCAACTCCGATCGCCTGGAGAACGTGGCTGTTATTGGTGTTAAGACCTACGGCTGGACTTTTGCCAACCGTAAAGTTGACGTGCCCGGGCCTGCACCCTATGTTAAGTTGACTGCACCCTCGGGTGCTGTCTGGGAGTTTAATGAACCCAATTCAGATAACTATATTGAGGGTGATGCGGCCGAATTCTGTCATGTGGTTACCCAGGGCAGGAATATTGTAGATGTAAATCTCACGGTTGTTGGTAAACCTGCGACCGAATGGATGGCGGTGGCGCAGTGTTTTGCAGGACCACCTGAAAATCCACCAGCCCCTGGAACCCGGTTAATAAATTACTGATGACAAGACGAATAATTGACCTGTCGATATTTCTTGAAAACGATGTGATGTCTGATCCTCCGGGTGCACAACCCGAGATCCGTTACGTCGACCATGAGCAATCGGTGAAGGGAATGTTGTCATTCTTCCCTGGCCTTACAAAAGAAGAGTTGCCTGATGGTGAAGGCTGGGCGGTTGAGAATATCCGCCTGAGCACCCATAACGGCACTCATCTCGATGCACCCTATCATTTTCACTCCACCATGAATGATGGCGAAAGATCAATCACGATCGATGAAGTACCTCTAGACTGGTGTTTCCAACAGGGTGTGAAGCTGGATTTTCGGCAAATGGCAGATGGCTATGTCGTCACGGCTAACGATGTTGAACAGGAGTTATCGAGAATAAATTACACACTTCAGCCTTTGGATATTGTTGTTGTGAATACAGCGGCAGCTGAGAGATACGGTCACGATGACTATGTCTCTTCTGGATGCGGCATGGGGCGGGATGCGACTCTCTATCTGCTCGAACAAGGCGTCAGGGTAACGGGAACGGACGGCTGGGGCTGGGATGCGCCGTTTGTGCACACCAGGGAGAAATACATCGATACAGGCGATGCCAGTCTCATCTGGGAAGGGCACAAGACTGGTCGTAAGATCGGCTACTGTCATCTTGAAAAGCTGCATAATCTTGAGCTGTTACCTGATCATGGATTCATGATCTCCTGTTTCCCTTTTAAAATTCGTGCTGCTTCGGCAGGCTGGACTCGCGCTGTGGCAATTATCGATGAGTGAAGTGAAATGAAACCACGGTGTCTGATCTTTCTTGCGATGCTGGTCGCGCCTGAAATACTCGCGAGTGCAGAGCTATCAATATCACCAGCTCAAAAGAGAGATGTTGCTTGATACCTACATCGGTTGAAAATTAAAATTCAGTCGTACCGTACTGCAGGGAACGACATGTGAAAAAGCCAAGCGTGAAGGTGCCCTCTTATCTACAAACCCGGAAATTGTGGAATTTGGTGACGAGAGAGAAGTTTCAACAGAAGGTGTTCTCTCACCGCCCTATGTCCCTGATGTGACAGGTGCTCTTGCAATTGATCGGTGAAGAAATTATCGAGCACTCAGCAGATGGATAAGCGATTGAACTGAGTCTTGGCAATACCTCCGATCTCGATGCGACTTGAAAGCAGAAGTCCTTTCGACGACTGGTTGATCGGGCCAATGAAGCGAGTTATGAGATACAGATTACTAACAATAAAGATGAAACTGTTGAGATGACGGTTATGAGCAACTGCAGGGCGAGTGGCAGATAACCAGGCCAAGTGAAGTGTGCAAGAGGATCAATAGCCGCATTCAGGAGTGCGTTGTTGTTGTACCAGAGAAATCCACCAGGAAGTTGAGTTGTACCGTTCAGACACAGTGCTGGAAACCTAGGCTCTACGCTCGCGATCTTGTCAGGCATAGGACTATTTGGAGCAAGTTGTGCCTTAAGTAAGTGCCATTTGAGTTGGTTCCGATACTTCTCGATTAGTACTGTTTGGCAGGCAACAAGTCAGAGCAAACGATAGTCGTTAAGAGCAACGAAGGTTCCGCCGTTACGGGCGCAAAGCTCCCTCATCAGAATGGCGAATTTGATACCGGTTACCTGAAATTGCTGAGGTTGTGCAAACTGAACAGGAAATCCAATGGCATGGATACGCACCAGTCTTTCACCGTCAGCTCCGGCATGATTGATGCGATCAACCTTATCGATGACTGTTTGAATTGATCTGCCGGTAAACTCATCTCCCAGCACATAAAGGCTGATTTTCCTGCCTGGTTTATAGAATGCTGAAATTGCCCGTGTGATGCCCTCGACCGGGCTTGAATTACTGAAGGTATCCCAGGTCTCAAGGCGCTCAACTATTAATTGTCTCAGCTTGGTGTTGTCGTTCATGAAGTCCCGGCGTTCTGAAAACATGAAATTGCCCATATCATTCATCACCTGAATGCCTTTCAGCCTTGGATAAACCGAGAGAGTCTCCTCGATTTTCTGTTGCAGCAGCGGCCAGGCAAATTGTCGCATACTGCCTGATGTATCAATGATGAAGACGACATATTCACTGTCAACCGGAACGCCGCCAATGGTGTCATCGTCGATGCTTTTTTTGTAATCCGCCAGAAGTCGTTGCATTTCTTCGGTCAGTGACTGTTTTGCCTTGGCCAGTTTCTCTTCAATGGTGGTGTTGACCTTTGTTCTGTCGGTTACTGTCGTTAGCTTGTTCTTGAGGGCATCAAGGTTCTGCTGTAAACGGATCAGGCGTTCGATCTCGTCTTTCTTCTTGTCTTGCTTGCGAATCATTTCCCGATCGATGTCCCGTGTTTCTCCCCGGAGCTTAAAAACATCTTCCTGAAGAGCGGCCAGATAACCTTCCAGATTCTCGATGGTATCCTCCAGCACGACCGGCTCAAATACTTTTGTCAGTACCAGCATAAGAATGATCGCGCCAAAACCACAGCTGATGACGTCAAGAAAAGACAGGCTTACACCTTCAATTTCCCGACGTTTAGGCTTCATTATGGCCAGTCCTTTGACGGGCTCAAGAAAGAGCCGCCAGTTATTTGAGCCAGGCGCCAGAAACTCGGTGCGGCGATCGGATCACCTTCCATAGGGAACAGAATCACATTCACAGGCGTATCAAGGGGCAATTCATCCATAGCGCTGCCGAATAGGCCGACACGTTCACTACCTGAAATGCTGGTCTGGTTGCCTGGTGTAAAACCCATCGTTGGCAGACTGTCGACGATAAGAAATATGCTGTCTGGTACGGGTTTCATTTGTCTCGCAAGAGCAAAAGGATGATGAAGTGAGGTGCCACCTTTCGGGATAATCTCCTGCAGATTGCTCAGTGCCTGGTCAATATCTTCACGATCAGCGGCTCGAATCCAACTTGTTTCTGTTCCGGGAATGAGTGGTTTAGCTTCGGTATTAAAAGTGAAGAGTTGCATGTTGGCTTCGACAGGTAGATTTGCAACGATCCAATCGATTGTTCTAATTGCCCGTTGCCACTTCTTCGAGGCTCGGATGTCATCATCCTCCATATTTCGACGGCGGATGATATTGACGATGGTATCGTCCAACATACTGGCCGAGGTATCCAACAGGATAAGTATGTGCTCGCCGCCGAGATGCAGACCCGTTAGATACTGTCGGTCACCGAGACCAATGAAGGATCTGCTGTCTACACCACTTTGTTCGGCTGCTGCAACTGACCCTTTGAGTGAAGCGGCTTCTTCGTTGAGTTGTTTCAATTCAGTTTTGAGGGCATCAATAGCAGCCGCATGGCTGGATCCAGAGTCTTGAAACTCTTTAATTAAAGCCTGTAACACTTTGATTTCATTCAGTATTAGGAGAATAAGATCTTCGGTTGTTACGATCTCGTCATCGGTTTCTTTGAGAGTTGTCTTAAGTTCAACGAGGTTTTCGGTTTCTTCAAGAACCTCGACTTCGAGTTCCTTTATTTCGGCAAGCAACTCTAGGTTAATTTCCTGTGATACGGTTTCCGTACTGTGCTGAATAACGATAAAAATGAGGATGACAGCGCCAAATCCGCAGGCCATGACATCCAGAAAAGAAAGACTGAAAATGCTGAACTCGCGTCGCTTTGCCATACTAATTGACGGTTATCAAAACGGCTGTTTGGCCATCAAGCATGATCTGGTCGCCTGCATTGAGCACACACCGCGAAGCTGGTGCCTGACCATTGAGTAGTACATCTGATTCATGGGCTTCCAGGAACACATCTTTTCCCCTCTGATACACGGTGAAGCTGGCATCATCAGCACTTTCGACCAGACCTTCTGGCGACAGAGATTCAACTCTTAAAGTGTTGCTGATGCTATAGGCTCGATGAGCTGTCAGCAGGTGAGTGGGTGGCTGCTGTAACACTCTGGTGCTCGTCTTTTTGGCAGAAACCGGTAGTGTGGTGATGTGAGATACGTCATCACCTGAAGACGCGAGTTTATCCCAGTGAATCTGCGCCGCTTCTATTGCGGCGGTGCCACTAAGATAATCAACTTCAAGATCCGGGATAAGCTGAAGTGAGTCTTTCAGCCCTGGAATCCCCTGGAATCGGTGAGAAACAAACAGTGTTGCAGCTTCATTCGGAGGGATCAGATTCCGAATAGCCTTGACGATTTCCGGATAAACAGTTGAACAGGCACCTATCAGCTGTTCGCTTGAAACCTGGGTTGTATGAGTCACGCCATCGAGATTTAACTCAAACTGATTGGTTCGGCTGCTTTCAGTGATCCATGAAGGCAGTAGGTCAAATAACTGCTGTTCACTGTCTGCCTGATGCATTGGATCGTATCGGGTGGATTGAATGAACTGTGAGGCAATGATATTCGCCCAGCGATCCCAGAGAGTAAACAAGCCGGTGTCACTAATTGTCATCGTCTCCATCGCGCGCAGCACACTATCGGATCGGAGCAGCGTCACTGTAATGCGGTGTAACGAGATGTCCAGGAAGAATATGGTCTGCAGACTGGGTTGTTGGGCTACGGATATCAGACCCAGATCTACCAATCCCTTGACTGGAATGTTGGTTTCCTTTGCCATACCAAGCAACAAACCAAGCTGTTGTCTGTCATAAAATCCAGGTACTGCCAGTACGACCTGCTCAATGCCCTGATCCATGTTGGCCCAGATCTGCTCAAGATGATTGAATGCGAGATCGGCGTGGTGTCTCACGAGGTTTGTGCTGTTGGCAATGGGTTCATTGTTGAGTTGATTCCAAAATCTGTTGTTGGTCCAGCGAGGCAGTAAACGTGCGTTCTTTAGACCCTGCTCACCGACCATCAACTGGTCGCCATCCAGAACGGCGTAACCCGGGCTTGTGTAGATCAGCTTTCCGTCTACAGCCTGATTAATACCAGCGTCGTTAAGTTCGATGAATCCTGTTGCCAAAGGTTTACCTCAGTTAGGTTTGTAGATGTCGGATTAAGCGGTTATCACAGTAGTCTTCACAGTCGAGTACCAACCGTTCCTGGTTGAGTTGCAGTTGATGCATCAGAAACATGACAATAATGCTGATCAGGAGTGCAACAAAAGTTGAATTAAATGCTACCCCCAGGGATTGCGTCACACCGGCAATGTCACCCTGCGCGGCCTTATGAGCCTGTCCTAGCGCCTGGCCAATGCCGCGTACAGTCCCTAAGAATCCAATTGAAGGAATTGCCCAGGCAATATATCGGATCATTGATAGCTCGGAATCCAGTCTTTCAGATTCAGACTCACAAATTGCACGAATAGAATTAGAGACATCTTGTATATTTCGCGTCGAGCGAAATCGATGCAGCGCAGTGAGCAGTGCTCTTGGCAGCAGAAAGCTCTGCTGAACTTGTGTCAGTGCCTGCACGGGGCGCGAATACTCCCGGGCATCTTCAGGAAGAATGCTGGTGCCCTGGCTGAGGGGAATCAGATCGAGTTGCATGACACTTCGTTCTCTGGTTGCCAGCAGTGCTTTATAGCCCATTAACGACATTGCCCACAGCATCAGAATGAAACAGGATTCCTGTTCAAAGTCTCTGATCACGACATAGGGAGAGCGTTCGGGAACGTAGTCTGGATTGGCATTAATCTGAATAGCCTGTTCTTCTAGGATCGCGGTCGCATTTGGACGGACGATGGAAACGTAAATACCATGGATAATGATAATGCCAATAATCAGTGAGAACAGTTGGAAGATAAATTCCACCGGTAATTGTCTTTTCATTCTTCCCCCTTAGATATCAATTGGAAACGGAACAGCATTGTCTGCACTGATCCTTTCACTCGGTATAAATTGTTTAAAAGCATCGCTCAGCTTTCTTTCGCGCAGTGCTTCGGCTCTGGGCGTCGCGTTAGCTGCGACCGGTTGATCTTGTATCGGCGTGGCTTCTTCAACCTTCTCTTCCTGGACCTTCTGTTCCTGGACAGCGTCTTCACTTTTTGTATTCGATGCGTCTTGTGCTGCCAGGTTGAGCGGCATTAACAGGAGCATGAAAAAAGTCAGATGTTTCATTTGTGTTATTCCAGAAACCTGGCGACTCGAAAACCGACATCTGGTCGCGAATCGTCGCCATAATCGCGATAGGTCCAGCGAAGTTCACTGAAGCGACCATGCTGGTAACTTGATCCTCTGATCACGTGGTAGTCTCCAAGTTCCGGGCCTGTTGGATCGATCAGTGTTTCCTTTGGTGTTTCCACAGAATAATAGTCGTGAATCCACTCGGCAACATTACCTGCCAGATCGTGGATGCCGAGTTCGTTTGCCGGATAGTTACCTGCCGGGGCTGGTCCACGAAATGAATCATCATACCCAGAGAGATAGTATGGAACCATGTTTGCTGCAGATTCGTCCGCGTAATTTGCCAGAACCTTGACGGGTGGCATGTTCTCTCCCCAGGGGAACCTGGTGGGCTCCGGCCCATTCGCATATCGAGCTGCTCGAACCCATTCTGCTTCGGTCGGCAGGCGGTAGCCAGTATTCATTGGTGTTACTGGTTTCCAGCGACTTTCGAGCTGTTCGTAGGCGGCTGGTAATCCGTCCAGATCACTGAGCCAGTTACAGAACTCGACCGCCCGACGCCATGACAGATTCACGACGGGACGATCGGCGTCTGAAAGCAGGGCACGTCCCAACATGCCTGAATCGTGGGTAGAATCAAACCGCTTGAATTGTTCATTGGTCACTTCTGTGGTAGACAAGTAGAAAGCCCTTGTCAGGGTGACCCGTTTCTGGATTTCATTGGAGCGTCTGCCTGGTTCTCTGCGCCCGGCGCCCATCTCAAACTGGTCAGGAATGATGAGTTTTAGCGTTTGATTGACAGCGTTGGTGATGGTCGTGGCTATGGCGGCGATTCTGGCTTCGTCTTCAGTTTGCAGACGTATAAGCAACTGCTGTGAAGAGTCCGGCTGAGGCGATATGATCGTGATGTAGTCTGAATAACCTTCTTTCATAATCTTGATTTCGTGCTGCTTGACTGTCAGAGACAGTCGCTGCGTGGCGTCTCCGTATGACATGTCGTCAACAAAGAGTTCGGCGCCAGCGGGTTCTACCATGAGTTGAACCACGCCAAGCACGGGAGAGAGTTTGTTGCTGAGGCTGAGATCTTCATCCGGATCAACAGTAATATTGCGTGTTACGGGTCTGTAGCCCGCTTTTGAGAGTCTGATTTCGTAAGCGAGGCTTGGTGCAAGCGTCAGCCGTATCGGAGTTTGTCCTTTATATCGCCCGTTAATGTTGACATTCGCGCCAGCTGGGGTCGACGCGACAGAAACCTTGCCATCGGATTTTTCAAGAATAACTGTGTCCAGGGTTTGATCAATATCTGCTCTAACTGGCAACTCTGTCTGCCAGGTTTTGTATCCCTTTTTTCTGATCTGTATGCTGCGTTCACCCTGCAGAGCTTCAATGCTGTCGGGTGTAGTTGACGTCACAACTCCGTCAATCAGAATTTGTGCATCAGACGGTTGACTGCTGATCGTAATATTTGCCCAGGCCGGGGAGAGGGGGATCGAGAGGGTTTGGGTTTGGCGCATGCCATCGATAGATATCTCGGTATCATAATTAAGGTAACGAGCGGATCTGACGCTGATATCGTGCAGTCCGGGTTCTATTTGATCCAATATCAACGGACTGACGCCAACCTGTTTCTGATCCAGGAGTATCTCGGCTGATACCTCAGGCTGTGTTTCGAGTCTGAGGATGCCGGGAAGTTTTTTCAGTATAAATTCAAATTCCTGATCGGGATCATCATTAACAACAACTGAATCGCTTAGAAGGTAGTAACCCTCCTTGCCCGCAGTGAATGAATATTGACCAGGTAACATCAGGTACCGTTCACCAATTTGATAACTGAAACCGCTCGTAAATCGAAATGTATCAGGAGCTGGGTTGATTGCGACTCTCACTGCGCGCGCCGTCAGGGTGAAGATCGTTGCTGTCGTCAGAACAAGGAAAACGATGACTAAGATCGTCTGTAGGGGCCTTATCCTGAAGAAGCGGTCACGCTGATCATCCTGCGCAGGTTGAAAAGGCGTTGCCTCGATAATGGTATTTTCGTTCTCCATTAATCCTCTTAGATTTTCTCAGTACAGCTGATGAGAATCGGCCGGACCGGGCGCCCACCCCGCAGGATTACTTCTTCACGAACATCTCGATATCCGCGCCGCTTACCGACGATGGTGTAGGTGCCCGGGTAGAGTTCCAGTTTGGTTGACGCCAGCTTGCCAAAGTTCCTTACTCTGTTGACCGTCACTTCAGTCTTATTATCTGATCTCAGTTCAATTTCAATCGGAATTCGTGCCAGTGAGATGAAGTGTGACAATCTATTTATCTGGTCAAGCAGTTTCTTACCAGGATCTTTAATTCGTGCTGCCTTGAGCAGCACTGCTTTTGCTTCAGTAAGCGCACTGTCAGTGAGCATTAGTCCAGGCTGAGATACGAAGCGTCGCAGTTCCTTGTCCAGCGTGATGCGTGCCTGTGCATACGACAATCCCTGGGTAGCAAAGGTTGTGCCTGGTGAAAGATCGAGCACCGCTTCATATCCGATGACAGCCTCAGCCCAGTCTTCGTCAGCAACATACTGATGTAATTCTTGCTGATGGGATCCGATGGCGTCCTGGATTTCAGAAATTGTAATCTGCTCCAGACCATCCTTTGGTTCGTCTGAGTCAGGCAGAATTTGCCGGGCTTCGAGGAAGGCTTCCCGTGCGGTTGCGTACTCCTTTTTGTTTAGTGCAGAGAAAGCGATGGACATCTTGTCATTGAAGGCAGCGTTTGCAATCTTTTGCTTGATTCGTTGGCGTGCAATGTGGGCAGGAGCCCATTCCGGGTCTAGTGCATAAGCTTGCTCAAAGAAGCTGAGTGCACCTGAAAGGTCCTCGTTTCTCTCGATAATCTCGCCATTTTTTATCAAGGTTTGTACCTGTTTCAGATTTTCTGCCCTCTCGAGGCTGGCGAGGATCTCAGGGTCGCGCGGGGTAATGGCGTTGAGAATTGTGAAGGCCTTTTGGGCCAGTGCTGAATCGCCGTCTTCAAGCGCCTGCCTGCCAATGGCCTGGTTCTGCAAAGAGACCGATTCGGTGCTGTCTAACACCATCTCAAGTGTTGTGACGCCTTGTTGATATTTACCAAGCGCTAATTCAAAGGCCTTGTCGCGATACGCCGCATCACCTTCGAGACCATAATTGAGGGCAGCACTGTACTGCTCTTTTGCCCAGATCTGCCCGCCAATGTCTTCAACTTCAATCTGCAGCCTTAGAAGACGGGTGGCAATCTCACTTCCCTGTTCTTCCAGTTCCTTGAGTCTGGCGATCTCAAGTGGTGTGAGGATCTTTTCTTCAGGAGCATCAGTTTGCGGAGTGGGCGCGACTGTAGGTGTGCTGACTGAACCGGCATCTTCGGCGACGATGATTGGTTCTGCTTCAGGTAAGAATCGGAAGACAAAAAAGGCCAGGATGACAAGCAGAAATAATCCCGCCAGAGCGATTGGTGCTGATACAAGGTTCCGCTCACGCGGGAATATATGGGTTGATCTGTTACTGATATCGACAGTTTCTGGTTGTACGCGACTGAAGTCAGACACGATTGCTTCGACTTTATCGTTGTCACCAGCGACGTAAGCATCTACGATCTCGATAACGGTTGAGAGATCCCTGGGTCGATTGTAGGGAGAGTCACTCAGCATGCTGATCAGAAGTTGCTGGAATTCTTCTGGTATCGGTAGATTGGATTCAAAAGTTTGCCCGTCGCGCCAATATTTGCCTGTTAGGCCTCTAAATAAAAGTTGACCAAAGGAATAGATATCGTCAGATGCATCAGCAGCATGCTCAGTCTTGACCTGAGGGCTTAGATACTGAGATATCTGTTTTTTTTGTGAAGCTGAAATCCCGAAATCTGTTATCTGAATATTACCCGAGTTATCGATCAGGAGGTTGTGAGGGTGCAGGTGACCGTGAGCAAAGCCCAGGCCATGAGCGAATTCAAGCGCCATGGCAGCCTGTCTGAGCAGTTGCCATTGCTCTGCAAAGTCTCCCGCGTGATTGAACTCTGCTTGAGATCGAATGTACTGGCTGGCAATAAAGTCAGTGTCATCAAATCGATCAAGCGCATAGATTCGTGGAATTTGAGCGTGCAGCAGGCCGCGCTGCCGGTTGATGATTTGGGAAATTGACTGCCGGATCTCGTTATCCAGATCCTGTTTAAATACTCTAAGAAAGACTCGCTCGTTCAGTTCGGTATCAAGTGCGAGCCAACAGTCGCACTGATCATCTTCGGCGATTCGATGCAACATGGTGTATTTGGCAGAAAATATCTGCCCTTCAGTTAGTGTTGTTGTCATTCTTAGTTAAAAGCGTATGCAGCCATAAAACTTCAGGCAGTCCTTAAACATTCATGAACAAATGTGGCGGTTACCGTTCAAGGGTCCCTGTTTCAGTCGTATAAATTTCCTTTAGTATATTCTTCCACTGGTCGTACTGCGCATTTGCCGTGCCAGTAAGTTCAATGGTACGACCCTCTATATCCAACACATAAGGCTTAATCTCAGATCCCAGCGAATGACTTAGCTCTCGTAAAGATTCGGCGTGGATTTCTGCTTCTTTTCTTAAGTCCAGTCCACTCTTTATTGAGCTGATTCCGCCGAGAACAGATCCGACAGATGCTGCCTGACCGGCGTATGTACCACTTTCAGAGCCTGCGTACAGTCCTCCTGCGATCAATGCCGCGCCTCCCAGTAACCTGTTTCTGGCTTGTTTTTGCATTCGTCGCAAAGTGATGGCTTCGTCGTATGTGGCGAATCGCCATTCGTCGTAGGATGCCTTCATGTCTCTATAGAACTTACCGTAGTATTCATCCAAAGTATCAACAAACAGGTATTCCCGTTCCTTGATTTTGTCGACTCTTTCTAACATTCTATCGTTGTCTGCAGGGAGTTGATTAATCTCAGCGTTGCCACCTCGAGACATTGTTAGATAATTACCAAAAGCTTCTGGTGACAGACTAATAGCATACTTGAGACTCGATATTCGTCGAATCTCAGTGATCTTCTCTTCATTGAGTATTTCTCGGTACTTAAGTAAGTCGTTGGCGAAGTCGTTGTAGAAGTCCTGGAATGGATCTTCTTTCGGGCCATCATAGGAGAACTTGCTGGCCTGGTCAGAATATTCCTTGTTGACCCAGATTTTTCCGGTTGAATCGGTCGCTTTCAGCCGGGCTCTTAGTAATTCACCATCAGACTGAATGATCTTGCCTGAGACACTGATGTCAACGGCGTTTGAAATATTTGGCGTAACCCTTACAGCTCCCCAGTTGCCGGTGAATTCAAGTGTATCTTTGAGGTGGTAGGCAATGTACTGGGATTCTGCACGTCTTACATCCGGGATAATCAGCTTCTTCTTAACTTCGTCTTCCGAATCAGGTATCCCTGGTTGCAGGGGCAGAATACCGACATCCAGGTACAGATGCAGTGGCAATGGTTCTTTCGCCTGGAGAGCAGGAGTTGAGTTTGCTTTCACTATTTCGGTAGTGGAGCAACCACTGATGACGACGCAGACGACTGTGAGGAGGCTGATAGTTAGATGATGTGGATTTGATATCTTCATAGTCTTGTCCTTGGAACTATAATCCCGCTTTGTAACGGCGATATTCCTCCCAGAGTTTTTCTTTGAGCTTTGGGTCTGTCTCAGCAATGGCAGCTTCTCTGAGCTGCTGCGCGACAATATCATCACCCTGTGGGCTTGGCATGTCTTCCGGGACCTGGGGGATGACTGATGCTATCTGTTCTTCACCCGGCGACTTCTGGTCAGCTGCCTCTGGCTCATCTCCTGCTGGTTGATCCCCAACAGGTTGATCCCCAACAGGTTGATCCCCAACAGGTTGATCCCCAACTTCCATCAGATCTAGACCCCGGTTGCCCTGACGTCGCGTTTGAGAAGAGTCGGTAATCGGAGGAGGTGTTGAATTTACAATGGTACCCCTGGCATCTTCAATCCGACCCTCAAATATCACCAGGGATTGGTCCAGTTCTTCATCAAGCTGACCGATCTGTTCACTGCCCGTCGTCGGAATCCCCGTCGCAGGCAAACCATCCGGGAAATCAGGTAATCCTGTTTTTGCATTCAGGACTGATTGGGTGGCAATCACGAGCAAGATATTCGCTTCGTCTAGTGCATTCTCCGCCTCCTCAAAGAGATCATCTTCACCCAGACTGGGATCGCCCAGAGTTTCCTCCAGAAGTTCGAGATCCTGAGCAGCGAGAATAACGGTAATTCGAGCCTGAGCAAGCAGTTGTTCTGCTTCCGCCAGTTCCTCATCAGACTCCGCACTGGCGACTGCCTCTCCTGCCGTTCGCAGTGCTTCACTGGCTTGTTCCAGAGCATCCTGTGTTGCTGTAATCTCGGCATTTATCTCAGATTCACCGGAAGAAGACTCATTCGCACCGGTTTCAAGCTCTGCAGCCTGACTGGACTCAACGTTGCTGGATTCTCCCGGTGGGCTTGAAGAATCATTGCTGGCCACCGATTTAGACGGCTTGGATTCGCTCTCATCAAATACCAGTTCTTCACTTTCCGACGTGGAGTCCGTGTCGGGAATCAACGGATCAGGCGGTTCATCACCCCGAGCATTGGGTTCAGGTGGTTGCTGAGGGAACTGGGAGGGTAATTCGCTTCCACCGCCTGCCTGTGCCTGATCGCCAATTTTGGCACCGGCACTGGCAATTTTCTCACCGGCTTCTTGCAGATCGCCACCCGCTTTTTGTCGTTCATTCCTTTGTTCTGCGGTCTCACCTTGCTCCCCTTTGCTGCCTTTCTGGTCACTGGAGGGTTTTCCGTCTGGCAAACTTAAACTTGGATCTGTACCGACCGTTGGATTAGGCAACGAGGACGGGCTGGGCAGTGATGGTGTTGAGGTCGGACTGGGTGATGAAGGAGAAGAACTCGGTGTACTGGGGGGCGTGCCGGATGGTGTTTGTGTAGGAGAAGGCAGGCCTCCTGACGGGCTTGATGAAGGCGGTGTGCTGGATGGTGGTTGTGGCATCTGCATTTTCGGCGACTTACAAGCGACCAGCACCAGCAGAATACCAAGTGCTAACATCGATCGCAGCTGTTTGTTTCTCATGGAGCCTCCATGAATGTACCTTCACCCAAAAAGTAGCTGCCAGACTGCATTGTGTCACCCAAAAACTGAAGTTTACCTGAATAGGGCACTGTTATTTACTATCTGACCCTAGTTTGACCCGTTTTCTGGCCGAAATGTTCAATACACTTCCAAACCGGGTACTTTTTATCTGCAGGGCCTGTTGTGGAGATTTTGCCCTTTCTGATCCTGATATAGAGTGAGATGTGTTTATCCGTCGAGCGGGTGGAATTATTTGTAAGATCGCTGTTGATGTGGTGAAGTGCGAGAACGAATATTAAGGTCGTTGATCAGGTCTAAATAGACTCAGATCGTCACCTATACGCCTGTCGGATGAACTAATCTTCATCTGATGGAACTAAAAAAACAAGGGTATGTTTTTGAGGAACTGTGAATTGAAATGGACTGCTGTCAGTCTGGTTGTGCTTCTTGGTTTGTTGACAGCTTGTACGACCAATGTGGTGGTTGAGGGTTCAGTTCCTACTCCGCTGGTGGCAAGGATTCCTGCGAATGTCGGGATATATTACGAAGAGGGTTTCAAGACATTTATGCACAGTGAAGTCCTCAAGGAAGAAGGGACCTGGAATATTCCACTGGGCGAAAAGAACCTGAGCTTCTTTCGCAATCTGATGACTGCCCTGTTCGATTCAGTAGTTGAAGTCGAATCACCTGAATTGACCGATGTTCAGAAAGCTAATCTGGACGGGGTGATTATTCCGAAGATCGAGAAGTATGGCTTCCTCACACCGAATATATCTGGTCTGAAGTTTTATTCCGCTTCGATTCATTATCGGATCACCCTGATGGATTCAGACAACCACAAAGTAGCCGAGTATGTCGTCGTCGGATATGGCAAGAGCGAAGGCGGTACTTTTAGTTCAGGTCAGGCGCTGGGAGATGCTACGATGCTGGCAATAAGAGATGGCGGAACCAGAATTGCGGTTGGACTGGGAGAACATCCAGCGATAGTTTCGTGGCTGGCACAACGTGAAGGGGAACCAAAATGAAGAATGGTTGCTTGATAGTGTTAGTGGTGACGTTACTCACCAGTTGTGTTACAGCCCGAATTGAAGAATCACGTACTGCCAGTACCGGCCTTAATAATGATGAAGCACTGGTAATTCTTGGCAGGGCCAGCTACAACGATCGGCAGACTGAAGAGAGTTTCACGGACTGCCTGGCTGATGCCTTGAGCACGGGTTCTGAACCCATCAGGCTGATACCACAGGCACAGTTTAAAGATCAGCTATACCCCTGGTTTGAACCTCGTACCGCACCGGCGTCGAGTGATGATCTTGCAAGATTGTTCGCTCAACCAGGTGTTCAGGATCGAATTGAGGCGTCAAAGATCAGATATCTGGCCTGGATCAATGGTGATACCGTCACCACAGATCGTGGTGGAAGTTTCAGCTGTACGCTGAGTACATTCGGTGGTGGCTGCCTTGGGGTTACTTATTGGGAAGAAAATGCATCCTATGAGGCATCAATATGGGATCTGCAAAATCTCACGACAGCTGGTGAGATTAGTGCCGATGCCAGCGGTACCTCCTATCTTGCCGGTTTGATACTGCCCATACCGATCATGGCGCGACCCGGTAACGCTGCCTGCAAAGCCCTGGCGGGGCAATTGAGAGAATTCCTGCAGACCGATGAGGGTTGAACCTCCTATGTTTCAGGACCTGTTTCCGAGGTGGTTTCAACGGTTGGCTCGGGACGATGGACGACAAATGTCTGATATAAGCTGAGTCCCTCGGTAACCCTTGGATTGCCATCCACCAGTCTGGGTCGATACTTTATTCTGCGGACACTGTCGCGGAAAGATTTTTTCTTGTCGTTGGGTACATTGGATTCGATTATCTCTACATTTTTAACGCTGCCATTCTCAAGGACATCAAATTCCACTTCCACAAACAGCTCAGTGGATTCATCTATGCCTACTGGTTGTCGTTTCAAGACAGGCCTGAAGTCGTCGTGATGCAACCACTTCGGTTTGGCAAAAGCATCGTATCTTAGTTGTTCATATTCTGGTTTTTCAGAGAGTAGTACCCAGGCGTGTTGATAGGTTTCGTATGCACGGCTGTCCTGTGTCATCGTGTAGATATCCGCCAGATCAATTATTGCCCGGGCAAAATCAGGTGTGTCGGTTGTCGGGTTGTTGCTGATGATCTCCGTAGCTCGTTCCATCGCACTTCTTGAATTTGTCTTTGCTGATCCCAATAAGAATTTTGCTTTTGAAAGACCTTTAAGAGGACTCACCAGACGAAGATCGTTGGGACCGTACTTATCTTCGATAATTGCAATAGCACGCTCGTACATCTTGAATGAAAAACGGAACAGCTTGATTCGATTCATATCTGTCTGACCCAGAATACCGGGAATCGAATATCCGCGTTTGGCAAAATAGATACCGAGTTCTTCCAGTGTGGGAATCAACTCTTCAGCATTGACACCGTATGCCTGCTCACTTATTTTGAGGCGAAACCTCTGCTCCCTGTCTGCGCTTTCAAGGCGACCGCGATCTTCATTGATCAGTGCTAACGATTTTATAATAGGAAGCTGGTCTCTGGTGTAGACACCATCATGCCGGTGAGAAATATGTTGTGCTCGCCGCAGAGTATCTGTTGTCGAGGTGTGGTCGCCTAGTTTTTCTTCTGCAAAAGCCCGGATCAGAAGCATTCCAAACAGGTCTTTGTGGAAGGGATTGATGATTTCTGTGAGATCTATCGCCTGATTCACGATATTGATTGCTTCTTCCAGATCCCAGTTCAGCTCGATAATCGCTGAGTTAGCCAGTACCTTGGCCAGAATAAGACTGTCCAGGTCAGAATCTGAAACTTCGGAGACCAGTTTCTTTGCGGTAGCCCTCGCTTCGTCGTAAGCACTGTTGCTGATTTGTCCTATCAGAAGCTCATGGCTGCTCGTTAGAAGCTCATGGCTGCTTGTTAGAAGCTCATGGCTGCTCGTTAGATGTTCATCAGAAAAGTCCAGATCCTGAAACAGATAGTCCAAAGGTGATGCCTGAAGCGAAGAGCAGGTAAATAGAGCGATTAAGAGCAGAATGGCGGTGTACTTCATTGAGTTTTAGGTCCTGGTCAGGGCTCGAAGGTCTGGTAGAGTTGAACCTGTGAGGTTGTAATCATTTCACCCGCCAAAATCCTGGGTCGGAATTTTGTTTTGCGTAATACTTGTCGCATGAGTCTCCTCACTTTGGCTGGCACATTGGATGATTCTACCTCCACTTCACGGATTGAACCCTTCTGGTTTACCGTAAAACTGAGTTCAACATACAATTTTGCGAGATCTTCGTCATCGTGCATGCTCTGTGGAAGGATGTTCAGTAGCTGTTCGTGAACAAACTGGAATGGGTGTCCAACGACACGAAATGTCTTTTTGTCCTCAGGATGACGAAACATCCTGTCTCGTATCCGTACTTTGTAATCATGGTCATTCACTGGTATGTGGAATTCCTGTGGCGGCAGCGTCTCCAGCAATAACTTTTCTTCAACACTCATTGGTTCGAATTTACCCCGGCCAAACCGGTTCTTTTCAGCCCTGAGGATTCGTAAATTTGATTTTTCTTCAAGTTCCTTGGACAAAGCAATTGGCCGTGGCTGCAAGAAGTAATCCCATCTCTGTTTTTCATTCATTGCCTGCCAGGCAAGCCGATAATTATTGGCAGCTTTTTCTGCTTCACCGCGAACGGTATACGAATCAGCCAACTCAACATATATCCAGGCACGAAGATCATTTCCGATATCAGGATTAGCATCGACAATAGCCAGGGCATCCTGGAGGATTTTATGGCTGCAGCAAGACCTGCGCAGGCGTTTAATCTTTGCGGTTTCGATTATCGCAGGTATTTGTGACGGTTCGTGTGTGTTACCTGATGATTTGATGATATCGCGGCTGCGCGCCAAAACGTCTTGTGCATGGCGATATTGCCCCGTATCCATATACCACATGCTCATCTTTGCCAGTGCGGGCAGTAGATCAATCGACTCCTTGCCGAAATGGTGTTCGGAGATAAACAGAGAGAAGATCTGCTGCTTGTCAGCCATTTCGATTTCTCGCTGAGACAAGTAAATCTGAGTCATCAGATCAATACCTTCCAGTTGACGGATTGAATAAACGCCCTGATTCCGATGAGTGAGGTGTTGTGCTCGTTCATTTGTTTTAAAGGCAGCATCATAGTCTGAAACCGCGAAGTAACTTCGTGCCAACCCCATCAAGGGATCAATCAGCTCCTCTGAGAATGGGCCGAACGCTGCTTCAGCTTTCGTCACCTGTTGCTGATAAGCATCAATCGCAAGTTCAAATTCCTGATTTGCCTCGAAGCTCAGTGCAAGTTCCGGCGCAACGGTAGTATCGTCGGAATCAGAAGCTGCAAGAACAGATGAAACCAACGTTATCGATACCAAAATCAACAAACGAATCAACATTTGAGGTCAGTTATACACCCAGCGATACTACGATTTCCAGAGATATTGGGCTGCAAATCAGCGTGACAGTCACCGAATTGCCTATTGTCTCTGGATAGGTACTCAATTGAAGGCCTTTGGTTCTGTGGGTTTTCCTGGTATTGAGCCGAAGCACTGAAAAGAAGCACTGATAAATAGTTGCTGCAGGTGCTGTCAACAAAGAACCTTTTTAATAAGACTCAGGTCTAAAGGAGAGCGGAATCCAATGATGGAAAATTGTCCCGGGTTGATTAAGATGAGTCTTATGATCAAAAAACACCTGCTTGCGTTCATCATTCTCTGTGGTGCCTCGTTTTCGACGTTCGCCGTCTCGCTTGAAGAGGAACTGGAACTTGGTGCCCAGGAACATCGCAAAATACTTGCACAGTATGGTGTCTACAGGGACAAGGAATTACAGACCTATATTGAAAAAGTAGGCAATAGAGTCGCTGACGAGAGCAGTCGCCCGGAACTTACCTATCACTTCACTATCCTGAACGACGATGTGATTAACGCATTCGCGTTACCCGGCGGATATATTTACATTACTCGTGGCATGCTGACACACATGAATTCGGAATCAGAGCTTGCAGCTGTTCTCGGACATGAGGTTGCACACGTTACTGAGAAACACGCGTTTCGTTCGCAGAAACGTGGCAAAATTCTGGGAGCTGCAACAGCGATCGCGTCTATTGTCACGGGAACGCCTGGTGTCTATGAACTGGGGAATCTGTTTGGCGGCGTATTGTTAAAGGGTTACAGCCGTGAATTTGAACTTGAGGCAGATGAGGTGGGTGCTGAATATATGGCCAAGGCCGGGTATTCACCAGAGGCAATGCTCAAGACCATTGAAATCTTAAAGGCTAACGATCGAATTGAGATTGAGCAGGCGAGAATTGAGAAAAGGACACCGAAGGTTTATCACGGCTTCCTGTCCACTCATCCTGATCATGACACACGTTATAAGGAAGCGGTTCGAGAATCCCTCAAGCTGCTGGAAAGCTATGACGAGTTCATTAAAGCTGATGAGTTTCTCGAAAAGTTGAATGGCCTGGCGTATGGTGACATGCGCCAGGTTGGCGTTGTTAGAAAGAACACATTTTATCATCCGAAGTTAGGAATAAAGCTGTCCTTCCCGGATGGCTGGCGAATTCAAACGACTGGAAAAGGTGTGCAGGTTGTGTCAGTGGTTTCCGATGCCATCTTCACGGTAACAACAGGCAGGATGGCGAAAGGATTATCCGGGCGAGATTACCTGGAGCAGGAACTCGGCTTGAAGATACGTGAAGGACGTGATGTAACAATATCCAGATTCAATGGATTCCTGGGTATTGCAGACCGTGCGGATTCACCGTTTGGTCCGAGACCCCTTCGAATTGCCATATTGCAGGATACTCGGAAACGGCTGGTTTATATTCTCGCTGGCGCAGGTAAACATGACTTGCGAAAAATCGCATCGGACAAGGAATTCATATCCACCATTTTCAGCTTTGATTTAATGGGTAAGGACGATCGCCGCGAGGCGAAGGTACCGAAACTGCAGGTAGTTCGTGCCGAGGAAAGCACAACGATGGAGCAACTGGCTGATGAGTCTCCGATTACCAACTACGCGCTGGACAAGTTACGAGTCATGAACGGACTTTATCCGGAAGGACAGCCCGAACCCGGTCAATTGATCAAGATTGTTGACTGAGACTGAATCTCACCACGGGAAGTTAATTGAGCAGGCAATAATTCAGCTGTGTCAGAGCTGGATAGTACTTATTCCGGAAGGTGAAGCTTTAAGTCCGTTATCCTGGTCGTGAATCTTGATCCTGTGTCATCTCCATCCACACTGATCCACAGTGCCAGAACCCTCGTGGATTTGTTCAGATCAAGACGTCGAGTTAACTTTCCATCGCGGGGTTGAGCAAAAATAAAGGATTCATGAAGCAAGTCGGAGAGTGGATGGCTGCGTGATTTACCTGCCAGCCTTGAATCAGAATAGACATTGTAGAACTCAATCGGATCAACACCAGTTCCCTTTGGCGCTAAATGAAAAAGACGCTGAACCCAGGGAGCTGAAAAGCGACGCTGCAGAAAGTTGAGAGTTTGATCACCTTCATAGACCAGACCCAATCGAAAAACAAAGTCATCTGCCCCCTTATCACCCTGGATCATGTTTCCCAGATTGATGTCTCCTGAGATTTCGAGTGAGAAGCTGACGGCCTGAATTCTGCTCGCTTCGTCGAGAGGATAAATTACCGGTCCCGCTGAATTATCAACTTCAATCGTCAAACCTTCATTGTCAAATCTGACCCGGTTCTGCTTGATTCTTGAATATCGAAGAACCTCCCATCCTGTTTCGAGCGACAGGGGAATGCTGAGCGTTGATGCTGTAATCTCGATTGATGTAAGACAGCACAAAATGGCGGTTAAGAAATGTACCCAGCGCAAAGATTTGCTCCATGCAAGATTCGGTTAAGTGAATCTTGCCAAGACTAACAATGCATTCAGTATAAACTTAAGGTCTGCAAAAACCATCAGCACTGAATGGTACTTACTTAAGGCACAACTTGCTGCTGGTAATCCTTTGCCTGATAAGGTCGCGAGTATAGAAACCTGGGATCGGAATATAGTAAGAGCACCTCGTAAGAGTACTTGAGTAATGATTGTAACGGACCAGACTGCATCAATGCCTGAGCAGAAAGCAGCGGGAGATGGTCCCATCAGAGTGAGTAACAGCACAACTGTTGCCGGGTTACGTTATAGGCGTTCTGCAACCTCCATCAGCATCTCATGACTGCGAACCTGAGCTTCATTGTCAACACCGGGGATTCGCCCACGTGCAATAAGATGGGTGATGCCCAGGCGCTCTACATACTCAGATAATTTGTCGAGGGCGTGTGCCTTGTCACCTACTATCGTCCAGTCATCAACATTAGCGTTTTCCTCTCGCATGGCATGTGGAACAGACTGTGCCAACGAGTTCTTTATGTCTTGAGCAACTGACTTGCTTTTTGTAATAAAGATCGTCCGCATCACCGGGGTTGTTTCTACCGGTTCAAGGTTTGCTTCAACTACGACATCATTAAAGTGCTTGTAATTGCCTTCAAGCGTTGTCAGTGTTTCAGCGGGTGAAGCGAGATAAGGCAGGCCGAGACTGCCAGCCTGTTTGAGTGCGAGTGGACCAAATGCTGCAACCCAGATGGGCGGATGTGGTTTTTGGACAGGAAGCGGTGCAAGACATATCGGATGACCATCATCGTCCTCAGCGATTGGCTTTCCCAGCCAGGCATTCCGCATAATATCCAGGTTTGCCCGAAATCGTTTACGCTTCTCTTTCGTCTGTAAATCAAAAGCTTTGAACATTCTGTTCTGGATGCCGCGGCCGACACCGAGGATGACGCGTCCGTTGGACAACTGATCAAGAACAGCAACTTCTTCTGCAGCCTGTAAAGGGTGCCTGATAGGTAACAAATAAGATGTCGAGGCAAGTATTATTTTTTTCGTTCGTCCAGCCACGGATGCCAGCAGCGTAAGAGGGGATGGAATAGACCGGTTATCACCAAAGTGACTCTCCGGCAACCAGAAGGAATGAAAACCCATTGATTCCGCGATCTCGGCCTGTTGACAGAGTTCATCGGCATACCAACCGGAGCTTTGTGTCCATGCAGTTACAGCAACTTCTATTTTCCCCATGGGCGTAGAAAATCACATTCTGTCGAGAAAGCCTATAGCTGGGACAGAAAAAACTAATCTATGGCAGAATAGTAAATTCGAATAAACCCGGGACTTCAACGTGAATAACTTCCTTAAGAAAATGGGATATGGACCGGAAGACAAAGTTCTTATTACCCATATTGATGACATCGGTTTCAGCCATGCTTCCAATGTTGCCTCGTTCGAATGCCTTGATGTTGGTGCTGCTACCTGTGGCTCGATCCTGACTGCTGCTCCCTGGTTCCTGGAGGCGGCTGAAATATGCAGGGCAAATCCAGGTTACGACGTCGGTGTACATTTAACCCTGACCTGCGAGTACCCCACCTTTAGATGGCCTGCGGTGAGCACACGAGATCCGGCCACTGGATTACTGGATCCGCAGGGATACCTGTGGCACACAACAGAAGACGCGGTGAGTCATGTCGATGCAAAGGCAGCGGAAGTTGAGATGAGAACCCAGATTGAACTGGCGCTCAATGCGGGAATTGATATAACGCATATTGATACACATATGGGATCAGTCGTAGATCCGAAATTCATCCAGTCCTACCTGACTCTCGCAAACGAATTTGGTATTCCAGCCTTCCTGCCGAGAATCAGCCCTGAGCGATTGGAGGAGTTGAATCGCCTTAAGGACCAGGGGAAGTATCTTGAAGCGCTTGCGCAGATTGATCTCGATAGCCTGCCGACACTGGATGAAATATATATAGATACGTTGGTGCCACTTGAAGATAAATCTCAGTTCTATCGGGAGATTATTGACGGCGTTAAACCGGGACTCACTCATCTTCTTTTCCATCCATCAAAAATGGGTGACGAACTGAGGGCCATTGATGATAAAGCCAGCGCTTCGAGACATGCAGACTACCTCGCGTTTACCGACCCTGAGCTTAAGTCATACATCGAAGCGGCGGGGATACATCAAATAGGGTATCGCGATCTGAAAAATAATCTGAATTCATGAATCAGGAAGTGCCGAAAGGGGAGATTTTGGATATCAAGGTTGAGGCGAACCTGTCACTGATTCGAGACTTGTTCATTCAAACGGTTGATTTTGCAGAATTACGTAATCCCCACGTGGAAAATCTGGTCAGTCCGGACGTGCGTCAACAAGCCGCCGAGTCAGCAGTTCTCATCCCCATAATTGATGATGTGACGCCAAGGCTGATGGTTACGAAAAGGCAGACGAATATACGATTTGCAGGTCACCTGTGTTTCCCCGGTGGTCGGTCTGACCCGGGGGATAAGTCGGGTATAGAAACCGCGTTAAGAGAATCTGCTGAGGAGATTAATATCGCTGCGCAGGATGTAGAGATTCTCGGTTGTCTTGGACACTACTACACCCAGGCTGGTTATAAGATCACACCCGTGGTCGGCATCATTCAGCATCCGGCCAGAGTGGAAGCAAATCCGTCAGAAGTTGATTCCATTTATGAGGTTGATCTCGCGAAAGTTCTGGATCCCGGTAGTTATAAACTGACCTGGCATGGTGATGTAAGAGCGCACTTTTCCTACAGTGAGCGGGATATTCGAATAGCAGGCCCGACGGTGTCTTTAATGATTGGCCTGCTTGAGACTCTGGCCAGGTTTACCAATCATCACTCAAGAATGATGGGCTAATATTCACAGCAGTGAACTCTGCAGCATCGATAATTATGGAAATGGGCTGCAGCCAGCGTCAGTCCACTAAAAGACATGACCCAGTGTTCGGCTGCACTGTATACCGCAGTGATCCTGGAATTTCAGCAGAACCTGGGGTAATCGCCAGGTATGTCTCGTTGAACCACTCATCAGTGGATGGCATATTAGGTGGTGAACTGTCAGAGTTAGGTGGTGAACTGTCAGAGGTATCGGTGCTCTCTTTCTTTAGAGTGGTCGGGACAATCCTCAGTTGGGCAGGGCAATATATGGTGATAGTTGGGACGATAACATTTGTAACGGGAGGTCACTTTGCCTTTTTCGAATAAACTGGTTCTGGTAACAGGGGGAGCTGGTGTGCTTGGGCGGGCTGTTGTTGCCTGGTTTTCAGAGCGTGGTGCAAGAGTGGCGGTACTTGATTATAGCGAGGATATACTGAGGCAAGCCTTCCCCGAGCCAGCAGGGAATCATAGTTATCTCACCTGTGAGCTAACGAATAAAGAAAGCTGCGTGAAGGCCGTCGGTGACCTGATGCGGCAATTTGACAAAGTTGACGTGCTGGCCAACATAGCTGGCGGTTTCTTGATGGGTGATCCGGTTCATGAGACCAGTAATGAGACGTGGGATTTTCTGTTTGATCTGAATGCTCGCTCCATCATGAACATGAGTACAGCGGTTGTACCCGGCATGATCCAGAGGTCATCGGGAAAAATAGTCAATGTCGCGGCCAGGGCGGCAACCGCGGGAGTGGCAAACATGGGCGCCTATACGGCTTCTAAGGCAGCAGTGATGCGATTAACCGAGGCTATGGCGATGGAGTTGCGCGAGCAAAACATCAACGTCAACGCCGTCATGCCCAGTTTGATTGATACACCGAGAAACCGAGAGGATATGCCTGATGCCGACTTTGATAAATGGGTTAAACCAGAACAATTGGCGGGTATCATTGGTTTCCTGACATCCAAAGAATCAGATGCTATTCACGGAGCCTGCATTCCCGTCGATGGGTTAAGCTAAAGGAGGTACGAAATGGAAGACTGGATTCTGCATGAGGTTGATGGGGGCATTGCCACCATCACTATCAACAGGCCTGAAAAGAAAAATGCCATGAGCTACAAGATGCTGGCTGATTTTGTTGCGGCGATCAAAAAAGCGGGTAATGACGATTCAACCAGAGTCGTCATCCTGACTGGGACACCCGGATCATTTTGTGCCGGGACCGACCTCTCTGATCTTGCATCTGTACCGGGCGAATCGCGTGCTTCAACAACCAGTACAGCGGATACATCGAACTGGTGGCCTATTATCGCCTGTCCCAAACCGGTAATCGCAGCCGTTGATGGCCCTGCGGTTGGTATGGGAGCCGAGTTCACCTCTCAGTGTGATATCCGACTCGCATCGACGAGAGCAAGATTTGCCTGGAATTTTTCTCAACGTGGCCTTGTACCTGATACGGGGGCGGGCAGCTGGCTGCTGCCTCGTCTTATTGGAACATCGCAGGCGTTCTGGCTGTTGTATTCCGGAGAGTTTATTTCCGCCAGAGAAGCGCACGATTTGAAGTTTGTCTCGGGCGTGTTTGAACCGGACGAGTTACTGGGTCAGGCTAGGGAAATGGCTGAGACAATTTTGCAGGCTTCACCATTCTCCCAGCAGCGCATCAAGACGCTGGTCTACGAAGGATTGGGTATTCCGGTCGAACAGCACATGGCAAATCACGCGGTTGCATTGGCGGAGTGTTTTAGGTCTGATGATCACAAGGAGGGTGTGGCCTCGTTTCTTGAGAGGAGACCCGCTAAATTCACCGGGCACTAGGGGTAATTCATCTTTTCGGTAGGCAGGCGGCTGCATATCCGGAACGCAGGATTATATTCCTCTGGACTACAGACCGGCACTTATTTGAGGTAAACCTATGAGCCTGGTTAGACCCTGGGAAAGAAAACAGTCCAGGTTGCTGGCGGACTGTCGAATATTCGAATTGAAAGAATCCGTTTCAATATCACCGCAAACAGGTAAAGAGCACGACTTTTATTTCATCGATACCGTGGATTGGGTGAATATTGTCCCGGTTACATCGAACAACGAACTGGTACTTATTCGTCAGTACCGTCATGGTTCGGAGGAGATAACACTGGAAATACCTGGTGGCATGGTTGATCCGGGTGAACACCCTGAAACTGCGGGGGCTCGGGAGTGCCTTGAAGAAACTGGTTTCAAAGCGGGTGAACTCATATCAATGGGTGTACTCAACGCTAATCCGGCGATCTTTGCCAATAAACTTTATACATATCTCGCGCGAGATGTAGAGCATGTTGCCGAAATCAGCAATAGCTCAACGGAACATACCGAACTGCAACTTGTGAGGATGGCCGAGATACCTGACCTGCTGCTATCCGGCGAAATCGATCACGCTCTTGTTGCAGCTACCTTGTGGCGAGTGCTCTATCTGCTGAAATCCTAGTATCTTCCGGGTACCGAGACGCTTCCCTTGATGTCGGATGTCCGGATATCACCGCTTGCTTTGTGATCAAGTATAAAATCACCCTCAACATGGTTAATTCGAACATTTCCTGAGCTGTCCCGGGCGATGTTAACTGAACCGCCTGCCCATCCTCACATTCCTCTCGTTCATTCTGCTGATTGATCGACAGCGGTGTCCTCAAGATTGTAATGCTGTAGTTCGTTGTAACGGATCATCGCTTGAATTTCCTGAACGTATGCAAGGCCCCATTCTGAATATCTGACCAGCCCGTTGGCCAGTTTGATGCCACTCAGAGGTTGATTTGCCTGCCGTTCCTGAGAGCGCATGTTGCGTAGATTTTGATAGGCGGAGTGGGTGTTGATGGTGTGAACATAGTGGATCACACCCGCCTGTATACTCTCGAACTTAGCGACTTCATGGTGTAATCCCTCATCACGATTTCTGGGCGTCAGTCCGCATCCTAGTGAGAAACACCAGATCCCAAAGAAATTGTTCGCATCCGTTGCAAATCGAGAAGTCCCCCATGCGGACTCGTTAGCTGATTGGGCCAGGATTAGTGATGCCGGAACAATATCGGCTCGATTAAGGAGTTCGTCCACTTGCTGTATGACCTCACCCCCGTCATTCAAGTTGTATTTTCTCAGAAGTCCCTTTAGTTTCACTTTGTTGGAAGACGATAATGTGCCTTTTACCTCTTGGATTCCCAGGAGAAATTTCCGGTCTTCATGCACAGATTTGTTTGCGTTGCGAACTAACGGCAGCATAAAGCTGAAGAAATCCAGCTTCTTTTGTTTAACATTGGAGTATGACTTAAAGTCTGGTGGTCGTTCGAAAGTTGGTTCCAGAGGTGTCAGCTGCCGCTCAAACTGATAGTGAAACAACGCAATCGCTGCAATGGTTATTGTCAGTAGTGGCACTATTAGAAATTCTTTCCACTTCATGTGGTTGTCTCAGTGCGATTCCGATTGTCCCGACCTTACCTAATTTGGTATTCGTATCACCAGCAGCCTGACTTCTGTCATGTCCTCAGTGGCAAAGCAGATGCCTTCACGATCAAGGCCACTTTCTTTCACATATTAATCCCTTTTGAATTCTGATTACGAGTCCGTGGCTAGTCTTTCGGTAGTCCCAGAATTCGCTCACCGATAATATTTTTCTGGATATTTGGTGTACCACCACCAATAACAACATTGGGCCAGCCTAATGCGTCACTGGCCCAGTGTCCCTGGTCGATATTACCCTCCTGGCCATTAAGCTGTAATCCCGCCGGACCGAGTACCTCAAGAGCGAAGTCACCCATGGCAACTTCAAGCTCAGCTCGATGCAACTTGTTAACAGAGGTTTCGCTGCTGAGAGGCTCGCCCTTGATCTGCCTGGTCAGATACCGCAAGCCGTTAAGACGCATCGCCTCGATTTTCGCTTCGAAGATTCCTATAGTTCTTCGAACCTTTGAATCCTTGCTGGCGGGTTGACCGTTCCTTGATATCTGGGCAACCAGTGCTTTGAGAGTATCCAGCTTTTCGTACATGGCAGTAACTTCACCAATACTGGATCGTTCGTTGGCGAGGGACGATATCGTGACTGCCCAGCCTTTCCCTTCGTCCCCTAGTCGGTTTTCGACAGGCACTTTCACATTGTCAAAGAATATTTGCGCAAAGACCTTGCTGCCAGCCATATTTTCAATGGGTTTTACTTCTATGCCTGGCGTGTCGAGTTTGACGAGTAACGCGGTAATTCCTTCATGTTTTGCATCTGACGAACCGAAGTTGTCGGTTCTTACCAGCATGGATATCCAGGTGGCAAACGGAGCCAGACTGGTCCAGATCTTGGTACCGTTGATGGTGTAGAAGTCACCTTCCCGGACGGCTTTGCACTGTAAAGAAGCAAGATCACTACCGACATTAGGCTCCGAATAACCAGTGCACCATTGATATTTACTGTCGAGAATGTCAGGAATGAATCTTTGTTTCTGTTCTTCTGTGCCGTACTGGATAATGCCGGGTCCAACCCAGGCAAGACCCATCATGCAGGTTCCAAGCGGTGGCGCCTTGGCTTTAGCCATTTCTTCCTTAAGAATAACTTGTTGCATGATGTTGCCATCGCCACCGCCGACTTCTTTTGGCCAGGAGAAACCTACCCAGCGTTTCTCTCGGACATTTTTTAGCCAGTTGCCCATAAAGTTGGCGTCACTTTTGGTCTTATCAGACAGGTTTTCCTTGAGAAAGTCCTGCACTTCTTTGCGAAACGCCTGTTCATCGTTTGTATAATCAAAATCCATATTACTTCTCCAGGTTCTGCTAATGGGATCCAGCAAGTATTGCGATTCTTTCATAGTGATAGTCAGAATCACCGAACACAGGTCTTGCCCATTTGGATCGCTTCAGATATAGCTGTATGTCGTACTCTTGAGTAAACCCGATCGCCCCATGCAGTTGCACACCATCTATGCCGATTCTGGCGAATGCATCAGAGGCATATGCTTTCGCCAACGAGGCGGATCTGGGGAGCTCCGCAGGACTGTTGTCTACTGTCCACGCAGAGTAATAAGAGAGTGACTTGAAGGACTCAATATCGACGTACATGACTGCAAGGTTGTGTTTAACTCCCTGATATTTCCCAATCGGGTGGTCGAATTGAATTCTGTCTTTGGCATATCCCGTTGTAATTTCCAAAACTGATTCTGCGGCACCGATCATTTCGGCGGTCACTGCTACCACACCTTTGTCGAATACGCGGTTGATATCCTCACTACTCACCGAAATGATTTGTTCCGGATTCAAGTTGACGTCTTGAAGTACGAGAGTACCGGTACGCTTTGTCAGGTCCATGGTGGCAGATGGGAGTACTGACACACCCTGCTGGTCTCGGTCGACGAGACCAAGGCAAATCTGATCTGCAGCGATAAATGCGACCACATAGAGGTTTGCGGCACCAGCATCCATTACAAAGGACTTGGTGCCGTTAAGTGTTAGACCGCCATCATTGCTGGTTGCAGCAAGAGTAATGTTTTCGGGTATGGGGCTATCGTTGATGTCCAGCAGTGCCAGTGTGCTGATCAACTCGCCGGTAGCGATCCGTGGCAGGTACTGTTTCTTCTGGGATTCGGTCGCAAGTTCCGAAAGCACAGAGGCTGATAAGGTCGTTGAGATAAAAGGTGAAGGAAACAGTGATCTCCCCATTTCTTCCAGGACGACCAGGATATCTACCCAACCGACGCCAACGCCGTCATATTCAGGGTCAACGGCCAATCCAAGCCAGCCCAATTGTGCTATTTCGTGCCAGAGTTCCTGGCTGTATCCTTCATCGCTTTTCATGATTTCTCTGACTGTGGCAGAAGGACACCTCTCGTCGAGAAATCGGCGGACCTGATCGCGAAGTAAGTTTTGCTCTTCGGTAAATCCAAAATTCATCTGTGGTCTCTTATCTGTGGGTTCTATAGTTGGTCATTATGACATTGTAACGAGTTGATGGTGCTAATTAACAGGTTGTGATGTCTCGCAGTATTTTTGTTGTCCTCGGCAGTCGGTCTGCTATGGTTTCCGGGGGTAGGGACACTAGTAGAGGCTGCGATCGAATCGACCGAGACTATCTCGTTGGTGCCCTCGGTGCGATAATTGTCCTGCTGCTGATTACCCGTTTCATGGACCGAGGGGTCTTAGTCTTATCCAACCCGTCTCGATGGTTTCATCGCCGGTGTCATATCCTTTATCACCAGGCAGAACGATATTATTCTCCTGGTTCACTCTCGCTCGTTCGTCAGGAAGATTGCTTGACGCAGATTCGATCACATCGTCAGCACAATCGAATTGAGCCAGACTTCGGATCATCCGGAGAGTAGGGCTCATCAGAACCATCTCTTCGGCGTCAAACTTTTCGAGGATCTCTTTAGGTGAAAACCAGCCACAGTGAACCAGTTCGCTGTCGTCGTGCCGTGGTTCCTGATTGTCAGGCATGCGAGATATGAAAAATCGGGCATCAAAACGACGAGGCGGACCAAGTGGCGTTATCCATCTGGCAATGTAGTGCATCTGTCCCGCGTCGAGAATCAGCTTTTCATCATTGATAACATTCAGGAATTCATGGCTTGCTGAAGTGACCTTGTTGCGATGAGCATTGAATCGATCCTTGTTTTTGGGATCGACAAGGCTGAGCGGTGAGTGATCACCCTTATTGAGTGCCAGTAATATGCCAGCTTCTTCAAAAGCTTCTCTTATCGCCGCGATGTAGTAGGCAAGTCCGCCTTCGGTAATATTCATGAGTGTACTGGCTTCTTCATCACTTCGATGGACCGAGATTGCTTCAAAAGAAGCAGGATCATCTGTGACGTCAACCGAACCACCCGGGAATACCCACATACCCCCTGCGAACACGGTTTTCACATTTCGTTGCATCATGAAGACCTGCAAATCAGGGCGATCATCCACCAGCATGACTGTTGCGGCAGGCCTTATGGGGACAGATTCTGGATCTATTTCACTCATATGCGATTCTCGTCAGGAGTCAGTACTGTAGAGAATCTGCGAATTAGCTGCAAATCCGGCTTTCTTTGGGGGGTTTATCAGCCTGACGCTTAAGCGATAAGCTGGTTAGCTTGAAAATCAGGACACTGGCGGTTGTTTCTGCACTGTTCCTGCTATTGGCAGTTCAGCCGGACTGTTATGCAGAACAGCGAATCATCGTACTGACTGATGGCAGTCAGATACAGGGGGTTGGCGCAATACAATCCAGTCTGATTAACGACTCGTGCATGCTGGCAGATATCCTGAAGCTCCAAAATGATCCGATATGCAGACCGTCCTGAGCGGTCCGGAAGTGATGAGCGCCGTTCAGCGATTGGATCTTGAAGCCCTGGGTAATAATCCAAAGATCAAACGATTGATGAACAATGCCAGAATCAGAGCTATTCAATCAGATGTGAACTGGCTGAACCCCGTATATTGAAATTAATGCGCATTTTCTTGAGGTCATTAATAGCGGTATCATGATTCTCTGATGAGCCTTCTGATATGAGGCTTCACGTCTTCGACTTAAGAGGTAATTCATGACAGAAGTTGGTGTTATCAAGGAGATTTGGCGTTTTCCGGTTAAGTCCATGCAAGGGGATAAGCTCGAGCGGTGCACTGTGTCTGCGACCGGGATAACGGGTGATCGAGGATGGGCTATCCGTGACGAGGTGCGCAAGGAAGTTCAGTGGGGGAAACGCTATCCCGAGTTGATGCAATGTAAGGCCCGTTATCGAGAAGACCCTGATGATGGCAATGGCATGGACGTGGAGATTACCTTTCCTGATGGTGAGACAATCGGCAGCGATGACAGTCACGTGCATCAGAAACTGACCGAATTGATTGGTACGGAGGCGACACTGTGGCCGCTGCAGCCTGCTGAAAACCTTGCATTCTACAAACGCTATATCCCCAGCGCGCAAGAATTTCAGGAGGAGATGGTGCGGGTATTTGCCCGGGAAGAGGGCGAGCCAATGCCGGACTTGAGCAAATTTCCGGAAGTGCTAATGGATCATGTCTCGGTCCCTGGCACATTTTTTGACAACGAAGAACTCAATTTGATGACGACTGCATCCATTGCATTCATGCAATCCAGAAATCCAGAGGCAGATTGGGATATCCGTCGCTTCCGTCCAAATTTCTACGTTGATACCGTTGAGGGCCTTGAGGGCTTGATCGAAAATGACTGGGTTGGCAAGAGCTTACAAATTGGCAGTGCGACGGTAGAGATCTCTTCAGCCACGCCGAGGTGCGGCATGATAGTTCGACCACAGGCGGATCTGGCATTCGATCGGTCGATATTACGTAGTGTCATTAAAGAATCGAATCAGAATCTTGGTGTGGGGGCACACTGTCGAGAAGCGGGTGAGATCCGTGTCGGTGATGTGGTACAAATTATCGAATAATTGCATATACTGACGTGAAGCCCGATGTGCCGGATCTGCCAACGCTGGATGATACTGGCGGTTATGTGCGCCCACCGCTACACGATCAGACCTTTGTGCCGAAAATTTACTAAATGCAGATGCCTGCGTTCTTGATGTTACTTCTCGATGGTTAAGGAACCTGTTGATATGGCTCCTTCACCATTGAGTACTCAGCCGAATTATCTTCATTACTGTCAAACTAACGGGAACGCTGGGTCGCGGCAGCTTGTTGATTTGCTGTGAAGTATGATTCACTATTTGAGTTGAATGCAATCCATCCTTGGAGTGGTGCGAAATGAAAGATCAGACAGATATGCCCATCCTGCTCAGAAGAGAGATTGAGGCAAGGATAGCCGGCCCGTTGATTCAGGCCTACATTGAAGAGATTGGCCGAGAGAAGGCTTTGAAGGTGGCTTCTGCAGTAATCAAGAAACTCGCTCGTGAGTCAGGTGCTGAACTTGCATCGCAGTGTGAGGGAATCTCACTTCGAGATCTGGCCACCGGTACAAGCAAGTGGTCGGAAGGAGGCGCAAATGAATCAGAATTGATTGCCATGACTGAGACTAATTTTGACTTTAATATTGTTCGCTGCAAATATGCTGAGATGTACCAGGCTCTGGGTCTGTCAGATCTAGGCTTCGTTCTTTCCTGTGATCGCGATGCTGAAATGTTTTCTGGTTTTAATCCTGATATTGAATTCAGTCGGACAACAACGATCATGGAAGGAGATAAACACTGCGACTTCAGGTTATCGTTAGGCTGAGGCCTGCCCGTTTCAATTCCGAGCAACGTATTTTTCACGAAACAGGCTGGGCATCTTAGTGGGTTTTCCTGAGTCTATTTTAATACAGATATAGTTCAATTCAGCCCTGATAAGCGTAATACAGTCGGACTGCCTGACGATTTGAAACTCTCTGGTCGCGCGCAGGCGCCCGTCACATCTGGTTAACCAGTTTCCGCAGAGCACTTTCTCTCCCTGATGGGCGGCGGCATGATAGCTAATCCGGCTTTCCCTGACGGCCATTCCGTAACCCAGCTCAGCAGCGTCATCGGTGTCAACACCAACAGCTTTTGAGTGTTGTCTGGCACATTCATCGATCCAGCGGACATAGACCGAATTGTTGACGTGCTGATAGCTGTCAATGTCGTCTTCGAGTGCATACAGGCTGATTACAAAGGGTTCTGGACGATCCCAGCAATCCACCAGCCTGGCGAGTTCAGAGCTGCTGTGCATCAGTTGTTGGTTTATGGACATGGCAGATTCACAGGCTTCAGGCATCCAGTTCGCGCCACAATCGAATAATGTCTTCTGCGAGACCATCTATCTCCGCCTCGTCGATGAACCAGGAGATAATTGAAATCCGCAGCACTTTTCGATCATGCCAGGTTGCGCCTCCCAGGAGATATCTGTTTTCCCTGGCCAGTGACTCGATCATTTTTCCACATTGCTCATCATCACCAAATCCGACTATTACCTGGTTGAGTGATACTTGATTGAGGATTTCAATTCCAGGCACCTGGCTCAATTGCTGTGCAAGTCGTTTTGCCAGATGGCAGTGACGGATGATCATCTCCGAAATGCCTTCACGTCCCAGGGTTTTGATGATTGCCCAAACAGCAAAAGCGCGTGACCTCCTGGATAACTCAGGGACATAGTGAGAAGGATCTCGAATGTCGCTCTGTACGGGCAGATAACTGGCAGGCGTTGCCATTGCACGGCGATGTGCCTCAGCATGTCTGACGAATACGAAACCGGCATCGTAGGGTACCTGCAGCCACTTGTGCCCGTCAGTTGCCCAGGAATCCGCGCCATCCACACCATCGAGTTGAGATCGAAGTTGCGGACATGCCAGGGCCCATAGTCCGAAGGCGCCATCTACATGCAGCCATGCATTTCGATCTTTCAGTAAGCTGAGAATCGCCTTGAAGGGATCCATTGCTCCTGTATTGATTTGCCCGGCCTGGGCGATGACGATAGCTGCTGTATCGCTCTCTTCAAGCGATTCCTTCAGTGCATCAACGCGCATCCGCCCCTGATCGTCGGTTGACACCCGTTTGACCTGATTGCGACCAAAACCCAGTAACGATAATGCGGTGAATACCGTGGTATGTGCTTCGTCACCAATCAGTATCCTGAGGCGGGGCGCGCCCTGCAGACCATCAAGTTCAACATTCCAACCGATTCGATGAAGCATCTCGCTTCGCGCTGCCGCGAGTGCTGTAAAGTTAGCCATGGTTGCGCCTGTCGTAAAGCCGACTGAGCATTCCTCCGGCAGCGAAAGCAAATCCTTTAGCCAGTCAGCAGTAACATCTTCTGAGACAGATGCAGCCGGTGAGCATTCGTAATTGGCGCAGTTCTGACCCCAAACGCTGGTGAGCCAGTCGGCAGCCATTCCAACCGGGTGAGAACCACCAACCACCCAACCCATAAACCGTGCGCCGGTCGAGACCTGCAGCCCGGGTTCTGCGGCTTTTACCAGTGCTTCAAGGGCATCAAGCTCACTCAAGCCGTTTTCTGGTGTCGGTCCCCCCAGAGACGACAACAACTCATCGCGGCTGACCCCGGTGCGAGGTGGTCGATCGAATTTCTGCCTGTCATAATTTGCGCCGAGTTCAAAGGCTCGTCTGAACAAGTCTGTCCGTTCCTGCTTCATTCCCATCCTGGTCCGCGTTGATCACCGGGTCGTATTGGTTACCTGATTGTCTGTTATTTGTCAAAAAAGAGAAAATAATTAACCACGTTTATTTAGCTTTGGCAATCTCCCAGGACAGAGAGGCTATGAATTGCAGAACGGATTGACAGAACAGACGACGATCGCGAAGCAGCCTTATGGATGGATTACAACATTCCCGCCAGATATCGACCGGTTTCAGATTTACTGTTTTTAGCTACCTTCTCTGGCGTACCTTGTGCGATGACCTTGCCTCCTTTAGGGCCGCCATCGGGGCCCAGATCCACAATCCAGTCTGCCGTCTTGATAACATCGAGATTATGTTCAATCACCGTGACAGAATTACCCGCATCTACAAGCCGGTTCAGCACGGTCAGTAGTTTCTTTACATCATCAAAATGTAGTCCGGTCGTGGGTTCATCCAGAATATAGAAGGTCTTGCCGGTTGCGACCTTTGATAGCTCACGAGCGAGTTTTATCCGTTGTGCTTCACCACCGGATAATGTCGACGATGGCTGGCCCAGATGCAGGTAATCCAGCCCCACATCAGCCAGCAACCGCAACTTGCGGACAATTTTTGGATGCTCAGAGAAGTGCACCACGGCTTCTGCAATGGTTAACTCGAGCACATCAGCGATGGACTTGCCCTGATACATGACCTCAAGGGTCGCCTCATTGAACCGTCGTCCATCACATTCCTCACATTTAACAAATACATCGGAGAGGAAATGCATTTCGATTTTTCTGACTCCGTCGCCTCGACAGGCTTCACATCGGCCTCCCTTGACGTTGAAGGAAAAACGACCAGGTTTGTACCCGCGCATTCTCGATCCGGGAAGTTTCGAGTAAAACGATCGGATTTCATCGAACACCTTGATATAGGTTACCGGGTTGCTGCGAGGCGTTCTGCCGATAGGTCGTTGATTAATGGCAACGACCTTGTCGAGTTGTTCAACTCCAACAATGCGGTCGTGGGCGCCGACACGCCTGGTGGAATTGTGAAACTGTCTTGCCAGGGCGGGATGCAGAATATCATTGACCAGGGTTGATTTACCTGCACCGGAGACGCCGGTTACGGCAATTAGAACACAGAGAGGGAAATCGACACTGATATCCTGAAGATTGTTTGCGCTGGCACCTTCAACTCTGATGGCCCCTCTTGGCTTCCGACGTTTTTCCAGAATCTCGATTTTTTCACGACCAGAGAGATAGCTCCCTGTTATCGACTGACGGTTTTTCTCGAGACTCTTCGGTGTGCCGGCGTGGACGATATGACCGCCCTTGATACCTGCACCAGGCCCGAAGTCAACAACATGGTCTGCAAGCCGAATGGTTTCCTCATCATGCTCAACAACGACAACGGTATTACCAATATCCCGCATGCGGCACAGTGTTGCCAGCAATTTCTGGTTATCTCTTTGATGCAATCCAATACTGGGTTCGTCAAGAATATAAATGACACCTGACAATTCTGAGCCGACCTGGCTTGCCAGTCGGATTCTCTGGGACTCGCCACCGGACAGTGAAGGACCTAGCCGCTCAAGGGAAAGGTATGACAAACCAACAGATACGAGAAAGTTGAGTCGATTGCATATTTCCTTCAGGACTTCGGCTGCTATCTCACCCGCAGCGCCTTGAAGATCCAGGTTACTGAAGAAATCGCTGGTCTTATCGATTGTCCAGCTGGATACCTCAACAATGGATTTGTCTGCCACCCGCACTGATGCACTCTCCGCTCGGAGGCGATCACCTTGGCAGGTGGTGCAGGGGGTACTGGCGAGAAATTGTGAATACCAGCGTTTCATGCCCTCGGACCGGGTATTTCGAAAGCGTCGCATCAGACGATTGACCAGTCCTTCGTATCGAGCAAAACCGGTCCCGTGTTTGCCCCAGCTGATTTTGTATCTTTCATCTCCTGTGCCGTACAGGATTGTCTGTTTGTGCTTCTTACTCAGTTTAGTCCAGCTCTTGTTGGTTGGAATTTTTAGATACTTGAATACCTGCAGATGAAAAGTTGAGCCCATGGAGCGATTCTCTTCTTGGATTCTGCCAACGGGTCTCAAGGCACCTTCCGCCAGGGTGAGGTCTTTGTCTGGAATTAACAGCTCTGGGTCGAAGGCAACCTGAGTACCCAGACCATTGCAGTCGTGGCACATACCTTGAGGAGAATTGAAGGAGAATGCCTGGGGCGTCAGGGCTGGAAATGAGATGTTGCAATGACCGCATGACAGGTGTTCAGAGTAGATCTGATCTTTTGAACCGTCCACCGCTGCAATTAACATCCCATTACCGAGATGGAGCGCAGACTCGACTGATTCCGTTAGTCGTTCCAGCATATCTGGCTTAATGACAAGTCGGTCTATCACGGCCTCGACTGTATGTTTTTTGCGTTTGTCCAGAACCTCGATCTCATCTGTCCGGATGATGTCAGCGTCGACTCTGAGACGAACATATCCCTGAGCCCTGGCATCCGCCAGCATATCTTTATGTTCACCGCGACGATTTACCAATAGTGGTACCAGCAGGAACAACCGAGTGTTATTTGGCAGCGCGCTCAGTTCTTTGGCAATATGCTGAGCGGTCTGAGTTTGAACTTTTCGCCCGCACTGATGGCAGTGCTGAACACCCACTCTGGCATAGAGTACGCGCAGGTAATCGGAGATCTCTGTAATCGTGCCAACGGTTGACCTGGGATTTCGGCTTGTGGTTTTTTGCTCGATGGAAATTGTCGGTGACAGACCTCTGATGGTGTCGTATTTGGGTTTTTCCATCTGTCCGAGGAATTGGCGGGCATATGCCGAGAGGGATTCAACGTATCTCCGTTGACCTTCAGCATAGAGAGTATCAAAAGCGAGTGAAGATTTGCCGGATCCGGACACGCCGGTCAATACCACCAGCTTTCTTTTTGGGATCTTGAGTTCGACTGACTTGAGGTTGTGCTCTCGTGCGCCCCTGATGAGGATGTGGTCTAGTTCGTCTACAGCTGTTTTCATTGTTATTTATCAGAACATGAGATTAATGTATATATATACAGTACCCTTAAGTCAAGTCTGGTTCACCAATCAATCAAATTGTTTTAGCTGAAGAAGGAATTGCTGTGTCAGTCCGGCTTTAATTTCAGTCTCGACAGACTTCCAGGTGGCGGAGAAGTCACCTTCCCAGGACCAGCTGACATCGTCGTTTTGCCGGGCCAGTTGAAACCTGAAGTTCTGGTCCAGCACGTCCTAGAAGAACGCTAAGTGCAGGCACTGGGTGCCTGGTGCGAATTGCGCCTGGGCTTCATGTCGTTCCGGGTCGATCTGATACAGGAGGCAAAATTGCTTGAAACCAGACTTGAACCAACGGACAAACGTTCTCCTCAGGCTTACGTTGATTATTAGCGAGACGCAGAGTGGCGAGATGCGAGATGAGGCCAGGGGACTCATCGTTTGCCAGTGTCGATTGCCAGTATCGATTGCTAGTATCGATTGTTAGTATCGATTGATACTATTTATCGACGACAGCAATAAAGCAAAACAGACATTGGGAATACAACATGGCATCAAAAACGGTCACCGGCTGCATGATCATCATTGGCAATGAGATCCTGTCCGGGCGTACGCAGGACACAAATCTGAACTACCTGGCCAAATCTCTGAATGAACTGGGGGTAAGGCTCACAGAAGCCCGGGTAATACCCGATATTGAAGATGTCATTGTCGACACGGTCAACGAATGCAGAGTCAGTTTTGACTATGTGTTTACCACGGGAGGTATCGGCCCGACACATGACGATATCACCGCAGCCTGCATCGCCAAAGCATTTGATACCGAGCTTGAAATGCACCCGGATATCGTCGAGGTGATACAACGACGTGAAGCGCCGCCTGAAGTGATGAAATCCCGGCTGCTGATGGCTCGGGTTCCGAAAGGTGGAACCCTGATCGACAATCCAACGGGAGGACCACAGGGTTTTCAGATGGGCAATGTTTTTGTTATGGCTGGTGTGCCCATGGTCATGCAGGCGATGGTAAGTTCATTAGATGGTGATCGGATCAAAGGAGGAAAACCAGTCAGGTCACGATCCATAGGTGCCTATCTGGCTGAAAGCCAGGTGGCGGGTAAACTGGCGGTGATTCAAAACGAACACCCGGATGTGGATCTGGGCAGTTATCCCTTCTACCGAAAGGATGGCTACGGAACGAATCTCGTGATGCGAGGCACGGATGAGAGTGAGCTGGATGAAATGAAAGACAAAGTGCGTGCCATGATTGTCTCGTTTGGTGCAGAACCATTTGAGGAATAATCGGAAATCCAGGCGTAAGTGGACCTTTTTTTGCCCGCCTAACCTGCACCACTCGGCGCAATGAACTGTTAATGCCGGAAAACCAGCCATAGATTAATCAGAGCCCCTGACCTGATAGCGGCAGGTTTGTGTCTGAAGAGGCGTTTTAGCGAGGTTGCTTTGGTTCGGCAGCTGCGGGCCCTTTTCGACTTTAACTTTAGAGAAGAAAATGTACTATGAACGAATGGTGATCAGAGCTGAACTCAGTTCGAGAGCGTCGGTGGAAATGAGTCTATGAAATCCCTATTTTACATCACTTTAATTGTTCTTCTGGCAAGTTGTATGACACCGGTCAGGTATAACTACGAGGGTGAAGATGAGAGCAGACTTCTTGCAGAGGTTCTTGGGAAGAATCAGTCTGAATTTGAGTTGATTACCCTGGCGCTCAATGATCAGATTCGAGCAGACCTTGACGAGAGGATAGATCCGAAATGGGATGACAGACGTAAAATCAGAGAGATACGCAAATTTCTGTATGGCAAGGATGAACTCAACATATCATATGATGCGAGTGCGACCAGAACCGCCATTGATACCTATGAAAGCCGCAAGGGTAATTGCCTGGCACTCACTACTTTGTTTATTGCCGCCGGTCGATATGTAGGATTGGACGCTCATTATCGATCCGTGGACGTTAAACCCATGTGGGATCATAAAGACAATACGATGATTCGATACGAACATATCATTGCCAGTGGCAAGCTAAATGGCGCAGACTACACGCTGGATTTTCTTCCTAAGTTTGACGTCGAAGGTCTTGCTAACTGGCCTATCTCTGACTTAAAGGCACTGGCGCTTTTCTACAACAACCTGGGCGCAGAAAATATTGTTCAAAGAGAGCCAGGTCAGGCGATCGTTGAACTGAGAAAATCACTCGCGCTGGACCCAAGCCATTCTAGCACCTGGAGTAATATGGGTGCCGCGCTGTTCAGGGATCGCAGTTTTGAACAGGCCGAGTTCAGCTTACAAAGAGCCCTCCGCGAGAATCCGAATAATTATTCGGCCCTGTCCAATCTTGTGAGGTTATACCAGTCTCAAGGTCGGGATGAAGAAGCAGAAAATGTGCGCCACCGGGTACAGTCTTATCGTGAGCGTAATCCCTACTATCTGTATTTTCAGGCGAGAATGAAATTTGACGATCATCTCTATGATGATGCGATCTCACTGCTCAAAAAGTCCATCCGCAAAAAAAGAACCGAACCAATGTTCCACCAGGCGCTGGCAGAGACCTACCTGGCTGTAGGGGCTAAAAATGCGAGTTTGATGCAACTGGCGCTTGCAGAGAAATACCGCGAAGTGGATCCTTACTACCCGGAGGAAAAGATCGTTAGAAATAAGCTGATAGTACACAAAGCCCGGATGACACATATTCGCTGAAAGTATTGCGTTAGTTGGTGACTGGATTCTTATTTGAAGTATCCTGGCGAACCGGAAGCTGATCATCATCAGCCCAAACAGATCACTTGTTCCGAAATTCACTAGACTTATTACTATTGCTACCAGGGGAGATTTTGGTAGATTGCAGAGTTGTAGCTTAAACGACGAAATGAAGACGCCGCTCAGGTGTCTGGGGATTACTGCTTGAGTACCACTGAAACATCCATCCGGGAAGAGAAACGAGTTAATCAGCACCAGTGGAGCCGTTTCCTGATCACAACCTTATTACTGCACATTCCACTCTTCTTCTACCCGATACTGCGATTGGCGGACTGGCTGGCGCTATCCTGGTGGTTAACCCTGCTGATACTCATCCCCCTTTCGAGTAGCCAGATAGTCAGCCGAATATATCTGAGAAGTAACCGGCAGCCCTGGGCAAAAATTGCCCGAAAATTAGCGGATTTTTGGTTGGGCATCAGCCCGGTGCTCCTGCTTTTATTACTTGCCTTCGAAATCATTGTTCTTTTTTCAGACCTGAAACCCCATGTCGCTGCAGTGATGGTGATCGCTGTTTCTATCAGCGTCAGTTTCGCGGGGCTGCTGGTTGCGATTACTCCGATGGTCAAAACCATTAGACTGACATCAGCGAAATTGACCAGGCCGGTGCGTTTTGTGCAGATCACCGATGTGCATCTCGGTTCAAGGAGTCGAACCTTCCTTGAGAAAATTATTTTCAAAGTCAATCGTCTGGAAGTTGATTTCCTTTGTATCACTGGAGACTTGATTGATGCCAGCGGGATCGAAGAGCGTGAATTGCGGTGTCTGAAAAGTGTATCCGGCCCTGTCTATTTTTGTACAGGCAACCATGAAAAGTATGAAGACCTGGATGAGATTCTTGATCGATTGCAAAACTTAGGTGTGACGGTGCTCCGGAGTGAAGCGTCTCAATTTCGAGAGGATGTGCAGGTTCTTGGTATCGATGACATGGAAGACCCGCTGCAGGTTGAGAAAGAACTTAAATTTATTGATCTTGATACCGAGGCCTTCAAACTCCTGCTGTATCATCGTCCCCGGGGTCTTGAGGCGGCAGCTGAAGCGGGTATCGACCTCATTATCAGCGGTCACACGCATAACGGTCAGATCTTCCCGTTTAATTTTGTCGTCGGCAGAGTCTTCGACAGAACAGAAGGGATGTATCACCTGGGTGAATCCCGGCAGTATGTTTCACAAGGTACTGGAACCTGGGGTCCTGTGATGCGATTGTGTACCCGTAGTGAAATTACTTTGTTTGAGTATCTGCCAGAATAGAATTATGTAGATTAGAGGTAAGCTTGTTATGTCACTGGATGAGTTCAGAGAAGAGACTCGCGCCTGGTTAGAGGAAAACTGCCCGACGTCAATGCGTACACCCATGCCACAGGATGAGTATCCCGGCGGTGGCAGACGCATGCAGTATAAGAATCCGGATACTAAGATCTGGATGGACCGGATGGCTGAGAAGGGGTTCACGGTACCGATATGGCCCAGGGAATATGGCGGCGCTGGATTAAACAGTAATGAAGCTCGTGTTCTGAGAGAAGAAATGTCCAGGATACATGCAAGGACACCACTCGTGGGAATGGGGTTATCCATGATTGGACCGGCGTTACTTGAATACGGTAACGAGGAGCAGAAGGCTGAACATCTTCCCAAGATAGCCAGGGGTGAGATCTGGTGGTGTCAGGGATACAGTGAGCCAAATTCAGGTTCAGATCTCGCCAGTCTCCAGACCAAGGCGATTGTCGATGGGGACGACTATATCATCAACGGCCAGAAGATCTGGACTTCCGGTGCTGATAATGCGGATTGGATATTCTGCCTGGTCAGGACCGATTTTGAAGCACCGAAGCACAACGGGATTACATTTATCCTGTTCGATATGACCTCGCCTGGCGTAAGCGTTAAGCCTATTAAACTAATCAGTGGTCTGTCTCCGTTCTGCGAAACTTTCTTCAATGATGTTCGAGTGCCTCGGAAGAATGTTGTCAGTAATGTCAATGAAGGGTGGACGGTCGCAAAACGCCTCCTTCAGTACGAACGTACGATGATTGGCGGTGGTGGTGGCGGTGGGCCGCGGACTCAGTCTCTCGCTGAGATTGCTGACAAGTACATCGGCAAGCAGGATGGAAAACTGAGCGATAGAAACCTGCGAGAGGAGATTACCCAGCATTCAATGGATGATCGGGCGTTCGGCTTGACCGTTCAACGAAATCAGGAAGAATCACAGTCGACCAAAGCACCAAGTTTTGTATCCTCGATGTTTAAAATGTACGGCACAGAACAGAACAAAACGCGCTATGAATTGATGCTGAAATCCATGGGATCACAGATGCTTGGTTGGGAAGGGGAGGGGTTTGGTTCCAGTGAACTCACACAGACCCGTGCCTGGCTCAGAACCAAAGCAAATTCGATTGAAGGCGGCACTACCGAAGTACAGCTCAATATCATAGCCAAAAGAGTACTCGGCCTTCCGGATTAAGTTCATGGCTTGCTAAGCCAACAAGCATCTGTGCACTGATCAGGCTCGACACTTGACTGTCCACGGCAGTAACCAGAATGAAGACGGGAGTTATAGTTGGAAATTTGACAACTATACCCATGTGATGTCGCCGTTTGCTCTGACCTTTGAGCAAACTCAGACACTGTGGGACAGAATTGAATCGCCAATATTGCTGATAAGCGGCAGCGAGACCTGGTTTGGTCAGGGCAAACGCCAGGGTCCTGCTCGGAACTTCAGGAATGCAAGACATGTCACGATCAAAAATGCAGGACACTGGGGCCGGCATGACCAGCTTGAAGAGTTTCTTCGAATAGCCCGGGCGTTTTTCTCCGGGTAGCATGCTACTCGTCAATCCCACTAGGATCTGTGCATCAGGGAAGTGCCAGATCAGGATCAAACCAGGCCAAAAGAGCCGGTAATTCTGATCGGGCGAAAGTGTGAGACAGACCTTCGATTTCTCTGAATGTCAGGTCTGCTCCAACATCCCCAAGCTGTTGTCTGGCCATATAGGCGGTTTCGATAGGGAACATCCAGTCTTCGGTCCCATGAACGAGATAAACGGGTCTGTCAGCCGCATACTGAAGCTGGCCGGTCATCGTAATATTGGGATGCAACACCCCGGAGAAAGGCGCCAGGTGAGTAAAAGGTGAGTTTTCGTGACAACCCGCCAGCATGGCATAGGTGCCCCCATCGGACATCCCCGTCAGCAGGACTTTGGATGTATCAATTTTCCAATTCTCCTTCACGTATTCCAACATGGATAGAAGTGCCGGCAGATCGTATTCCTCGCCCATTAGCGACCAGGTATCTTGCTGTGAAGTTGGGGACATTAGAATGAAACCCCGGGTTCTGGCTTCGCGAACCCAGGTCCAGAGAAAATCAGCTCCGTGACCAGTGCCCCCGTGCATGGCAATCACCAGTGGCGCTGGTTTTTCAAGATCGAGATTTTCCGGTACGAAGAGAGTAAACCCACCACGTTTATCGCGTTCATTGTTGGCATTCAGTATGCCGACGGTGCCAGGGATTGCCTGTTCAGTGCCTTCTGCAAGATTCTGGAGCAACTCGGTGTTTCCTCGAGCTTCTAACTCCACAAAGTATTTGTTTACCGGTGACAGAACGGATGTGAGGGGATAGATGCTTTCCTGGGCGCGACAGTGAGCCCGCATTGCCTGCATGAGCTTGCCAAATCCTTCCTCGTGTTGAGTCAGACCATCACAGGCTCTGAGAGCATAGGTAACACTCGAGTTGATTGTATCCTGGAAGTGTTTCAGGTCATCAGGAAACTCAAGCTTCTCGAACTCGGTATGTGCCATCTGCAGCTCAGTCTGAAACGGGCTGATGAAATCTGCCAGTTGGTCAAAATGAGTAGGGTGGAGATTGCGTTGCACTTGTTCAAATGCTTCCATTGCGGTCAGCAACTTTGGGATAAGATCCGTTATTGCTGCATGAAGCCGATCATTGTCAGAGACCATGCTGAATCACTTTTGAATTTGCGTCACCTATAAACTATACGAGATACCAATGGATGAATATACCTTTCATATTCCGCCTGAATGCAAAGATCCTGTTGAGGTGGTTTATGTTGATGAACATATTCTGGTGGTAGACAAACCCTCCGGGTTGCTGTCTGTGCCTGGTCGCATTGTCAAGGACTGCGTCAAGAGCCGGATCTCTTATGACTATCCAGATGCAACAATCGTTCACCGGCTCGATCTTGACACATCGGGTCTGTTGATATTGTCGCTCAGCAAGCTGGCAACCATCGAGTTGAACAGGCAGTTTCGAGACAGGATCATCGAGAAGAGATATATCGCTGATGTCTTTGGTCGGGTATCTCCTGACTCTGGCGACATCGATTTTCCAATTGCCACTGATTCCGCCAACAGACCCAGACAGCGGATTGATCTTGAAAACGGAAAACAGTCACTCACACGCTACGAGGTCCTTGAACGAAGCGGGGATTCTACCCGTTTGTTGTTGAAACCCGTCACGGGTCGAAGTCACCAGTTAAGAATTCATCTGGCGCATATCAATCACCCGATTCTTGGCTGTGACCTCTATGCACATGCTGAGGCGTATAGCGCCGCGGACAGGTTGTGCCTGCATGCTCACGAACTCCGGATCCTGCATCCCGCTGGCGGGCAACCCAGGAGCTTCAAGTCGAAGGTACCGTTCGAGAAGGCAAAAAAAAAGAGCAGTAGCGAGTAGGTTCGCTGCTGCTCTAGGGCCATTTGTATGGCTAGGGATTTATCCTGCTACATTAGGGTAATGTAAGCAATGAGTACATTATAGTCAGAATGTTAGCAATGTCAACATTTGGATTGATATTATTGACCTGTTTGATTCTCTGGAAAAAGGAGAGTGACGCTCATCTGAGTCGCATCAATTTCGGTACTTGAGCTGGCCGCCGCACCGATCGTACCACGTTCGTCATAATGCTCGCCGTAGTAGTTAGCCCTGACCATCTAGCTCCAGTCATCACCGAAGAAGGTGTTGGCCGTTAAGACAAATCGCTCGTTTGGATAGTTATTCTCGATATCTTTAACGATGTTTTATAGTTTTCATGAACAATGTTTCAGATCTTCAGGAACTGTATTGTGATCGACTTACCTCAAGGCTTTCATGGATTGAATCATGGAATACGATCTGAGGAGCTAGTATTGTTGTGGCTGATCTAAAACAATCAGGTGTTGACCAGAACACATAAGTAATGTGCACGGGAGTAGTTTGACTAAGCGCTTTATTATAATTTTTCCTATTTTGTTTTTCCTCGATGCCTGCAGTGGTGGTGGGGGAGGAGGAGGTACGCAAGCCCCAACACCTGCTCCGGCAGAGCCAGCACCGTTGCCTATCGACGTACTTGATTCAGTGCCAGACGCTACTACGAGTCTTGCCGCCCATCAGATGACCGGTTTCAGCATGATCCATGCAACCCAGGCAGACGCAACTTTTGAACTTGATCTTGATTGCGGTGATCTTGAGACACTGACCGTTCGGCGATCGTTAGTTGACCTGGCTGATGAAGATGTTGATCAACTCGTCGATCACAAATTCTCCTGTAACGAACTGGCAGCCAATGCGTCCTATTCTGTGACCGTTGATGAATCCCGATCTAATGGCGACCGCCTGCGGGGAGTCATCAGTTTTCAATCAGACGACAGTACAATGTCTGTCAGCGTTCTGGCTGACCAATTTGTCCAGAAATCAGATGTTAATGATCTGTTCACTGA
>PBRC01000044.1 GCA_002725285.1 Gammaproteobacteria bacterium | reverse complement strand
CAGTGCCGCATCATGAATTCAGGACATAGGGTGCTGGCTGCTTCAATAGCTTGCACCGCAAAGGCGCTGTCAGGAATTGCCCAATCCGCTGGCATAGCATTCTCGAGCGTCTGCAATCCCAGCATCCGTGACAGACGCCTTAGACTGGCTCGAATCTCTGAGCGCAGGAGTCGACCGGCGAGTATTGGTTTGGATGGACGACCGGGATCACTAACAAGTTCAGTGGTGTTGTGCTCATTCATAGACTTCAAGCCGCCACTGCTTCAACTGCCTGTCTCAAACCTTTGCCGAACTGATTCTCAAGATGGGCCTGAAATCAACGCCGCCAGATTTTCTCTGTTACTTGGTACTAGGCCATTGTATAAGAACTCAACACCTTGCGCGTCGGTTATATGACCTACAGGTGAGTCGATGGCACCACTGGCTGCACCACAAGGGAGGAATACAACGTTACTACATCTACATCTTAAGGTATCTGGGTATTCCCTGACCGGTTGATGACCTGCATGGGAAATATGCCTCTCACCGAAACCAGCCATGCAACATGACCCTGGTTCACGTCCAAAACCTACTCAAATTGCAGAGGCTCTAGTTTATGTGGGTGGGTACCCCCCTATGGTCTCCTGCATAGGGGGCATCTGGGAGTATGGGAGCGACCAATCTGCAGAATACAAACCTATCGATATGTTTCGCAGACTCAACAGTAATCAAACGTACATAAGATTAGCAGGATAGACTGGAGCAACACTGAACAGAAAAGTGCCTCTTAGAATTTAGTGCCAGTGGTCCCATATGGGCTGACGACGTACACTTACCTTGCACGTCATGGTCACCAGACCAACGTGGTTCAGTCCTCCTGAGAGCGGCCCTATCCGAGACAGATTCTTGCTTCGTAACCTGCAACCAACTTAACCATTCGGACCCGCTAACGCTCCTATCTTTCGATAGCTCACCAACTCTTGATGTGCCGGAACGGTAGCCGTAACGAAGTGCATGGATGTATAAACGACGCGGGCACAGGCAATGCGAACACGGCCCACAGCCATAATTACATCAACGTATCCGCAGCAGGATGAATGATCTGCCTATGCATACCTAAGGCTAAAAATTATACCCGACCTTAAGACCCACTATGCGGGGCTGGCCGTAGGCTTCCAAGTTACAGCCACAGGCTTGCGACAAATCTAATCCGACATCTGCATAGCGCTCATCAAAAGCATTTTTAACAAAGGCACCAATAAAATACTGACCGTCATTGAACATCAAATTTGCATAAAAATCAGCGACAACCCGACTGGGGATAACAGAGGCGTTAAAGTTTCTCGCATTATGAAAGAATTCCGATTGGTAATTGACCGAGACACCGGCATTTAATTCGCGACCTACCAGGTCGGAGGAGCTGTAATCCAGACGGAAACTGGCAGCTATATCCGGTGTATAGGTCGGTTCGGTATCGGTCACTATGCCCGGTGCAATAATGAAGTCTTCAACTTCTGCATCAATATAGGCACCAGTTACCAGCACTCGCCAACCTCTGCCCAGATTGACGGTTAAATCAAATTCAATACCCACCGAGTTCGCATCATAATTGGTTACACTGCCCGATAATGTTGAAAAGAGAAATGACTGGTAGTCCGCGTAGTCATAGTAGAATGCTGAGACATTCAGCGCATAAACCTCACTCGGATCCGTGTACTTAAATCCACCCTCCAGAGATGTCAACTCCTCAGGATCATAGGGGATTTCAGACGCAGCCAGCGCTGGCGTACCATCAAAATATTGTCCGTTATAGCTACCCGCCTTAACACCTCGATTCAAACCCAGATAATAGAACATATTTTCACTGGGCCTATATTCTAATTGCAGCTTACCTGCCCACAAATTTTCTGAACGACTATCGCTAAAGGCCGGGTGTGGACCAAGCGCTATAATGGTTGAGCCCACATCCACACTGTAGTCATTTAGGTTTGTATACATCGCCGTTAGGTAATCATAATCCTGCTCTTCTCGAATAGCACGAGTACCTACAACAACTCGCCATTCAGGTGTGAAATCATAGGATACCTGAGCGAAGATCGAGGTTGATTTAGTGTCCAGCTTAAATACTGCCAGAGGATCAACACCTTGGGCTCCCAACCCAAATAGACCTGCGAATATGGAATTGGATGGCCCGAGAATACCATGGGCATTCTCTGCTGTAATATCCAGATAATACATACCTGCGGTCCAGAAGAACTGGTCGGCACCACCACTTAGCCTTATTTCTTGAGCAACTGTTTCCGTATCCGACGAATTACCAAATGCACTAAAGTTAACCGGCGAGGAGTCCACATCAAGCATAAAGTTCTTTTCATAATTGGAATAGGAGGTCACAGAGACTAGTTCTATATCATCAAACTGCTTATTGATATGCAACGTAGTGCTGTCAGTATCAAACCGATTGAGATCGCTCAAAGCAAAATCTTTTGAGACTTTGCGATCATCAATATCAGGTGGTGTAAAACCAAAAACCGTAGCCGGAGTAAACTCTGAACCAACAACCCGACCCTGTGAATCTGTCTCGACCGTAGCTCCTAAAGAGGTCCAAGGAGATTCAGATAAATCCTGTTCCGCCTCTGAATAAGTGAGTCGTAAGTCAAAGTCGTCCGACACCTCATATAAAAACTGAATACGCCCAGCAATGGTTTCATGATCACCTATATCCTCACCGCCTGGTGATATGTTCTCGGGACTTGCAGGCAAAATATTTTTCCAGATTGAATCATTGCTGCTCCAGAAAGCGGAGGCGCGCATGGCAAAATTATCCCCGAAAGGTACATTGAGTACCGCTTCAATTTGCTCGCTTTCAAATGTGGCATAGCTGGCTTCAATAGATCCACCCATTTCTCCGATCACAGGCTTGCTGGTCACTATATGAACAAGTCCCCCTGTGGCATTCCTGCCGAAAAGAGTACCCTGAGGGCCCTTCAAGACCTCTACGCGTTCAATATCAAACAGTGCCACACTCTGCCCCTGTTGTGAGGCAATGTAGACATCATCAACATAGACCGCAACAGGTGCTTCAATGGCATCATTGAAATCACTTTGAGTAACGCCACGAATAGAAAACTGAACACTCTGTCGTCCATAAGTACCAGACAGCGTGACGCCTGGCGTTAAAATTGCGATATCTGAACTTGTGTTGACACCGTAGCCCTTTATTTTTTCGTTGCTGTAGGCCGCCATTGTGATACCGACATCACTGGAACTCTCGTTGCGGCGCTGGGCGGTAACAATAACCTCTTCTAATTTGCTCGACGTATTGGCACCAACAGATAAATCTGCCTTCTGTGCCACAGAAGGCAGTGATATGACCGCCCCCAAGACCAAAAGACCAGTGGCAAAATTAAGTGCACATTGTTGCTTTTCGCTCCTACCCATAAGACACCTNTTTTTTTNATAATTNGACGAGCCGATGAGCCTCTCTGCTAATCTCCACCGANAGTCTAGGCACTCGTCATGGTCACCAAACCAACGTGGTTCACTCCCCCTGAGAGCGGCACNATCCGAGACGGATTCCTGCTCCGTAACCNGCAANCAANTTAACNATTCGGGCCCCNTAACTCACCTATCTTTAGATAGCTCACCAACTCTTGATGTGCTGGAACGAATGCTGTCAGCCAATCACCGCGGCATGCACGAGATCGGCCAGGCGCTGATGGCGCTCGGTAGAGCGGGTTTCCTCGAGCAGGCCCGTAGAGAGGAACGCGTAACTCAGCTGTTTTTCGGGATCGATGAAGAAGGTGGTAGAACCGGCGCCCACACCACCAAAGGTACGTGGACTGGCCAGCGAGCCAAACGGTGTGGGATGTATGCCTTCTCCGCGCAGGAAGAAGCCCAGGCCAAGGTTGGCTGGGAATACGGGCCACCCACGTGTTTCCACAGCGTAGTCCCAGATGTCGTTGGGTTTCTCACCGGTGTAGTTGCGCGAGACGAGGTCGATCGTTGCCGGCGAAATTATGCGCGCGCCGTCGAGTTCACCGCCATTGCGCAGCATTTCAGCAAATCTGGCGAAATCATTGATGGTGGAAACGTAACCACCTGCCGGCATCTCCATCTCGGGCGTAAGAATTTCGTTGAAACCCTCCAACATCGCGGGATCGAGCAATCCCGGTGAACGATCCACCACCACCACCGGGCAGAACCGCGGTCTCAGATCATCCGGCAGGCCGAGAGCGGTGTCGTGCATGCCGAGTGGCTCGAAGATATCCTCTTTGACGATCTGGCGGAATGGCCGGGTGCCACCGTCTAGGCGACGGACCATCTCTGCCATCACGGCATGTGCGGGCATGATGGAATAGCGTACTCGCTCACCGGGCCTCGATTCGGGGAGCGTGGCGCAGATGACGTCGACGAATGCCTGCAGATCACCGAACCCCTCGGGCGCCATGGGCGGCGGCATCGAAACCACACCGCTGGTGTGAGTAAGCAGATGGCTGAGGTTTATCTTGGCCTTACCATTCGCACCGAACTCGGGGATCACTTCAGCGACCGGGGTATGCAGATGCAACAGCCCGCGTTCGATACTCTGCAGTACCGAGATCACCGTCATCTGTTTGCCAGAGGAAAAAGTTATAAACACCGCGTCGTCATCTAGAGTCGCCTCGCTGGCCCGGTGGCGGTAGCCCTGAACGCTGTGCAGCACGCACTCGCCGCCAACGTGCACAGATAGTGCAGCACCATCATAGTGCTCAGCCTCGATGTCCGCAGCTATTGCCGCTTCTACTGCCGCCAGACGGTCTTTGTCGACTTTGGTTGATCCACTCATCAGCATCTCCTCCCGATATTGAACAGGCAATTATGCGCTTCGCCAGAGGGCATACACAGAAGATCCGGAAATAGTTGAGAGGATTCTGACACACCTGCCCAAGTCCCCAGCTCCACCACAACAAGGGTTTTTCACTAGCGAGTAATCAGAAAACTGATGAGATCAGAGAAGCAGCGATCGGCCTGCTTTTTATCTCAAGTGATTATTGCTGATTTATCAGCAAATTTTCATCAAAACCGGTGTAATCTCCCTTCTAATTCCTAATCTCCCTTCTAATTCCTAATAGCGCTATAGAAAATGGCCTGTAGCTATCAAATCATACTTGCAGGTTTCTCAGAATAGGGTGCTAGTGGTCCCATATGGGCTGACGACGCACAGTGGATGGGCGTGGACAGTGTCAGATGTTAATCAGACAAATATGTGTATCATAGCCCGTATGAACCTCATTAGGCAGTCGCTACAGAATCGATCCCTGAACAGTAGGCCATGACTGTTACGTTACTGGTTGAAGACAATGTGTCGCTGGCAGAGACGGTGATTGCGTACTTCGGTCTCGAAGGCATCGACTGCGACTATGCATCTACCGGTCCGCAGGGCCTGGAGCTGGCATTGTCGAACGACTACCAGACAATCCTATTGGATATCAACCTACCGCGAATGAACGGCCTCGAAGTCTGTGAAGCGTTACGAAACCAGGGCGTCGACGTGCCCGTGCTGATGCTCACGGCGCGAGACTCGCTTGAAGACAAGCTGGCTGGCTTTGATGCAGGCACCGATGACTATCTAGTCAAGCCGTTTGAGCTGAGTGAGTTGGCTGCTCGCGTAAAGGCGCTGGCCAAACGCCGCAGTTCGCTTGCGCAGAAACTCGAAGTGGGCCCGCTTGTCATGGATTTGTCTTTGAAGACCGTGTGTCGGGACGGCCAGACGCTCAGCTTGACGCCAACCTGCTGGAAGCTTCTCGAAATTCTGATGCGAGAGTCTCCCAACGTCGTGAGTCGAGAGAAGATGCAGAGTGCCATCTGGAGTGAGCAGGACCTTCCTGATTCGAACGTATTGAAAGTGCATCTCTACAAGCTGAGGCAGCAGGTAGACAAACCTTTTTCGACGAAGCTCATACATACCGTTGCGGCTCATGGGGTTGCAATCCGAGTACCCAATGACTGAAGACAAGCCGACCCGGTCGCTACCGCGTTTACAGCGGTACCTTCTGCTCTGGTTCGCCGGTTGCGCGATTGTGATGGTGTTAGCCTACACGCAACTCCTGGAGTATTACCTGGAGCTCGGCATTGAGATCAGAACGCAGGGGTTTCTGGAACAGACCGCTGAGGATTATGCTGAAGCATACGCAGAAGCGGGTGCCAGGCCGGAGCTACCAACCGGGCCCAGTCTTTCCGGGTACCTCGACCTGTCCGATATTCCGCCGCAGATCCTCGGCGTGTTCCCGCTCGATGATCTTCAGCACGGTGAGGCGATACGTTTCACGAACCTGGACTTCAACGTAAACGATGAGAAACAGTTTGCTGTGGAGACCCTCGACCTCTGCCCGGAAGGAAACTGTGATCTCCTTTTTCTCTATTCGTACAGGCTTGCTGGCGATGATTGGCTATATCTCCTGCACGGCATTGTAGGCAGTGACGAAATCTACGAAGAACTGGAATTCACGGATCAGTTCGCCGTCGCGATTGGCAGCCTCTTTGCTGGATTGTTGTTGCTCGTCGCCGTTCTGCTGGTCCGCAATATCGACGTGCCGTTGCGCAAGCTGAACAGCTGGAGCGCTGCCCAAAGCGTGGACAGTTCCGACTTGGAGTTGCCCAATCTGCGTTTCCGGGAGTTCGACGCGCTGGCAAATCGGATTCAATTTGCATTCGAACGGATGCGGGAAGGCGTGAACAAGGAAAAGCTATTTCTGCGTCACGCGAGTCATGAACTGCGCACACCCATTGCCATTCTGTCCACCAACGTGGAACTTATTGACCGCCTCTCAGATCGACCGGAACGGACCGAGGCTGAGCAGGCAGCATTTGTCCGCCAGTATCGCGCTTTGGATGACGTGCAGCTCCTCATGGAAACGCTGCTCTGGGTGAACCGGCAATCGGATAATCTGCCGAAACCGGAGCAAATTGATCTGCGCAGGGAATTAGATAGCGTCGTTGAGAACTACAGCTATCTGTTGGATGAGCGGGATGTTTCGTTGACTGTTACCGGCAGCGGAGAAGCGACCGCGCCGGCAGCAGCGGTCCGCATTGTGTTGTCGAATCTGGTGAGAAACGCCTTCCAATACACGATGGATGGCGAGGTGCGTGTTGCCATTGCACCCGGAGAGGTGTCCATCGAGAACTCCAGTTCGGCGGATGACAACATTCAGCCCGATGATGAATACGGATTTGGTTTGGGTCTCGAGTTGGTGGCCCTCATCTGCCAACGCTTTGGGTGGCGCTACAGCTCCTCTAAAGCACTACGCGGCAGGATGACCACCGTCCAGCTCTGACGCCTTCGTTAACCAAACGTTTACCCTGTACCCCTTAGCCTGTTCGGTTATGGAACGATCTCATTTGAAGATAGGGCTGGTTTGTTGCGTCGGAATTACCGTGTGTGTGCTTATTCTGTTGACCGGTCCTGAGCCGCTCGAGGCGAGCCTTCCGAAAGAGAAGCCTCGTGTTTCAATCGGGAAGCTCGAACGCACCGTTATTGCGAACACCGTGACAGCGTTTGGCGTGCTTTCGCCTCGACAGTCGCTGCAACTCACCACACAGGTACCGGGTGAAATCACGTGGGTAAGCGATGACCTCGAAGCTGGAGGACAGGTCGCCGAGGGCGACCTGCTGCTCAGCATCGACGAGCTCGACTACGCCATAGCGGTTGTCAGTGCTGAAGCGCGTTACGCCCAGGCCGAGGCCAATATCGAGATCGAGAAAGGCCGTACTGAAATTGCCCAGCTCGAGTGGGCGGCGTGGCAGGAAATTCACGATGAGGATTTGCCCGCGAATCCACTGGCGCTGCGGATGCCTCAGCGAGCCGAAGCAGTAGCGCACCGCAGGGCCATCGGCGCCGAACTCGACAGCGCCAGACTTGCGCTGGAGCGAACCGCAGTGCGGGCACCCTGGCCCGCAACCGTCGTGCACGCGAACGCCATTGTCGGTCAGGTTGTGTCGGTCGGTGAGGTCACTGCAACGCTCTTTCCGCTGGATTATGCGGTGGTTGAACTCCAGGTACCGGTCAAGACGATGCGATTGCTCGACGCTGGGATCGATCGCGTAGAGCTGTGGCCGGTTCACGATCTGGAAGCTTCGCCGGTCGTCGGAGCGTTCGAAGGGATTGTCAGGAATCTCACCTCCGACACCCGGCTCGCCACCGTGCGCATTCGCATCGATGAGCCTCTAGGCCATGCGGGGTGGGCGTACGGAATGCATCTGGAGGCCAGGCTGATCACAGCGCAGGAGCGAGCCGTTGCGCTCATTCCGGCGGGTCTCATAGTCAGCGGCAATCTAATCTGGATCCGTCGTGATGGGCGCGCTCAACGACATCAGTTGTACCCGGTCGAAGTCCAGGGTCAGACGGTCAGCGTCGAGGATAACTTTGGCGCGGGCGACGCTTTGGTCCTAGAGCGCCCCATAGGCCTTTTCGATGGGGCCCCAGTTGACGTGACGGAGATGTAAGTGGCCGCGCGTCAGTCGCCATCGCTGTGGTTTCTACATAACCCGACTGCGGCGAATCTGCTCATGTGGGTGTTCCTCATCGGTGGAGTGATTGCCGTTTTTAACATGCGGCAGGAGGTCTTCCCGACCGCGATCCTCGACACCATCGAGATTCGCGCGGAGTACCGGGGAGCGACAGCTTCAGAAGTGGCAGCACAGGTTGTGCAGCCGATGGAGCAGAGCATCGATACGCTGCGCGACATCCGCACGATCGTCAGCGAGATTCAATCAGGCGGCGCCAACATCTTCGTCATGTTAGATGACGGCGCGGACTCCCAACGAACCCTGGATGAAATCCGCAGCGCCATTGATGGTCTCAACTCGCTACCGGCTGACCTGGAACCGACAACCATCATCCAGGTGAGAGACGATGGTGAGGATATTGAGCTCGGATTCTACGGCTTTCAATCACGTGAAGAACTGCACGTGTTCTCAGAGCTTGCCCGTGAGCGGCTTTTGAACTTACCCGCCGTAGGCCAGGTGGAAGTAGACGGCGCCGGCGAGCCAGAAATTGCGGTCCGGGTGTCCCCCGACAGAGCGCGGTTGTTTGGCATCTCGCTGCGCGATGTCATGGAACGCATTCGGCGGGCATCGTTCGAGCTCTCTGGCGGGGCCATTCGAAGCTCGACGGGAGAGTATGGTCTGGCGATAGGGCTTGACCGGCGTTATGCCCACGAATTCGGGGACATCGCGATCGTCGAATCGCCAACCGGCGTGCCTTTGACGCTCTCGCAGATTGCAAGCGTTGAGAATGGATTCCGCCCGCATGGGAAACGATACCGAATTAACGGCTCGCTTGGCGTCATGATGAACGTGTTCGGTTCCGGGACCGCTACCCCCGGAGAAGTGTCGGAAAGTGTCCGAACTTTGCTCGCTGAGATGGAGTCCGAGATGCCGGCCGGCGGAGCGGTGATCTTTGACGACGATGCTAAAAGCTTCGCTGACCGAGTCGGGATCCTGGCGAATAGTGCGCTGATCGGCTTGGCGCTGGTGCTGGTGCTCCTGTTTCTGGTGCTCGAGGCGCGGGTTGCCTTCTGGGTGACGGTTGGACTGCCGGTTGCGATGCTGGGAGGTGTCGCGCTGTTTGCGATGACACCGTATACCGTCAACTTCGTCTCCATTTTCGCGTTCATCATTGTCATCGGTGTCGTAGTTGACGATGCGGTAGTCATTGGTGAGTCGATCTACTCGAACATGCAATCCGGGATGTCTCCCCTGGATTCGGCAGCGGATACGCTCTCCCGATTCAGTACTCCGATTACCCTGGCCATCGCGACGAACATCATTGCGTTTACACCCATTTTCTTCATGCCGGGTCAACTGGGATTGTTCCTGTTGGCCATTCCCGTGGTGACGACCTGCGTGTTTGCCATCTCGTTGATCGAGGCGTTGTGGATTCTGCCGGCGCACCTGGCTTACGGCCGGCAACGTAAACCAGAAACCGGGCGGAAACAGCGCCGGGTGCAGGAACTTTTTGAACGCCTGCGCGAAAACTATTTCGTTCCCTGGACAGAGTCGTGTCTTACCAATCGCGGTCTCGTGATCGCAGTGGGTTTGCTTATCGCAGTCTCCATCGTCAGCTGGGTTGCCAGTGGTCGTGTGCCGATTTCGTTGCAGCCAGCGTTCGAAAGTGAGCAGGTCTCGGCGATTTATGCGCTCAATCCCGGTGCATCGGATCATCAGGTTGACGAGATGGCGGACGAGATTGAAAGGCTGGGACGTCAGGTACTACAGAGCCTCGGTGATGAGGAGGACATCAAAGGTATCTATATGCAGCTGGGCTCGCCAGTCAGTCATCAAGGCTCGGTTACGTTCAGCCTGGTCCAACCTGGGGACCGGCCGTTCACCGCAGGTGAGTTTGCCGAGCAGTGGCGCGATCTGATAGGTCAGCCGGCCAAGCTCACACAACTGTCCATCGACTACTTGCAGGGACCGGGTGATGGCCGGGATCTTACGATTGAAATTGCGCACGCCGATTCTACTGTGAGCCGGCGCGCGGCAGAGTCGCTGGTACGCCAGTTGCAGGAGATTGCGGGTGTTGGCCAGATTTCATATAGCGGTAATGCCTTTCGGTCAGAGGTGCGGTTCGAACTCACCACGTCGGGCCGGGCGCTTGGATTCGACGAGTCCGAGATTTCCAGCCGTCTGCGGGCTCAGCTCGACGGTCTGGAAGCCACGCGCCTGACTCGGGGTACCCATGAAGTTCGAGTGATGATCAGGGGTGATCATGGGGATGATAAGGTTCTCCCGGACCTGAGCGGTCTCATCCTCACGTCCAGCGGGGGCCGCCAGGCTGCGTTGGGTGATATCGCCAAGATCCACTGGGAGCGCGGCGCGGTGCAGCTGCGACGGATAAACGGACAGCGCATCGAGCGCGTCGAAGCCACCATCGATCGACGTGTCATATCGAAGGGTCTAGTTGAAGACCTGGTGAGTGATGACCTCCTGCCGGCTTTGGAGGCGCAGTACCCGGGGCTCACGACGTGGGATGAAGCCATTGACACCGACGAAGACGCGGAGACTGAATCGGGATTGATGCTCGCCACGATCGGCGTTCTGGCTGCCATCTTCGTGCTCATCGGCGCCTACGTGCGCAGTCTGCGCCACAGTGCACTTTTGTTGGCTACCCTTCCTCTAAGCGCAACCGGGGCGTTGCTTGGTCATATCCTTCTGGGCATTGAGCTCAGCGCCGCGAGCTTCATGGGACTCCTGGCTCTCGGCGGCCTGGTCATCAACGCTGGCTTGTTACTTCACCTACGCTATACCGAAGCGCTGCATACTGGCGCCAGCCCCGAGGCAGCCATGGTCTCGGCCGTGCGGGACCGCTTCAGGCCCATTGTGCTGACCAGCGTGACCACCCTTGTGGGGCTTGCACCACTCATGTTGACAACCTCCATCCAGGCAGCAGCCCTGCGCCCGCTCGCAGTGTCTGTCGGGTTCGGTATGTTGTTTTCCATTCCCGTGATTCTACTCCTTCTGCCTTGCATCGTGGTGTCCTTGGAGCGAGGCCGTACCAGCGAAAGTGGGCATACCCAGTTGAAGAATGATGGCGGGGTGGCGGTTTGAATCGACTGTCATTGGCATTTGTACTCATATGGATGACCGGCTGTGTCTCCGCACCGCAGATGCAGATGGTGCCGGACCCGGTTCGTGACGGTGATGCGTCTTTTTTGTTCATATACGTGTGATATCCCTGACAGGACAGTCCCTCCATTAATCATTGTAGCTTTTCTCTCAGAATCTCATAGGGTGGTCTGCCACCAAATGCGGAGTGGGGCCGGGTGAAGTTGTAGAAGTTTTCCCACTCGATTAGTTTCTTGTTTTAATCTACATCATCGGTATAGCTTAAGAGCTGATAGAACTGATAGAACTCTTCTTGCTCTGATCGGTGGGTGCTGCCACAAGGGAGGGATACGGAGCTACTACATCTACATCTACATCTTAAGGTATCTGGGTATTCCCTGACCGGTTGATGACCTGCATGGGAAATATGCCTCTCACCGAAACCAGCCATGCAACATGACCCTGGTTCACGTCCAAAACCTACTCAAATTGCAGAGGCTCTAGTTTATGTGGGTGGGTACCCCCCTATGGTCTCCTGCATAGGGGGCATCTGGGAGTATGGGAGCGACCAATCTGCAGAATACAAACCTATCGATATGTTTCGCAGACTCAACAGTAATCAAACGTACATAAGATTAGCAGGATAGACTGGAGCAACACTGAACAGAAAAGTGCCTCTTAGAATTTAGTGCTAGTGGTCCCATATGGGCTGACGACGTACACTTACCTTGCACGTCATGGTCACCAGACCAACGTGGTTCAGTCCTCCTGAGAGCGGCCCTATCCGAGACAGATTCTTGCTTCGTAACCTGCAACCAACTTAACCATTCGGACCCGCTAACGCTCCTATCTTTCGATAGCTCACCAACTCTTGATGTGCCGGAACGGTAGCCGTAACGAAGTGCATGGATGTATAAACGACGCGGGCACAGGCAATGCGAACACGGCCCACAGCCATAATTACATCAACGTATCCGCAGCAGGATGAATGATCTGCCTATGCATACCTAAGGCTAAAAATTATACCCGACCTTAAGACCCACTATGCGGGGCTGGCCGTAGGCTTCCAAGTTACAGCCACAGGCTTGCGACAAATCTAATCCGACATCTGCATAGCGCTCATCAAAAGCATTTTTAACAAAGGCACCAATAAAATACTGACCGTCATTGAACATCAAATTTGCATAAAAATCAGCGACAACCCGACTGGGGATAACAGAGGCGTTAAAGTTTCTCGCATTATGAAAGAATTCCGATTGGTAATTGACCGAGACACCGGCATTTAATTCGCGACCTACCAGGTCGGAGGAGCTGTAATCCAGACGGAAACTGGCAGCTATATCCGGTGTATAGGTCGGTTCGGTATCGGTCACTATGCCCGGTGCAATAATGAAGTCTTCAACTTCTGCATCAATATAGGCACCAGTTACCAGCACTCGCCAACCTCTGCCCAGATTGACGGTTAAATCAAATTCAATACCCACCGAGTTCGCATCATAATTGGTTACACTGCCCGATAATGTTGAAAAGAGAAATGACTGGTAGTCCGCGTAGTCATAGTAGAATGCTGAGACATTCAGCGCATAAACCTCACTCGGATCCGTGTACTTAAATCCACCCTCCAGAGATGTCAACTCCTCAGGATCATAGGGGATTTCAGACGCAGCCAGCGCTGGCGTACCATCAAAATATTGTCCGTTATAGCTACCCGCCTTAACACCTCGATTCAAACCCAGATAATAGAACATATTTTCACTGGGCCTATATTCTAATTGCAGCTTACCTGCCCACAAATTTTCTGAACGACTATCGCTAAAGGCCGGGTGTGGACCAAGCGCTATAATGGTTGAGCCCACATCCACACTGTAGTCATTTAGGTTTGTATACATCGCCGTTAGGTAATCATAATCCTGCTCTTCTCGAATAGCACGAGTACCTACAACAACTCGCCATTCAGGTGTGAAATCATAGGATACCTGAGCGAAGATCGAGGTTGATTTAGTGTCCAGCTTAAATACTGCCAGAGGATCAACACCTTGGGCTCCCAACCCAAATAGACCTGCGAATATGGAATTGGATGGCCCGAGAATACCATGGGCATTCTCTGCTGTAATATCCAGATAATACATACCTGCGGTCCAGAAGAACTGGTCGGCACCACCACTTAGCCTTATTTCTTGAGCAACTGTTTCCGTATCCGACGAATTACCAAATGCACTAAAGTTAACCGGCGAGGAGTCCACATCAAGCATAAAGTTCTTTTCATAATTGGAATAGGAGGTCACAGAGACTAGTTCTATATCATCAAACTGCTTATTGATATGCAACGTAGTGCTGTCAGTATCAAACCGATTGAGATCGCTCAAAGCAAAATCTTTTGAGACTTTGCGATCATCAATATCAGGTGGTGTAAAACCAAAAACCGTAGCCGGAGTAAACTCTGAACCAACAACCCGACCCTGTGAATCTGTCTCGACCGTAGCTCCTAAAGAGGTCCAAGGAGATTCAGATAAATCCTGTTCCGCCTCTGAATAAGTGAGTCGTAAGTCAAAGTCGTCCGACACCTCATATAAAAACTGAATACGCCCAGCAATGGTTTCATGATCACCTATATCCTCACCGCCTGGTGATATGTTCTCGGGACTTGCAGGCAAAATATTTTTCCAGATTGAATCATTGCTGCTCCAGAAAGCGGAGGCGCGCATGGCAAAATTATCCCCGAAAGGTACATTGAGTACCGCTTCAATTTGCTCGCTTTCAAATGTGGCATAGCTGGCTTCAATAGATCCACCCATTTCTCCGATCACAGGCTTGCTGGTCACTATATGAACAAGTCCCCCTGTGGCATTCCTGCCGAAAAGAGTACCCTGAGGGCCCTTCAAGACCTCTACGCGTTCAATATCAAACAGTGCCACACTCTGCCCCTGTTGTGAGGCAATGTAGACATCATCAACATAGACCGCAACAGGTGCTTCAATGGCATCATTGAAATCACTTTGAGTAACGCCACGAATAGAAAACTGAACACTCTGTCGTCCATAAGTACCAGACAGCGTGACGCCTGGCGTTAAAATTGCGATATCTGAACTTGTGTTGACACCGTAGCCCTTTATTTTTTCGTTGCTGTAGGCCGCCATTGTGATACCGACATCACTGGAACTCTCGTTGCGGCGCTGGGCGGTAACAATAACCTCTTCTAATTTGCTCGACGTATTGGCACCAACAGATAAATCTGCCTTCTGTGCCACAGAAGGCAGTGATATGACCGCCCCCAAGACCAAAAGACCAGTGGCAAAATTAAGTGCACATTGTTGCTTTTCGCTCCTACCCATAAGACACCTCTTTTTTTAATAATTGGACGAGCCGAGGAGCCTCTCTGCTAATCTCCACCGACAGTCTAGGCACTCGTCATGGTCACCAAACCAACGTGGTTCACTCTCCCTGAGAGCGGCACAATCCGAGACGGATTCCTGCTCCGTAACCGGCAATCAAGTTAACCATTCGGGCCCCTTAACTCACCTATCTTTAGATAGCTCACCAACTCTTGATGTGCTGGAACGAATGCTGTCAGCCAATCACCGC
>PBRC01000043.1 GCA_002725285.1 Gammaproteobacteria bacterium | reverse complement strand
TTTTGGTGACTAATAAAACATTTTGGTGACTAATAAAACGTTTTGGTGACTAATAAAACATTTTGGTGACTAATAAAACATTTTGGTGACTAATAAAACATTTTGGTGACTAATAAAACATTTTGGTGACTAAAAATAGGTGAGGTCCGGGCAAGAAACCTGACTGCACCCTGAAACAATCTGGTAACCCAACGCCGGACCTCATGAAACTTTCATCTGATTATCGCCGAAATGCCCATTCGATCATCATTCTCTGAATGCTGGAATCGCGTTTTTCGGTCTAAATCAGCTGTTTATCTTCTCTTATCTATTACAATGGCGTCAGTTTGCACCAAAAACCTCGCCCAACTCATTGACCTGTGTCAATGACTTGTCTTGTCTTGTCATGGACGATGGTGAAGATGCAGATCCTGTCTATTAACTTATCCAGAGACCTCTCTGATGAGATCACCTGTGAACTCGGTGAGGTGGTGTGTCACGTGGCAAGTGTCGATGAAGCTTATGAGTTGATATCAGACGAGGACTTTACTGTCATTGTAAGCACAATTGGGGAAGAAAGAGGTCTTTATCCGGCAGATCTTGCCCGACTGCTCGGTATAACGCCTGTTTCTACCCGAATTCTGCTTCTGGGTGAATCTGATCAGTTTCCCGAGCTTGACCACTGGCAAGATCAGGGGATTGAGTTCCTGGGTAATTCATCTCAATCAGAACTCATCGAACTGATTGAAGCTAACAGCCCCAAATTCGCCCGTCGAATGTAAGCCCGTCTACATTGCTGATTTCACTGCCTTCCATTAATATGCTCAGCTGTCTCAGCAATCAGAACTGAACCAACAGATCCCCACCATAGACTAAACCTCACGAGTAATTCACCCATCAGGAGTATCTAAATGACCGACATCGACACCTTTCGAGAGGAAACCCGGACATGGCTCGAGACCAACTGCCCGGTGTCTATGCGAGCTCGATCATTTCATTGGGAAGACGCCCATGAAATTTATGACACAGATGATGCCAGGAAATGGCTAAAAGCCATGGCGGAGCGTGGCTGGACAGCCCCGACTTGGCCTAAAGAGTACACGGGTGGTGGGCTCAGTCGGGAAGAAGCGAAGGTTCTCTCCCAGGAAATGGTTCGAATTAAGGCGATCCCTGCATCTTCAGGCATGGGACTCAGCATGATCGGTCCAACTCTGCTCGAGTACGGTACTGAAGAGCAAAAGCAAAGACATATCCCCAAAATCGTCAGCGGCGAGGTGACATGGTGTCAGGGGTACAGCGAACCGGGTGCTGGATCGGATCTGGCATCGCTGCAAACAAGAGCAGTCATNGATGGTGACAATTTCATCATCAATGGCCAGAAGATCTGGACATCNGGTGCACAGTATGCGGATTGGATGTTCGCACTTGTCCGCACAGACCCTGATGCTTCAAAACACGAGGGGATCAGCTTTGTCCTTCTGGACATGCATCAACCTGGTGTGACCATAAAGCCAATCCAGCTTATATCAGGTTCTTCCCCATTCTGTGAGACCTTCTTTGATAATGCCATTGCTAAACGCGAAGACCTTGTATTCGAACTGAACAAAGGCTGGACCGTCGGCAAGCGTCTGCTGCAGTTTGAACGCTCTGGTATTGGCGGCTTGTCAGATTCCGGAGGTAAGAAAAAGAAAGGGCCGGTTCGCAATGAACTGGCGGAGTTGGCGAGATCATATGTTGGCGACTCAGATGGCAAGATAGCAGATAGTGGCGCGCGTGAGCAGGTGTTGAACCAAACCATGCTTGAGCGCGCCTTTCAGTTAACCGCGCAACGTGTCGCGCATGAAAACCTGTCAGGAAAAACACCGGGCGCAACCACATCGATATTCAAGCTGGTAGGTTCAACCCTTGCCAAAGAAGGTGCAGCACTCAGATCAACACTCATGGGAACCCAGGGTATCGGGTGGGAAGGTGAAGGATTCAGTACAAGTGAGCTGGAAACCACCAAGAACTGGCTGAGTAATCGAGCCGTGACCATCTATGGCGGGACCAATGAAGTACAAATGAACATCATCTCCAAACGAGTTCTGGCCCTACCAGACTAAATCCCTTCTGCCATGAGGCTGCGACGAGGCTCGCAGCCTTGATTGTCAGCAGTCAATACAAGCTGAAGAGACCTCCTGCACCAACGGTCTCGCCCAGGTCTGCTGCTTAGATCGAACCCACTCGCGCGGCCCGACCTACGCGGCCCGACCTGCGCGGCCCGACCTGCGCGGCCCGACCTACGCGGCCCGACCTACGCGGCCCGACCTACGCGGCCCGTTGGAACCGGTATCAAATCGTACTTTTGGTTGACTCTCGAAATCAGGCCATGATCTGGCTAGAAGGTGTCTTCAGAGAACTCTATCTGCTCCATCAGGTTGATCGCTGTAGCGATGAAATCACTACTGGTGATAATACCCACTAACTGACTATTTTCGACGACGGGCAAACAACCAATCTTCATTCGTTCGAGGGTCATCGCCGCTAATCTGGCATTCGACGACGGTGAGATCGTCTCTACGCCCGTTCGCATAATCTCACTGGTGGTTGTGTTTGAATAAATATTACTCTTGCTCTCGGATGAAACCGGCGTTGCCGATAACAAATCACGGTGGCTGACAATCCCGATCAGGCCTCCTTCGGCAGAGACAATTGGGACGTGACGAATATTCTTGTTATACATCAGTTCATAAACAGCAACCATGCTGTCTTCCGGACCCAGGGTGAACAATCCACTTGTCATGATCTCATCCACACTTACCACATTACTCTCCCTATTCTCGAACAAACTACGGATAAAAGCTTCGAAACAGACGATGGATCGGCTATTCCAATTTCCTGAGACTTCAGCAATTCCCAACTACCACGCCTTGCAATCGGTTCTGTTTCGTGGACTAATTAATATATTACCGACTGAAATAAGTTTGGCGTGTGATTTGGATCAAATGAGTCTGTTTTGTGCAGATATCAATCACCCGAGCAATTGCTCCGAGACTGCGGTTCTAGCTGAGACACGCCTGGATTACGGACTAGATCTTCAGTCAAACTAAACAAAAAGAACCCTAGGAACACAGCAATGAGTTCACTTGATTCAATTCAGGATAAAGATGACAAGAAACAGGATCTGGTCGATGCCTACGAGACTGTTATGCAGGTTAGCTGGAATTTTGACTATGACGGTGCAGTAGATAAAGTCAGTGACTTATATCGAAGAGCCAAAACCAATCAGTGGGATGCGGATGACCTGGACTGGGATACAGTTATCGATCCCTCCAATCCAATTATGCAAAGGGGCAATACACAATACGCTCAGATGCCCTTCTTTCAACGTCTGTCGCAGACCCAACAGGAAACATTCACCGCCCACTCAACAGCACAGATGCTCAGCCAATTCCTGCACGGAGAACAGGGCGCTGTGATGACAGCCGCCACTGTTACACATGCTGTCCCCGATATGGTCGCCAAGTACTACGCTGCGACTCAAACCATCGATGAAGCACGTCATGTTGAGGTTTATGATCGATATGTAAAGAAAATCGCAATCCACTATCCAATGACCCCATGGCTGCGAAAATTAGTTGATGTGACCTTGCAGACTAACGACTATCGAAAAGTCATGATCGGCATGAATATGATTATCGAAGGTCTTGCACTCGGTGCTTTCAACAATATGTACCGTCAAACAGATGAGCCTTTACTGAAATCAGTCACGTTCAATGTCATGCGAGATGAATCCAGGCACGTATCATTCGGGCATATTTTCCTTGGTCCATTGGTTGCCAGCATGCACACAGACGATGTTGAAGAACTGGCTCAGTTCGCTTTTGACGGCGTTTCAATTCTGATGGATGGTCAGCGAGAGATTGATGCTGGATTTCTAAAAGTTCTTGAGGTGAGTGAGATTGATCCCCAGGACTTCACAGCAGGCATTAAAGAGGCTGCGGAGCAGGGACTGGGCATGGATTTGAGGCCTGGTCAGGTTCATTCCCTGAAGGACCTGATGATTCCCGCACTTATCAGGGCAGGACTCGTGACACCAAGAACCCGAGAACTGCTGATTGAAGCAGGTGTGCCAGTCAGCGATGATCTCACCGTGTTGAATGCCATGGAAGACTCCAAGTCGGATGTGAGCGTACTTAACGAAGCCAAGGCTGAATACTAAAAGCAACTGATTTGAGTTTCATCGAGCCCGAAGCATCAAACATCATCAGGGATCTGCCCGAAGCCCTGCTGATTATCAATGCGCAAGGAGAACTCATCTACGTCAATCGCGCAGTTGAGACCTTGACGGGTTTTTCGGAAACCGAGTTGATTGGTAACCATGTCTCGATGTTAATGCCTCCGTCAGCCCACAGACGGTTGGATGTTTTAACCTGGTTAACGCGATGGGCAGACAATCCGGATCCTTCTCAACTTCGATATCTGAATCTTGATGGCGTAAATAAGAACGGTACCGAAAGAAGGTATCGCGTCCGAGTGTCGTCATTCAAAAGCGAACAGAGCGCCCGGTTTCTGGTCATTATCAGAGACGTTACTGAGGAGGAGGAAGCCTCCCGACGCCTGCAGCATGCAAGACTTGTCAGTGATCGTATCCTGGCGATCGGAGATCAGGGTATTCTCACAATCAATGAATCTCAAACAATTGAATACTGGAATAAAAGAGCTGAACAGATTTTTGGCTACCGTGAAGAAGAAATTCTTGGTCAAAACATCAGTATGCTTATTCCCGAAGGTCTTTCTACAAAACACCAGCAGCAGGTTCAGCAATTTGTAGACAATAATATTGCGTCCCGATTAATGGGGGAGCGAGGTGAAATAAAAGGGGTTCACAAAGACGGCCACATTATCCCGCTGGAAGCTTCGATTACAAAAACCCAGATAGAGGATCGAATACTGCTGAGTGCTCAGGTTAAAGACATTACAGCAAGGAAACAGGCTGAAAAGAACCTTCATGACAGCGAGCTACGATTCCGGGCCTTGTTTGAAAATGCGTTTGAGGGAATGGCACTTTTGTCTGTGGACGGTCTGGTTATTGAGATCAACAAAGCAGCCCGTGAACTCCTTGCAAACGACAGCGTTTTTGAAAACAGGTACTTTTGGGATCTGAACTGGTGGCCATCAGGCACTCCAGAGGATATTGAAATCTCAAAAGCTCAACTTAAAGAGAACATTGTTAATGTTTTCGACCGTGACTTGGTTAGACTTAGAGTAGAGCTGAGCCACCACACAGGCTCACGCGATATCGATTTCTCCCTGATTCCAGTTATTGATGAAGACAACAAGCCACTCTATATTCTGGCAGAAGGCAGGGATCTTACGGCGCTAGATAAGTCTTAGTAAATGCCGAAGATTACCTACATTGAACACAATGGTACACAACATACCCTGGAGGTCGCGGAAGGTATCTCTCTGATGCAGGGTGCGATATCAAATATGGTGCCGGGTATCGAAGGAGACTGTGGTGGACTCTGCGCCTGTGCAACCTGTCATGTATACATTCCGAGTGACTGGCAGAGCAAATGCAGTGAAGCGGAGGAATTGGAAAACAGTATTCTTGATTTTGCCTATGATGTTACCAACAACAGCCGACTTGCCTGCCAAATTGAGGTTACAGCTGAGCTGGACGGTCTGATAGTGCATCTCCCCAGTAGACAATATTAGGGAAAACAGATCGCCAGGCTGTACCCATCCGGATCTATAATCCACCACGACCACAACCTGGTGCCTGACAGGTTCTGATCTCACGCAAATGATTTCTTAACATCGCCAACGAATAATATAACTTCTGTTTTCATTCTGCCTTCCTCCAGCTCATCATGATTTCAATCAATACGGTATACTCTCTCTTTATTCAGGATAACCCGTTGAATTCGACAACCAATCTAGAACCCTTCGAGAACACCCCTCACGACAAATCCTTGTTCGCTTCCTTAAAGGTCGGTGACTATCTGTATTTGTGGGTTGGAATGCTGGGATCAGCCTTTGCCATGAATATGCAACTCGTCGCCCAGGGATGGCTGGTTTACGAGATGACATCCTCTTCGCTCAATCTTACCTACGTCACCCTGGCATTCATGCTGCCACAGGTCCTTTTCTCACCGATTGGCGGAGTACTGGCTGATAGAATCAACAAAAAACCAATCATTGGCTGGGCACCCCTGGCCAACGGTTTTGCAACCATGGCAATGGCATATGTCGTCATCAGCGATCAGGTAACATTTGAACATTTCATCTGGGTAGGACTCTTTAATGGCACTGCAATGGCACTGTCACTTCCTGCCCGTACTGCATGGATACCAGAGATTGTCGGTGAACGACTCATGTTCAACGCCATGGCATTTAACACAGCATCATGGAATCTTTCCCGAATCCTGGGGCCAGCGCTAGCAGGATTTATGATTGCGATCTTCGCCGATGGCGATACGACCTCTGCCTATGGCGTGGGGCTGGTCTATGTTGTGCTTTCACTTCTCTATCTTGTGTCTGCCGTTACCGTTTTGTTTATCAGGCGTGGAGGCAAACCCATTGTCAGTGACAGAAAGACACCGATGAATGATCTGATGGAGGGTGTTCAGTACGTTGTTACTTCACCTATTGTTGGCGGCCTAATCCTGTTGTCCATATTCCCATTCCTGTTTGGACTTTCCATCAATACTTTCCTTCCGGCTTTCAATCGCGATGTCCTGATGGGAGGGGCCGATGATCTCGGGCTACTGATGACTTCAATGGGATTTGGCGCAATCGCCGGTTCTCTCGTTCTCGCCAAACTGGGCAGTCTGAAGAACAAAGGCAACTGGGTTCTCATAACAAACGCTTTGTGGGGAATCGGGGTCGCCGCATTTGCCATTACAGAAGTTTTTTTCTGGTCTTTCCTTGCCATTGGTTTTGTGGGTTTTATCTCGGCTATCAATATGTCCATGAATCGAAGTCTGGTTCAGTTACAGGTCGATCAAAGCATGCGAGGACGGGTCATGAGTCTGGATATGATGTCCCATGGGCTAATGCCTTTAGGGGTAGTACCAATTGGCTATATTGCTGAGACCGTGAGTGTAGAGGCAGGCCTGGCAACGAGTGGTGCCATCCTCTTTCTCATTACAGTCATTTCAGGCTTCCTGATGCCAAAAATCCGCGCGATTGACACAGGATATAAATTCTGAGCATGCAGCACCTGTTTATCATTCTTATTTCAATGTACGCATGCTGCGTTCATGCAGATACCAGGACCGAATTTCAATATCAGGCAACTGTAAAATAAGGATCCTGCCCTTCAACTATCAACGTCACAGTTCCGGTTCATCAGGCGCAAGTGGAAATCACCTGGGACAGGAAGCGCTATGTTCTCAAAGACTTTAGTCTTAAAGATTCTATTATCAATTACAGTCGACAAAGGCCTGGCGATGATGATGAGAGAATTATTGCAAGTGAGATGTTTAGGTTGGATCGAAACTTAGGTGAGTTCTTTTTCCTGAAAGAAACCCTTTTTGTATCGAGTATTTGCGTCACAAAGAAAGAGACCCGGTAGGGTCCCAAATTTCACAAACACTCCAAACAGGGAATCAGTAAATATCTTTTCTGGTATTCAAAACGTTGAACTTACCTGTTGCTGTAATCAGCCGTTCATCGTTGATCACCTTGACCAGTTTTCGAGTCTTGTCATTGACCACAACCAGAGCTGAACGCTGGCTTTTACCGTTCCAGACCGAGAACCAGACCTCATCAGCGTTCTTGTTAAATTCAAGTTGTACAACCCGCTTCGGCCAGTGATCGAGAATGACAGGACAGTCTCGATCGATTAAATATTTGATAGACAAATTCGGCAAAGCTTAAGGATAAACCTTTCGGTTTCACCCCTTACCGAAGTCGATACCTCGTGAAAAATCAGGAACAAACCGAGTAATATCACGCCACTTTATCTCCTTGCATTTCGACTCCATATTTTGATCTCAAAGTATCCCTAAAGAAGCATCGAGAAACGCAAAGATCTGGATGACTTTCGATACTCGCTTTCACTGGAAGGCAAATGAATCCATTATCCCGACCGCTTATCTATCTTTTTGACCCTCGGCGCATACCGTGAACTAAAGCATCTGTACTTAATCAACATATGTGACTTTAGACTAATGACAATTTCGCTAAATGTGGTATCGTGCGCCCCGAGAAAAATAGCCGATTGAAGTATTTGAAGTAGGAGTATCAATGAAACAGATAATCATCCTTATGATTTGTGCCTTAGTGCCATTTTCCGTCCAGGCTGGCGATATTGCGGCAGGTAAGACGATATCCGTTACCTGTATGGCATGCCATGGTGCCGACGGAATAAGCCCGAACGACTTGTGGCCTAACCTTGCAGGCCAGAAAGAAGGTTACCTGACGAAACAGATTGCGGCATTTCGGGATGGTGTGCGGGAGGATCCAATGATGGCTCCAATGGTCGCCCCACTAACTGATGCCGAAATAGCAGATTTGGCCGCGTACTTTTCAAGTCTCAAGTAGAAAAAGATCAGAAAAGTTCTCAAATAATCCCCTAAATTCTTTAGGGGATTATTCGACTCAACCTCAATCGAATTTGCCCCTTTACAAGTCTGGCAGATACTCATATCCCTGCCTCGCAGCGAGAGTCTCTAAAGGTCGATTCGCGAAAACGAGTTGTGTTTGCACTGACCTCTTGATCTTTATCAATTACCAAATCTGTGTGACGTCAGTCCATATGGCACCATCTGGCCCTTCTTGCTAAGAGACACTTCTGCTAATTTAAACTGAAGCAGAGGAGTTTCAAATGAGCATATCAAACACAGGCGAATGGGTTCAGCATTACAACCATGAGCGTTATCACGAGTCGTTAGATAATGTTACCCCATCTGATGTATATCATGGGCGTAGCGAAGAGAT
>PBRC01000042.1 GCA_002725285.1 Gammaproteobacteria bacterium | reverse complement strand
AGGTAATAGAATAAATTCAATCAGGTAATAGAATAAATTCAATCAGGTAATAGAATAAATTCAATCAGGTAATAGAATAAATTCAATCAGGTAATGGAATAGATGTATGTCAGATGAAAATGACGAGCAAGAAGAAGAGATAATTCTATCTGAACTCGAAACCGATGAACTTATTGAGCAGATGTTCGATGATCTGTATGACGGTCTTGGTGAAGAGATAGCGGAAGGCACACAGATATTGCTTGATCGAGGCTGGAAGGCAAAGAAGGTCCTCGATGAAGCCCTGGTTGCCGGTATGAACATTGTCGGTGTGGATTTTCGTGATGGAATCTTATTCGTACCCGAAGTCCTGCTCTCAGCGAACGCGATGAAATCAGGGATGGCAATCTTGAAACCCCTCCTCTCAGAAAGCGGAACGAAACCGGTTGGCAAAATGGTTATCGGTACAGTGAAGGGTGACATTCATGATATTGGTAAGAACCTGGTTGGCATGATGATGGAAGGGGCTGGTTTCGAGGTAATCGATCTTGGGATCAATACGGATGTTGAGACCTATGTTGAGGCACTGAAAACTGAAAGCCCGGATATACTCGGTATGTCTGCGCTGCTGACAACAACAATGCCCTATATGAAGGTGGTCATTGACAATCTGAAGGAACAGGGCATACGTGATGACTATATCGTGATGGTTGGCGGTGCACCGCTCAATGAAGAGGTTTGTGCTGCAATGGGTGCAGATGCCTACTGTCGTGATGCAGCAACGGCTGTGGAAACTGCAAAAGAACTGATGCAGCAACGGCGTGCATGTTGACTCCGGATTCACAGCATTCGCACCAGTCAGTTACAGCCCCAATTCTGCTGATTGCATGCGGTGCCATCGCCCGAGAACTGATTGAGTTACAAAACCATGATCAATGGTCCTGCTTCAAGATTCAATGCCTGCCTGCCAACCTTCACAATTCACCCGGGCGAATCCCGGAAATGGTCCGTGAGCTTATCGAAAAAAACACTGCTCAGTTTGAGCACATCTTCGTCGCCTATGCGGATTGTGGTACGGGAGGGAGATTGGATGAGGTGCTTGATCAATACAATATAGATCGTTTACCAGGTGCCCACTGCTACGAGTTCTATTCAAGTAGTGAGATTTTCAAAAAATTCAGCAGTGAAGAACCGGGGACTTTTTTCCTGACAGATTTCCTGGTGCGCAACTTCAACCGACTGATAAAGCAGGGATTAGGTCTGATTGATCATCCTGAGTTGTTGTCTCAGTATTTTGGTAACTACAAGCGGGTTATGTATCTTTCTCAGGATCAGTCGCAGAATCTGTCATCTTTAGCCCATGAACATGCCCTCTACCTGGGGCTTGAATTCTGTGAATTTCATACGGGTCTTGTACCTTTGAGAGATGCCATTTCGGAACAGACGCTCAGATGGCGACCCTGATAAGCATTTACTGGCGGGACATACCAGCGCAGGTGATTGCGAGAGAAGGCAGGTTGAAGATAAAGCGAAAACTGCCATCTCGATTTGCCACCGCCATAGATCGTGCTGCGATGCGTGCTGGTCGCGGTGCCAGTGACGCCTATCTGGAAGACTGGCGACGCGTGAGTGAAGTGTGTGATGGTGGTGATATCGAAAAACTCGCCGATGATAAGGTATCGGAACTGGTTGGTGCGTTTGATGATGCCTACCTCGAACGGGTCGTCAAAGCAGGTGGATTGGCAAAGGATGGCTGATGTATATGAAAAGAGGATAAGGGTCGTATGACCAATACGGTAATCAGCTCAGCGAGCAAAGAAGTCACAATAGGATTTGATCAGCCATTTGTTGTGATTGGTGAGCGCATCAATCCGACCGGTAGAAAACTGCTTGCCGCAGAAATGAAAGCCGGTGACCTGAGTCGCGTTCAGTCCGATGCCCTGGCACAAGTCGCCGCGGGCGCTCATGTTCTGGATGTTAATGCGGGAATCCCCCTTGCAGATGAACCGGCAATTCTGGCCGACTGCATCAAACTGCTTCAGTCGGTCACGGACGTTCCTCTGTGCCTTGATTCATCTATGGTCGATGCCCTCAAATCAGGATTGGAAGTCTACGAGGGGAAAGCACTCCTGAATTCCGTCACGGGAGAAGAAGAAAAGCTGGAAATTATTCTGCCGCTGGTTAAACAATATGGCTGCGCGGTTGTCGCTATTTCGAATGATGACACCGGGATTTCAGAAGATATTAATGTTCGTTTTGAAGTAGCGAAAAAAATAGTTGAACGGGCATCGGACCATGGAATCCCGGCGAGCGATATAGTAGTCGATCCTCTTGTTATGCCTGTAGGTGCTGTTAACAGCGCTGGTGCTCAGGTGCTGGATCTTGTTAAACGTCTGCGAAATGAACTTAAGGTCAACACTACCTGCGGTGCATCGAACATCAGCTTTGGTCTTCCTAATCGCAATGGCCTGAATTCATCCTTTATCTCGATGGCGATCAGCTGCGGTATGACATCAGCCATCACTAATCCTTTGCATAGTGATCTGATGCAGGCCATCAGAGGTGCCGATGTTGTGATGGGACATGATCCGAAATGTGCAGACTGGCTTCAGGCCTATCGAGAATCCGACAGTCCTGACGGTTCGGTGCCACGTGGCAGGCGTGGTGGTCGGCGTGGTCGGAAAAGGCGCGAATAAAAGATTTCCATGGAACCTTCTTCGGACAAAGATCCAGTCGTTGTTTTTTCGCCTTCCGGTAAGCGCGGTCGCTTCTCGGAAGGCACGTCGATTCTTGAAGCGGCACGTATTCTTGGGGTTGATATTGACTCTGTCTGTGGTGGACGTTCAGTCTGTGGCAGATGTCAGGTGTCCGTTGTAGAAGGCGAGTTGTCCAAGCACGGTATAGTCTCAACATCGGCAAACCTGACTGAAACCACCCAAACCGAGCTGCGCTACCATAAGAAACAAGGATTGAGGGATGGGTATCGGCTCAGTTGCCAGGCAAAGCTTTCAGGTGATGTGGCGATTGACGTACCTGCGAGTAGCCAGGTGCATCGACAGGTCGTGCGAAAATCTTTCGAGGCTCATGATATTGAAATAAATCCTATCGTACACACTTATGTCGTCAGCGTGTCTGAACCGGCGCTGGATGATCCAAGGGGTGATCTGGAAAGGCTTAATGAGGCGTTACAGCAGGAATGGCAACTTGATGATCTGAGCTGCAGCAGAACAGTAATGGAGTCGCTGCAGACCACGCTGAGGTCTGCAGACTGGCTGATTTCAGTGGCAGTTAGAGAGTCCAAAGAAATCATCGCGATCTGGCCAGGAGTAAAAGAGCGAATATATGGTGTAGCGATTGATGTGGGTTCAACCACCATTGCAGCGCACCTTTGCGATCTGGCAAGCGGCGAAGTGATATCAGATGCAGGGAGGATGAATCCTCAGATTCGATACGGTGAGGATCTCATGAGTCGGATTTCTTATATCATGATGAATCCAGGTGGTGACAAAGAACTCACCCGGACGGTTCGTGAGACTGTATCGGAGCTGGTTCAGGAGGTTGTAGATGAGGCCGGCCTGGAGGTCAATGATGTTGCTGAAATCACCATTGTTGGAAATCCGATCATGCAGCACCTTGTGCTGGGACTTAACCCGGTGAACCTGGGTACTGCACCTTTTACACTGGTCACTGATGCTGCCGTCACTGTGCTTGCCGGTGATATCGGTATCGAAATAAATCCCGGTGGTTATGCCTATGTATTGCCGTGCGTGGCAGGACACGTCGGTGCTGACACCGCAGGTGTCCTGCTCGCTGAAGCCCCTTTTGAGCGCGAAGAAATTAACCTGATCGTCGATGTTGGCACAAATGCAGAGATTGTCCTGGGTAATCGAGATCGTCTGCTCGCGGCTTCCAGTCCCACGGGCCCGGCATTTGAGGGAGCCCAGATCAGCTCTGGTCAACGGGCAGCACCTGGGGCAATTGAAAGAGTGAGAATTGATCGTGAAACGCTCGAGCCCAGATTTAAGGTCATTGGTTGTGAACTCTGGTCGGATGATCCGGAATTCGAGAATCAGATAACTGAATCTGGAATCAGCGGTATCTGTGGATCTGGCATCATCGAGCTGGTAGCAGAGTTATATCTCGCGGGTGTGATCAGTAGTGATGGCGTCATCGTCGACGAGACACCGTCGCGATCAAAACGTATCTTCAGGCAGGAAAGAACCTTCGCCTATATGTTGATTGATGGTGAGCCCGGGGTGAGTATTAGTCAGAACGATGTCCGCGCAATTCAGCTAGCGAAAGCCGCATTGTCTGCAGGTATCCATCTATTAATGGAAAAGCTGAAAGTTGAACAGGTGGATCGAATTCGTCTTGCGGGGGCATTCGGAGCTCATATTGATTGTAAGTACGCGATGGTATTGGGCATGCTTCCAGATTGTGATCTTGCAAAAGTCTCATCAGCCGGGAATGCGGCAGGCACCGGCGCGAGGATTGCGCTCCTGGACCAGAAGTCTCGTTCCACAATTGAGCGGCAGGTACGAAATATTGAGAAGATCGAAACCGCGATAGCAGATCAGTTCCAGCAGCATTTCGTATCTGCCATGGCGATTCCTCACATTGATGATCCATTTGATGAACTACGGAAAGTTGTTGATCTCCCGGTAAGGACAGCAACTGCTTCGAGTGCTTCCCACAAGAAGCGACGACGGAACAGATAATCTTCTATACGGGATACGGGTATCCTAACGAGAACAAGAAGTGGCTAGAGCAGGTCATCGCAAAAAACGAAATCCGGCGACGGTTCATCAATTGCCGTTTCAGACTGTTGAGAATCCCTATACACCCGTCGAAGTTCTTGACGAGGAACAGGTCGAGAAAATAGTGGATGGTGCACTTAAGATCCTGTCCGAACAGGGAATGCGTTTCATGCAGGCTGAGAGCAGAAAGATTCTGGCTTCAGCGGGCGCCAGGGTTGATGAAACGGAGCAAATGGTGCTGTTTGATCGCGATATGGTGCTCGAAAAGGTAGCACTTGCACCATCATCTTTTGGGCTGGGGGCGCGAAACCCGGCGCATGATCTTATCGTTGGTACTAACAAGACGATTTTTTCGTCGGTAGGTGGCCCGGCATTCTGCAGTGATCTTGAGAACGGTCGACGTGCGGGGACATATGACGAACTTTGCGACTACCTGAAGCTTGTGCAGTGTCTGAATATCATTCATCAGGAGGGCGGCGGTGCTTTTGAGGCAATGGACCTGCCCGCTGAGTCACGTCATCTCGACCTGTACCTGGCTCAACTCACTTTGCTGGATAAAAATTCACAAGCCTATGCGCTGGGAAGAGAACGCACGATTGACTGTATCGAGATGACCGCAATTGCCCTGGGTTGTGATCGGACCGAGCTCAGGAAGAATCCGGCGATCATGGCCGTCATCAATACCAATTCACCGCGTCAACTGGACATTCCCATGTCTGAAGCGGTGCTCGAACTTGCACGTTCAGGACAGGTCAGCTGTATCACGCCCTTTACACTGGCCGGGTCGATGAGCCCCGTGACGCTGGCAGGGACGCTTGCCCAACAGACAGCCGAGATAATGGCAGTGACTGCGCTCGCTGAGACCGCAGCCCCAGGGGCAGCGGTTGTGTATGGTTCCTTCTCATCCAATGTCGATATGCAGAGCGGTGAACCGGCGCTGGGAACACCAGAATTTACGAAGATGGCGCTGGCCAGTTGTCAGATTGCCCGACGACTTGGACTGCCCAGTAGAACCAGTAACACAACCACCTCCAATTGTGTCGATGCTCAGTCAGCCTACGAGAGTGAAATGTCACTGTGGGGTTCTCTAATGGGTCATGCCAATCTGATCAATCATGCGGCTGGGTGGCTGGAGGGTGGGCTTACTGCATCGTTTGAAAAACTGATATTGGATGCAGAGATGCTGCAAATGATGGTCAAGACACTTGAACCCATCAAGGTCAACGACGATGAAATAGCGCTTGATGCTATCGCAACCGTAGAACCAGGTGGTCATCATTTTCTGACTGAACATACGCTTGCTCGATACGAAACAGCTTTCTACCCAACCATGCTTTCGGATCGTAAAAACTTCGAAGACTGGCGTGAGAAGGGTAGTCAGGATACGGCTGTCCGGGCTAACGCCATATGGAAGAAACTGTTACTCGAATACGAAAAACCTGCCATCGATGTTGCTACCGAAGAGGCCCTGCAACAGTATGTGGCAAAGCGTAAACTCGAAATAGCAGCACAAACGAAATAGGGTCTGAACAAAGATGCGACCAACACTAACCACCCTCAAACCTGAATTGATCAACAGGATCCTTAACGAGGCCAAACGAGTGATGGCAGAAATCGGGATGGAAATTCGAGGTTCAGAATTGAAGCAACGATTACTTGACCACGGCATAAAGACCGATGCGAGCGGAAGGCGGTTCCTGTTTCCGGAAGATGTCATTGATAAGGCGCTACAGGACGCACCCGGTTCGTTTTCGCTCTTTAATCGCGATGGTGATGTTTACACGGAAATTGGCGGTAACAATGTGCACTACGTACCTGCGTCGAGTGGACTGAAGATTCTTGATCACAGGAGCGGGGAAACCCGGCTGGCAGATTCAAACGATTATATTGAATATGCGCGGGTCTGTGACGGACTTGAACACATTGCTTATCTCGCAACGGCTTTTTCAACCAACAAAGATATCGAATCCCAGGTGTCAGATGCCTGGCGTCTTTATATGACACTGACGACTTCAAAGAAACCGGTTGTGTCCGGTGCATTCAGTGAAAATGGTGTACCACGCATGGCGGAGATGCTGCAGATGTTTCGCCGGGATCGAGCGGATCTGATTGCGAGGCCAATGAGCATCTTTACCGTAACGGCCACCGGGAATTTTCGCTATGGTGAAGACTCATGCCAGAATCTGCTTGATTGTGTTGAAGCAGGAATTCCGGTTGAGATAGTACCGGTTACCTTGATGGGACTGATAGCACCGGTCACCCTGGTGGGAGCACTGGTATTTCATTGTGTTGATGTTCTCACCGGCATCACGATGGCGCAGATCATCAGGCCCGGTGCACCTGTCATCTTCGGCGGCGCACCGGCAACATTTGATATGAAAGCCGCCAGTTCGCCCATGTCGGCCATCGAGTCCCAGCATCTCAATGTTGCTTATGTAGAGATTGCGAAATCTCTTAATCTGCCAACCCAGGCCTATATGGCATTGAGTGATGGAAAATTTCTCGATGCTCAGGCTGGTGGTGAAACCTTCAGCAGTGCGCTGCTGGCGGCGATAGCAGGTGTCAACTCTGTATCAGGGCCGGGTATGCTTGATTTCGTATTAACCTTCAGCCTGCCGAAACTGGTGTTTGACAACGAAGTATGTGGTCAGTCCCTGCACTTTGTCCGGGAAATTGAAGTACTTGAAGACCTGCCAAGTGATGACCTGATTCACGAACTTATCAATGAGGATCATCTGATTAGCTCTCCTCACACGTTGAAACACTGGCCGAAAGAACTCTATCTGACAGATCCCGTTATTGATCGACTCAATCGAGAGAACTGGGAGCAGGCTGGATCAACAGACCTGTATCAGAGGGCGTGCGATGAAGTCGAACAGAGACTGAATAGCTATGTTCCCATCGAGACAGAACCGGAAATCGACCAGGCCATGAGAGCGTTGGTGATTGACGGGCTGGTCAGCCAGGCGACTCTGCCAGAGTTACCTGCAGCGTCGGCACCCTCAGGACACAAAGCAGCAGGTCGTCGTGGGCGCGCTGGCCGACGTCGGAGTATCTCGTAAGAATATTTAAGTAAGTGCCAATAGGGCCTGGTCCAATTTCTGTATGTTCACCGTGAGGACTGAATGTGAATACTGATGCGAATTATTATAGTCACCCTTGTATGCCTGGTTGCTATCAGTGCCTGGTCGCTGCTGGCAGTCTATGCTGCGTTTTACGGCTGGTGGATGAATCCTGTCGTCGAGCAGGGGAATACCAAAGAATTTTATGCCTGGGCAATTAGAGAAATTGAAACTGGTAATCCGGGCAACACTGCATTTGTCTTACTGCATAATGGTGAAGTCGCGAAACAGTATTAGGGTAATCCCCGGGACGGCGGCGACGAGACCCGGGCAGATCGTCAGTTAAACCAAACCGTGCGGTGAAGCAGACCTGACCCCAGTTACCGGCGAGGGCTGCTGTTGAGTAATGCAGTGAACGCCACCGCCACCGACGCCAATATCTTCAATCTGCACCTGTACAACTTCCCGATCCGGATAGATCTTCTGCCAGGTGTCAACTGCCCGTTCATCTCCCAACTGGTTGTAGCCTGGCACGATGACCGCATTGTTGACGATATAGGCATTGATATATGAAATGCATCCGCCGCTCCAGACGTCAGGTTGGTAGGAGCCTTCCTCGATTGTCTCGATCTGAAGCTTACGACCTCTGGCATCAGTCTGCCCCTGCATGGCCATCAGATTCTCCTGACAGACCGCATAGTGTGGATCTGTTTCATCACTGTTGATTTCCATCAACACCACGCCCGGCCTGATGAAGGCGGCGATGCCATCTACATGACCGTCGGTCTCTTTTTCCTCAACGTCTCCAGGAAGCCAGATAACTTTTTCAGTGCCGAGTGTTCGACGGAGCTCTACCTCGATTTCGGATCTGCTCCAGTCCGGATTGCGATTCTGGTTGGGAAAGCAGGTTTCAGTGGTAATGACGGTGCCTTCCCCGTCGACAGTAATTCCCCCACCTTCTGCAATCATTCTCGAATCAAACTCTCGTGCACCCGCGAGCTCGAGAATTCGTGAACCCATCAGTGCGTCCTGGTCATAGGGATCATACTTGGAGCCCCATGCGTTGAATGTCCAGGTTGAACCGGCGAGATCACCCTTGTTGTTGATCAGAAAATTGGGACCCGAATCCCTGGCCCAGGAGTCGTCGATTGGCATGGATATTACTTCAATATTATCAGTCAGTTGTTTCCCTGCAGCGACGACCTTGTTCTCCTGTACGAGCATTCTGACAGGTTCAAACTGCGCAATCGCATTTGCGACTTCGGCGTAGGCTTTACAGGTCGCAGCATAGTCAGGCCATAGCCCATCGCGGCAGGGCCAGGCCATCCAGGTGCAGGTGTGGGGTGTCCACTCCGCGGGCATGTAGAAACCTTCATCAACAGGATTTGCCATGGGCTAAGAGCCTGGATTTCCATCGAGGCTAAGTAGAGAACCATACAGATCAGGTCGCCTGTCTCTGAATATTCCCCAGGAACTTCGATACTCCCTGATCTCTTTGAGATCCAGTGTCGCGGTCAGTATTGATTCGTTTGATCGGTCCGCAGATTCGATCATGGATCCCAGATGATCCGTGATGAAAGAGGATCCATAGAAAGTCAGGTCTCCAGCATCACAACTTTCCTTTCCGATTCTGTTTGAGGCGATGACAGGGACCACGTTTGCGGCTGAGTGACCTTGCATGACTCTCTGCCAGTGATCTTTACTGTTCAGTGCCGGTGTCGCGAATTCACTGCCAATAGCGGTTGGATAAAGTAGCAATTCTGCTCCCTGCAGCACCATGGCTCGTGCTGCCTCCGGAAACCATTGATCCCAGCAAATACCAATTCCGACGGTTGCATAGCGGGTGTTGAAGGCTCTGAAACCGGTATCACCCGGGCTAAAGTAGAATTTCTCTTCATATGCTGGTGACTGTGGAATATGACTCTTTCGATAATGCCCGACGATGCTGCCATCCGCGTCAATCACAGCCACTGAATTAAAAAACGCCTGACCCGCACTTTCAAAGAATGATATCGGTAGAACAACCTCCAGTTCCTTTGCCACCTTCTGTAGACGCTGAATGGTTGGCTGATCATCGAGGTTGTGCGCAAGGGCAAAGTATTTGTCCTGTTCATCAATACAGAAGTAGGGCGTTTCAAACAGTTCCTGAAGCAGGATAACCTGAGCGCCTTCCTGTGCAGCCTGCCGAATGAGTGACTCGGCACGATCGATATTGGCTTTGATATCCCAGCTGCAACTCATTTGGGTGGCAGCAACCGTAACTGTCTGTTGTTTGCTAACCATGATTGCTGATCGCTCTCTGCTCTGAGTCTGCTACGGATAGATGGGTAGAATCGCTAGGCGCATTCATCCAGGCTTTCAGACAGTGCGCTGACCACGCTGTCAATTTGAGATTCCTCGACAATAAATGGCAATCCGAGTTGTATAGTATCGCCACCGTAGCGGACATAAAATCCTTTGTCCCACATGTTCATCGCGACTTCAAACGGTCGTTTAGCAGGTTCGCCCGGGTAGGGGTGAAGGGTAATGCCGGAAGCAAGACCGTAATTTCGAATATCCACCACGTTGGGACAATCTTTGAGTTCATGAATTGTCTTTTCGAAGTGTACTGCGGTTCTAGCTACTCGGGGAATCAGCTGCTGTTGTTCGAGCACGTCCAGGGCAGCCAGTCCTGCAGCACAGGGAACTGGATGTGCTGAATAGGTATAGCCGTGGGGCAATTCCAGCATGTATTCAGGGGCATCTGTATCCATAAATGTGTCGTAGATTTCCTGTTTGAAGACAGTGGCACCAAGGGGTAATGCGCCATTAGTGATCTGTTTTGCCAGAGTGATGATGTCAGGTGTGACATTAAACGCTTCAGAACCGGTTTTTGCGCCCATGCGACCAAATCCGCAGATCACCTCATCAAAAATAAGGAGGATATTGTTATCGGTACAAATATCTCGAAGACGCTGCAGGTAGCCGACTGGCGGGGGCAGGACGCCGCAGGATCCCGCCATGGGTTCGACAATCACCGCTGCAATGTTGGACGCATCGTGGAGTGCAATGAGTTCAGTTAAGTCATCTGCCAGTTCAGCGCCTTTCTCGGGCATACCTTTTGAAAAAGCATTCTCTGGCAGCAGGGTGTGTCGCAGATGATCAGTGGTCAGCGTTTCGCCAAATATGGCGCGGTTCGTGCCGATACCACCGACGCTGATACCCCCAAAGTTAACCCCGTGATAACCCTTTGCGCGGCCAATCAGTCTGGTTTTACTGGGTTGACCCTTCTGTCGCCAGTAGGCTCGAGCGATCTTCAAAGAAGTTTCCACTGCCTCGGAACCGGAATTGGTAAAGAAAACCCGATTCAGCCCATCAGGCATGAATTGTGTAATGCGTTCAGCAAACTGAAACGACTTGGTATGACCAAATTGAAAGGCCGGGCTGTAATCCAGTTCCTTCAGCTGGTTACTCACCGCTTCGGTGATCTCGGGAATATTATGTCCAAGACCACAGGTCCAGAGCCCTGAAAGACCATCAAATACCTGTCGCCCCTGGGCGTCTGTATAGTAGCAACCGTCTGCTGCGGACAAGATGCGAGGGTCTTTCTTGAACTGGCGATTGGCCGTGAACGGCATCCAGTGCGCGTCCAGCTGGGACTGCGTTAAACCAGCGAATTTATCCGACATTACGGTCTCCCCAAAAAAAGTAATAGTATATCAACCGATAAGCAGGTGATATCTTGGCCTATCGGCAGATATGATTCAGACATTTGACTGTTGTACATTTTGCTATATGAGAGAATACGATGCAGTTGTCATAGGTGCAGGCCATAACGGTCTTACCAATGCCGCTTTTCTGGCCAAGGCGGGTCTGGACGTTTTAGTCCTTGAGAAGAACGAATACATCGGCGGCGCTACAGCTAGCCTCGAATTGCACGAGGACTGGAAGTACTCTAACTGTTCTTATGTCTGCAGCCTGTTTCGACCGGAGATTTACCAGGCGCTGAATCTGGGTCGGCATGGTCTGGTGGTGGTACCGCTTCAGGGCAGCACCACGTTCAAGCAAAATGGCGATTATTACGGGAATTACCATCAGTTGACCGTCCGCCGTCGAGAAGTGGCTCGTCACTCGAAACGAGATGCGGATGCTTCCATCAGGTTCGACGCTGACTTGATGAAGTGGTGTCGCCTGATTCGCAGTTTCCTTCTTCGTACACCGCCGGACCCAACATCATTCAAGCCCCGGGATGTGATGGAATTTGCTTACCTGCTCAAGAGTTTCCACAAGCTCTCTGAAAGCCAGATCTATGAGTTCATTCGTTTTTTCACCATGTCGATCGCTGAATACCTGGAAGAGTATTTTGAAAGTGATGTTATCCTGGCGCATTTCTCTGGCGGCAGCATTATTGGTACCGGGCTTGGTGTTTACTCTCCTGGTACTGCCTACGTTTTGCTGCATCACGCGATGGGTGATGTTGATGGCAATGTAGGGTCATGGGGCTTTGCCCGGGGTGGTATGGGCTCGGTTTCAAAAGCGATCGCGTCTTCGTTTGAAGCATTCGGTGGCGAAATACGAACTGAGGCTGAAGTGACCCAGATCCGGGTAGAGGGAAGATCTACCAGAGGCGTGGTGCTGGCGTCCGGTGAGGAGATCAATGCTTCAATTGTGGTTTCTAATCTCGATGCAAAACGTACCTTCCTCAACATCATGGACAGAAAGGATCTGTCCGATGATCTCTACAAAAGAGCGCAGAATTTCAAAATTCGTGGCTCATCAGGAAAGGTCAATATCGCCCTTGATGGGATGCCACGTTTCCCTGCCCTGCCGGATGGTTCACCCCTGACCCTCGGGCATATGCATTTTACCGATACCCTGGAGCGGCTGGAACGCGCCTACGATGACTGGAAGGATGATCGATGGTCTCGGGATCCCTACGTCGATACTGTGATCCCCACCCAGTACGACCCGTCGATGTCACCTGCCGGTAAACATATGATGAGTGTCTTCGTTCAGTACTGCCCGGTTGAAGTTGAGGGAGGCTGGACTGACGATAAGAGAGATGGGTTCGGTCGTGCGGTCATAGATCAGATTGCAGATTACAGTCCGAATTTCAAAGACCTGATCCTGCATGCAGAGGTACGTACGCCTCGTGAACTGGAGTCTGAAGTTGGCTTAACAGAAGGGAATATTTTTCAAGGTGAACTTACCCTCGATCAACTCATGTTTAATCGTCCGTTCCCTGGTTACGCTCAGTATCGTGGTCCGGTAAAAAATATGTATATGTGTGGTTCATCAACTCATCCTGGTGGTGGCGTGATGGGCGCACCCGGCGCCAATGCGGCGCGGGAAATTCTAAGGGATCTGGGCAAACCGAACACGGCGCCGGAGGATTTCGGCGATGACTAGTTGCCGGGTAATCGTCGTGGGTGCCGGGCATAACGGTCTTGTGTGCGCATCCTACCTCGCCAGAGCAGGTCTTCAGGTTCAGGTACTGGAAGCCCTGGATAATCCCGGTGGTGCAGCCTCGACAATTGGTTTTGCGGATGGATATAAGGTCTCCGGTCTTGCTCATATTCTCCATTCACTCAGTCCTAAAGTCTGTGAGGATCTCGATCTTTACAATGCCGGGCTGACTATGGGTCTTTCGCTCCAGACAATATCACTGGATCAGAAGGGTGATCATCTGCAACTAGGAGAAAACACCGTCTCGGGGGAAGGATTAACAGAGAAAGACATTGCAGCCTATGCCGATTTCAAACGTGATTTCAGGGGCTATGCCAGAGCGTTAGAGCCTCTGATGATGAATAAGCCACCGCGTCTGAAGGATATGGATTTTCCTGACAAGGTGACCCTGGCGAAACTCGGTTGGAAGCTTCGCTTTGGCCTGGGTAAGAGTGCCATGCGAGAGTTCCTAAGAGTCGGCGGGATTAATATCCATGATGTACTAAATGAGTGCTTTGATGACGATAGATTAAAAGGTGCGATCGCGGTGGATGCGGTTATGGGACATCACATGGGCCCAAGAACACCTTCGACCGTACTCACCTATCTGCATCGCCTGCGCGGCGAAATTCATGGGCCGCAAAACATACCGCAAGGCGGCATGAACCAGGTCGTCAACGCACTAGTCAAGTCGGCGACTGATGCCGGTGTTTCTATTCGGACCGGATGCAGGGTGAGTCGGATTCTGGTGTCAGATGGTAAAGCTCAAGGAGTGGAACTGGAATCAGATGAGCAAATAGCGGCTGATATAGTGATCTCAAATGCTGACGCTAAAACAACGTTCTTAGGTCTGGTTGGAACGCAGGAATTAGATGCCATGTTTGCCCATCGAATTCACACGACGCGAACAGCAGGTGATGTTGCCAAGATTCACATAGCCCTGAACAGTTTGCCTGTCATTAAAGGACTCAGCATTGAACAACTGGGTCAAAGACTCCTTATCGCCCCAGGTATGCGCTATGTTGAACACGCCTTTAACCATGCCAAGTACGGAGAGTATTCTGAGAATCCGGTTCTGGAAATCACCATACCCAGCCTGAGTGATAGCGGGCTCGCGCCACCGGGGCATCACGTGATGTCTGTCTGCGCCACCTTTGCCCCCTATGTATTGAAGAAAGGCTGGGATGGAAACAGAAGTCAGTTTCTGGCAAGGGTTGTGGCGGTAGTTGGCCAGTATGCGAGCGGATTTGAAAACCAGATTGTTGCCTCGCAGGTCCTCACACCCGCTGACATTGAAACAGAATACAATATCGCTGGTGGTCACTGGCATCATGGTGAACTGGCTATCGACCAGTCATTTATGATGCGCCCGGTACACGGAACGGCACAGTATGATACGCCCGTTGACGGACTCTTTCTTTGCGGTGCAGCTGCGCATCCCGGTGGCGGCGTGACGGGTATTCCCGGTCACAATGCAGCGCAGAGAATACTGGCGATGAATGAGGAATAGTATGGAGCGACTAGAAGCCCATGATTTCAATGAGGTCCTGCAGCATTCGCCATTTCATGCTCGTGCAGACAATCTCTGCAAGCTGAAAAACTGGACGTCCTGGAACGGATATCAGACAGCCAGGTTCTATGACACCCTGGCCTCGGAGTATTTCGCTATTCGCAGTTCCTGCAGTGTTATGGACATGACACCAATGGAGAAATATCGAATCAGTGGCCCCGATGCAGAAAGGTTTCTTGCAAGACTGGTCACCCGGGATATATCAAAGCTACGAGTCAACCGGGTGACCTACGTCCTGTGGTGCAATGACGATGGCAAGGTGCTGGATGACGGGACTATCTTTTACCTGAAAGATGGAGAGTATCGACTCTGTTCACAACATCATCAGTTGGATTGGCTGTTGATTTCCAGTCTGGGTATGGATGTGACAATAGTGGAGGAAACCCGCGAAGTAGCGGCATTGACTGTGCAAGGTCCCACATCGTGTTCAGTTTTGACAGAAGCGGGGGTCGTTGGGCTGGATCAGCTTAAACCTTTTCGAATCATGCACACGAATCTGAATGGTTTTGATCTGATGATTTCCCGGACAGGTTACACGGGTGATCTTGGTTATGAACTCTGGACAGACCCCGACAACGCCCTCGAGCTCTGGGATTCGATATTCGATGTGAAAGCCAGGGGACTCTACGATGTCAGGCCGATTGGACTGGATGCGCTTGAAATGGTCCGAATTGAAGCAGGCTTTATTATGCCGGCAGATGATTTCAATACAGCAGAGACGACTGTGAGGGCTGACCACGACCGCTCTCCTTTTGAACTCGGCATGGGGTGGGTTGTAAGTTTCGACAAGGGTCACTTCACCGGAAGGCGTGCGCTGCTGAAGGAACAGGGCAGGCCGATCAGGCGTCGACTTGTAAAGCTGATGATCGAAGGCAATAAACCACCGAAAGACTCGTTTTTGTACGACCGTCAGGATGGCCGACGAATTGGCACCATCAAAACCAATATCTGGTCACCTATTCTAAAAGCCAACCTTGCCATGGCTGATATCGACTACCAGAACGGCAGTCCACCTTCAGAAATCTGGGCAGAGATCTATTATCAGAAAGAGCTGGAATGGCGGGCGACCTGGGCAAAATGCAGCATTTCGGAGAAACCCTTCTGGTCACATCCAAGACGATCTGCGACCCCGCCTTTACCATATTAGGCAATTCTTACCAGAGAAGATCGCGCATTCTGAAGTAGAGCATGCCCAATGCAACGATCTGATTTCCGAACCATTGTCCCAACGGAATTCGAAAATGATTGATCTGTTCATAGGCTCGCAGAATGTCGTCGTTACCTTCCATTGCGTCACTCATGACCTCGGCTGCTATGTGAGTCGGTGCAACGCCATGTCCTGAGTAACCCATTGAATAAAAGACATTGTTTGTGATCCGACCCAGCAAAGGCACACGCTTGATGACAATACCGATGTTGCCTCCCCATTCATAATCAATTCGCTTGCCTTCCATGCTTGGATAGACCTTCAACATTCTTGGCACCATGATGGCCTGAATACTTTCAGGTACACGACCGGAGTAGTTACAGCGGCCGCCGAAGAGCAGGCGATTGTCTGCTGACATGCGGTAGTAATCCAGAACATTGTTCAGATCAACGACTGCCAGATCGAGTGGATTAATGGCCTTGACCTCGTCGTCACTCAATGGTTCGGTCGCAATAATGAAACTACCGGCAGGGAATACCAGACCCGACAGGTTTTTCTGTTCAAGGTGATGATATGCATTGCCCGCGATCAGCACCTTGTCTGCAATCACTGTCCCTTCTGCAGTAATTACTTTTACCTTGTCGCCATGAACAATGTCGGTCACGCCACTCTGCTCAAAGATCTTTGCGCCGAGGCTCGCAGCCGCGCGCGCTTCGCCAGCACAGAGATTGAGCGGGTGCAGGTGACCGTTAAGATCATTGGTCATTCCACCGATGAAAGCATCAGTCCCCAGAACAGAGCAGACTTCATCCTTGTCCATCAGCTTAAGATGATGATCCAGATCTCTTTGTTTATGTTCTTCAAAATCTTCCAGGAGCCCTCTCATATGACTCGGTTTCAAGGCAACTTCGATGTATCCGAATTTAAAATCACACTCGATATTGTACTTCTCGATCCGCTCCTTAATGATATCGTTACCACGATAGTGAAGCTTCCAGATTGCCTCATCACCGATGAGAGGTCGGAGTCTGCTTGTTCCACCCAGACCGTGGATGAGCTGGCCGCCATTTCGCCCGGACGCTCCCCAGCTGATTCTGTGTTGCTCAAGCAAGGTTACCGCATGACCTCGTTCTGCCATAGTGAGAGCGGCTGCTGTACCAGTAAAGCCAGCGCCAATCACACAAATTTCTGTTTCAACCTCGCCCTGTAAAACCGGATAGTCAGTAAGGTCATTTCGCGTGGCCGCGTAGTAGGAATTGGTGTGTTCTTCCGAGCTTAATGATGCACTCATCGATAATTTTTATTCATTGGTTATTGTAGTGATTCATGAAAATGATATCTTAGCTCGGAAACCTTCGAAGCCAATCAATACATTTGCCGTATTCACACCCGGTTTATCGATAGCGTACCCACCCTCGAAGACGAAATGTGTTGGTAACCGTAAACTGGCAATGACTTCACCCATTCTCAGATAATCCGCTGATGTTAATTTGAAACTGGCCATGGGATCCTTTTTAAAAGTATCAAGAGCCGGTGAAATAATCAGACAATCGGGGCCGAACTTCTTGATGGCCTCAACCCTCTGACTTAGCGCCGAAGCGTAGACTGCCCAGTCAATGGTTCCCAGATTCAGCGGAATATTCTGATTGAATCCTGCGCCCTGCGCTTCTCCCCCTTCATGCTCATAACCCCGGAAATACGGATATTCTTCATCAGGGTGTCTGACCGCCGGTGAGAATCTCGTACTTCACATTATGCAATTAATGACCATTTGAATAGATGGTCTTCATAGTGTTCCCCTACAATAGTTCCGTTACTGCCCGGTAAGCCTGGTCTATAGCTGCGTCCGCATAGGCTCGAGCTGCTGCGTCGCTGCCTGCGATAGCGATGCGACCCCTGGTTTTTCTGGCCCGGATGTGAGGTGCTCTGCCACGGCGCCATTTCTTGTCCCAGAGTGGGATGTACTCATAGGCGTAGCCGTGGGGCCATCGGTTAACCGTAATGGCTTTGATATCATCGGCTGCGTTGAATCCACCAGGCCCTAAAATGGCATTGAGCTGCTCTCTGATGGCGCGCTCATAGTCCTCAAAAGTCAGTGCAATGAGTTGCTGGCGTCCCAGCTTTGATTGCTCTCTTGGGTTAAGGCCGGTATCGGGTGTATAGGGTATATGGGCCAGATGAAGCACAGCGGGATCATCGGGAGTCTCTGTGAAATGATAGTCACCCAGGCTGACAGGAAAATCCATAGTTATTGAATGAAACAGACCATTGGGACAAAAAACCCTGCCCAGCGCCAGTTTTTTCATCGATCGCCAGTTGCTGATGAGCACATTGGTATAAACCAGTGGTGATCGCACCGCATATTGCAAAGATTTCTTCTGCCGTTTGGGGAGTCCAGGACAGATATGGGGGATGATTCGATGATAGCAGGCAAGGATGCAGTCTCTCCCGTTCACCTTGCGTTTTTGTCCGGCGATAGCGTAAGTCACTTCAACGCCTGCTTTTCGACCGCGCCAGACCCGTTCAACATGGGTTACCGTGCTGTTCAATCGGATATTGACAGGGTTACCAGGTTTNTCCAGCAGGCCATAGTCGAATCTGGCGGTGACCATTTCTTCCATCCCNTCNGCNGTAGAGATATCGGGGATCAGCTTGTTGACTAACGATCTTGCGATTGTNGCGTTGCCATCTGGAAAGTGAAAAATATAGGGTTCTTCCTCTACGGNCTNTGTCACTGGTGNGAGTAAGCCAATGGTTCCAGGGAAATCCATATTGAAGCCATCCCATGCGGACAGGCCATCAATCCCGATCGCCCAGTAACTCAGGGTAGCTTTGCTGAGCAAATGAATGACCTCGTCATTACAGTCGCGATACTGTCTCAGGAATTGCTCGATGCTGATCTTCCGGAGCAGCTTTGTGCGACTTCGCTGACTTTTCCCTTCAAGTGGATCGCTCGTCGTCGTCAGTAGTTCCACAAGTTTTGAACGAGACTCGTTGGACATGGGAATCTTGTCCAGCTCGAAATTCAGTTCGGTACCTGCAAATCTTGAAAAGGACAAGGGCACTAGTGCATCTGTGCCATAGTAGTCGCGGTCAAAAAAGACGAAGCTGTTAAGGTTATTGTCTTTGAAGAAGGACTGATCATATGCTGAATAGAATTGGGAAGTGTCGATATTCAGTTCGCTCAGCAGCTTTTTCGTGATCCGACTATATTGACCAGGACTTTCCATGGACTGACTACCACCGTAGCCAATTAGTGTCCTGCCCTCAAAATAAAACTCGTTACGTTTTGCGTGACCACCGAAATCATCATGATTTTCCAGAATGAGAATCCGGGTATCGGTACGGGCTTGTTGTGCATAGAAGTAGGCTGCTGAAAGACCGCTGATACCACCGCCCACAACAATGAGATCGTAGAAACTCTCGTCTGTAATCGCGCCGTCGCCTGGTGTTTTGCTGCGCTTGGCTGTTGCCCTGTTTGAAAACAGGTCATGGGCGACTTCGAAAGCACCGGGGTGAGTCCCTCGAAGTCCCGTCAGAGAGGGTGGGTATGGTGATGTTGCTTCACTACCCGGGCTGCCATAGAGAAGGTCNGGACTTAACAGACCAGCGCCGATGACTGTTGCTGCACCACCGACAAATTCACGCCGGGTTATCGGTTGATCCATTCCAAGTAACTTGTCCCGTGACTTTTCTGACATGTTTTNCTGTGCTGCTCTGTAACTTTCGTAATCAATCACGCCAGGTAAATGCAGGATGGTACCTTGAGCCCATCTCGGGTTATCGACTAGAAATCCGGAGCTGGTGTTGCATGTCGTCTTTCAGGGTCGAAAATGGGCCCTTCAATCANGCTGCATTTTTCCATGACNCGAGTCCATTTCAGTTCTCTTAAATAGTAAATTTCAGCTGACAGATCATCTCCCGGATTTCCCCAGGGCATCTCTAGTGAGGCAAATGCNATGTTCCTCTTGGCGGTGGGTACCCAGGCGGCAGAAGTCACCGTGCCGACGGCCTTATTCTGACCATTGTAAATAAACGAGTGTTCTGCAGGCTTGTTACCCTGTACATCCAGCTTCACGAAACGGTACCTCGAGCCTTTTTGCTTCTCTTCCTGCAGGGCTCGNTTGCCATTAAAATGAGGCTTCTTCAGGTGAACCAGCCAGGATAAGCCAAGTTCATAGGGGGATCTGGCACCACCTTCTCGTACCTCCTGTTGAGCAGGAACGAATTCCACACCAGCCTGAATGAAGCCTGCTTCGATCCTGGCAATCTGCAGTGCTTCGGAACCAGCGGGTTTGATGCCGTACTGATGGCCGGCTTCCATGAGTCGATCCCACAGTTTTTCGGCACTTGCCGGGTCTGTCCAGAGTTCGTAACCCAGATCTCCTGTAAAACCGGTTCTGGAAACCATCAGTTCTGAATCGTCAAACGGATAGTGTGTCAGATCAAATGGTTTAAGGTCCCCGACATCTTTGAGGCCTAGATTTTTTAGAATCCTGCAGGTAGTAGGTCCCTGGAATGACAGGGCCGCGATACGATCAGTTTCATCTTCTATGTGGACATCAAATCCCATGGCAGACCATTCGAGCCAATCCAGATGACGTTCCTGGGAACAGAGAATAAATGTGTTCTCAGCGATTCGAAATATTGTCCCATCATCTATCACCTTGCCATCATCGTTACACCAGGCGGTATAAGTTACCCTGCCAATCTTCATCTTACGGAGATTGCGTGTTACCAGGCAATCCAGGTAGGCATGTGCGTCAGATCCAGTGATTCGATACTTCGTCATTGGTGTCAGATCGAAGATGCTCGCGGAATTCCGCATCGCGAAATACTCCAGCTCAACATTTGTATAAGCCGCCGGTGTGGTGTATCCAGCCCAGTCTTCCCAGTGATTCACCTCACAGGCTGCCGCCACCCGCGAATGGAAGGGNGTTTGGATAAGTCGNTCCGGCTCTTGAATAGTCATCACTTTATTCCTTCCTTTATCACGGTTTTTGCACAGTTGTGACCAGCGAGTCCGGTTACATTTCCCCCTGGATGTGACCCGGCGCTGCAGAGATATAGACCATCGATTGGAGTTGAATACTGGCTCATGCCAGGGATCGGTCTTAACATCAGGAATTGATCAAGAGCTAATTCACCATGGTGCCAGTGGCCGGCTTTTGTGCCGAATTTCGCTTCGAGATCGGCAGGAGTCAGCAGTTCNCTGCTGATAATCAGCTGTTTTAACCCGGGTGCGTAACCCTCGATAAGATTAATCACCAGATTCCTGAATTGATCGTTCCCTTCTGACCACCCTTCCTTGAGGTTATGCGGGGCATATTGAACCACTGCGGACAAGACGTGTTTACCTTCAGGTGCGAGACTTGAATCGTGAACACTCGGAATAGTTATCTCAACAATTGGATTCCGGGAATATTCTCGGTACTTAGCGTGATTAAAGGCAAGCTCCACATAGTCTGAACCAGGTGCGATTAAAAGGCGGGCGCCGACATCTTCTTCGCTGAGTCCCGTAAAACTGGGTAGTGAATCAAGTGCCAGGTGAAGNTTGGCGGTGTTGCCTTTCATCCGAATATTGCTGACTCGCCTTGAAAACTCGGTATCCAGATGGCGATAACCTACAAGATCGGCAAACGTGGTTTTTGGATCAGCGTTGGAGATGACACGTGAGGTGCTGATTTCGTCACCNCNCACCAGTCTGACGCCGGTAACCCTGGCACCTTCAGTCAGTATCTGCTCAACCCTGCAATCTGTGCGAACTTCTGCACCACTNGATTTTGCTGATGCTGCGATTGCGTCTGTTACAGCCCCCAATCCACCGGTTGGCATTGCCGGACCGCTGAAACCGAATGTCTCACCGACATGTCGGTATAGATAACCAAGCACTGTGTTTGGTGATCTGGGACCCGTGTGAGAACCCAGTACTGCATCCAAGCTGAGTGCCCCTTTGAGGAGTTGGTTATCAAAATTCTCTTCCAGAACATCGTATATGTTGATGGCACCTATTCGCAGGAGCTCCCGCATATCCTCTTTGCCCAGTTTTCTGACATTCCAGCCAAGTTTCAACAGTGACAACTTATCTTTCAGGTTGCCTTTCATGAGTTTAGGGGGCCGATCTTCCAGTGTAACCGCCAGTACTTTGCAGAACCTGATCATCCGGGCATAAAATTCCTGATAATTGTTTACGTCTTCNGTTGAGATGTCACCACTGACGGAATCTCCTTTGATGGTGATATGTAAACCATCATTTCCCAGGGCAACGGTGCTCAGGTTGGTAGCGGCGTAGGTCAGGCCATGGTTATGCAGTTGTAAATCACTGACGATTGCTGGATGCAGGGAATAGAGGAGATGAGCACAAGTCGAAACCCTGAATCCCTCGTGNAACTCTTCAGTCGAAGAAGCGCCACCGACATTTGCCGTAGATTCCAGCACAAGAACCTTNATACCGGTTTTTGCCATATAGGCGGCGGTAACAAGACCATTATGACCGGCGCCTACAATCACGACATCAAAATGATTATTCTCAGTCATCTGGGTAAGCCTCCGGTACGGTGGATGTAAGCGAGAGATCCGCGAGGATTTCTCTAGCCGCGTTGGCCCCGGGGGCNGCCATCACGCCACCACCAGGATGAGTCCCTGAGCCGCACATGTACATGCCNTTCACCGGTCCGCGATATTGCGCCAGTCCCGGAAACGGTCGATTGAACAGCAGCTGGTCGAACGTCAGTTCTCCCTGGAAAATATTCCCTTCGGTCAGACCTATTTCATTTTCAATATCTTNTGGGGTCCTGATTTCTGCATGGACGATAAGATCTTGGAAATTTGGACTGTAGCTGGATATCTGGTCGATAACGGTCTTACCGAATGCTTCTCGATCTTCGTCGGTCCACTCGCCGGTGGTGAGTTTCGGCGGTGCATACTGAACGAAGACGCTCATCATGTGCTTACCGGGTGGCGCCATGGTGGGATCAACCTGGGTTGGAATTAACATGTCCACATAGGGATCCCGGGACCAGGTGCCATTTTTCCAGTCGTCGTACGCTCGCTCCATGCGTTCCATGGAATCGATAAAATGCATATCACCAGCCATCAGTGTGCTGTTGTCAGGTAGCCCTTTAAAAGTGGGCAGGCCATCCAGGGCGATGTTCAGCTTGCCCGAGGATCCTCTGATCTTAAAATTCTTAGCCTGCTTAACAACTGATGCCGGTAGATCTTCTTCCTGCATGACGTTAAGGAAGGTTCGTTTCGGATCCAGATTTGACACAACGATGTCAGCATAGAGCTCGTCACCGTTAGCAAGGACAACACCTTTCACCTTTCTGCCACTGACGAGGATATGATCCACCTCGGCTTCAGTCTTTATTTCGCCGCCAAATGACTGGAAAGCAAGGGCAATAGCCTTGGATACCGAGCCCATGCCGCCTCGAGCGAATCCCCATGCGCCAACTGAGCCATCCACCTCACCCATGTAATGATGCAAAAGCACGTAAGCTGTGCCGGGTGAATAAACACCCAGGGCGGTGCCGATAATTCCGCTTCCTGCAAGGTGCGCCTTAATGACATCGGTTTCAAAATATTCATCAAGAAAGTCACCGATACTCATGGTCCAGAATCGCAGAGCGTCCCCCAGAACTTTTTCGCCCAGGTTGTAAAACGACTTGGCCAGGAACAGTAATTCACCGATATCCTTTGGCTTAAATGAAGTAGGGTCTGGTGGTGTTCGGAGCAGAAAGGGGCGAATGAACCTGGTATGTTTTGTGACGTCAGCAGTGTAGCGTTCATAGGCCCCGGCATCCCGTTTTGAGTGCCTGGCCATCTCCCTGTACTGGCGTTCATGATCATCGTAATTACCGAAGTAATCGCCGTCGCGCATAAATGTTACGCCGCCAATGTAGGGAATGACCTGCAGACCGAATTTCGGCAGATTCAGGTCTCGAGTGATTTCGGGTCGGAGCAGGCTGCAGACGTACGAACAGTTTGAGTATTTCCAGCCCTCGTGTAGTTCGCGACTNACCGTTGCACCACCGACATAGTCATTTTTCTCAAGGACCAAGACATCGAGACCTGCCTTGGCCAGGTAGGCTGCGTTGGCAAGACCGTTGTGTCCTGCACCAATAACAATTGCATCGTATTTCTTCACGCTGAACCCCTCCGGGGTTTAATTAGCACTTTCATTTCATTCGGGTCCACCGGATCGCCTTTCTTGAGCGCTCCTGTCGTTGACTGGTTGAGCGCAAGGATTCGTTGTTATCGATACCCATGAGATGCGCACCTTTGCCCTATGAAACAAAGATCGGCCCCAATAGCGGAAACTGTAAGACACACCTGGGCGCAACCGTGCTAAAGCCTTCATGAAGTGTGAATTCTTAACAGCTGAGACTTCGCATTTCTGGTGTGAAAATTTCAGGACACTGAATGGCGCGATGAATCCGTACGATGATCCCATATTCAGGTATATCTTGGAAGGTCTGTCCCACGATATGGNATTCCGCCGTCGGATGCAGGCNATATGGATAAGCCTATCGAGCTGGGAAGAGTTTCCCTGATTCCCTGGTTTTGTAGATTATTCTGCACTACAGCTTGAGTTAAGTATCTTTCGACCAGGACCACTGTAAGACNTATGGTCATTTAGGTAAGCTTGGCAAGTAATGAATGATCGACAAACACGAAAAAAAGCCCTGCTGGGTCTACTCGTCTTTTTGATGCAACTGGCGCCCGTCTGTATTGCCGAGAGCAATGAAGCCGTACTTAACTTATACAACTGGGTTGACTATATCGGTGAATCAACGCTGAAGGATTTCGAGCGAGAGTATGGCATCAAGATAAATTACGATGTGTATGACACGACTGAAATTGTTGATGCGAAACTTATGGCAGGCAATTCCGGCTATGACGTTATTGTTCACAGTGCCGGATTCTCTTCACGGCTGATACCGATCGGTCTCTACCATCGTCTGGANAGAGACAANCTGGCCAATTGGAATAACCTTGATCCGTCACTCCTGGAGAGTGTGGCTGAATACGATCCTGGTAATCAGTTCGGTATACCCTATATGTGGGGAACCACCGGATTTACATACAATCGTGACATGATTATTGAACGTATGAAGGATGCGCCTCTAAACAGCGCAGAATTAGTATTTAACCCGGCCGTTGTCTCAAGATTCGCGGATTGTGGCGTGTCACTACTTGATTCACCGACAGACGTGATCCCGATGGCATTGGTTTATCTTGGGTACGACGCAGATTCGATTGAACCTGAACATCTAAAAGCTGCCGAGGACTTACTAAGAAGTATTCGCCCTTATATCAAGTACTTTAATTCCACCAAGTTGCTCATTGATCTACCCAGCAAGGAAGTCTGTATTGCCATGAGCTGGTCCGGTGACTATTCAGTTGCCTCCAGGCGGGCAAAAGAAGCTGGTATTGAGATTGACCTGGGTTACAACATTCCAACAGAGGGGTCTTTGATCTGGTTTGATGCTCTGTATATTCCAGCTGACGCCCGACATGTCGAAAATGCCTATTTGTTTCTTGACTATCTCATGCGCCCTGAAGTGATTGCAGACATCACAGATTTTACCGGCTATGCGAATGCCAATAGTAAGGCAACTGCTTTGGTTAATCCCAAAATGACTTCTGATCCTGCGATCTACCCGGGAGAATCTGTGTTAAAGCGGTTGTATGCAGCTAAGGTATATATGCCGAAACTAGAGCGTCTGCGCTCACGAGTCTGGACGAGAATTAAATCTGGTCTCTAAACCGGTCTAATAACAGAAGAAGGATGATGACAGAGCAAGAACAAAGACAGTCAGATCAAAAAAAACCAGGAGTGGAACCAGACAAGGCGCCCTGGCTGAATAAGGATGCCGAACCCTATATCAAAATCGAAACACTGACGAAGCAGTTCGATGGGGTTACGGTAGTAGATGATGTGAATCTGGATATCTATGAGGGTGAACTGTTTGCCATCCTGGGTGCCTCGGGCTGCGGTAAAACAACGCTTCTTCGTATGTTAGCCGGATTTGAAACCCCCAATGCCGGCCGCATCCTGATAGATGGTGTTGATATGACGCATATCCCACCTTATGAGCGACCGGTCAACATGATGTTTCAATCCTATGCGGTTTTCCCCCACATGTCTGTGCAGAAAAATGTTGCCTATGGTCTGGTAAAAGAAGGTATCGCAAAAACTGAAATCAATCGCAGGGTCGCAGAGATATTGGAGTTGGTTCAGCTGTCAGACTTCAAGGGCCGTAAACCCCACCAGTTGTCCGGTGGACAGAGACAACGTGTCGCCCTGGCCAGATCATTGGTCAAGAAGCCGAAGGTGCTGCTGCTGGACGAACCACTTGCCGCCCTGGATAAGAAACTTCGAGAGCGTACTCAGTTTGAACTTATGAACCTGCAGGACCAGCTGGGGATTACCTTTGTTGTTGTCACTCATGATCAGGAGGAGGCAATGACTCTCGCCACTCGAATTGCGGTGATGAATGAAGGTGGATTTATCCAGACGGGCACGCCTCATCAGGTATATGAATTTCCTTCGAATCGATTTGTTGCCGACTTTTTTGGGGCGACCAACTTATTTGAAGGCGAGGTCAGCCGTGTCGCGGGTGATTGTATGCATATTCAAGGGGATGAATATAACGAGNNTTTAAAGGCGCAATTGNCCCCTGAGATTGAGAAAGGNGAGAAGGTTTGGATCGCAGTTAGACCCGAAAANATTTCAATTGCGAAGGAGCCTGTCGAGGGTGAGAGAGTAACATCATTAAAAGGCATTGTATGGGATATCGGCTACTACGGTAATCTGTCTGTCTATCGTGTAAAGACTGAGGCTGGCAAAGTCGTGCAGGTAAGTACTCAGAATCAGAGGCGCCTGGCAGAAGGGACGATTGATTGGGATGAAGAAGTTTATATCTCGTGGGATGCTTCCAGCAGCATCGTGCTTACCGAATGAGTAGTAAACTCAAAAGTAAGCCTGAATTTGCAGATCGCACCTGGCGATATTTTGTCATCTCCGTTCCCTACGTCTGGTTGCTGGTATTTTTCTTTATCCCATTTCTCTTTGTTTTCAAGATTAGTTTTTCCGATCCCATTATTGCACAACCCCCCTTCACACCCTTGTTCGACTGGTCGAAGGATTCTTTTGACGTCTTTCTTGGAACCCTTGATAACTACCGGTTTCTAACCGAGGACAATCTCTACTGGCTCAGCTATCTGAAGTCAGCCAGGGTCGCTGCAATATCTACATTGCTATGTTTACTGCTGGGTTATCCAATGGCGTATGGTATTGCCCGAGCGGAGTCAACCATCAGAAATCTGCTGCTTCTGCTGGTGATATTGCCTTTCTGGACCTCCTTCCTGTTGCGGGTCTATGCGTGGATGGGAATGCTCTCTACTCATGGGGTCATTAACAATATGCTGATGTGGATTGGTCTCATAGATCAACCGCTGAGGCTGCTGTATACCGACTTTGCCGTGTACATGGGCATTGTCTACACCTACCTGCCATTTATGATTTTGCCCCTGTATGCCAATCTCGAAAGACTTGATCTATCCCTGCACGAGGCAGCAGCAGATCTTGGGGCGCGACCGTTTCAGGTATTCAGGGACGTCACCATCCCCATGTCATTACCGGGCATTATTGCCGGGTGTCTGCTCGTATTCATACCCGCACTGGGGGAATATGTGATCCCGGCGCTGCTGGGGGGGGTGGATTCTTTGATGATAGGAAGAACGCTCTACAATGAGTTCTTCCTGAATCGTGACTGGCCACTGGCGTCAGCAGTTGCCACTGTTCTGTTGTTCATACTGGTAATACCGATGATGNTATTTCAAAAGTATCAGGTGACGACTTCGGACGGGCCGGAATAGTGAAAAAGCACTCGGTGTTCCTGCTTTCGGTGATGGCTTTCGGTTATGCATTTTTGTATCTGCCGATCGTTATGCTGATAGTCTATTCATTCAATGATTCCCGCATCTCCTCGGTCTGGAACGGTTTTTCACTGCGCTGGTACGAAGCGCTCTTTAACAGTGAACAGATAATCGATGCGGGACTTTTAAGTCTGCGAATAGCAGCCATCAGCGCAACCCTTGCCACGATCTTTGGCACCTTGGCCGGGCTNGCTCTTACTCATATGGGTAGTTTTAGGGGACGTTTGCTGTTTACCGGATTGATAGCCGCACCTTTGGTTATGCCTGAAGTCATCACAGGACTGTCATTGTTGCTGGTATTTGTGAGCAGCGAACAACTTATTGGCTGGCCCGAGAATCGTGGCACAGTGACAATCATCATTGCCCATATCACATTTTCGATGGCCTTTGTTGCGGTGGTCGTTCAATCCAGACTGTCNTCGATGGACAAGTCTCTTGAAGAAGCCGCTATGGACCTTGGNGGACGTCCCTTCAGAGTTGCATACGATATCACTCTACCGCTTATCGCGCCGGCAATGTTGTCTGGTTGGCTGCTGGCATTTACCTTGTCGATTGACGATCTGGTTATCGCGAGTTTTGTTTCCGGTCCTGGCTCAAGCACGCTGCCGATGGTGGTTTATTCCAAAGTGAGGCTGGGGGTCACGCCAGATATCAATGCCCTGGCAACCATCATTATCTGTGTAGTCGGTCTCGGTGTAGTGGTTGCGGGGGTAATCATGCGAAGACAGGAGAAGCTCAGACTTAGTGAGGCCAGAATGTCAGGGTGACTGGTCATTCGAAATGGGATTTGCAGTCGATGATCAGTCAGCATTCATTGCATCCCACGGCGGCAACTGTGAGTGGAATGATTTTAGTTTTCACTTTATGTACGGTCGATTCGGTCGGGCGGAACATAGTCGAAGATAAAGGTAATTCGATCATCATCGCCTTTGTTCATGACACTGTGTCTTTTTTGATTGTTGAGTTCAAAGGCTTTGCCAACCTCAGGCTGATAAGGCACACCATCTATCATAAATCTGACCCGATGATTGGTTGTGATCGGCACATGGATTCGGTGACCAGCATGAAACGAGGGATGTTTATCGACATGCGGCTTGATGACATTCCCTGCAGGTAATTTTGCGGCCATGGCTCGAATGATCGTTCCGCCCTTCGGGTAGTGGTCCTGCAGAATGCTATGCATTACCGGGATCGCTGTTTCGGCCAGCAGATCCCAGCCACTCTCTTTGGAAACCTCGATATTCGGCCAACNTTCGCCATCAGTAAATACCAGAACGATGGACTTCGTTTGCTGATGAACGTCATCTTCACCTTGTCTGAATGACTGTAACTTCCAGGTTGGCTCATCAATACATAAGATCGCTTCCTTCAGCGCATCGATTGCGATGGGCCCGAGGTCTTTCAGCGGAACATCGATATCCATTCATTTTCCTCATGAGAATACTAAGAGATTACGATTCAGGGTTTGATCTGCCCGGAGATAGTTGCCATCGGCGAGGCCAGTCAGCCTCGGGGCGCATTCGAAGGATCGGATCCAGTGCTTCAATCAATTCATCCAGGTGGGGCTCGTAATTACGCCATAGGTTGACTGAGCTGGTGTAGATAGGTTGTCGCACCTGTTCAGAGCTGGCGGTCTTTACTGCGCGTTCAGTCTCATGGAACCTGAAACAGGCGTCTTCTACTGGCAATTCACAATAATCCAGCAATCGCCTTACCTGTGTATCAAGGTCCTGTACCACCTCTTCGTAATCGACATCCAGTACTTTGCCTGGCATTGTCTGATGCCAGTGGTCCATCAGTCTCTGGTATTGAATGTAATACTCACCGAGTTCCGTCAGGTCGTAGCTGAAAGGTTGACCACTAGCGAACAGTTGCTTGTAGCTGCCNAAGCAACTATCCAAAGGGTGCCGGCGTGAGTTGATGATTTTCACATGAGGCATGGCCAGATGTATCAATCCCACATACAAGAAATTATTGGGATTCTTGTCGATAAATCGAGCGACGCCGCTGCGATGCTTTTTAGTACGTTCAAGATATTGTCGACCTATCTTCGACCAGGCTTGCTTCCCGAGAGTGGTGAGGAAGTCCGGAAACTGATCCATCTGAGGACTGGATCGACCAATCGACTGAATTACGAAAGGCATATCAGTGAGTTCGTGAGTACCCTCAACCTGACTGTGGCTTGCCAATATCTGTTCAATCAGTGTCGAGCCGGATCGGGGCAACCCGATAATCAGAATAGGTGATGCATCTGCAACACCGTTGCCTTGTCTCTCCGACAGAAACGCTTCATTGAATATCTCGATCAGCTTGTCTGTAACAGTCTCGTTCGCGACCGGATCATAGTTCTCCGATTCCCGTCGCTTATCACTACAACGTTGAAAGTAGTCAAAAGCCTGGTCATAGTCACCTCGGCCCTCGTATTCAAGGCCCAGGGCATTGCACAATTGTTCAACCGAGAGGTCATCTAGGCTGTCATCGCCAAGCAGTTTCTCCATTGAGCCCACTTCTGCGTCTTCAAACCGAAAGGTCTTCATATTGGCAAGGCTCCAATAGGGTTCGGNATTTCTTGGATTNGCTGCGATNTATTGTCTGTAAACTTCGATTGATTCCTGCTGACGGCCGACGGTTTTGAGCTGATGACCAAGACCGGAAAACGCACCAGGGTGTGATGGTTTTATCTTGAGTGCCTGCTGATATCCTGTGATTGCNTCCTCNTGCTGCCCTGCCCTGGCCAACGCGTTNGCCAGGGCAATATATGATTCTGCAGTCTGGGGTGCCAGCTTTTCGACTTCCCGTGCGCTTTCTATAGATTCAGGAAACTTATCGAGTTCCCCCTGCACGTTTGAGAGATCGAGCCAGGCCTTTGCAAAATCTGGTGCCAGGGAAACCGCCTGGAGTAAAAGAACTTCTGCGTCACGAAAATGACGGTGAGTACACGCAACAGCGGCAAGCAATCGAATAGCTTCAATGTGATTTGGATCCCGTTTCAAAATATCACGATAGATGTTTTCAGCCTTATCCGGTTCGCCATTACGTTCGAACTTGCCAGCTTGAGTGATTTCGTCAGCAAATCCCATATCTCTTCGCTTTCGAATTGGCGATTTATTACCCGTTGCAAATGCGGTGTGGCTGGATAACAGATCTCGAGTGCGAGCAATTTTCAAGTGCAGATCCGATCGACCAGGATCAAGTTGAATGGCACGCCGGTACGATTCAATCGCCTCGGAAAAACGTCCTTCTACCAGCAACAGGTCAGCANAGGACTCGTGAGCCATTGAGAACTCCGGCTGCAGAGACTTTGCTTTTTCGATATGAATCCGTGCTTCGCCAAGCCTCTTGAGTGCAATCAACGCACGTGCAGTGAGACAGAGGATGTTTGGATCTTCAGGAAAATCAGCGAGACCTCCAAGACAGACTAGCAATGCTGCCTCGGCATCACCTGATCGAATATGATTGAAAGCACGATTAAAATACTCTTGCTGTGGTTGCACCTGGTTGACCTTTCACCCTTAACACTTGAACATAAGTAGCGGGATAGTAGACCAGGCATGGNCCGAGATTCCAGTTATTAGTTAATGAGAACTGGAACNCCGANCCGCCTATTTGAATAATTACCTTTTGTGCAAAATTGACTCTGTGGTGGCAACGGTTTGAAAACGTATTATCAGGCATTCGGCGAACGGGGATTTGTACTCTCAGCAGAATTACAGTTGAAACCAGATATGAGTGCATCCGATGTTGTTGCTGATGGGCGGGCTTTATCTGCCAATGTTGACGGCGTTGTTTTAACTGACAACCAGTATGGGCAGACCCATATGTCCACTTCAGCCGCTGCAAGTTTGCTACTTGGTGCCGGTATTGATCCCATCGTGCAGCTGAGCTGTCGAAATCGGAATCGCACGGCGCTTGTAAGTGAATTGCTGGGTGTCAGGGCCCTCGGTGCGACCAGTGTAATGCTGATTGAGGGAGCCAAGGTACCGAAAGGATTTGAACCCAGACCTCGACCGGTTCTGGATATGCATGCAAAGGAATTGATAGCGACCGCTAAGTTAATCAATGAAGATGGCGCACTGTCAGGAACAGATTTCCTGATTGTTACGTCCGGGACTGTGCATAGTCCTCAACCTGGTTGGGAGCCTGAAGAACTGTTGGCGAAATCTGAGGCAGGGGCGCGAATAATCATGACNCAGTTGTGCTTTGATGTTGATCTTTTGAAAAGATANATATCAACTCTGATTTCAAAAAAGATGACTCATCAGGTTCGATTCATCGTAAGCCTTGCGACCCTGCCATCGTTAAGTATTGCCAGATTTTTGCGTGATAATCGTCGCAGGGCTCTGATCCCGGCTTCTGTGCTCAAGAGACTTGGGCAGTCGAATGACGCTGAGGAGGAAGGTGTTTTAATCTGCAGTGAACTGCTGCAACAGTATTCCGAAATTCCCGGGATCAGCGGCGCGAACCTCATGACCCTTGGCACGGTGGACACGATTGGGGCAGCGATAAGTGCCAGTGGCGTGAGAAACGAACAGGGGCTTGAATAGTGGAGCCCGATGNGGTGTTCACCAAGGTGATTNATCTGGTTGCCGAGAATGAATTGGATCGTGCAGAAACCGAATGCCGCAAGGTGCTTCGATCAGATTCTGAAAATATCAATATATTGGCTCTACTTGGTGCAATTCTTTTGAAAAGCGANCGTCTCGATGAAGCTGAGTCAATTCTTCTTAAGATCGTGGCAATGGCACCGGCCTTTGCTAAACCCCATCAAGATCTGGCTGTATTGTACGTGAACCGTGGTAATTTTAGGGCAGCGGAAAAACACTTTCGTCATGCGACTGAAATTGACCCGAGTCAACCCTCNGCGTTCTCTGGATTGAGCCAGGTACTCAGCAAGCTTGGCGATGACAAGGGAGCGTCNGTTGCCTTCGACAGATATCTGGCATTAGCACCTGACAATTCGCTTGCCCGAGTAGTGGCACTGCATCAAAGCGGGGATCTGAAAAAGGCGCGCCTGGAATGTGGGCGGCTCTTGGCAAGCGAACCGGAAAATCTGGGCGCGATACGAAGATTAGCCATGATTTCAGCCGAAGAGGGACAACTCCCGGAAGCCGAACGAATGCTGCGTCACATGGTCCGTCTGGCGCCCGGTTCCATTGTGCCCCATATGGACCTCGCGAGTTTGTGCGTTGAGCAACAAGACTTTGTTGAGGCCATTGGATGGTTGCAACGCGCGGTTGAGATTGCGCCAGAAAATGGCGAGGTTCATCTGATGCTTGCACATTCACGATTGATGGTTGGTCATGTGGCCGCAGCGTTGGAAGGATATTTGACTTGTCTTGCGTTGAACCCGAATGATACTCAGGCGATGCTCGGTCGAGGAAATGCATTGCGCGGGCTTGGCCGTGGAAGTGACGCAATTAGTGTCTACCAGCAGTGCCTGACTGAGGAAGATATTTTTGCTGATGCCTGCTGGAGTCTGGCGAGCATGAGAACCTATGAGTTCAGCGACAGAGAACTCAACAGGATGATTGAGCACTGTAAGAACGAGGGCATAGCGAGTCATGCCTTGACGCGTCTGGATTTTGCCCTTGGCAAAGCGTTGGATGACCGTGAGGAGTATGATGCCGCCTGGATGTACTATGTTTCTGGGAATACCCGCCAGAGGATCGAAACAAGTTACGACGCGGTTGAGTTTGAATCGACAATAGACACTTTGATCGAAATCTACAGTAAAGGCTTTTGTGTGCGTAAGCCTGTTTCAATGCCAACCGATCCAACCCCCATTTTTGTTGTGGGAATGCCGCGGGCAGGATCGACGCTACTTGAGCAGATCCTGGTCAGCCACAATCAGGTTGAGGAGACAGCCGAGTTACCGTACCTGAGAAGAATCGCGACAAGAGTAAATGTTGAGCAAAGGTTGGAAAATTCGTCAGCCATCATCGATCTCGATGAAGAGGCGTTAAAGGCGCTGGGTGACGAATATATCGCAGCAACGTCAATTCACCGGCCTCACAGGAAACCATTTTTTGTGGATAAACTACCAGCGAACTTTCCCTATGTTGGATTTATTCACCTGGTGTTGCCCGAGGCGATAGTAATTGATGCCCGTCGTCAATCCCTTGATACCTGTGTCGCTAACTACCGACAGCTATACCCGCAAGGTAAGGAATTCTCCTATGATCTTATCGAGCTGTCTGAGATGTACTTACAGTATGTTCGCATGATGAATCATTGGGACAAAGTGCTGCCTGCCAAGGTACTTACTGTACATTATGAAGAAGTTGTCGCAAACGCAGAACGTCAGATTAGACGTATGCTGGAACACTGTGGNCTTGGTTGGGATGAAGCCTGCCTGGATTTTCAATTGACAGATCGGACATTTTCAACCGCCAGCTCAGAGCAGGTAAGGCAGCCTGTATATAGCAGCTCTATAGGTTATTGGCGTCATTATGAAGAGCATCTGGCAGAATTAGCCGAAAGTCTGGCGTCAGTGATAGAAGAATCATAGGTGATCCGCAAATAATCACCGTGTCAGTGGTTGGATCTGATGTGTTGACATCTATTGACTACCACGAGTGATTCAGGAAAATGTCGAGTGTATTACAGGGAACATGTTGACTGACGTGGGTCAGGTTTTAAGTATCCTGTGATTGATGATTTCTCCCTATAGGCAAGGTAGAGTGAAATTGTGAAAATGAAAGTATGTGCTTGCTTGAATTAGAGTTGGCAGTAGACCGACATTCAGGAATTTTTGTACTCGGGAGGGTACCAACATGCAGCAACGCTACAAATTTGCCTTGACCCCAATCGCTGCAGCGGTTTCAGCTGCAGTTAATCCAGTACCTGCCTTTGCTGCTGATGACAATGCGCTTGAAGAGGTCGTTGTAACAGCNCGGAAACGGGCTGAGTCTGTTCAGGACATTCCAAGCAGCATCCAGGCGTTTTCAGAAGAAAATCTGAAGGAGATGGGTGCCCGCGGACTTGCTGACTATTCACGCTTTGTACCTTCAGTAAACGTCGTCAGCTATGCAAATGGTTCATCGACGATTGTTTTCCGGGGTGCAACGATTGATGGGGGTGGTTACATCGCGCAGGGAACATCCTCTTTGTATCTTGATGAGATGTCGGTGACCTCAACCGGTGATCAACCATCGATTCGCATGGTAGACATTGAACGGGTCGAAGCATTATCAGGCCCGCAGGGCACAATATATGGCTCTGACGCGCAGGCCGGTACCATGCGTGTTATTACCAACAAGCCAGAGATGAATAATTTGAATGCTGTCATCGACGCTAGTATGCGAGCCAGCAGAGAAGGCGAAGAAAGTTACGACGGCTCGGTGGTATTAAACTTCCCACTGGCCGAAGACAAACTTGCCCTTCGACTGGTCGGGTTCAAAGCCAGAGATGGTGGATTCGTTGACAATGTATTTGGTCACACCCCCGATACGAACAATATTGGCCCAGATATTGCCGGTTTTGGTACCTTGGACAACTCGGAATTTGTCGACAAGGACGTTAACGATTCAGATATCACGGGCTGGCGTGCAGCACTCCGATGGGAGATTAACGAAGATTGGGCGGCAACCATCAGTGCCGTCCACCAGAGAACAGAAAACGGATTTGACAACGAGTACGATCAGAATGTTGGCGACCTGAAAACCATCAAGTTTTACGATGACTTCACGGATGACGAGTATGATATGTACTCGCTTACTATTGAGGGTGATCTGGGATTTGCTCAACTGGTATCAGCGACTTCCTATTATGATCGTGATATCAAGACTATCTACGATATAACCGTATATCATCATTATTGGGCAGCGGCTTATTGTTCCACGTACGCTGACCCTGGCGCGGTCTACTACCCTTACTATTTCCGTAATCCGGCAAACAACGATGAAGTAATTTTCTGGGGTGCCTACTGTAATGCACCGACGGTCGATGGCGACTATCTGGCAGCCTATTCCGGACCTGCAAACCAGGAGCGTTTCACACAGGAAATTCGTCTCTCATCGCAGGGTGAAACGCTGGATTGGCTGGTCGGTCTGTATTACGAAGACAGTACGAATGGTTGGAAAGCCGACTTTGGTTTTCCAACCAGCAATGATTTCCAGGATTCGATTTCGCTGCAGTGGGCGGAGCATTATTACGGTCTGGAATTCCCTAACGCTAAAGAACACTGGTACTCCCAGAGTTCGACTGACTGGGAGCAGAAAGCCATATTTGGTGAAGCGGTCTGGCACGCAACCGAAAAACTTGATGTCACCATTGGTGGTCGCTACTTTGACCGCGAAAACAACAATATCTACTTCGTAGAACATCCAAATGGAAATCTTCTGGCGGAATACAGAGAAGGCGGTTTAGCTGACGGTGACCCGGCGATTCCAGATCACAAGGGCGACGAGACTGAGTTTGTGCCGAAACTTAGTCTGGCCTATCACGTCGATGACGACACCATGGTGTATGGTCTGTGGACGGAAGGCTATCGACCTGGTGGCACCAATAGAACCCGTGGGCAACCGTACTATCCCCCCAATTACGCAGCAGATAAGATCACCAACTGGGAAGCGGGNCTGAAGACTGATTTTGCTGATGGCGCGGCTAGAGCGAATATCACTGCCTTTTACATGGATTGGGAGGATTTCCAGCTTGAGATTGTAGACCCTTCATTTGTACCGTGTCCGGATGGAAGCACTAGTGATAAAATTGCCGGTGTCTGCGGGCAACCCTGGCAAAACATCGTGGCTAACGCAGGTGAAGCACATATCGTAGGTGTAACCATGGCGTTCGACATGATCGTGTCGGATAACTTTACGATTGGTGCGAATGCCGAGTGGTTGGAAGCTGAGACTGATTCGACACTCGATCTGGATGGAAACGGCGATATTGATGTTAGGAAGGGGAACAGACTTCCGATTACGCCTGACTGGAAGAGCTCTGCCTGGGCAACCTATACCTGGCCGACAAGTTGGTTCGGCGCAAGTAACGGCTTTGCTCGCTTGCAATGGTCTTATCAGAGTGACAGCAATAACATTCTCCAGCCAACCGCATTCGAACCTCAACATCCGCAGATTAAGAATGATGCTTATAACATTGGTGATTTCACCATTGGTTTGCAGGCAGATAGCTGGGAGTTGACCCTCTTTATCAATAACCTGACGGACGAGCGTGCCCAGTACACACACGCCACTGGTCAGCGTCTTTATTCATGGGGTAGTAGCACCGAGGGCAGAGATCACGTGGCATCACGCTACACCAGTCGCCCAAGGGAAATGGGTGTCAGGTTTATCAAGCATTTCGATAATTAGGTGGAATAGTTCTTTTAATACAGCCCATGGCTGTTGGCTGCCCGAGATGAGAAAGGACCGAAATTCGGTCCTTTCTTCTTTAGTCCCTTTCTTCTTTAGTCCCTTTCTTCTTTAGTCCCTTTCTTCTTTAGTCATAGGGCCACAGCTCGAGACCATGTACGGCATTGCGGATGTCCATGGTCATATTGACCGAAGCCACTGTCTGGCCACTTTCAAGATCATAAACAGAAACCGTTGATGGTGAGGAACCTCCGACAATAAAACGATCACCAAATGTACATAAGCCCCGACCAAATCCCTGCCGGGCTACCCTGGAATCGTCAATACCTGCATGCTGGATTTCTTCTGGCGCATATTTCCGTATTGAGAAAGCCTGTTGGGCACCGTCCCGTCCNANATAACGAATGCAGTCACTATCCGTGTCATTGAATAGAACACCATCCCTGAATGGTCTGGCATTGTGCGCACCCGGGGGAAGACTGCATACTTCCTGAACTTCATTCTTATGATTGATGTGCAACAATGCGCTGGTTCTCAAACCGCTGAGGTAGATACCGGTATTATCCACGAAGACCATATTGATGTGATGTTCGTTACTGGCTCTTGGACCGGTTGTCAGGCGAGGGTCGAATGGAAAACCATTCCATTGATCTTGTTTGAGCAAATGGTAGCCCCAGTTAAACACTTCTTCATCGAGATCGAAAACGAGCAGGCTGTCAAAGCCGGTTGAAGAAAGAAATATTTTTCGATTCTTGCAGATAATTTCATGGCAGTGCTTTAGATAGGGGTTACGCCAGGAATCCTGAATCTCGAATTTGTGGTTATATCGGAATAGCTCATCAGACGCAGCAATATAGATATCGTCTCCATCAAATGTAATACCACGAAGCCCTCTGTCTGCGCCACGACCAGAAAAATCGATATCGCCCGTATTCCAGTCTACNCNCTGATCAGCNGTNTGCTCTTCAAAGTCAATGGTGAAAACGCCNCCATGACTCTCACCCTGTTGGCTGCCACGGACTACTGAAGTGACGATAACCTTAGGTAATNTGATATTCATATTGTTAACGATCCAAATGCAACATGATTAAATGTTAGTACTNATGCTGNTGNTGTTGTTTTCCTGTAAACTGATCGTGGCGCATGGATCTGATATGGTCAGTCCATTACCATTTATTGATCGACTTTCTCTGCAGTAAGATCCAGACAGATTTTGACCAGACTTAGCAGTTCATCGATCTGCTCCTTTGTCGTCACAAGCGGTGGCGCAATCACCATGGTATCTTCGATCGCCCGCATAACCAGGCCATTGTCGAAACATATATCCCGGCAGAGTGTGCCGGCATCACCTCTGTCATCAAAAAACTCGCGGTTCTCCTTNTTTTTAACGAGCTCCAGAGCGCAGAGAAATCCCGCGCTTCTTGTTTCTCCCACCAGTGGATGCTCAGATAGTGTCTGCCACCTTTCAGCCAGATAAGGTGCGGTTTCTTGATTGACTCTTTCAACGATACCTTCATCGACCATGATGTTCAGGTTCGCAATAGCGGCTGCAGCGGCCACTGGATGGCCGGAATAGGTAAAACCATGGTTGAAGTCACCGCCGAGTTCAATCAAAACGTCAGCTACGTTATCGCTGACCAGGACACCGCCAATTGGTATGTAGCCTGANGAAAGTCCCTTGGCGATCGGCATAAGATCTGCGGTAATATCAAAATAATCGCAGCCAAACCACTTACCGGTTCTCCCGAACCCGCAGATCACTTCATCAGCCACCAGCAGTATTTCATGGCGGTCGCAGATTTCCTGGATCCTGGGCCAGTAGCTGGCAGGTGGAATAATGACACCACCAGCACCCTGGATAGGTTCAGCGATGAATGCCGCAATTCGACTTTCACCGACTTCATTGATCTTCGCTTCAAGCTCATCAGCTGTCTTCTCACCGAAACTCATCGGAGAGAGATCACCACCGTCCTGAAACCAGTAGGGCTGACCGATGTATTCGATATCCGCTATGGGCAATCCTCCCTGGGCGTGCATAGTCTTCATACCGCCCAGGCTGGCTGCTGCAACCGTACTGCCATGATATGCATTGTGGCGACTGACAATAACCGTTTTCTCAGACTGACCCTTGAGGTCCCAGTATCGCCGAACCATTCTGACAACCGTATCGTTCGCTTCAGATCCGGATCCGGTGAAATAGACATGATTCATTTGATCTGGTGCCAGGGAGCAAACGAGTCGAGACAGTTCGACAGCCGGCGGGGTCGCGGTTTTGAAAAAACTGTTGTAGTAGGGTAGTTCCTGCAGCTGAGCATAAGCAGCGTCGGCGATCTCTTTTCGACCATAACCAACATTTACACACCATAGACCTGACATTGCATCCAGGTATCGCTTGCCATCGCTATCCCATAAATAGATACCGTCTGCTCTGGTTATTATCCGACTGCCTTCATCTGATAGCTTCTTGAAGTCGGTGAACGGATGCAAGTAGTGGGCAGAATCCAGACCCTGAAGTTGTTCGGTTGTGTAGTTGTAATTCATCAATTCGCCTTACGTTTTGTCTTTTGCTTTCGTATTCACGTCCCCATGGTCGCAGTTCTTTTTCGTCAGGCCATATCTCGTAGAGCCCTTAGAGTCTCTCTTAAGAGCCTGTTNANAGACATTAGCATCTGCGTTCCAAACTCCCCGGCCTGGTCGTAAACGAAACTTAAGCGTGTTATCAGATATCCACTGCAGATAGTAAGACATCTGGCTTATCAAGTTTAGANTACCCCGCAACCTCCGGTCTTGTCGACGGGTAGGATTGGAATCAGTCGATTGGAACAGATCCAAAAAGACTCGATGTTATTGCATGATATTGATCAGGCTGGCAAAGTGGCTGCGTTATTGAATGAGTTTTTCTGATGTCCGAAATGAAACATTGGTTAGAAGTAAATAAGATCGAATTCGTCGAGTGTCTGGTACCTGATTTCAATGGAATCGGTAAGGGTAAAATAATACCTGCCAACGATCTTCCTGGTGGTACCATCCGATTACCTGAGGCCATTTTTGGCCAGGATATTATTGGGCAATGGTGCGAAGATCATGACCTGTTGGATATTGCAGATATCGATATGAACCTGTTACCTGATGAATCCACTCTGGTCAATCAACCCTGGTCAAAGGCAAAAACAGCCCAGTGTATCTGCGACTGCCACAGTCGAGTTGGAGGTGAACTGGATATCGCCCCCCGATCATTGTTGAGGAAGGTAATCGGGCTGTTTGATGAACTCAATATGCGACCTGTTATCGCCCAGGAGGCAGAATTTTATCTGGTGGCAAAAAACCCGGATCCGATGTTGCCACTGGCTGCGGCACCAGGTGTTTCTGGTCGTCAGCAAAAGACACCTCGTTCATTCCAAATGGAGGCTTTGTCTGAATATTCACCCTTTCTTGAGACCCTGTATGGCTTCGCAAAGGAACAGAATATAGAAACCGCAGGGGTCATTCAGGAGATGGGTCGAGGGCAGCTGGAAGCCAACTTCAACCATGGAGATGCGCTGGCACGTGCGGATGAAATGTTCAATTTTAAACGCATTGCACGACAGGCNGCGTTGGCACATGGCTATTACGCCACCTTCCTTGCCAAACCAATTTCCCGGGAACCAGGTAGCGCCATGCATTTGCATCAGAGCCTGGTTGATCAGGAATCCGGAAAAAACCTGTTTGTAAATGATGATGGATCTCATTCTGAGAAATTCAGGTCTTACCTGGGTGGACTGCAGAAGTACACGGAAAGTGGTATGGCAATTTTCGCACCTCATGTTAACTCGTACCGTAGGTTTGAAGTGGCAGAATCCTGCCCAACGAATGTGGAATGGGGCCTGGACAATCGAACGACAGGTTTCAGAGTGCCAATGAGTCAGCCAAACGCNACGCGAATCGAAAACCGAATTCCTGGCTCTGATACCAATCCTTATCTTGCAATTGCGATGAATCTCGCCTGTGGCTACCTGGGGCTGAAAGAAGGTTTGACGCCAAATGATCCGGTTGAAGAAAGTGCATGGGATTTACCTTACACGATTCCCAGAACACTCGTTGAGGCGTTAGTTTGTCTGAATGAGTGCGAGCCTCTGGTTGANATTCTTGGTGAGAGATTCGTGAGTCTGTTTACTGATATCAAAATGAGAGAAGCGAAGGCTTTCTCAGAAGAAGTGACTACCTGGGAAAGAGAGCATCTGTTGCTAACTGTTTAAGCCAGCGGGTTGCAGCATGGAGGATAGGATATGACCTCTCCGTTGAATGATCCGAAGCTTGAGAGTCTGCTCGATCGGCTACATGCCCAGAGTGATGCACAGATCGCCGAGATTGATGAGTACTGTGCGAAACGGGAGCAGAGGGGTAAGTTTGACTGGACCGTGTTCGATGATGAAATGCATCGTTTTTTTGCTGACAAACTCGTCGCGCTTGATCGTGACAAGGCCGAGTACTGCTATCAGCTCTGTCGCTCTCTTGGGGTGACCAGAGTCGTTGAAGCTGGCACGTCGTTTGGCATCTCAACGTTATATCTGGCAGCCGCGGTACGTGATAACCAGGCAGGCGATGGTGTGGTTATTGCTACCGAATGCGACCCAATCAAAGCAGAAGCCGCTCGTGATAATTTCAAAGAAGCAGGTTTGCGTGAGTTCATTGACTTGCGGGAAGGAGACCTAAGGCAGACCCTCAAAGACGTTGCCGGACCTATCGATTTCATGCTGGTTGACATCTGGGAAGTCGCCCGTCCCGCCCTGGAGCTGGTGTCNCCTAGTTTGCGTACCGGCGCAATTGTGGTTTGTGACAATACGACGGTGGATCGTGATGAATATCGCGATTACTTTGAATTTGTAAATGAACCGAAAAACAGGTTTCGTACCATGACTGTCCCCTTTAAAGGTGGATTTGAACTCACTGTGCGAATCTGAAACACGCCGATCAAATGGCGGGCTTCTCTNGCNTTTNAGGACATGAGCCCCAAACAGNNGGTTTAGGCTACAAATCTGGCTTTAGCTGTCAGTAAGTTCCTTGAGTAACTCATACCAGTGATCAAGGGCNTCAAACAGGGCAGCTTTCTTGATCCGTTCGTCTTGTCCGTGAGCTCGATGGTCATCGGGACCAATGACGATTCCACCGACGCCATAGGTAGGAATACCACCGGCGCGCGTTTCAACGGCATCCGTGGCGCCTGATGACATCGATGGGATCACGCTAACGCCTTCAAGTCGTCTTCTGACCACACGGGTCAGTACGTCTACAAGGAACGGATTCAAAGGTGAAGCAGGACTTGAGCGTGAATCACCGATAGCTTTGATTTCCGCATTTGGATTAGCGACAACGCTAATCAGAGTTTCCAGTATTGTATGTACCTCAACCCCGGGAAATACACGGCAGTTAACCGTTGCAGTCGCGCTCTGAGGCAGTGCGTTTTCGGCGTGCCCGGCATTGAGAAGTGTGGGTATACAGGTCGTTCGGGTCTTACCCACAAAAGNAGGTTTGTCGTAGAAGTAGTCTGCTGTCTCTTCATCCGGATTTTCAGCAAAAGCCCGCATGGCCTGTGCCATCTCTCCCGTTCGGGATTTTGCTCGTTCAGCAAAGCTGGCAAGGGTAATGTCGTTTGCCATCACAGGGAAGCGATGTGTTTGAATCTTCTTGAGGGCATCTGCTAATTCGTAGATTGCGTTGTCTAATCTCGGTTGAGAACTNTGACCACCGTTGNTGCGAATGGTGATCTCAAAAGTCATATAACTCTTTTCAGCGGCCTGAAAAGAATACGAGAGAGGATTGCCTTGATGATCAACTGAGCCGCCACCAGCATCTGAATTGAGAGCAAACTCAGCGTCCACCAGCTCTTTATGATCTTCTATCAGAGCTCGCATAGAGTATGCTGTCGTTTCTTCGTCTCCCGTCACAACGAGAATAAGGTCTCGCTTTGGCATATACCCTGCAGCTTTCAGACGAAGCAGGGTGGCGGTCAAAGCGGTTGCCCCACCTTTATTATCCAAGGTACCTCGACCATAGAGATACCCGNCAATTTCCGTTAGTACGAATGGATCTGTCGTCCAGTCTTCACGTAAAGCGTCAACGACATCCATGTGTGCCATGAGCAAAATGGGTTTGGTGGTTATACTGCTGCCTCGATATCTAACAACCAGAGCACCGGTATCAGGTTCTACATCGATGAAACGAATGTCTTCCTCTTTGAAGCCACCGGCAAGAAATTTTCCNTGAAGATAATCGGCCATTGGTTTTATCTGACCACTGTTGGCAGTTGATCGGTAGTTGATAAGATCCCTGAGAATCTGCAGCGCGTTTTGCTCCACGTCTGCAGGTGCTGCTATTGCCGAAAAAGACAGCAGAAGTGTCAATGAAAGGCCTAGCCTGGCGTGAAATATCATGTTGGTCTTTCCGTCGATGTAGTGGATGAAATATTGTCCTAAATCTGAGATTATTTCATCACTTTTGAGACAGGCGAATGCAGCGTTCAAGGCTTGAAGTGCTGGGGGAAAAGGTAAAACAGATCGCCCGGACTTTTCATTAGGAATATACCCGGTAAACATGTATCAAGGTTGCCTGTGNGANCACGAAGGGCTAAAAACCCATTTGAAGCTGGAGAAGATTGTTGCCTGTNGATTCAAGGTTGGACATTAACCCGGANCTGGTAATNGACATTCACCAGCTGACGGAACAGATTCGCATATTGGTTATTGACAATTTCCTGTTGCAACCAGAAATGCTGGTTACGTTTGCCAGCTATCATGAGCGCAACTTCAAATCGGCCGAGGGCAGTTATCCCGGAATTGTCTATGGCGTGNAATCGATGATAATGATGAGTGAAATNCATCGCTTCATTCGGATGAGATTGAGTAACCATCTCTCTTTTCTGCGCAGCAGCGTCAAGTTCACAACGCANCTGTCCATGGNGACGCTGCAGCCAGAAGAACTATCCTGCCTGCAGCGACTCTGCCATTCAGACGCGCAGGTCGGTTCGGGTCGANCCAAGATCACAGCTTTACTGTATTTGTTCGATAATNCCTCCCTCGGNGGTACAGGGTTCTATGAATGGAAACAAAGAGAGAAGATGCAGCAGGCCACAGCTTTGGAGCTCGAAGGACAGAACAAGGCGATGCCTTTCCTGCAGGATCAATTTGATATGTTTAATAACAAACCTCAATACATCACAGAATCTAACGAGGTGGCAGAGCTGATACATATGGTGCCAGCGAAATTTAACCGTCTTGTNGTNTTCTCGGGAGNTTTGCTTCGCAGTGCCTACATAGAGGAGCCGGAGTTATTGACAGCGGAGGTATCAACCGGACGATTGACATTGAATTGCTATGCAAGTGTTCTAGCGCGGGATCAAGCTAACGCTTAACGACTTCACCATCCTTCATCACGAATATTACTTGCTCGAGTAAAGACATATTTTCAAGCGGTTTGCCCGGAACCGCAATGATATCTGCCAGCATGCCGGCTTTAAGCGTACCCAACTTGTCATCCCATCGCAGAAGTTCCGCACCAACTCGAGTGCCAGCCATGATCGCCTCCATGGGTGTCATCCCGGCTTCTACAAGCACTTTCATTTCTCTTGCGCTGATTNTCGGGTCATAGTTGTAGCCGCCCAGATCAGTACCAACAGCTACTTTTACACCTTTTTTATGGGCCTTGTAGACAAGATCCAGAAATATGTGACGGTAGTTGTTGTAGTAGTCATCATTGNCTNCCTTTTCCCGAATATCACTGGATTCCTCAACCAGCATGTCGCCGATATAGATTGTCGGAACGAGAAATGTGCCTCGTTCACTCATGAGCTCCATGGTTTCCTCGTCCAGGTATGTGCCATGCTCGATTGATCGGACACCTGCTTCTACCGCAAGACGTATACCTTCGGTGGCGTGGGCGTGTGCAGCAACGGGCACGTCAAGGCGAGCGGCTTCTTCGGTAGCAACTTTGAGTTCCTCGGCACTGAAGTGAACATTCCTTGGTGAATCACCAACAGAGAGGAATGCACCAGTTACCAGCAGCTTTATCCAATCCGATCCATACTTGACCTCGTTTCTGATCGCCCTGCGAATCTCCTCAGGCCCATTGACAACCAAACCATCTGGAATGACATTCTGCTCAGGAGAGAGGTAGTTTACGTCGCCACCACCGCCTGTGATGGACAGATAGTGTGCTGCACCGGTTATCCTCGGACCTTGAAAGAGCCCTTCTTCAATCACTCGTCGAATGTCCTGGTTTGCGTAAAATACGTCCGCATCTCCCATCACCCTCATGGTCGTCCATCCGGCGCCAAGTAAGTTCTGCATGGATTTCAGCCCCTTCAATGCCTTGTAAGCCGAAGAGCCACTCAGGTGCGCGGTCTGGTAGTCATCGGCATACATCAGAGGATGAGCGTGGCAATCGATAAAACCGGGCAAAAGCGTTGAGTTTCCCAGGTCCATTATTGTCGCGGTGTCNGGAATGATGGATTCATCACCGATCTTGAGGATTCGATTTCCCTGAACCAGGATTACGTTTTCGCTCAAGGGTTGATCACTGATTCCGTCAATTATCTGCCCGCCCTTCAAGGCTATAAGTGGGTCAGCAAGAAGACCGTTGGAGACAAAAAGAACAATGATCAACAAAACACAGCGCGTAAAGTTCGCAGCTTTATTGCTTGCAGTTGGATAAATAAGCATGATGACCTGGTAAGGCTGGTGAACGGTTACCATAGCAGAAGGGGTAGGTGGATGGTGTATTGCCATAGAATAATTTTTCTGTTTCACGAACCTTGAATATTTTTTCAGAGATACGCTCTTCATGATTATTTCTCAGCGAATTCTGGTAATGGTCATTCTGTGTTTTTCTGGTGGCATTATTTTTATGCTGCCTTTTTTGCGCGAAGTCTATTACCAGCCAATGCAGGCAGCGTTTGGACATGACAATACCGAGATGGGTATTTTAATGAGTGTCTTTGGTACGTTTTCGTTACTCGCATACTTTCCGGGAGGATGGCTGGCGGATCGTTTTTCACCAAGGCGTTTGATTACTATTGGCCTCACTGTGACAGGGCTGGCGGGTTTTTACTTCTCAACCTTTCCAGCCTACGAAGTCAGTATTGTGATTCACGCTTTTTGGGGTGCCAGCATTTCTCTGGTTTTCTGGGGTGCCATGATCAAGGCAACGCGGAATTGGGGGTCGACCACCGACCAGGGAAAATCATTCGGAATACTTGAGAGCGGTCGCGGTGTCGCAGAGATAGTCTCCTCGACCGCTTTTCTGGCTGTCTTCACCTGGCTGGGAAGCAGTGATTATGCGTTGTCCACGGTGATATTGCTGTTTTCTGGGACCAATATCGGTTTGGCTGTTGCTGCATGGCTGGTGATGGATGACGGGGCCCGTAAGAATAAGGCAGAACCTGCTGCAGACTCAGAACAGCAAGATCAGATAAGACTTTCTGACATTACCAGGGTATTGAAAATGCCCATGGTGTGGTTGATATCACTCGTTGTCATGACTGCTTATAGTGCGTACTGGGGGACTTTTTACTTTACCCCATACGCCAGCGATGTGTTTTTGATGAGTGCAGCCATGGGGGGTGCGGTAGGGGTTGGCAAGATGTGGCTAAAGCCCATCGCTGCTTTGGTGGTAGGTTTTGTCGGAGATCGGCTCGGTATTGCCAGAACAATATTGTTCCTCTTTATTGTGATGACGTTGTCCTTCTTTGGATTTTCCGTACTTCCGGGAGGTGTTGAGATGATAGTGCCCATGTTGCTGAATGTTGCAATCGCTTCCATCGCGATCTTTGGTATTCGAGGTGTTTACTTTGCACTCCTTGAAGAAGGCGGTATTCCGATTGCCTTCACCGGGATTGCAACCGGTATTGTCTCAGTAGTTGGTTTTACACCTGACATCTTCATGCCGTTGTTGGGTGGCGTTCTCCTGGACACATACCCGGGTGCCGAAGGTTATTCATATTTGTACCTTGCGATTTCCGGATTTGGCCTGATTGGAAGCGTTGCTATCTGGTCGATCATGATTCGCGCACCCGAAGCGAAAAAGGATCCTCAAAGGGATGGCGATTTGGAAATCGCCTGATCGGGATCAGTTCGAGAATGAAGGATGATCTATATCGCCAGGCCGGGTCCGTTACTCACCACTGGTACATCTCTCAGATATGTTCGATTCGCCTTATCCAGGTTCCGTGCATACTGGTGGCCACTGTAAACTGCGTGGACCAGAGCACCTGCAGCGATCGCATCACCGATTCGCTCAACGGATTTAATACCAGCTGATTTGACTGATTCTTTGGCATCCATGTTCTGATCGTAAAGTTTGTTGTCCGGTAACCGCAATCCAACAAGGACTACGGAGTTAAAATCTATTGCCGAGGTATGGCCAGTGAAGATATTGGCGAGGGATACTGAACTTTGCTCAAATCCGGTCAGCAGCGTCTGTGTATGAATTGCTACCCCCAGTGCGTACAAGGCCTGATGCACATATGGTTGCTCATTGGTCATGATGGTCCATGCTGAGGCATGTCCGGCAGGTGTTGCGTATTCGACAGAGCTACCGAGTTTCGCAAGGTGTTCGGCGAGGACGCCACCCAGGTAGTAGTTATCGAAGTCATAAACCAGGGTCTTTCCCTGGGGGATGATGCCCTCTGCAATGTCGTCCGGTGTGTAGACCTCTGCACCCGCAAGAGCACCCAGTGGAATCTCGAGTGAAGAGTACAATGCCCTGGTCCATCTGGCTCCCGTTGCGATGACGACTCTTTGGTGCTGCAGTTCGAGGATATTTTCAAGGCTGAGTTCACTTTCAGTGTAGAGACTGACGTTGTCCATCTTCTTCAGCGCGTACAGTCGATAGTCTTTTATTCTCGCCCAGGCATTCAGTCCTGGGAGTGATGCTTCAAAATTCAATCGTCCTCCCAATTCCGATGACCTCTCAGCGATCGTTACCTGATAACCCCTGCGAGCTGCTGTCAATCCGGCCTCAAGACCAGCCGGACCGCCGCCTATGATGAGGATCTGATCATCACTTTCAGCAGGTTCGAAAATTTGCGGGTGCCAGTTTTTTCGCCATTCTTCACCAACCGTTGGATTCTGAGTGCACCGGATAGGGACGCCGTCATGCCAGCTGGAGATGCAAATATTACAGCCGATACATTCCCTGATCTCAAGCTCGCGCCCCTCCTTGATTTTGCTGGGCAAAAAGGGATCGGCTATTGAAGGGCGTGCACCACCAATAAAATCGAGAATTCCTCGCTTAATCTGTGACACCATGGTGTCAGGAGAAGTGAAGCGTCCGACACCCACGACGGGTTTGCCCGTCACCTTCTTTACGAAGTCTATGACAGGTTCGTGTGAGCCTTCTGCTTTAAAACGCGATGCACCGCAGTCAGTTGGGCTTGAGTCCATCTTTACATCCCAAAGATCTGGGAGATCAGCCATGATGGAGACAACCTCATGAGCCTGGGATTCGTAGTGTTCACTTTTCCTGGCGCGAAGTTCTTCCAGAGAGATGCGTAGTGCAATGGCACATGTTTCACCGACCGCGTCTTTTGTCGCCTCTATCAACTCCCGCACAAATCTAGTTCTGTTGTCTACAGAGCCCCCATATTGATCTGTTCGGACATTGTATTCTTCGAGCAGGAATTCATAGCCGAGATAGCCCATACCTGCATAGATATAAACAATATCGAAACCAGCCTGCTGAGCTCTTTTGGCGGCGTCGACCTGCCATTGAATAACATCCTTGATGTCGTTTTTGTCCATGATTCTGGGACGCAACTGGCCCATAAAACCGACGTGCGTGGCTTGCCATGGAATTCCGGAAGGAGAATAGGGCGGGATACGAGAAGTTCTGTTCATGACAGCAGCGCCACCATGCCACAATTCGATGGCTGCAAGTGATCCATGCTCATGGATTGCATCGGTGGTTAATGCGTGTGACCTGATATCATTTTCATCCCACAAACGGGCGAAAGGTAGAGGGCTGTCGTCCGACGAAGGATGTGTGGAAACCGCGCCCGTTGAAACGACCCCCCAGCCTCCCTCGGCCTTGGTCTTCCTGAATGCTGCTCTGACTCTCGGATTAGCTTCAGTCATGCCACTTGCATGCGGGACAGCATAGAACCTGTTGGGTGCCATTACCGGACCCAGTTTTACTTCTTCAAATAGCATTGCGTAGCCAGGATTCATGTATAGGTCCTTTCGATCAATTGATATCCCGAGAGGTATCAAACTCACTTTAGTGTCAGCGCGATTGTCTCGAATAATGACAGGGTAACTGCATCCCTGTCTGTTACCTATGGCTAATTTTCACCGAAATCAGTTTATTCGTCTAAACAGGGGCAGAGTACCAAGGCGGTCTTTGAACTCGGTTTCCTTACCCTCGGAGTCCAGCAATGGTTTTGGCGGATCTAACTTCTGTGTTAATGGTGTGACGATAAGAATAGTAAGCAGTCCTGCCAGCAATCCCAATAAGTCACCTGGGGCTTCAGGCACATAGATAATTGCGACAAACCAGATCAAAAAGCCCATTGCCATGGAGGCAAGTGCACCGCTTCGATTTGCCTGAGGCCACCAGACACCAACGATAAAAGGGACCGTCACGCAAACCAATATTACGGAATTGGCGTCCAGGATCAGGTTGTAGACTACCTGCACGCGGAGCGCCACGTAGACAGCAATTGAGCCGAATACAGGGATCGCGATGCGGGTAGCAAGGAGACGATGCCGATCAGAAACCTCTGGTTTGAACAAGGGCAGGATGTTGGTACTGAATACGCTTGCTGCCGCGAGCAGGGCACTGTCTGCGCTGCTCATGATGGCTGCAAGCAGCGCACCGACAAAAATCGCGATAGCGGCCGGGTGAAGATGCGCTTGCGCCATTTGAGGGATTACTGTTTCAGGATCGGTGAGGCCAGGCATGGTCACACTGGCAATTATTCCCAGTGTGACGGGAATAAGACCCAGTGACAGGTGACCGAATCCGGCCAGATAGAAAGAATTCTGAGCAGTCTGCTCGTTCCTGGCAGAAAATGCGCGCTGCATCAGCGTCTGTGCAGACACGTCGGCCAAACCAAAGATCAGCCAGGCTCGAAAGTAATTGAGCCAGGTCGCTGCGTTACCTTCTTTGGGCGTCATTCTAAATGTGTCTTCCGGCAGATGGGGACCGATATTTCCCCAGCCACCGACATCTATAAGGACCACAATCAGCAATGAAACGAGCCCCAGCGCGATAATCACCATTTGCACAAAATCTGTCAGGGCAACAGCCCACATGCCACCAGCCACTGTGTATATGAAGACGACGATTGCACCACCGATGATGCCTATTTCCAGCGGTACACCTGTCAGCGTTTGAAATACAAATCCAAAAGCAACCAGTAGTGCACCAGTCCAGCCAACGTTGGAGGATATGGAACCGACGGCGGCGATGGTGGAGGCGGTTTTTCCATACCGGTTTTCAAAAAAGTCAATGAAGGTCAGTAAGCGCAGTCGTCGAAAAATACGAACGAAGAAAAAGCCAACCAGGAATAGACAGAGGGCCCCCCCAAATGGATCTGCGATAACTCCCAGCAGCCCGCTTTCATATGAGGCGCCAGCCGCACCCATCATGGTGCCACCGCCAAACCAGGTCGCAACAATGGTCGCGCTACAGATCCAGATTGGCATACGTCGCCCGGCTACGATGAAATCTGAGGCGGACGTGCTGGCTCTTTTTGATGCGTAGACACCAATACTCAGCATCACAACGAGGTAAATGCCAACGCCGATAAAGATAACTATTTCATTGCTCATTGTTTGGACTCACACGAAGCTGATTGCAGAAATGAATCTGATAGGAACATTATTTGGATTAAAAAAGGCCCTCTATCATACCGTCTTCGTTGACGTGTATATCATGTGCGCTTGGTCTCTCGGGCAAACCTGGCATCGTCAGAATATCACCGCAGATAACGACCAGGAATCCAGCACCGGCGCACAAGCGCAGCTCCCTGACAGGAACAACGTGGTGGTTTGGCGCACCCATTAGATTTGGATCTGTGGAGAAACTGTACTGCGTCTTTGCGATGCAGATTGGGAAATGACCGTAGTTCTTCTGATAACGTTGAAACTGATTCCGTACTGCCTTGTCCGCAATGATTTCCGATGCACCATATATGTTTCTGGCAATCTCCTCGGTCTTTTCCCAGAGGGTCAATTTATCGTCATAAAGGGTGCGAAACTGAGAGGCGCCTGATTCTACGAGCTGAATAACATTATCCGCGAGATTCTCGGCGCCGACACCGCCATCAGCCCAGTGGGTGGCTTCCACTGCTTTCACGCCAAGTTCAGCACACATCTCTTTAATCACTTTTAGTTCTCTGTCTGTATCGGTACTGAAACGATTGATGGCGACAACAATGGGTACACCAAACTTACCAACATTTCTGACATGACGGGCGAGATTTGTGATGCCTTTCTGTACGGCGACGATGTTCTCCTTCTCAAGCGAGCCCTTTGATGTGCCGCCGTGCATTTTAAGAGCTCTGACGGTGGCGACTATCACTGCAGCATCTGGTTTGAGGTCTGCCTTTCTGCATTTGATATTGAAGAATTTCTCGGCACCGAGATCGGCCCCAAAACCCGCTTCCGTAACAACATACTCAGACATTTTCAGGGCTGTCTTTGTGGCAATGACACTGTTACAGCCATGTGCGATGTTCGCAAAAGGTCCTCCATGAATAATTGCGGGATTGTTTTCCAGAGTTTGCACGAGGTTAGGCATGAGCGCATCGCGTAGAATTGCACTCATGGGGCCATCTGCTTTGAGTTTTTCTGCGGTAATAGGTTCTCGATCACGTGTATATCCAACAATGATTTTTGCCAGACGTTTTTGCAGATCCATGATGTTTTCAGACAAACAAAAAATGGCCATTACCTCGGATGCGACGGTCAGATCAAATCCTGTTTCACGGGGAATGCCATTGGCCGTTCCTCCCAGTCCCGTGTTAATTCGACGCAGTGTGCGATCATTGATATCAGCAACGCGGCGCCAGATGATTCGGCGTGAATCTATTCCGTTGCTGTTGTGCCAGTGGATATGGTTATCGACCAGTGCGGCAAGTAAATTGTGTGCTGTGGTAATTGCGTGCAGATCCCCGGTGAAATGCAGATTGATATCTTCCATAGGGACGACCTGGGCATAGCCACCGCCTGCTGCACCTCCCTTCATTCCGAAGCAGGGTCCAAGCGAGGGCTCACGTAAGCATATTGTGGTCTTCTTGCCGAGGCGATTCAGTGCGTCACCTAGGCCAACAGTTGTCGTGGTTTTTCCCTCGCCAGCGGGCGTTGGTGAAATTGCCGTTACCAGAATCAGCTTGCCGTCTGGTTTCTCTTCCAAAGAGTTCAGGAATGCGTAGTCGATCTTTGCTTTATAAAGACCATACTGGTGGATTGATGCTGCAGGTATATTCAATTCTGCGCCGATTTCAACGATGGGTTTCGGGTTTGAGTCTCTGGCGATTTCGATATCAGATTTTCTATTGGGCATTTTCTTTTTCTTATTGAATCCTAATTGTATCAATGCTATTGCGGATACCGTTCGTCTGGCAACAGATGATGCGGCACGCCTGCCATGTTCAACAACTGTTGCTTTTCAAACTTCCTTGCCTATAAGGTTGGAATGCGCCAACCCTAGTGTTTATGCACCTTTTAAGCGTATAGGCTGAGAAGCATTAGCAATTGGCAACGAATAGTCTGTTGAAGAAATTCTAAACTGTTTAACGGGTTTGATGTGCGTCGCTATGACTCAATTATCATTGGTGCCGGGCACAATGGCCTGATATGTGCCAGCTACCTGGCACGGAGCGGCCAGAAGGTGCTGGTACTCGAATCCTCTGAGAGTCTGGGTGGGTTGGCGTCTTCAGGTGAATTCTATCCTGGTTTCAAAACATCTATAGCTCATACCGTCAATCACTTTTCTCAGAAAATCGCCAATGATCTGGATCTGGCATCACATGGTTTCAATTCAAAATCTGGATCTCTACCCATCGTGGGTTTGTCTATAGACGGGAATCATTTGGTTTTGAAAGGCAATGAGCTCTCGGGCGTAGCGCCAGAAGATAGCCAGGCCTATGGAACTTACCTTGATTCCATGCAGCGTTTTGCCGATATGCTGAAGCCGTTCTGGTTAAAGACAGTGCCACGAATCGGTAGTAACAGGCTGCCGGAGTTATTGTCATTTGCTTCTCTTGGACTGAATCTGCGTTTATTGGGGAAAGACGCGATGAGGGAATTTCTGCGAGTTTTCTCATTACCGATGAGAGATCTGATGGACGAGAATTTTGACAATGACATTCTAAAGGCGATGTTGAGTTGGGACGGACTGATTGGATCAAAACTGGCACCGCGTTCACCTAACAATTCTGTATTGGCGCTACTCTATCGAATGTCGGGTGGACAGGATGATGCTCATCAGGTAACAACTGAAGGGGTCAGGGGATTAATTGCGGCATTACATTCATCCGCAGCAGCGGCAGGTGTCGAGGTCCGATCCGGGACTTCAGTTCATCGTATTCATGTGGGAGAGAATGACGCAGGGCTGGTTGCGACCGGTGTACATTTGAAGGATTCCGAGCAAATTGATGCAGACAATATTGTTTCTTCTGCTGACCCGCAAAGTACTTTTCTAAATCTGGTAGGTGTTGAACATCTCGAAATTGAGTTTACAAACAGAATTCGCCGGCTTCGCTGTGACGGATACGTGGCGAAGCTGCATCTTGCGCTGGATGACTTACCCAAGTTCTCGGGTCTAACGAGACCAGATGGCCGCATGATTATCGCGCCTAACCTGGATGCCATAGAATTTGCATACGATGATGCGAAATATGGTGACTTCTCACAGCAGCCGGTGATGGAGATTGTAATCCCGAGCCTGCAGGACAAAAGCCTGGCACCCGATGGTCAGCATGTTCTCTCAGCCAATATCATGTACGTGCCCTACAATTTGAAAAAAGGCTGGGATAAAAAGGCCCGTGAAGACCTTTGTAAACTAGTCATTGATGTTATCGAACGATATGCCCCCGATATCCGGTCACATATCCTCTACGAGGAGGTTTTGACACCTCTAGATCTGGAACAGATTTATGGTGTGACAGGTGGTCATTGGCATCACACAGAATTTGCACTGGATCAACTCTTCATGATGCGCCCGACCTTTGGTGCTGCGCAATATTCGACGCCAATTTCAGGGCTCTATCTTTGTGGTGCAGGTTGTCACCCGGGCGGTGGGTTGATGGGTGGCCCGGGGCACAACGCAGCTCGTGAGATTCTGCGATGAAGAACTACGACGCAATCGTCATCGGGGCCGGACACAATGGTCTGACCAACGCCGCCTATCTTGCCAAGGCCGGTCTGGATGTGGTTGTAGTAGAAAAAAACGATTACATTGGTGGTGCTGCTGTTTCCCGGGAGTTGCATGAGGGGTGGATATACTCAAACTGCTCTTATGTCTGCAGCATGATGAGACAGTCACTGCATCGCGATCTTGATCTCAGTCGACATGGATTACTGCTTATTCCCTATCTGGGTACCGTCAATTTCGCCGATGACGGTCGGACACTGGTCTCTTATCACGATGCAGAAGCGGCTTATCTCGAATTAAAGCGCCATTCCGCTCACGATGCAGATTCAATGAGTCGATTTCAGGCCGATTTAGCCAGATATTCCCATTTAATTCGGAAAACACTGTTGAGAACACCACCTGATCCCGCGTCGTTTCGGCCCCGTGATATTTTTGAGCTGCTTTTTTTAGCCAAGCAATTCTGGGCATTAGGAGAAAAGGAACTCTATGAGTATGTCCGTTTCTTTACGATGAGTGCTGCAGAATTTCTGGATGATTACTTTGAGCATGACCTCATCAGCGCAGCCATGGCCAGCCCGGGAATTATCGGCACAGCGCTTGGTGTGTACTCTCCTGGTTCGTCATACGTCTTATTGCATCATGCAATGGGTGATGTTGATGGCACCATCGGTGCCTGGGGGCTTGCACGGGGGGGTATGGGTGCGATTTCGAACGCGATTGCCAGCGCTCTCACCGAAAAGGGAGGTGAAATTCGCACCAACGCGGGTGTGGAGCAGATACTCGTCAAGGATGGAAAGGCCGCCGGTGTTGTGCTGGAGGATGGTGAAGAAATTTATTCTCGGATAGTGGTTTCAAACCTCGATGCAAAAAGAACATTCACCAAGATCATGGATAAAGATGATCTTCCCGATGGAATCTATGAAAAAGCCAGGAATTTCAAGATCCGTGGTTCCTCCGGAAAAGTAAATATCGCCTTGTCAGGATTGCCCAAATTCACAGGGGTGCCGGATAATCCGTACATCAACCGTGGTGGTCAGAACTTTACCGGATCACTGGAGACCATGGAAAGAGCTTATGACTGCTGGAAGAGGGGGCAATGGTCCGATGACCCGTTTATTGAATCGGTGATTCCGTCGGTCTGGGACCCAACTGTTGCACCACCAGGTCAGCACTGGATGTCAAATTTCATCCAATATTGTCCGGCAGAACTTAGCAGTGGCCCATGGACACCTGAGAAGCGGGATCAATTTGGTCAGACTGTTGTCGATAAGATCGAACGCTATAGCCCGGGTTTCAGAGATCTTATCGTGCACATGGAGGTTCGCACACCTCACGAAATTGAAAATGAAGTTGGATTAACCGAAGGCAATATATTCCAGGGAGAGTTAACCATTGACCAGTTGCTGTTCAATCGGCCTTTCCCGGGATACTCACAATACCGGATGCCGGTTAAAAACATGTATATGTGTGGTTCATCCACACATCCGGGTGGCGGCGTTTCGTCAGCTTGTGGTGCGAACGCTGCGCGTGAGATTCTAATTGATTTGAAACGAACCAATACTGTCCCCGAAGACGATTGTTATGACGAATAATTCTGAAGCCTTTAGCGGGGAACGATTGAAACAATCTCATTTTCATCCCCGGTTAGCGGAGCTGAATATCCGTGATTCCTGGTCATCGTGGAATGGATATAAGTTCGCCAATTATTACTATGATGCTGAATACGAGTATTTCTGTGTTCGCAATACCTGTGCTACCTATGACATATGCCCGATGCAGAAATATGTCATTAAGGGGGTTGATGCTGAAGCGATGTTAAATCGCATGATCACACGAGATATTTCAAAGATGCGCCAGAACAGGGTTACCTATGTGGTCTGGTGTACTGACGAAGGTCGAATGGTTGATGATGGCACTATTTTTAAGCTGGCATCTGATGAATTCATGCTGACTTGTGGCAGTCCATGCAGTGCCTGGTTAGAGAAGAGCGCTTTTGGCTTTGGTGATGTATCGATCACCGATAAGAGCGATGAAATTGCCGCGTTGGCTCTGCAAGGGCCTACTTCCTGTACAGTGTTAAGGAAGATGGGCTTCACGGAAATAGAAACAACGAAACCATTCAATATTAAACATTTCCCTTTTCATGGTGATACTTTAATGATATCCCGGACGGGGTTTACGGGTGATCTGGGATATGAACTCTGGGTCAAACCAGAACTTGCTATTGATCTTTGGGATGAGCTATATGCGGCTGGTGCTAACTACGGCATTCACCCTTTTGGTGAAACGGCAACAAATATGGCGAGAATTGAAGCCGGCTTCATCATGCCCGGCTTCGAGTTTAATGAAGCGCTCAAAACAGTCCATTTTGAACATGATCAGACACCTTTTGAGCTAAATCTCGGATGGTTGGTGGACTTCAAGAAAAAGCATTTCAATGGCAGAAGTGCGTTACTGCAAGAGCAGAAAAAGGGTCCAAAATATACATTGACCAAGTTGGATATTGAAGGAAGCAAACCTGCAGAGGGAGCGTACGTGTATAGCAACAAACGATGTTCTCGTGAGATTGGGTACGTGACTTCTGCGATGTGGTCGCCATCAGTGAAGGCCAATATTGCCCTTGCGATGATAAAGACAGAGCATCTGAGTGGTGAACTGTGGACTGAAATCTACTATGAAAAAGAGCTGCGTCAATACAGCAAAGTGGCCCGTTGCACGATCAAAGATAAACCTTTCTGGACGCCTGCAAGAGCCCGTTTGACACCACCCCTCGAGAACTGATTCTAATTCCAATTGGTTATTTGAACTGATTTGAAGCAATCTGGTATCGTGGCCGGCATTCATCACTGTTCACAACAATAAAAGACTTTTCCGGAAAGAGGGGATCGGGATGCGAGCGACAGAATTTGTAGAGAGTTATATTGAAGCGTGGAATCACAGAGATGCCAAATCTGTTGCGGATCATCTGAGTGCAAATGGTACCTATTTTGACAAGTCGGGCAACATAACAATCACTCATGATGAATTGATTGCCACACAAACGGATTCTTTTTTCCGTGAGAACACCCATTACGAACTTGTAGGAGAAGTTCTCACCTCTGAAACAATGATTGCTTTTCAGTACAAGGTTACCTCGATTGATGCTGAAACTGGCGGAGAGCTCGAGGCACCATGGTATGGCGCTGAATTTATTACTCTAAAAGGTGACTATGCCGAGAGAATTGATGACTACTATGAAATCCCCGGGGTTCAGCAGACAAATCTTTCAAAGGTTATTCGACAGAAATACGCGAAGTCAGGATTGAGCCACGATCAACTGGCAAGTTACAAAGATCAGCTCACGAGTTTGATGCAATCGGAACAGGTTTATCTCGATTCTGATCTTACATTGCCCAAGCTGGCAGCGTTGGTTAAGTGCCCGGTTAACCATCTGTCTCAGGTGATTAATTCCGGATTCAATATGAGTTTTTTTGATTATTTGAATCAATACAGGATTGAAGACGCCAAGAAGCTTCTGAGTCTGGAAGATGGCCAGCTGCAGGCGATATTGAGTATTGCCTTTGAGGTTGGGTTTAACTCCAATTCGGCTTTTTATGCTGCCTTCAAAAAATCCTGTGGCCAGACACCTGCACAGTATCGACAATCTCAGTCACGCAAGGAAATTTTGTCAGGCGCGGTACCTAAACGGACCCTTTAGATATTTCTCCACGCGTTCAGGCAGGGAATACTTGCTGATATCGGATAACTACTATTGCTGTAATTCAAAAACTGACGGCTCAGGATGTTTATGAAAGATCATGAGGTGACTTTGGTCTCGGTTCATATCGGTACTCGAGATGACATGAGTAAACAGCCCTGTGAATCGGCAAATGCTGAACTTGATGGCTTTGTTGGAGATAAGCATCGTGGTTATTCAAGGGTATGCTGGGACGGAGATACAGAACCTGAAGGTACCGTACGACGAAACAATCGACAATGGTCAGGGATGTCGCTGGAGGAGCTGGAAGAGATTCGAACTGCGCTGGATCTTGACCAGGCGCTGTCTCCCGAGGATCTGGGTGTGAACGTCTGCATATCAGGGATCGAAAATTTCTCGCAGCTGCCTAAAGGGTCCAAACTGGTATTTCCTTCCGGGGCCACACTGGTAGTTGAAGACTACAATCCTCCCTGTACAGACATGGGCGATAAGATAGCCAGTCTATACATGAATCGCTCAGGTGAATCTGTGACGAGGAAACAGTTTCTGATTGAATCCAAAAAAAAACGGGGAGTTGTGGGTGTCATCGACGTCCCGGGTGTCATTAATACGGGTGAACGCATCGTTGTAAAGAAGTATAAGGCACCGAAAATAGCTGAATCAGCTCGTTTTTCAGAGAAACCCTAGGCATAAGGGACAGGTATAAAAATGACCCGGCAATTTTCCTTTCGATTGATATCCCTCCTGGCTCGATACACGAACCTGGGTATTATCATTTTCTCCGTATCGATATTGTCGGCATGTCAGCCACGTGATGTTCGACCCGGCATGTGGCTTCGGGGTGAAGTGCTGACGCAAAGGGTAGATGACTGGTCATTCGCCAGCGACGTTGAAGAAATCCATATTGAAACACACCCCTGGTACGGTATTCCTCATTCAACGACTATATGGTGTGGGGTATTTAGGGGAGATCTTTATGTGGGTTCCTATGGTACAGATAAAAAGGTATGGGAGAAAAACGTTGCAAGGGATCCGCAGGTTCGACTGGGAATACTGGGGAAATTGTATAACTTGGTAATCAAACCGGTAACGGACGACGTATTATCAGCAGAGCTGGCAGTGGCGTACAGTGAGAAATATGACATGGCAGAAGTATTTGGTAACGAGATCCCTAAGTGGCGTTTCTATCGGGCAGAGCAGCACTAAGTTGAGACTGGATTTCGACTGAACTTGCCTTTTCTGCTACATCTCGAATTTGAAAACAGGGCGAAACTTGAATGGCGCTGACTTAAGTCGCGGCTCCGGCTCCTTGCTTCGTGCGCTGCAGAACTACGCGGAAACAGAAACCTCGGCGCTACACTTACGACCATGGCAAGCATAGGGCTGTTAGCTGCAAGTTGTTCCTTAAGTAAGTCCCATTCGGGTAAACTTCAGTAAGCTTACACGCATGGCATAATGGAACACGATGTTGGAGCACAAAACAAAACATACTGATGTGCAGGTCTTTGGCCCTGATGAGGACCTGAAGACAGATGCTGTTACTTTGGAAGAACCGTTAGAGATATGGATTGCCTATAAAGATAAGGATGGCAAACCTGTTGAGTATTCACTGTCGATAACGATGCGTACACCAGGGGATGATGAGGCACTTGCGGTGGGTTTTCTGTATACAGAGGGAATAGTTTCAGATCTTGACGATATTGAGAATGTTGAGTTTTTCGGACCATTCACTGAACCTTTGATGATACAGAACCAGATAAAGATCTACTTGAATTCCCATGAACGTATCGCTGAAAAAAACTACCAACGCTACTTCTATTCCAATAGCAGTTGTGGTGTTTGTGGGAAGTCGTCAATTAAGGCGTTGGAACTGTTGCATCAGCCGGAAATTGAAGAGAACAGTTTCAGGATTCATGATAGGGACCTAAGGCAATTGCCAGGTCGTTTACGTGTAACTCAGACTGAATTCGATCGAACTGGCGGCCTGCATGGTGTCGCACTGGTCAATCAGGAGGGAGAGATTCTACTCACGATGGAAGATGTTGGACGACACAATGCGCTGGATAAACTGATTGGCTCTCTGTTGCTAAACAGTTCATTGAAGGTTAAGAACAAGATGGTTTTAGTCAGTGGGCGAGTGAGTTTTGAACTGGTTCAGAAAGCTTTGATGGCAGATATTCCCTTTATGGCGGCAATAAGTGCACCTTCTTCTGCAGCTGTCGATCTTGCAAAAGCTTTTGATATGACGCTGGTGGGGTTCCTGGGTAACAATGAATACAACATATATAATAAGGCGCATAGAATTTTTACCTAGATCGAGAGTGGAATTAGGGCATGTCAAAAAATATCAGCAAATTGTCTGGTCGAAAAGGTTTGCAGGAAAATCTGTTTAGTAAAGTAAAACTTCCGGGAAATGATATTGCTGAAACTGCGGATCAGTATCTTGTTGGCAAGAGCACGATTTACGGCAGCAAGACTTTTTATGACTTTTTGAATAAGCAGCATAGTGATAAAAAGGCCTGGGTTTGCAGCGGTTCTTCCTGTCTTTGTTCTGGCGATCAGGAGCGAGTGACAAGAGTACTTGAGAATCAGCTTGGGGATGGTCAGGTGGGAAGAATGACTTGTCTGGGGCGTTGCTACGATGCCGACTCGTTCCAGTACGATGCGCGAAACTTCTCAGGTGGTGCTAATGGTGATCTGAATATTCTGGATACCTCGATTAAAACAAGTCGTGACTATGAAGTACGATTAGTTAGTAATACGGCAGTACTCACAGATGGCGGTTTCCATTCAACGGAAACATTCCGGGAAGCGCTGCTTGAACTAATGAAATCTAGTGAAGTCGATGTCTTGGGTGAAATTACGAAATCAGGATTGAGAGGGCGAGGCGGAGCAGGATTTCCCACTGGAACAAAGTGGGATTCCTGCAGACGGATTCGAGATGAAAAAAAGTTTGTGGTCTGTAACGGCGATGAGGGTGATCCGGGCGCATTCTCAGATAGATATCTCATGGAAGAACAGTCCTATCGAGTTTGTTATGGCATGCTGGTTGCTGCCTGGATTGTCGGGGCAAAAGAAGGGGTAATCTATGTGCGGGCCGAATATCCGGAATCTGTCACGGCGATGCAGCAGACTGTCGATGAACTCAAGCGCGAACAATTGCTCGGTAACAATATTGCAGATACTGGATTTTCATTTGAAATTGAAATTGTTGAAGGTGCCGGGGCTTACGTTTGCGGGGAGGAAACCGCGCTTATTGCCTCGATAGAAGGTCGACGACCTGAAGTGGATGTACGCCCACCCTTTCCGACAGAGGAAGGTCTTTACAAGAAACCGACCGTGCTGAATAACGTTGAGACCTTTGCTGCAATTCAGCGCATTCTGGCAATCGGTGGTGATAGCTACGCACAACTGGGCAGCGAATCCTCGACAGGTACGAAACTTCTGTCTCTGGATGCGGGCTTCAATCGTCCCGGTATCGTTGAGGTGGAAATGGGGCTGCCACTAAGACAGGTGATTGATGAAATTGCCATGGGATTTAAGCAGTCAACAAAAGCGATACATATTGGCGGACCCCTGGGTGGTCTGGTTCCGGTTTCGAAGATAGATGATTTAAGCGTCGATTTTGAAAGTTTTTCGGAGCATGGATTCTTACTGGGACACGCCAGTTTTGTTTGTATCCCAGATTCTTTTTCGATGATGAGATACCTCGAACATCTTTTCGAATTTACCCGTGATGAGAGTTGCGGCAAGTGTTTCCCCTGCCGACTGGGATCAACACGCGGCAAAGAAATGTTTTCCCAGGCACTCAAAGGTGAGAAGTTACTGGACAGGAATCTACTGGATGATCTGCTCACGACGATGCAGCATGGATCCTTATGTGCACTGGGTGGCGGATTACCTTTGCCAGTCTGGAATGCACTAATGTACTTTGAGGACGAGCTCTCAGCATATTTTGAAAACATCAACGGCCAGCCAGGGGATCGGCTATGACGGCAGAAGCGAAACTGGCATGGATGGACGGCGTTGCATTTCCGATTAGGAGGAATGAAACCATTCTTGAGTTTACTCGTCGTCATCATGCCGGATCCGGAATCCCAACCCTGTGCGATGACGAGCGACTTGCACCCTATGGTGCGTGCCGGGTCTGTTCTGTGGAAGTGGCAACGGCTGATGACAAGCAGCGACGAATAGTAGCATCCTGTCACACGCAGGTTACAGAAGGCATGCGGATTTATATCAATAATGAAACTGTCTCAAAGCTCAGAAAAAACATCGTCGAACTGGTGCTAACCGATCACCCTCTTGATTGTTTAACCTGCGAGGTGAATGGGAACTGCCAGTTGCAGGATGTGGCAGCCAGTGTTGGCATTCGTGAGGTTCGCTATTGGCAGCCTGCTGATCATCAGCACTATGAGAAAGATGAAAGCCATGCTTACATGAGGATGGATCTGGCGAAATGTATTAATTGTTCCAGATGCGTCAGGGTATGTGATGAGATCCAGGGTCAGTTTGTTCTATCCACGGCTGGGCGAGGTTTCAATTCACGTATCGTCAAAGATAACGATCTGATGTTCGGTGATAGTTCCTGTGTTTCCTGTGGCGTGTGCGCCGACACTTGTCCAACCGCGGCGATCAGTGACATCTTCCAGTCAAAGTCGAATCAGGCCGAAAAGCGGGTTCGAACCGTGTGCTCATACTGTGGTGTGGGCTGTAATCTGGAAGTGGCTGTCAAAGACAATAAGGTCATGTCTATCAATGCAGCGAGGGATGCCCAGGTTAATCAAGGACATGCGTGTCTTAAAGGACGTTATGCGTTCCGGTTTTATAACCATCCGGATCGACTGAGATCGCCAATGATCAAGAGAGACGGTGAGTTCGAACAGGTGAGTTGGGATGAAGCCTACGATTTCATCACCGAAAAACTGACGACCATAAAATCAGAATTCGGTCCAGATGCGATTGCAGGTATATCGAGTTCACGATGTACTAATGAGGAAAACTTCCTGATGCAGAAGTTCATTAGATCTGTTTGTGGCACCAACAATATTGACTGCTGCGCACGCGTGTGTCACTCACCCACAGCCTGGGGAATGCAACGGGCATTTGGCACCGGTGCTGCGACTAATTCCATTGCTGATCTTGAACGAACAGATTGTATGATGGTGACGGGTGCTAATCCCACCTCAGCTCACCCTGTGACCGGCGCGAAAATAAAGCAACATGCCATGAAAGGTAAGACACTGATTGTGGTTGATCCGGTAACAACTGAGTTGGCGAGGGTAGCGGACTACCATCTTCAGCTAAGACCTGGAACCAATGTCGCAGTCCTTAATGCCATGCTCCATTACATCGCAAAGCATGGACTGGTTGATCATAAATTTATGGATGAACGCTGCGAAGGCCATGAAGAATTCATGGGGCAGATATCCAGGTTGGATGCTGAAGCAATGTGCGAGATTGCAGGCGTCGAATCGGCTATGGTTGAACAGGCGGCAATTGCCTATGGTTCAGCTAAGAATGCCATGAGTTTTCACGGTCTTGGTGTAACAGAGCACAGCCAGGGTTCAAAGACAGTGATGCTGATCGCGAACCTGGCAATGATAACCGGTAACGTGGGACGGCGTGGTGTTGGTGTAAACCCACTAAGAGGTCAGAACAATGTCCAGGGTGCGGCAGATATGGGTTGTCAGCCTCATCAAGGCGCTGGTTACCTGTCAATGGCAGAACCTGAGGCACTTAAGTACTACGAAGATAAATATGGCACAGTTTCACCGGTAACACGAGGTTTGAGAATCCCCGAAATGATTGATGCAGCCGAGCGTGGTGATCTGAAAGCCATGTGGATTCTTGGCGAGGATATTGCTCAAACCGATCCAAATACAAAACATGTGATTGAATCCATATCTAATCTGGATCTTCTGGTTGTCCAGGAAATATTCCTTTCAGAAACGGCGAAATTGGCTGATGTCATATTACCCGGAACTTCGTTTCTCGAGAAAAGCGGCACCTTCACTAATGGCGAACGCAGAGTTCAACGGGTGAATGCAGCTGTTCCACCTTTGGCTGGTACCAGGGTCGACGGTCAGATAATTGTCGATATGATGAACCGTATGGGTTATCAGCAACCGGAGTATGATGCTGCCGGTGTATTGGATGAGATCGCCGATGTAGTCTCTTTCTTTGAGGGAGCGACGAGGAAAAATCTTACGGACAACGGAAAGCAGTGGCCGATAGGCGAAGGTGGTGTCGGCACGAGGATATTGCATAAGGATTCATTCAGGTTCGGGAAAGGGAAATTCCACTATTTTGAATGGAAAGAGTCTGATGAGATTGAAGAATACGCTGACGATTACCCTTTGATTCTCACCACTGGCAGAGCGTTGCAGCATTATAATGCCGCGACAATGACCCGGCGCACGGCCAATGAAGGAATCGTTGATAGTGATGTGCTTCTGATACATGAGAGAGATGCGGCAAAAAGAGGAATAGATTCAGGGGACAGTACCCGGCTCTTCTCCGAGCGCGGTGAAGTGCATCTTAACGCCGAGATATCCGAAAAGGTCAAACCTGGTGTTGTTTTTACTACCTTTCATTTCCCTGAACACATGGTCAATAACGTGACCAGCAACACGGCCGATGAAGAGACGATGTGTCCGGAGTACAAGGTGATTGCAGTTGATGTGGAAAAAGCCTGATTCCATATCAATTCGGATTATTCTCCGGATGGCTTGAGTTAAGCGCCATTTGACTCAGAAATGAATGGAGAGCCTTCTGGTTATTTTATGGTAGTTTGAAAATCATCCAGAATGAGACAGTGTTCATTCTGGATGTCAGGATTTAACCCATTTGGAAGAAAACGGCTTTGTTGCCGTCAGGGTCTCGGAAGTAAGCACCGTAAAAAGTCGGCATTCGCTCCCCGGGTTCGCCTTCATCTGTCGCGCCCATTTCAATTGCTTTTGCATACAATTTGTCCACGTTCTCGCGAGAACCCGCTGGGAATGCAAGCATATTGCCATTACCCGGTGTGGGATCGTTCTCATCATAAGGAATGCAGACCGCCAGCATCGGCTGATCCATGCCGGTACCGATAAACGCAATCCGATCCATGTCCATCAGCACCTTTGCACCTAGAGGCTCAAGTAATTCTGTGTAAAAGGCCTTTGCCTTCGCCATGTCATTCGTGCCGATTGTTACGTATCCAATCATCGTGTGTTTCTCCTGGTTAGCAATAAAGGGTATCCAAATCGAAGGGGGATCATACTTTGATCGGGTACCAGTTTTGAAGACCTGAATATCAGCTATGCTAAATGACCTGAAAAGGATTGAAGTTGGATTTTGCGATAAACGAAAAAGATAAAAATGTGTTTGATTTTTCTTTATGATGGCATTCCCTTTTTGGAATTGGACAATCGATATGTCGCTGGCAATGAGTAAAGCAGAACGAGAGGTTTTTTTGGCAGATTTGCATGTGGGAGTTGTGAGTGTGAATCGCAAGGCCGAAGGGCCTTTGTCCGCACCCATCTGGTATATGTACGAGGACGGCCTGGTCTGGTTCTCAACGGGTGCGGAATCTCTCAAAGGACGTCTAATGAACGTCGGGGACAGAATTTCAATGGTCGCCCAGACCGAACAACCGCCATATCAATATGTCAGTGTCGAAGGTCCGATTGTTGCTCGCGAGGGAATGGATGTAGAACGTGACATTAAACCCATGGCGATTCGGTACCTGGGTGAGGAAATGGGCACATCTTATGCCGAAGGTTCAGCTGGCGAAGGGAGTGTCGTTATCAGAATGAAACCGGAGAAATGGCTGACTGTTGACTATAGTAAACAGTTTGCCAACACCTGATTAATATAAAAATTGAAAGGAGAAATACCAATGGTAGACAAAGCAATTGATACAGGCTCTGAAGATATGCTGGCAGAGGTCAAAAGTGGGGTTGCAATACTGACCCTCAACCGGCCCGAAGCCAGAAATGCGATGTCAGCTGGAATGAACCAGGCTCTTCAACAAACGCTTGCAAGTGTTGAAGTTGATCCCGACGTTAAGTGCATCGTGTTAACCGGTGCAGGCAAAGGTTTTTGCGCAGGCGGTGATGTAAAAGGAATGGCAGCGTCCGGTGATGGCACGGTAGGTGAACGAACTATTGACGGTGCGATTCACGAGCAAAGGGTTCATCAAAGAGCAACGGCTGGGAAGTTATTCAAGATGCCCAAGCCAACCATTGCATCCTTGCCCGGTGCTGCCGCAGGTGCCGGTTTGTCTTTTGCTCTGGCATGTGATCTCAGAATAATGGCTAGCAATGCAATCATGACGACCGCTTTTGCGCGGGTTGGCTTCTCAGGCGACTATGGTGGTACTTACTTTATGAGTCAGTTAGTGGGTTCAGCGAAAGCACGAGAGTTGTATTATCTTTCCGATCGGGTAAGTGCAGAGGAAGCATTACGCCTGGGTCTCACAAACTGGGTTTGTGAACCTGAAGAACTGGCGGAGAAGACTATGGAAATTGCACAGCGACTTGCCACTGGTCCCACGGTTGCCTACCGGTATATGAAAGAAAATCTAAACAGAGCTTTAGGTGGTGAAGTTGATGACTGCCTGGATCTGGAAGCAACGCATCACATACACTGCGGTCAGACTCAGGATCATCGGGAGGCAACCAAAGCCTTTGTTGAGAAACGGGAACCAGTTTTTCACGGCAAGTAAGTCCCTGGTTGAATCAGCAAATACGACACCCTTATCGGCGAACCAGGTAGGCAAGATATTGCTGGTAGTGTCGGTCTCAAAGCTCATCAAATTAGGGGTTTACATTTGTTTGTCCGGGGCTTAGGGTGGCGCTTGCTCCTGTTCTTGGGATGAATATTTCTCATGTTTGATCAGATTTAACGGGATATGAAGATAACTACAAAAGTAATAGAAATCAGGGAACTACATATGAGAGTCAACTATTTCCGATTGGGATTAGGGTTGCTTTGTGCGACTACTTTTTCAGTACCGGGTGTCTTGCAGGCTGCTGAACGTCAGATTGAAGAGATCGTCGTTACTGGGGAGAGGAGGGAATCTACTGTTCAAGATACGTCAATTTCAATCACCGCGTTCACATCGGAGATGCTGGACGATTTCGGGATTCGCAATCAGTCGGATCTGCAGAATATGATTCCCGCCACGACTATTCAGCCCTATGATGCGGCAGTTCGTGGTGTTGGGCGTAACTTCCGTAATCTTGGTGGTGACCCCGGTGTCGCAACCTATATGAACGGGGTCTATTCAGAAGATTTATACACTGCAACGATAGGATCATTCTGGGATATAGATCGCATCGAGATCTTGCGTGGACCACAGGGAACCTTGTATGGCCGTAATGCTGTGGGTGGCGCGATGAATTTCCTGTACAAGAAACCGACGGATGAGTTCGAATTTTCCGCCAAGGCTGTTCTCGGCACCTACCGTACACACGATACTTATCTCGCGGCTTCAGGGCCTCTGAAAGAAGGTGTGCTAAATGGCAGGTTGACAGCCTCGTCACGACAACATGATGGCTGGATTGAGGAAAGAAGTGACCTGGGTCCGGACCTTGACAGCGGCGATGAAATGAACTTTGCGGTACAGCTCGAATGGTTTATCAATGACGATATGACATTCCATGTTCGCAGTAACAAAGCCAAGATCGACCGCACATTCGGCGGTGGTGATGGCGGTGGTCTAATAGTCCTCAGTGGTGAAAACAACATTATTCCTGGTGGTGATCAACTACGCAACTATACAGTTGAGAGCAACGGTATTCGTGATATTGACTATGCTGTAATCGATCCAACTGACTCGGCTTTTTTCGATGCGACTCAACCAGTATTTACTTTTACCAATCCAACCACCGGTGCTGCCATTCCAGCTCAACGAATCCGTCCCGGCGTTGATGGGGCCGGAAGTTCTGGGCATCCGAACTACGGCAGAGATGTCACTGCGGACCCAAGTGACTGTGTATTTTTAGATCGTAAGGATATTGACGGTGATGACCTTTGTGCCTACACAAATGGATTGAACGTGGAAATCTTTGATCAACAGGGCAATCAGGCTGAATTTACCTGGGATATCAACGAAGCATTAACATTCAAATACATCTTCGGATACAGCGAATTGATGTACGAAAGGATTACTGAAGATGATTCGACAGCGAGTCTGACCGACGACGAGCAGTTTTATGTGAACCATGAAGCCGAATACGTCTCGCATGAGTTTCAGTTGTTCTCGGATGTAACTGATTCGCTTACGTTTACCTCTGGTGTGTTTTTCTACAATGCCTACATTGATCAACGATATGATTTCTACTCGTCGGTTAGTTCTCCGCAGTTCGTTGATCCGAACTGGGCGATGGACACTATCGTTGCTACATTGACAACTGCCGTATTGGGTTTACCTTCGGGTTCTCTTGTACCTGGTGATCCAGCGCTGACGTTTTTGGCGGGCGCAACACCGGCTCATGTGTTCTCAGCGAAAGAAGCAGCTCAAGCCGCAGGATATCCGGAAGGACAGATTTTCCAGGCAACGGGTTCCTGGTTAGGTGATGATTCGCTTGGGTCCATCCCACACGGCATCGTCACGCCCGGTAGTAATCTTCATGGCGTGAACCGGACTGAGCGGGAAGCTTTTGCTGCCTATACACAAGGCGTATGGGACATTAACGAGAAGTTCACTTTAACCGCAGGTTTACGCTATGCCTGGGACGATATTTCTGGTGAGGAAAACTATGTTCAATATGCCGAGACCATGTCGATTCTAGATGCGTTTGGCCTCAATCTTGCGACAGCCAATATATTCAGAGGCGCGATCGATGGTGCGACCCTGCAGCCAACTGGATTAGTGGAACCCTGGCTAGCCGGTGTACCAATAACTTTTGGCCTGCATCGTCATTTTCAGCGTAAAGACGAAAAAATCACCTGGCGCATAAATCTGGACTACACTATCGATGATGATTCGATGATGTACGCCAATGTCACATCGGGTTATCGTTCTGGGGGATTTAATCTGACGTTTTTCAGCCAGACACCGGAATTTGACCCCGAAGAATTGATCGCCTATGAGTTGGGGTATAAGGGGCAGTTCCTGGATAATTCTCTCCAGGTCAATGCGTCGCTTTATTATTACGATTACGACACCATTCATACTCGCACTGAGGAAGCCTGCCCGCCTGGTGGAACACCGTTGAGCGCTCAGAGTGCCTGTGCCGTCGCGGATTCAACCACATCCGTCCAGTCGGCGCCGGGTGCTGAAATCAATGGCCTGGAGTTTGAGGTCTTATGGTTGGCGACTGATAACTGGACGTTTGGTGGTAACTTCAGTTACACCGACACGGAGTATACCAAATCGTTCATGATCGTGGATGGTGCAAGTCCAACGACCCCTGGTCAAATCTATGATGCGGATTCAAATCCTGACCGAAGGATTGATGTTAAGGGTAATCAATTGCTACAGGTACCTGAAACAAAAGCCAGCGCCTATGCCGTTTATAACTATCCACTGGGAAGCAGGGGTGACCTGGATCTACTTGCCAGTTGGAGCTATATAGACGACGTCTACTTCTCCGCCTATGCATCGAAGGCAGATCTGGCGCCAGCCTATGATCGTTTCGACCTTCGAGCTACATGGACGAATGCTGATGAAAGCTGGATAGTTTCTGCTTTTGTGAACAATGTTCAGAATGAAATCGGCATCAGACAGATCCTGAAACATGGTGGCGGAGACGGTTTCCGTCGAACGGCGCAGGTCTCAGAGCCCCGGCACTGGGGATTTGAATTCACTTATACGATGCGGTAGTTGCTGCAGATAACTCAAGGCGGTCTTCGGGCCGCCTTTTTATTTGTGGGGTCAGAGTGAAATGCCAGAGTAAAAACGACATTTGGGTGTATGTCGTCAGAACCTTTTGGACTAATAGCCACTTGATTTAAGAGAGTGTCTCGCTCATTTGGTTGTCTGATAATTGTCGACGGTAATGCATCTCTTTGCGTAGTGCCAGTCCTGGTTAATGTCTTCTTTGCGGCAAAGCTCAGCAATGCTGTCTTCACCACGAAGTCCTTCAAGGACAATACGAATCTTCTCTTCGGCTGAAAACTTTCTTCGGGTTCTACGTCGGATATCTCTGACAGTCTTCTCTACACTGTCTTTAGCGTAAGGTGTTTTCTCGTTCATTGTCATTCCTCTTGGGGTTAACAATGAGCAAAAACTCTCTCTTATTCAAAGTCGTAC